>CAVQPB010000001.1:0-784776 GCA_963714525.1 uncultured Pseudomonadota bacterium
TTGATTTGCGCGCGAAACGTGCACGCCTAATGTTGAGAAATTTTCCCAAGACACGAATCGTCACAATGTTTTTTGAAAGCTGTAACATTCGTTCACAATTGCCCCTATCTATCCTTGACATCGTTCGCTACCATTCGCCTCGCGTTAGGGGCAATTGGTTTAAGCAATAACAAAAAAACGAATTGCGCTGCTGCCCCCAAACCTTTACTCATTGAGATTAGGGGTCAGCTTTGAAGCATTTAGATCACACCGTGGATCGGAGCGGTTTTGTTTGGGCGTTAGGCAGCTTGTGTCAATTGCACAAGATACCGTTCGATGCCAAGCTATTGCTGCAACAAATCACCCCGCCCTACAACGTCGCCGGCCTGCTCAACGCCGGGCAACAACTCGGGCTCAAGATCAAGACTCAGTCTGTCGACCTGTGCGAGCTCGGTGGATTGCCGTTACCCTGCATCGCCCTCATGCAAGCGCAATCGAGCGACGACAACACCGCGCCCGAATCCGCGTCGCCTCATCAGCCCACCGATCGTATCGAACCCACTTTTGCGGAGTCAGAGTCCGATGCAATCCAAGGCGAGCCAGCCCATTCCGCTGGCCGTGGCGCCGACATTCAATGTCGTTCTGATCCTCCGCGCCGATCAGGACCGCGTATTGGTGATCGAACCGGGCCAACCGAACCCAAGTTTGTTACCCGTCGCCGATTTCGCAGCTCGGTTTACCGGCCAAGTCATCCTCGCCGGCGCTGCGCAAAAGAGCGCCGTCACCGACGATGACGCCGATGGTTCCATTGGCGCGATCACGGCCAGCCAAGCAAAGCCCACCTTCGGCTTCCGCTGGTTCGTCCCCGAGCTGCTGAAACACAAAAGCATCTGGCGTGATGTGCTTCTTGCTTCGCTGGTCATTCAACTCATGGCCCTAGCCACCCCGCTATTCACCCAGGCCATCATAGACAAAGTCATTGTTCATCACACCATGAGCACGCTAACGGTGATCGGCATTGCGTTGGGCGTGTTCATGCTGTTTACGGCCGTGATGACCTGGGTCCGCCAATATCTGGTCATCCACACCGGTAACCGCGTCGATGCCGTCCTCGGCACCCAAGTCTTCAGCCACCTGTTTAAGCTCCCCACCCGCTACTTCGAACAACGCCCCACCGGGGTCGTCGTCGCCCGCATGCACGCCATCGAAGACATCCGCGAATTCATCACCGGCGCCGCTGTGACCTTGATCCTGGATTTCCCGTTCCTGCTGATCTTCTTGGGCATCATGTTCTATTACAGCGTGCCCTTGACGCTGTTAAGCCTTGCGCTGCTTTCCGTGATCGTTATCCTAAGCTTCATCGTCGCCCCGATGTTCCGGGCGAGGTTGAATCAGCAATTCCTACTCGGCGCGAGAAACCAAGCCTTCCTCACCGAATACGTCGCCGGCATGGAAACGGTGAAGTCGCTACAGATGGAACCCCAGCTCAATAGCAAGTACGGCCACTACATAGCCGATTACCTGCAAGCGGGATTAAGACCAAGGCACTCGGCAATACCTACAACACCATTGCCAATACCTTAGAGCAAGGCATGACCTTAGCGATTCTGTGTGTCGGCGCCTATTTGGTCATGAACCGCCCGGACTTCAGTATCGGCATGCTGGTGGCGTTTCAGATGTTCGCCGGCAGACTCAGCCAACCGCTTCTCCGATTGGTTGGCCTGTGGCAACAATTCCAGCAAGCCAGTATCTCGGTCAAGCGCTTGGGCGATGTGCTGAATGCCCCAACGGAACCGTATTCCTTAATCCCGGCACGAGAAGGCAACGGCGCCGGCAAGATCGAGATCAAGAGTCTGGCGTTTCGTTATGCCGATAACCTGCCGTTTCTGTACAAGGACTTTAATCTCACGTTGGAACCGGGCAAGTGCTTAGCCTTAATGGGCGCCAGCGGTACCGGTAAAAGCACCTTGGCCAAACTCCTACAAGGCTTCTATCAACCGGCCGATGGTCAAATCCTGATCGATGGACGAGATATTCGGTATTTGTCGGCCAATGAACTTAGAAGCCATTTCGGCGTGGTGCCGCAGGAAACGATTCTGTTCTCTGGCACCTTGTACGATAACCTGATTCTGGCTAATCCTCATGCCAGCTTTGAAGAAGTGATCCAAGCCTGTAAGTGGGCGGAGATCCACGAAACCATCGAGCAGTTGCCGAAAGGCTATCAGACTGAAGTCGGGGAACGGGGTGTCGGACTCTCCGGTGGGCAGAAGCAGCGGATTGCCATTGCCCGAGCGTTGCTCAGGCGACCGAAGATACTGCTGTTCGATGAGGCGACCAGCAACCTCGATCCCACCACGGCCGAGCACTTTGCCAAGACCATCAATGCCTTAAAAGGCCAAGTCACGATGTTGTTCATCGCGCATCAGATTCCGAAGGGATTGAAGCTGGATGGCGTCGTGCAGATCGGCAATCCCGCTCACGGAGATGAGCGGCATTTGGATATCGTCAGCAACCAAGGCGAAGCGGGCCAAGGAGTGCAACAATGAACGCCGCCAATATGAGCCTTAGTAAACAAGCCTTAGACTTCGCGCCGTCCATTCTGGCCATACAAGGACGACCGGCTTCACCGTTGCCGCGGGTGATGTTGTATACCTTGCTGATCTTGTTCATGTTGATTGTGCTGTGGGCGATCTTCGGCAAAGTCGATGTGGTGGCCGTGGCGCAAGGCAAACTGGTGCCGCAGAGTTATCTGAAGATCGTCCAGCCGGCCGATGCGGGGATCGTGAAGGAGATTCTGGTCAAGGAAGGCGATACCGTTGCCCAAGGGCAAATCCTGATGCGCATGGATGCGCAGCTACAGGAATCCGATACCAAGATTGTGGAGGCCGACCTCAAGCAACGGCAGTTGCAGATCAGACGCATCGATGCCGAGCTTGCCGGTAAGCCACTTATTCAAAAGCAAACTGACGATCCAGTTCAGTTTCAACAACTGTTGTCACAGTATCAATCGCACCGCCAGGCCTATGACGATGTCGTAGCGCAAGAGCAAGCGCTACTCGCCAAGGCGACCGAAGACTATCAGGGTGCGCGGCAAACGGAAACGAAGATACGCAATGTGCTGCCGGCGTATCAAGAACAGGAAGCGGCTTGGGCGAAACTGCACAAGGACGGTTATGCGGGCAGACTACTGGCCTTGGAGCGGGAACGGGAGCGCATTGAGAAGGAAGGTGATCTCAAAACCCAGGCCTTTGCCGTGGAAAGCTTGAAAGCGGGGATTGCGCAATCGCAGAAGCGGCTGGCGCAGATTACCTCGAACTATAAACAGCAACTGCACAACGAACGGGCGGAAGCGCAGGGGCGGCTCGATAAGCTGCAACAAGAATTCGCTAAGCAGCGGCATAAGCAAACGCTGCTGGAACTGAAAGCGCCGCAAGCGGGGATCGTCAAGGATGTCGCCACCCACACCATTGGCAGTGTGGTGAGTCCGGGAACGATCCTGCTGACCTTAGTCCCGAGAGACGAGCCACTGCAAGCCGAAGTGATGATCAATAACGACGATGTTGGGTTTGTGCATGAAGGGCAAAGCGTGAAGGTGAAGCTGGCAGCCTATCCGTTTCAGAAGTATGGGATGGTGGATGGCAAAATTACCCATGTGAGCGCCGATGCGACGGACGGGCAAGGCCAAGGCAGTAACAGCCAAGCAACAACAGATAACGCCACCGGCAATACGAAAGGCCAAGCAATGCAAAGTGGCTACAAGGCGATTGTGACGCTAAGCCAGCAAGCCCTAACAGCGAGCGGCAAGACTTTTAATCTCGCCCCTGGCATGCAGGTGGCGGCGGAAATCAACCAAGGGCAGCGAACGATCATGGAATATCTGCTCTCGCCAGTCCAAGGTATCTTCCTAGAAGCGGCAAGGGAGCGGTAAGATGAATGCCCCTGAACGATTTATTGAACGGCAATATGCTTTAGGCATTTGTCCGGATAAGTTTGCGATGTTTGTGGCTCAATCAGCAGTCGTTCGAACCACAGACGACCTAATTTCTCTGGTCAAAGATCGACTGAAGCCAATCTTCCCTTTTGGAATGATGTTAGGCGGGATAGGCCATGCTGAAGGAAACCAAATCGTTGCGTATCACGCTATTGGAATCAACTATCCAAGGGAATATCTCCAAAAGCTAGGAATAAGGCCGGTACTTGCCGGCCCGGTGCTGGCAAATTGGCTTCAAACGCGGGAACCTCAAGTATTCGATTTTGGGCTTTCTACCCACAGGTTCTCCGAAGGCTGGCTCAATGCAGTAAAACGTCATGATCTGAGAAACATCGCTGCCCATGGAATTCGTGATGTACGGGGGCGCGGTGCAAGCTACTTTACATTCTCTCAGATTCCACACTTAGTTCAGTACCGTCACCGGCATCTTCTATCACTGTTGGTTCCTCATCTGCATCACGCAATTAGCCGAGTCGCGCCCCCAAATCAAACGAGAAAGTCTGCTGATAGCTTCCTTTCCTTTCGGTTGACGGAGCGGGAGCAACAGATTCTGGCACTTTTGACGCAAGGAAAGAATAATCGCGATATAGCGGCCGCAATTGATCGAAGTATTCATACGGTAAATAATCACGTGAAAAATATTCTTGCAAAGGTTGGTGCCGATAATCGTACCGAAGCGGTAACTAAGTCCCTAGAACTAAAGTTCAGGTAGGTCCGTATTTTCGTAAAAATAGCTAAGAATGGCTATTCTCAAGTTCGAGTTGTTACTCTAATCTTCTAAATGTGATGTGGGGGTGAATTAGGACGGCCACAGGAGGTGCTGAAATGCCGCACCATTTGAGCGACCTAAGCGCATTTGCGCAATCGTTTTCCTTAGATTGACAAGTCTATGCAAGGTCACACCAGTCTATGGCTATTGTCCGCTTAATCGAAATGCTATTTAAATCTGCGAAATGGGTCACAGCGCTAATGGCCGGGATCGTCCTTGGGTTAATCGGACTTTTTTTTCTGTATGCCTTTCTGCCTTACTACGTAGGCCAATCAGAGCACGGCGACCTAGTTGAATCCGGTATATTTGAAATGCTGAAGGCAAATCGAAAAGAATTTCCGGTTTCTCAAATTGCTGACTTCAACTGGCACCACGTTTGCTACGCCGCGCGAGGCGTGCTTCCTCCGCCCGACGTCAAGACGAAGCTGGGGATCAATGTCTCACGGGACGATTGGTATCCCTGGTTTGGAGATCGAAGGTTTTGGACCGTGATATTCGCGCTTCCCGATCAAAAGGTCGAGGTCGTACGATTGTCAACGTCGAAAGCCGGTGGTCACCGAGGGTATGGAAGTTTTGAATCTTACTGCTTACCACGTGAAGAGGCATCGTTTGACGTTACACCGGACAATATCTTTGGACATCAACTAACCTTGGTCAAACGACAGTGGTTAGCAGAAGAAAAGCTGAAACAGTTGATCATTTCGAATCCAAAAGACACCACTGTTTTGGCTACGCAAACTTTTCCATTTGATTGGGTAACAATTTGTATTATTCCGAGCGGTCGGCAGCAGTTTGAAGTCAGTTCCTCGGTTGGCGCACAAATTGAATGGCATAGCGTCCTGTATCCTTGGATCGGGTCGAGTGATTATTATTCGGTGCTTTTACTGGACCACAACGGAGGGGTGAAAGTTCTACGCATCGATACACAGCATTACGTTGCTTTAAATACATCAAACGAATATGGCATCAATTGCAGCGCTCGTGAAGTTGCAAAGTTTAAAATTCAAGATGACCCTGCGGGTCGTACAACACTGTCTCTCACTAATTCAAGTAAGGAGTAGTTCATGGCTGGTCAAGCACTGGGTTTTGGTTTGGCAATTGGAGGAGTTCTCAGCTACATACAATTTGAAACCTTTAAGCAAGAACTTCGAATAATTGCTGATTCTGAGGGGTTTGATCCGGATGGCATTGAAGCAAACGCTTTTTACCATGCTTATTCAAGTGCAATCATAGCTAGGGACTACGGTGAAGGTGTCGCCAAAAAGTTGGGTGACGAACGAGAGAAAGTCACGAAGGCACGCGATGATCTAACCGGCGCCCCCTGGGACCAGTTTGACACACGCAAGGATCTAATAAACAACAGGGATGGTCGAAAACTCGGCGTTGAAGCAAAAGAGAAGAATTGGTCACCAGATGATCTGATACGTGAAACCGCTGAACGTGTGCGTGATCGCAGATTAGTCGTGGATCCGACGGTTGATCCGCGCGTCCACGATCAATGGGATCCGACATTGGAGCCACAAGATTTGTGGGACCCGGCTCCGACACCCTATGAAGATGCATATGAACGTGCTAAGAAGCGAGTTTCCCCCCTAGTATTTGATCTGGATGGCGACGGCGTTGAAACCACGGCAATGACCAGCGGAACCTTCTTTGATCATCGCGGTGATGGTTTTCGCGAACTTACAGGTTGGGTTGGAAGCGACGATGGAATGTTGGTTTTAGATCGAAATTCCGATGGCTTTATTAATTCCGGATTAGAGTTATTTGGGGATCAAACTGTCTTGACAAATGGGTCAAGGGCAACCGATGGGTTTCAAGCTTTACAAGAACTCGACTCAAACCTCGACGGTAAGATTAGTGCCTCAGATACTGCGTGGGGATCACTAAGGGTATGGCGCGACGCGGATAGCGACGCATTTACCGATGCCGGCGAACTTGTAACGTTGGACAGCTTAGGAATTAGGTCCGTTAGCGTACAAAATGTAACGCCTGGGCTTGGCGTGGATGGAAATAATAACGACCACCGCCAAACAAGCTCTTTCGAGCGGACGAACAACAGTACCGGCATCGTCACCGATGTTTGGTTCAACGTGAATTCGAGTTCAACACTCGATATCACAGAGGTACCACTACCGGCGGATGTTAGCTCGTTGCCTTTTGCCAAAGGCTACGGAATAGTAAAGGACCTACCTCAAGCAATAGTGGCAGATACGACGGGGCAACTGCGAACGTTAGTCGAATCATTTGTCGGAGCCACCGATCCTGCTCTACAACTTTCGCTCGTAGAACAGATTCTTGTCAAATGGACTAATAGCGACGGTATTTCAAGTATCGCACGAGGACCGATGATTGATGCGAGAGCCTCCAATGTAGTAGAGAGCTTCATGGGAGCGACCTGGGTGAATGAATACAACCCAGGTACCTATATTCATCCGCAGGCCGCCAGTGACCTTTCTTCTGCGTACCGATCGATTATCGAGTTGGTTTACGCGCAACTCATGATGCAAACGCATTTGAAAGATCTATACGATAAAGTGGAGTATGGGTGGGACCAAACAACGCAGCAATTTACCGGCAATCTTTCCGCAATCGTAGCTGAACTGGATGACCGATACGCAACCAACCAGCAAAGCGGTATGTCATGGGTCGCCCAGTTCGCACGAAGCGTTCGCGGGATGTCGCTTGAATCAGCTTTTGATTACGAGGACTTTCGACGTTACTTCGTCAGTAAAAGTCCCGAGTTCGCAACATATCTCAATGGCTTAGAAAGGAATGACAATCAGGGAACTGATTTTGCAAATTACATGGGCGGAACGGCTGCGTCGGACCGATTGTTTGGCGCCGGCGGAGACGATCATATTAACGCTTTAAGCGGCGATGATTTGATTGACGGCGGAGTAGGCAACGATACATTGGACGGCGGCACCGGGAACGACACTTTTGTATTCTCCGCAGGATTTGGCAAGGACCGTGTGATCGATGTTGCCGGGGACGCCAATTCGCTGGATGTAATTCAGTTTGCCAATGGTATCGCGGTCGCGGATGTACAAGTGAGTAGGGTTGCAAATAACTTGATCCTTAGCATTGAATCAGGACAGGATTCATTAACCATCGAAAACTACTTTGGTAACGGTGTTGGGGCAAATACGATCGAGGAAATTCGATTCGCCGATGGCACCATATGGAGCCATGATTCGATTGTTACTTCTATGCATAAGAACTCTGCGGCAAATGAATTATTTCAAGGGTTAGGTGCGCGAGATGATTATTACTTCAGTAGTGCCTCGGGCACCGATCAAATCATTGATCCCTCCGGCTTCGATGTTATAAACGTCTCAGCGGATGTATTGCCTGCTAATGTTGTACTACGTAAGCACGCGAACGACCTTGTTCTTACCGTCAACGGGTCGCAGTCACAACTTTGGATTAAGGATTACTTTATTTCTTCCGCGAGTAGGATCGAAGAAATTAGATTTGCTTCAGGGATTGCGTGGGACTCTACCGCAATCAACGCGGGTATAGTGAGCGGGACAGTTCAAGCGCTCTTGGGGTCGTCTGCTGACGATATTTTTACAATTAGCGACGTTCTTTCGACCGTTACTGAGAGCGCAAATCAGGGCAACGATACTATCCAGACTTCCGTTACTTACGCCCTACCGACCAATGTCGAGCATCTTACGCTTACCGGTGGTTTGAGTATCGCCGGAACCGGTAACAGTAGTGATAACACGATCCTTGGTAATAGTGGAAACAATATTCTCGATGGGCGATCTGGCGTTGACACGTTGATTGGTGGCACGGGCGATGACACGTACGTATTAAGCGGTGCAGATGGCGATATTATCGTTGAACAGGCAGGCGAAGGAAGTGATACGGTCGTAACTGACCTTAGCTACACGTTACCGGAAAACATTGAAAATTTGAAAGTCACCGGTAACTATTTTTTCAAAATCACTTCAACAGGTAACAGCCTGGACAATGTGATTACCGGACGAGCCAATTATACGAATGACACTTTTGACGGCAAAGAAGGCGCCGATACCATGATCGCTGGGTCGAATGATGGCGGCGGGACTTACTACGTAGACAATCCGGGTGACAAAATTGACTCCGGAGGTGTTAACTGGGGAACCGGTACTGTCGGGTACACGGATAATGTCATCAGTTCAATTGACTGGGCCCTAGGGCAAAACCTAGAAAACCTCGACCTAGAGCTGTTTAGTACCGCAACAAACGCGACAGGAAATAGTCTTGACAATCGTATAAGAGGCAACGGCAACGCTAATACTCTTACGGGACTTGCTGGAATTGATCTACTTTATGGGGGTTATGGCGCCGATATTCTCGTTGGCGGAACGGGCAGTGATTCCTACTACCTAACCGGTAGCAATCTAGGTACTGGGAGCACCTACGAAGACCTCGGTAGCATGAATGAAGACACGATCATCGAGCTAAGAAATGAGGGTCAAGATACCGTATATAGTATTTATGATTACGAATTGGGGGCGAACTTAGAAAACCTGAATCTACTTGGCTTCACTTGGTTTAGTGATGGGGCCCCGGTTGTTGCCTACCCGACCTATGCGACCGGCAACTCGCTTGACAATAGAATTACCGGGAATCTTGGAAATAACGTATTAGACGGTCGTGCCGGTGCAGATACAATGACCGGCAGCAACGGCAATGACACGTATTACGCGGACAATGCCGGTGATATTGTAATTGAGACTGACTATACGGATAGCGGCGTCGACACTGTAATCAGTTCGATTGCCTATACCCTGGGAGACAATGTCGAGAACCTCACGCTTACTGGTACGCAAATTGGCAACGGAACCGGCAACGCACTCGACAACATTATTGATGGTTCCTCAAATTCGGCGGCCAATATTTTAACTGGTGGACTCGGAAACGATACGTACGTCCTCGGCGCCGGCGATGTTGCTATCGAAAACGCCGGCGAAGGAATCGATACCATTGCCACCTACGAAAGCACTGTCCTAACCGACGTCTTTGAAAACCTAACTCTTTTGGGCACGGCGGCTACGTCCGCCACCGGTACCACCGCAAACAACGTTCTTGATGGTTCAAAGAATACTGCGGCGAATACCCTAGTCGGTGGTCAAGGGGATGACACGTATGTGGTCGATGTAATTGACGTGATCGTGGAAGTGGCTGGTGAGGGACTAGATACGGTTGAGACGACGGGTCCGACCTACACATTAGGCAATAATCTCGAAAATTTAGTTATCCGCGGCGTTACAGGCATTGAGAGCTACGGTGGTACCGGCAATTCGCTGGACAATGTGCTGACTGGCAACCTGGGCGACAATTATTTGGATGGTGGTTCCGGGGCTGACATCATGCGCGGTGGCTATGGAAGTGACACCTATGTTGTCGATCAGATCGGTGACGTTGTCGACGATTCCTACATATATTCCGATCCTTTTTCGCGAGATACCGTAGAAAGCTCAATCTCGTATACATTGGGACAAGACATCGAAAACCTGACGCTCAAGGGCAGCGCGTCCATTAATGGCGTGGGCAACGAACTTGATAACGCAATCAGCGGTAACGAGAATTCGGCATCTAATCAACTGACGGGCGGACTGGGTAACGACACCTATATTGTCGACAACTTGGACGTTATGGTAGAACTGGCCGGCGAAGGGGACGATACGGTTAGCGCGGCGTTCAGCTACGTCTTGGCCGCCGGAAACAATATCGAAAATGTCTCACTCATCGGCACCGCAAACATAAACGCGACCGGCAATAGCGCGATCAACGTCATCAATGGAAATAGTGGCGCTAACGTGTTAGACGGCGGCGCGGGCGCGGATCAAATGTCTGGCGCAGGTGGAAACGACACCTATATCGTCGACCATGTCGGCGATCAGACCTATGAATACATTGATGAAGGCACCGACACGGTACAGTCATCCGTTACCTACACTCTGGGATCAGACCTTGAGAATCTGACTCTCACAGGTACGGCAGCAATCAACGGAACCGGCAATGAGCTAAACAATGTCCTGATGGGAAATAGTGCAGCAAACCAACTCCGAGGTGGCGCGGGAGACGATACTTATGTGATTGGTACCAGCGATACGGTTGTTGAGAACGCAAACTCCGGCATCGACACGGTGCAAAGCGCCTTGACCCATACGCTTGCTAATAACGTTGAAAATCTAACGATTACTGGTTCGACTGCCATCAATGCCACCGGTAATACGCAGAACAATATCTTGATTGGAAACAGTGCAAACAATGTCCTAAGCGGCGGCACCGGTGCCGATAGTATGACTGGCGGCGCGGGTGATGACACCTACGTCGTCGACAACGCCGGGGATACGGTTACGGAAGTAGCTAATGAAGGCGCCGACTCGGTGCAAAGCGGCGTGACCTACACCCTCGGCGCCAACCTCGAAAACCTTACCTTAACCGCGACCACAGCCATCAACGGCACCGGCAATGCATTGGATAACGTGCTCACCGGCGGTAGCGGCAACAACATCTTCGATGGTGGCGCCGGTAACGATACCCTAAACGGTGGCGCGGGCACCGATACCCTGAAAGGCGGGGTCGGCAACGATATCTATCTCGTCGATACGGCAACTGACACGATCACCGAGTTGGCTAACGAAGGCACCGATACCATTCAAAGCTCGGTTACGTTTACGATGGCCACCGCAGCTTACAACCATATCGAAAACCTGACCCTTACCGCGACCACGGCGATCAACGCCACTGGCAATCCCCTGGATAACGTTCTAACCGGCGGTAGTGGCAACAATATTCTTGACGGCGGCGCTGGCAACGATACCTTCAACGGTGGCGCCGGGACAGACACGCTTAAGGGCGGCCTCGGTAACGACACTTTCATCGTCGATACCACGACCGACGTCATCACAGAAAACGCCAGCGAAGGTACGGACACCATCCAAAGCTCGGTGACCTTCACCATAGCCAGCCTCGCCAATATCGAACATGTCACCTTGAGCGGCAGTGGCAATATCAATGCCACCGGCAACGCGCTGGCCAATACATTAATCGGAAACGCCGGTAATAACACCCTGAACGGCGGCACGGGCGCCGATCAACTTCGTGGCGGTGCGGGCAACGACACGTATGTGGTCGATAACATTGCCGATGCCATTACCGAGAACGCAAGCGAAGGCGCCGACCTGGTGCAAACGACGGTGAACCATACCCTTGCCGGCGAGGTTGAAAATCTCACCATTACTGCCACGACCGCTATCAACGGTACGGGCAATAGCTTGGATAATGTGCTGACCGGCGGCAGCGGCAACAATATCCTCGATGGCGGCGCCGGCAACGACACACTCAATGGCGCAGCCGGAACGGACACACTCAAAGGCGGGACCGGTAACGATACCTATATCGTCGATACCGCGACCGACATCATCACTGAACTGGCTAACGAGGGCACGGACACGATTCAAAGCTCGATTGCCTTTAATCTCGGTGGCAACGCCATGTGGTCCAATATCGAGAACTTGACCATCACGGCCACCACGGCCGTCAACGGCACCGGAAATGCGCTGAACAACGTCATTACCGGCGGCAGCGGTAATAATACGCTTGCTGGGGGCGCCGGCAACGACACCCTCAACGGCGGCGCAGGCACCGATGTGCTGCAAGGCGGCGCCGGCAATGATACCTTTATCGTCGACAGCACGACCGACACCGTCACCGAACTGGCCAGTGAGGGCGTCGATACGGTGCAAAGCAGCGTCACTTACACGTTGAGTGCGGCCAACGTCGAGAATGTCACCTTGCTAGGTACCGGGGCAACTAACGCGACCGGCAGCAGCGGCAATAATCTGCTCACCGGCAATAGTGGCGTGAACACGTTGACGGGAGCGGCAGGCATCGACATTCTGCAAGGTGGCGATGGTAACGACATCCTCACCGACAGCGCTGACAAGGGCTTATACAACGGTGGCGCCGGTACGGACACCCTCACCGGCAACGCCGCTAACGAACTCGTTATCGGCGGCCAAGGTAACGATACGATTTCAACGGGTACCGGCGCGGACCTGATCGGATTCAACCGCGGTGATGGTCAAGATGTCGTCAATGCCAGCACGGGATGCGGACAACAGTATTTCCTTGGGCGGCGGCATCCAGTACACCGACCTCAATTTCAAGAAGAACCTAAACGACTTGATTTTGGATGTCGGCGCCACCGAGCAGATTACCTTGAAAGACTGGTATCTTGGAACGACCAACAAGAGCGTGATCAACCTGCAAATGATCGCGGAAGCGATGGCCGACTTTAATGCGTCGGGTGGCGACCCCATCCGCAACAATAAGGTTGAAACCTTCAACTTTACCGGATTAGTCGATCGTTTCGATCAGGTAAGAACGGCGAATCCGGCCCTCACGAGCTGGGCATTGACCAACGCCTTGCTGGATTTCCACATCGGGAACAGTGACACCGCTGCACTGGGTGGGGATCTTGCCTACCAATACGGTAAGAACGGTAATTTGAGCAGTGTTTCGCTTACGCCGGCGCAAGGAATCTTAGGCAATGCTAGCTTCGGCGCCACAGCACAAGCCTTGCAACCGGTCGCTAACCTCCAGGATACTTCGCCGCGGTTGGGGTAATGCAGCATATCAAAGCAAACGGCCATCGATCCGAAGTACAACACGCTTCGGATCGGTGGCTGCTTTGGGGTTGATCATCTTCTCTTACCAACGTCTGCTAACGGGGAAATTGACAGGTTGCAGCCAATGGCGGCTGTGGGTCGAAAAATTCCAATCCCGTGCTTCGATTGATACTCGGCTTCGGGAATCTATACCGACCGAATATTCCGCGCGAGTCGATTTAGAATGTAGGGCTATGCCCGCAGTATCGACTGCCGCTGGCGCGGCTTGAGTGGCTGGGTATTTCGATATTGGGCAACCAGCCGCGACAGATGCTGCCGTGAGTAGTCGGTCAAGCGCTGCATGTATGCAAACAGCACGCCGCGTGCCCCTTTGTTCAATCGAAAGTATCGGTATCGTCGTAACATCGTCGCCACAAAAGCGCGTAGTGCGGAAGCGTGGGTCGGATTGGAAAACGCGACCTCTGCCGTCCCGTCCAGAAACTCCCTAATTTGCTCGATTGTGTCGAGCTTGGATACGTATCGATCACCATGCGTAGATGATCGATCCAAAATCCTTATTTCAACCTCACATGCCGCTGGAAACACCACCCCGTTTCAGCCTCTCATGCCATTGGAAGAGCCTTTGGATTGACTTGCGGCTCTAACAAATGTAACGTATGTAATAGCGTTAACAGCTATTAAGGTAAACAAATGATCACTATGACATCCCTGCAGGCGCAGAATAGTTTCGGCGAACTGCTCGACACTTCTCAGCGTGAACCCGTTTTGATCACGCGCCGCGGCCGAACGGCTGCGGTACTGGTATCCCCCAACGGTGACCCAAGGCGAGCAGTGCGTGCGTTTATCAAAGCGCTTGGTGAAATCTCACCTCTCGCGGATAAAGACGTGCTCACAGAGTTCAATCGTGTCATGGCACCCATTGATGCGCACAACCAAGGTGTTGCTTTGACGGAAGAGGATGTAACGCGGCTGATCGATGCCCAGTAAGCTGCGCATCGTCTTTGATACCAATTCACTCATCAGCGCCGCGATTTTGCCAAATTCCGTGAGTCGCAAGGCGCTCTCGTGCGCCTTGGAACATTACAAGCTCATCGTTTCGGAAGATACGTGGCAAGAATTTGCCAACAAGATTGAGAAGCCCTTGCTGGATCGCTATTTTCCATCGCAGGAATCGCGTCTCGATTTTCTGCTCTTCGTTAGTTGTGCGACCGAGCATATTGCGGTCACCAGCATCGTGACGGAATGCCGCGACCCTAACGACAACATGTTCTTGGAACTTGCGCTGGACGGTAAAGCCAGCATCATCGTGAGTGGTGATGAAGACCTCAGAAAACTCAACGGGTGGAAGACTATCCGAGTACTCAGCACGGGAGAGTTTTACCGCGAATGCAACCTGCTCCCCAAGAATAGTACGTAAATGTTGTAGAGTCCGTTTCGATAGGCAGGAACTGCCGGATATAATATCGGTCATCGTATCCGGAGAAGTTTGTCATGGACCATTCAGCGCCAGCCATTACCGCCAGTCTTACCCTCGAAAGTATTCGTGTCCGCGCCGTCTCGGTGCCGATGCGCCGACCTATCGTTTCCAAGGTCGGCGGCTATCCGAACTGGCCCTTCGTGCTGATTGACGTGCGTACTCGAGAAGGCGTGGTCGGGCGCAGTTACTTGGAACCATACGTACAAAGTTTGATTCCCTCGATCACCAGCATTATCGAGGCGTTTGCCGATATGTTTAAAGGCAAACCATTGGCGCCTCTCGACGTCTTTGGCGAAGCGATGAAGACCTTGCATTTGAATGGTCGCCAGGGGACAACCTTGATCGCGCTATCCGGCTTGGATATGGCGATCTGGGATGCGCTTGCTCAAGCGGTAAACCTGCCACTGGCGCGGTTGCTTGGCGGAAACACCGGACGCATCCGCGCCTACAACACCAATGGCCTATGGCTCATTCCGCTCGACAAGGTGGCACAAGAAGCCAAGGATTTGGTAGCGGAAGGAAACTTCAAAGCGATCAAGATTCGCCTCGGGCGCCCGACCGTCAAAGAAGATATTCAGGCGATCAAAATCGTTCGCGATGCCGTCGGCGACAATGTTTTGCTGATGTCCGATTTCAATCAAGGTTTAACTTTCGGCGAGGCGCTGCAACGCATGCACGCGCTTGACGATCAGGGACTTTATTGGTTCGAGGAGCCGATTGTTTACGATGACTTCGAAGGTTGCGCGCAAATCACACGCGAGATTAATACGCCGATCCAGATCGGCGAGAACATTTACGGGCCGCGTGAATTCCACAAGGCCGTGATGGCGCGTGCTGCGGATTTGTATATGCCGGACCTAATGCGCATAGGCGGCGTCACGGGTTGGATGCGCGCCGCAGCTATCGCCGGCGCGGCCGGATTGCCGCTGTCCAGCCATTTGTATCCCGAAGTTTCCGCCCACCTGCTTCGCGTTAGCGAATCGGCGGATTGGGTTGAATGGCGGGACTGGGGTAATCCACTTATCGCCGAACCATTCAAATTGGAAGACGGTCACATCGTCGTGCCCGATCGACCGGGCAACGGGATCGAATGGGAAGAAGGGGCTGTGGCGAAATATAAGCTCTAGCGGCGACTGAGCTACGGTCGATAGCTCAGTCGCCAAAATCTTACCGCAACGATTCGGAAAACTTCGCCAAGTTTTCTAAGAAGTTTGAGTAATGTTAGAATAATTTTCCAATACAGTTGCGTTTTTCAGAATGGAAGTCGATAAATTCGATCTGGCCATCTTGGCCGTGCTACGGGAGGACGCGCGGGCCAGCTTGCAAGATATCAGCAGCCGGGTCGGGCTCTCCTCGACGCCGTGCTGGTCGCGCATTAAAAAGATGGAGAGCGATGGGGTGATTCAAGGTTATACCGTGCGCATCGATCCCGCCGCCATCGGCTTTACCGAGACGGTTATCGTTCAGGTAACCTTGGAAAACCATAACGACGAAACCTTGGTCGCGTTTGGTGAAGCGTTGGAGTCGATTCCCGAGGTGCTTGAAGCTTACCTAGTCTCCGGCGACTACGACTATTACATTCGCATCGCCGTACGCGACACGCGCGACTACGAACGACTGCTGCGGGAACGCCTATACCGCATACCGGGCATTCGGCATAGTAAATCCAGCTTCGTACTGCGGCGACTGAAACAAAGCGATGTACCGCTCGCCGCTTCGCCGATGCCGCGGATGATACGTGGCCAGAAGGCGGTGCGAGGTAAACCACAACGTAGGCTCCAGCGAGGAGGAAAGAATGGGTAATAGACTCTCTCGGATAGCGACACGAACAGGCGATGATGGGACGACGGGTCTCGGCGATGGTTCACGGGCGGCGAAGGATTCATTGCGCATCGCGGCGCTCGGTGACGTCGACGAACTCAACTCGCACATCGGCGTCATCGCCACATTCCAACTGCCAGACGACGTGCGAGAATTGTTGCGCACCGTGCAGCACCAACTGTTTGATGTTGGCGCCGAACTAAGCGTTCCCGGGTCAAAGAAGGTGGGCGAGGCATATGTTATTGAGTTAGATGCAGCGTTGGAGCGCTTCAACGCGCCGCTGCCACCGCTGCGCGAATTTATTCTACCGGGCGGCAGCCCAGCCGCTGCGGCAGCCCATGTAGCGCGAACGGTGTGCCGGCGCGCGGAACGGGCATTGGTCAAGCTCGCCAATGAGCAAGAAGCTTCCGTATCTACCCGACAGTATTTGAACCGGTTGTCCGATCTGCTGTTCGTCTTAGCCCGCGTTCTGAACCGCGCCGTTGGCGTTGACGATCCCTACTGGAAACCGCAAGCGCGACCGGAAAAAGGGTGACGGGCGCTTACCCCAAACGTATCGTATGTTTGACGGAAGAGCCGACCGAGGTGCTGTACGCGCTCGGCGAACAGGATCGCATCGTCGGCATTTCTGGCTTTACCGTGCGGCCCGCCCGTGCCCGCAAAGAAAAACCTAAAATCTCTGCGTTCACCAGCGCCAAAATCGAAGAGATCATGAAGCTCAAGCCGGATTTAGCGATCGGCTTTTCCGACATGCAGGCGGACATTGCGCAGGCGCTGATTCGCCGTGGCATCGAGGTTTGGATCAGCAATCACCGCTCGGTCGAGGGCATTCTGGCCTACGTGCGCCGCTTGGGCGCGTTAATTGGCATATGGGATAAAGCCGAAGCGTACGCCCGGCAACTCGAGCAGCACAGGGACAACATTTATCGCGCCGCTAGGGCATTGCCGCGCCGGCCTCGCGTCTATTTTGAAGAATGGGACGAGCCGCAAATCAGCGCCATACGTTGGGTCAGCGAGCTTGTGAGCATCGCGGGGGGTGACGACATATTTCCCGAGCTCGCTGCTTGCAGCTTGGGCAAAGATCGCGTGGTGACCGACGCGGGCGAAGTGATTAGGCGTTCACCGGATATGGTGATCGGCTCGTGGTGCGGCAAGAAGTTTCGGCCTGAGCGCGTCGCGGCGCGACCCGATTGGCACCAGATTCCCGCGGTTATCGACGGCGAGCTGCACGAAATTAAGTCGCCCATCATTTTGCAACCAGGCCCTGCGGCGTTAACTGATGGTCTGGATGCGCTGCATCGATTGATCAGAGGCTGGGCGCTGCGGTAATAATGATTCAACGCAACAAGTCTGATTCGCCCTGCATCAACGTTTGCACATTGGATGAGGCGACGCAGATGTGCGTCGGTTGCTTTCGTACGATCGAGGAAATTTCTGACTGGATCACATTTTCCGATCAGCAGCGCGAACACGTCAATGGTGAACTCCTTGCGCGCCGCACGGCGTATCGTCGTCATGACAATTCATTGCCGAAGACTAACCAAGGCGTGCTGCTCAATGAGCGTTGCGAGCAATGCGGCATAGCGTTCGTGTGCGGCATGTCAAACCCTGAAGTTTCGTGCTGGTGTACCAGCCTGCCCCATGTCGTGCCGAAAAGCAGTAGCAACGCAAGCTGTCTTTGCGCCACGTGTTTAGTTAAACTCATAGAGAACCGCTAACAGCAACGCTTCCCTCACAGTTTCACACAGATAGCGAGGCCTGCTGACGGCACGGCCCGGCATATAGGGCCCTGACCTCGGCCTAGCAAGCGAGCGGCGGCCGCTGTTGCGCCCACGGCTTGACTTGCTCGAAGGCGCGACTAGCCTGCAGCACTTTGAGGTCCTGGAAACGTCGCCCCACGATCTGCAGCCCGATGGGCAATCCCTCGGGCGAGAAGCCACACGGACAGGTGGCGGCGGGCTGGCCGGTGAGGTTGAAGGGATAGCTAAACCCGGCCCAGCGCAGCCAATCCCAGGGATGTTGTTCCCAGTGCGCCGGAATGAGGCGTGTCGCGGGAAAGGCCACCACCGAGAGCGACGGTGTCAGCAGCAGGTCATAGCGACGGAAGAAATTTTCCACTCGATAGTAAAAGGCCAGGCGCTCACCCTGGGCGCGGCAGTACTCGGCGGCGCTGATGCGCATGCCATGACGCGCCATGGCCACCATGGCGGGATCCATGCGATCGGCCCACTCGTCCAGCAGATGACCCACCTGGCCGGCGAAGGCCCCGGCAAATAGACAGTGCTCCATGGCCATGGTATTGCCCCAATCGGGATTGACCTCCTCCACATGGCAGCCTAAGTCCTCGAATGCCTTGACCGCGCTGGCGACGGTGTCGCGCACCACCGCATCGACTCGTAGAAACCCCAGGTCTGGCGAATAGGCTAATCTTAGGCCGCGGATGCCGGCATCGAGTTTCCCCACATATTCCTCGGGCTGTGCCTCCAGACACCATGGATCCCGGTCATCAGGTCCGGCCATGGCGCTCAACATCAATGCCGCATCCGCCACCGTGCGCGTGATGGGCCCGACGTGAGAGATCAATCCATTGTTGGGCATGGGATAGTAGGGAACGCGACCGAACGAGGGCTTCATGCCGAACACGCCGCAGAATGCCGCGGGCATGCGCACCGAACCTGCCCCATCGGAGCCTTGGTGTATCGGCGCTATCCCCGCGGCAGCGCACACCGCGGCGCCCGCACTGGAGGCGCCGGCGTTCATGCCGTGCATCCACGGATTGTGGGTGATGCCCGTCGCCGGGGAGTTACTCACGCCGGACCAGCCAAATTCCGACACTGTCGTTTTGCCGATGGAAATGGCGCCGGCCTCGCGCAATCGCTCCACATGTAAGTGATCTATCTCAGGCACCCGGTCGCGATGCACCAGGGATCCGCCCATGGTGCGCACGCCGCGGGTGAAGGCGAGATCTTTGATGGTCGTGGGAATTCCATGCAGCGGACCAAGCGGCTTGCCGCCCATGACCGCCGCCTCGGACTCGCGCGCCTGCGCCAGCGCGGCGTCAAAGGTCTCGGTGCAAATGGCATTCAGCCGAGGGTTGAGGGCTTGCCCACGCTCGACGACGGCTTTCATAAGGTCCACCGGCGAGAGTTCCTTGCCGCGAATGTAGCGAACCAAATCGGTAGCCGGTGTAAAGCAAAGTTCTTCATTGTGCATGTGAGTCTCCCGCGCGCACCATGATACGCGCCTGAATCCGAACGTAACACAAAGGGTGATATCATGCTGCCGCGCAGCGATCTAAACGCGAAACCGCAATGTACAATTTCCGCGCGCAAGAAAATCACGCTTATTTTCAAGCTCGATCAATGCGGCATATTGCGCCGTGCATGGAAGCAGTCAGCTTTGCGCAGACACGGCACGCTAGCTCGTGCAATCTGCGCTACCATTTCTAACCGCAGGGAGTTTTTGACAATGAAATTCAGCCTGGCGATCAGCTTCGCCGCCGTTCTTTTCTACACCAATGCTGCCCGCGCCGCCGAGCAAATCAAAGATTGCGATGGGTGCCCCGTATTGATCGTCGTGCCCGCGGGCGAATTCACCATGGGCTCGAACACTAAAGAAAGCGGCCATCCAGACGAAAAACCTGAGCACGTCGTGAAAATTGCCAAGCCATTCGCCGTCGGAAAATTTGAGGTCACGTTCGATCAATGGGATGCCTGCACCGCCGACGGAGAGTGCAAGCAGGTCGGCGACGATGCGCTGGGACGCGCCGATCGGCCCGTCATCAACGTCGACTGGGCCGCAGCGAAAACTTATGTGGCGTGGTTGTCGAAAAAAACCGAAAAAACCTATCGCTTGCTTTCGGAATCGGAATGGGAGTATGCGGCCCGCGGCGGCACGACCACGGCTTGGTTTTGGGGCACCATAGACGAGGGCTTAGGCGTGCCCGATGCCTGCCTGTTCGCCAACACCCACGATCAGTCCAGCAAGCAGGAGAATCGGGGGTTTAACTGGCTCGCCCATCCTTGCGACGATGGCTTTCCAAAGACCGCGCCGGCCGGGAAATTTAAACCAAATCCGTTTGGCTTGTACGACATGCTTGGCAATGTAAGAGAGTGGGTCGAGGATTGCTACGGCTCGTACAAAGAAGCGCCCCGAGACGGCTCGCCGGCGAAATCGAACGATTGCGAACAGCGCGTCGGGCGCGGCGGCGCCTGGCTCGATAGCCCAACTTGGACGCGTGCCGCTTATCGTAATCCACTGTCTGCTAACTACGTCAACTATGCCGTGGGATTTCGCGTCGCACGAGATTTGCAGTAGGGGTTGGCCTAGCGATTTCACGTCGGCTCAAGATTCAAAATCAGATTGCCGATCAAATGCTGGATCGGAAAAACGACCGTTAGCGTGAATTGCGTTGTGCGGTGCGTCAAGTTGTTATCGCTGTTTGCCGTCATCGCCTGCGCGCAACGAACTCGGCTCGCGTTTTCGAAAGTGTACGTTCGCACAACAAGAAAGTCCGCCCTGGCAAATGACAAGTGCCGAGCAGTGAACCGGAGCGCGGTATACCAACCGCGACATGGTTCAAGAATCACGCCACCGAGACTCGTTCCAGCAAAAAATCCAAGAATGCCCGCACCTTAGGCGATATGTCACGCCGACTGGCATAGAAGGCGCGTAGCTCAACGGGGGCCGCGCTCCACTCAGGCAACACCGGTAGCAGACAGTGGCGCGAGAAAGCCTCGGTCAGGACCGAACTGCCCAGCCCCTTCTTCGCCAGTGCGTCGTTAAATGAGCCGCTGCCGATCAGCGCGATGCCCTGCCCGGCCAGTGCGGCCTCCGCCAATGTGGGCACGCTGTTGGTCACGAGAGTAGGGGTGATCGGTACCAACTGGCGACGCCCGCGAGCCACTAGTTCCCAGACATAGCGCCCGTTTCTTTCCCACCGTGCCAGGGATAGCGTCTGATGATTGCGCAACTCCTCAAGGCTTTTCGGTACCCCCGCTCGCTCTAGATAACCCGGCGCTGCATAGAGCTTGGGCGTTGCCACTCCGAGTAGGCGGCTGGGAAACGACAGTTGTGCGAACGGCCCTATGCAGATAGCGAGGTCTATTTCGTCGCGAATCAAATCTGGGTGTTCGTTGCTGAGCACCAACGTCACAGTAACTTCAGGATAACGTGTCATAAACTGCGCGAGCAGGTTGCCAAGCGACAGCGCGCCTAGGCTATGTGGGGCGAGGAGTCGCAGCTTGCCTCTGGGCACGCTGCGTAGCTTGCCCACGGCAGACTCGGCGGCGTCAAGCTCCGTGACGATACGTGCACAGTACTCGTAATAAGTAGCGCCGACTTCAGTGAGCGCGAGCTGGCGCGTGGATCGCTGCAGCAGACGTACGCCAAGATGTTGCTCCAGTTCCTGCACCGATCTGCTCACCATCGCCTTTGTCAGGCCGAGTGATCGAGCGGCTTGAGTGAAACTTCTCTGTTCGACAACTTTCGCAAACACGAGCGCGGTACCAAGGTGATTCATTTGTTGCACTTATGAAACAACGTGACTCATTTTAGCCGCTTGTTGCGTCGATTCAAAGGCGTTAGCCTAGCAAGACCATTAAGGCATGCTCCTGGAGGGCGAATGACCACGCTACAAGATGGCAATCACACAAGCGCAAGCGCTTTCGTTCGCGCTGCGCTGGTCCGAATGAAGAGGTCTTTGCATGTCGCCGCGGTGGCGCTTAGCGTTGTGGCGTTGAGCTTGGGCGCGGTCGATGGCTGGGCCTATCCAAGCCGACCGATTCGAATAGTAGTCCCCGGCGCCGCGGGCGGTGTTCTCGATATCGGAGTGCGAAAGATTGTCGAAAAACTGAGTCGATCGCTGGGGCAGCCAGTTATTGTCGATAACAAACCAGGAGCCCATGGTTTCATCGCTGCGGAGTCGGTGGCGAGGTCTAAGGCGGATGGGTACACGCTGCTGGTCGCGGGGAGCAGCCACTTGAGTGTCAATCAGAGTCTCTTTCAGAGGATGCCCTATGATCCGATTAAGGATTTCGAGCCCATAACACTAGCAGCGTGGGGGCAACCGATGCTCCTCGTGAATTCGTCCCTGCCGATCCGAAGCGTTAAGGATCTGATCGCATATGCCAAGGCCCACCCAGGGAAGGTGGCATACGGTTCACCGTCGGTGGGTTCTCCAAACCATCTGGCGATGGAGTTGTTCCAGCAGTTGACGAATGTTGAGATGGTGCATGTCCCCTACAAGCTACAGCCACAGATCATGACCGATCTGATTGGGGGCCAGATACAGGTGACCGTTGAATATCCCTCGTTGGCAGGCCCGTTTATTACGGCGGGGAAGGTGCGCGCAATCGCGGTCGTTGGAGAACCCAGGAAGCCGGCATTTCCCGACGTACCTACTTCTGCCGAAGTTGGTCTGCCAGGGTTTGTGATCAGTGGATGGTATGGGTATCTCGCGCCAGCCGGAACGCCGAAAGAGATAATCGCGCGGCTAAACAAGGAGCTGAATGCCGCTCTCCATTCGAAAGAGTTTGTAGCGTTTATCGAAAGTGTCGGCAGCGTTGTGAAGGCTGGGACTGCGGAGGAATTCGCGCAATACATTAGATCCGAGCAAGCTCATTGGGCCAAGGTGATTAAGCAAACGCGCATTCGTCTAGATTGATATGAAGAAGAACATGCGGGGTAGGAATGTCGGAACGTGAACCGTGTAGCGGCGACAGAGGCGCTGTTACCCGATAACTCAAACGTGTCGCTGCGCACCCACCAGGAGGGGACCCATGAGAATCGATGCAAAAGGACTCACGTCACGAAGAGACTTTATGAAGCAACTGGTGATCCCGCCGCTGATCACGGCTTTCCCATTGGCGGCGCTTGGCACCGATCCGAGTCGGCCCTACGATCTACCTGGAGCCGGGCGGATCATCAAGAACCCCGAGGACGCTATCGATGTATTCGATTTCGAGGTTGCCGCACGCCATACCATTCCGCCAGCCCATTTCGACTACATGGCATGGGGGGCTGACGCGGGCGCGATCGTTAAGCTCAATCGCGACGCCTTTTCCCGCATCGGCTTGCGCGCCCGGCGGCTGGTCGATGTGACCAAGGTCGACACCAGCATCGAACTCTTCGGAAGAATCTGGAAGACGCCGATTATCCTCGCGCCAACGGGCAGCGAAAAGGCGTTTCATCCGGACGGGGCCATTGCGGCCGCAAAGGCGGCCCGATCACGCGATCATCTGCAAATATTGTCCACGGTGTCCACCAGTTCCATCGAAGACGTTACAGAAGCAAGTGGTGGCCGGGTCTGGTACCAACTGTATGCGACGCCCCTGTGGGCCAATACGGAGCGATTGCTCAAGCGCGCGGAGGCAGCCGGCTGCGCGGTTGTGGTCGTCACCGTGGACTCCCCGGCTGGTCGCGTTGTGCGAGACGTGAAAAGGCGCGCGAGGTACACGGATTCGCGAGATTGTCAGACCTGTCACGGTGAGGGCCTGGAAGACTACATCCGGCACAAGCCGATGTTCGACGGTCTCAACTTTGCTGGCCTGAAGACGTTCATGGCGCCTCAGCTTACGTGGGACAGCGTGCGTCGGATCAAAGACAACAGTCGCATGAAAGTGATGCTTAAGGGCATCGTCACGCGCGAAGACGCGCTCCGCTGCGTCGAGCTAGGCGTGGACGGAATCATCGTATCGAATCATGGAGGTCGGTCGGATGGCGGCGGACGGGCCACAATGGCTTGTCTGCCAGAGGTGATCGCTGCGGTAGACGGGCGCTTTCCCGTGATTGTGGACAGCGGCTTCAGGCGCGGGTCCGACATCCTAAAGGCATTGGCCTTGGGTGCGCGAGCGGTCTGCGTGGGACGTCCCTATCTATGGGGCCTGGGCGCGTTCGGACAACCCGGAGTTGAGGCTGTGCTCGATATCTTGCGCGAGGAGCTTGAACTCGCGATGAGAATGTCTGGCATACCATGGATCAAGGACGTTGGACCCAATTTGGTGCATATCGCGTGACGAGCGCATTCTGGCGTCGATTCCTACGTCGGCATGCAGCAGCCCGAGCCGGACATCGGGACCTCGCCGCGAACGGCGGCAATGTTCCGTGGCGCCACGGTTCGTGGTCGGCTTTAGAGAAGCTTAGTTTGCTTACTTGAATGTAAGCGTCACAAATCGCGTGCCAACTTGGTAGCCCAATTTCAACGTCCGCAACCCGCGGCTACCTGACCCGCGATTGTGCGTTGTGTCAGGCAGCACTTGGCCGGTTCTGCCGCAGCCGCCGTGTCACTACTAACGGACAAGACTTCTCGTAGGCTGTTGCTTCTGTACCCAGCTAGCGTAAAAAACTTTGCTCGCTGAAATGGCGCCAGACGGCCCCAATGATCCGCCCGGAAAGCCACAAACGCTCACTGCGCCGGCAAGACGGGAGGAACACCCTTATCCTTTACCAGGAACACCAGAAACTTAGCGGGTTTGGTCGCGCTTGCGTTCTTGGAAACGGCATGAATATCTCGAGGGGTTTCATAGAATGTTCCACCCGGCCCTAAGGTAACGGGTTGTCCGCCCTCGGCCTGCATCACAATGGAGCCCTCAAGCACGTAAACAAACGTGTGGGCATCGTGGCGATGTTTAGGACTCGACGCCCCAGGGGCATACTCGACGGTGATCATCAAACCTTCTTTCCCGGCGATATTTGCGAATTCCTTACTCATGAGCGGCGTTACGATTGTGTCCTGCGCGCTTTTCGCGCCATCTGGTTTTGATTCATTTTGCGCACAGGCGGACGTGGCCGAAAGCAGCAATAGGCCCACCATTGTCAGCAAACGGTTGGGCAAATTTTGTATTTCGAACTTCATGGCTTTCTCCTTTTTAGGATGTTGAGGGTTGGGAACGTAAATGCGGAGACGAACTCTACGCGGGCGCGTTATCTGTTTCAGGTCTGGGCCAGGTCCGCAGCCACCAAGATCTCATTACAGCCCGGCGACAAGACGCGGAGATACGTGGGTTACCCCTCCCGATTAAATCAAAAGAATAAAGACAACGGGAGTCTAGGCAGCATTGCATGCTTTTTGGGGAGATGCTACCTTAGGTGACAAGAGCAATTTCATTAGTCGCCCATGACTCAGCCTGAAGATCAAGAACAATTTGAATTAGTAAACAGGATCAAAGAATGGGTTGCCAACGGGTACGCTACAGAAATTTCTATCGCCAAGGAAGTTGGCGTTTCGCGTAATACGGTCAACCGCTGGGTGAATGGCAAAAGAACAATTAAAAGCGGTCATCGTAAGCTGTTAGCGCAAATGGAGCGGATGATCTGGGTTGTTAGTCACATAAGTCCTTTATGGGCTAAAGATGCCCTTTCGCTGGCGCTGTTAACGCTATTGAAACACCACGAAGATCAAATAGCCCAAAAAGCCGCGTTGACGGTATTAGAGATGTTGCCGAAGAACGACCATAAGCGTCTTGACGTGATCCTTGCTACGTTATTAATATTCGCGCCATTGTCTGTTGTCCCACCCGAGGCCAATGAGCTAATTAAGGAAGGAGGAAAACTCGCCTTCTCCGATTCGGATAAAGCCAGACTACGGCTTTTTTCTGCGAATTTCAAATTCAAAGCGCTGCGCTTGGAACGCAAGTCAACTAGAACCGCAAAGAAGCTGGCTGACGAACTCTGCGATGAATACGAGTCGATATTCAAAGTGCTTCCAAATATCCTTCTGCTCTTTAATGTCCTCGAGGTGGCGAATGAGTTTGCTTTGAATGATCGAGCGGTAAAAATACTTGACCGAATTCATAAAATCCGCGATCGCGGAATTTCAGATGCTTGCAAGACCGGTGTGTTTGACGTGCACGAATCGGTAAACGATCCTTCGCAATTAAAAGAATCGCACAAAAAGTGGAAAAATTGGATCAGTTATCTCGTCAAGCTTCCTATATATCGAGATCCTACTGTATTACACAACAATTCGCACCGTCTCATGTAACGCAAATTAAGTTCGTGGGCGATGTGAGGGCCTGAATCCTCGTAAGTCGATGTCGACAATGAGGCGCTGAACGCGACTGCGGAGCAAAAGCGTAGCGATCGACGTCATCTAAATTTACTTTGTCACTCCTGAAACGCCTCTTCGCGTTTCTTCCGAATGTTTGGCGCGACGATCATCAGTAGCAAGATTCCCGCCACGATCAGCAACGACAGGCTCAACGGCCGATTGAAAAACACCATCCAATCGCCGCGCGCGGTGTTGACGGAGCGGCGCAATTCTTCTTCCATCATCGGCCCGAGAACGAATGCCAGCAGTAGCGGCGCGGGCTCGCAATCGAGTTTGATCAAGATGTAGCCGATCAGGCCGAACATAGCGGCGAGCACCACATCCATTACGCTGTTGTTCAGGCTATACACGCCGACGCAGCAGAACAACAGGATCGCGGGGTAGAGCAAACGATACGGAACTTTCAACAGCCGCACCCAAATGCCGATCAGCGGCAGATTCAGCAACACCAGCAAGATATTGCCGACCCACATGCTGGCGATCATGCCCCAAAATAATTCCGGGCGCTGCGTCATCACTTGCGGGCCGGGCTGGATGCCTTGGATGATCATGGCGCCGACCATCAACGCCATGACCGGATTGGAGGGAATGCCCAAGGTCAGCATCGGGATGAACGAAGTTTGCGCGGCTGCGTTGTTCGCCGCCTCCGGCCCTGCGACGCCTTGGATGGCGCCCTTGCCGAAGTTCGACGCTGGGCCGGCTAAGCGCTTTTCGACCATGTACGATGCGAATGAGCCGAGGATCGCGGTGCCGCCGGGCAGTATTCCCAAAACTGAACCGAGGCCGGTGCCGCGCAGGATCGCTTTCCAAGAGTTGCGTAAGTCCTCGCGTGTAGGCCACAGACCTTTGAGGCTCGAGGTGAAGACTTCGCGCTTCGCGACATTTTCTAAACTACGAATGATTTCCGCGATGCCGAACATGCCCATGGCGACGATGGCAAAGCCGATGCCATCGGAAAGATTGGGAATGCCGAAGGTATAACGTTGTGTGCCGGATGTAACGTCGGTGCCGATGATGCCGAGCAACAGGCCGAGACAGATCATCGCCAGCGCTTTTACTAGCGAACCGTGGGCCAGCACGACGGCTGCGACCAAACCCAACACATAGAGCGAAAAGCGTTCCGGCGGGCCGAACTTGAAGGCGAGGGCGGCGAGCGGCGGTGCGAAGGCGGCGATCAGCAACGTGCCGACACACCCGGCGAAGAACGAGCCGATGGCGGCGACCGACAACGCCGCACCGGCGCGGCCTTGACGCGCCATTTGGTAGCCTTCCATGGCGGTGACAACCGACGACGCTTCACCGGGCATGTTTACCAAAATCGCCGATGTCGAGCCGCCGTACTGCGCGCCGTAGTAAATACCGGCTAGCATGATCAACGCCGATTCCGGGGGCAGATTAAAAGTGATCGGCAGCAACATGGCGATGGTCGCGACAGGCCCGATGCCCGGCAACACGCCGATTAACGTGCCGAGGGTAACGCCGAGCAGGCAATACAGAAGATTAGAGGTCGTGAATGCAACCGCGAAACCTAGGTTTAGATTGGCGATTAGATCCATATCAGTTCTTGATCAGCATCGTTAGGACCACGGCCAGACTTTGATGGGCAGGCCTAGGCTGTAGACAAAAAGCCCTAGGGCGACGACCAGTAGAAATACAATGAGGCTTAACATATCCCGCAACCGCGATTCGGGACTCGCGAGACAGCCGACCACAACCAGCGCGACCGTAGCAATCACCAAACCGGCCGGCTCGAGCAGCGCAGCGAAGATGAGCATCGAAGCCAAAATTAAAATCAATGGACGCCAGTGAATCGTGTCAACGCGGGCGCCGGTGAGCAACAATGAACGCGCCGCGATGATCGCCCCGAGCAATGTCAGCAAGCCGCCTAACAGAGCGGGAAAATAACCCGGCCCC
This sequence comes from uncultured Pseudomonadota bacterium, assembly GCA_963714525.1. GTDB lineage: Bacteria > Pseudomonadota > Gammaproteobacteria > Burkholderiales > JALYOK01 > JALYOK01. The sequence continues at coordinate 28,636 of CAVQPB010000001.1, forward strand.
ATGCGCGTGGCGGTGCCGAGGGAATATTCGCGGCCGATGATGAGGGCGATGATGCCGACGCCGATGAAAATGAGTCCGGAGAAAAAATCTCTAGGGTGACGAATCTGGATCGCCAAACGCTGCTCCTCTGCGAATTATTCTTGCCTGCATTCTCACGTGCCCGGCTGGATACGTCAACCGACAATGCCGCTATCATCACCTAGTGCGATGAATGCGAACCTATATTTCATCGAGCCAGAAGGCATATCCAGCTTGCCTCGTGGCAATGCCTGCCCTGAGAGCCGCATCCCACTTGGCTTCTGGCGATGCTCCTGTTTGATTTAGGGCTTAAAGAAGTCTTCCAGCAATGCCGCAAGCGCATGCGGTTGATCGTGATGCATCATGTGACCGCAATCGGGAATGACTTCTTCGCGGAGATGAGTGAAGCAAGCTTTGCGGGCGGCGTAATCTTCAGGGCTCGACACTTGCGCGCGCATGAATTCGGAGTGGGCGCCGGTGATCCACAGGGTGGGGCAGGCAACTTGCCTCCAGCACGCTTTGGCTTCTTCCAGCCGATACAGCACCGGGTTGGTCAATTTATGGCGCGGGTCGCTGAGCAGCTCGACTTTGCCGGGCGCCGTTTCTCTGCTCGAATGTTGCGCGATGAATAGCGCGCGCTCGAAAGTCAGGCGCGAATTATTCTGCTGTAGCCGCTGCGCGAATTCTTCCACGTTAGCGTACGTTTTGAAGCTCGGCGGTTCACGCAGTTGATCCAGCCACTTTTTGAAACGTGCCGGTGCGTGGCTGGGTTCAACCGGCTTTAAGCCGAAACCTTCCAGCAGCGCGAGCTTGGCGATGCGCTCGGGGCGGATACCCGCGTAGAGGCCGGCGATGTTGCCGCCCATGCTGTGGCCCACAAGATTGACCGGTCCATCGGCGCGGACGTGATCGAGAATGCGATCCAGGTCGGCGAAGTAATCAGGAAAATAATACGCACCGTTACCCCAAGCCGATAGGCCGAAGCCACGAAAATCCGGAGCCACCACATGCCAGTCCCGCTTGAGCTCGTCCACCAAAAACTGAAACGAGGCGGCGATGTCCATCCAGCCATGCAGTAACACTAGTGTGGGATGATCGGGCTCACCCCATGAACGCAGGTGATAGCGCAAACCGTTGATGTCGAGAAATTCAGAGCGGGAGGGTTGCAAGTTCAGTCCAAAAAAAATCCGTTGAGATTGTCGTTCGTTGCGGCGAGTGCTGCGTTCAGCGGAGTGTAGCACGCAGGTTCCACGTTTTGACTTACCCCAGGTGGCTTGGTAGTATGCCCAGTCGTTGTTAAAAATATAATTTATAAGGAGAGAGTCATGATCTCATCGTCACGCGTCAGGTCCTTCTTGGTCGGATTGATCGCCGTTGGCGGCATCGGTTTCGCTCAAGCTCAAGAAATTAAAGTCGGCGGCATTTTCGACCTGACGGGCATCACTTCGGATGTCGGCAAGCCTTTCGCTCAGGGGGTCCGCGACTATGTCGAACTGACCAACAGCAAGGGCGGTATCAACGGCAAGAAGATTAAGCTGATCGATGTCGATTATGGTTACAAAATTCCCGAGGCCGTCGCCGCGTATAAGCGCTTGGTGAGCGACGAAAAAGTAATCATGATCAGCGGCTGGGGCACGGGAGACACCGAAGCGCTGAAGAATTTCGTCAACAGCGACAAGATTCCTTATTTCTCCGCGTCGTTCTCCGCCCACCTCACGGATCCGGCCAAGACACCGTATAACTTCTTCATTGCGCCTAGCTATTCCGATCAATTGCGCGCCTGGCTTACGTGGGTAAAGGAGGATTGGAAGGACACAAGCCGCAAACCGCGCGTGTCGTTTATTTTCGGCGACAATCCCTACGGCCGTTCGCCGCTCACCGCCGGCAAGGCTTATGCGCCGGAACTCGGCATCGAGGTCGCCGGCGAGGAAGTGGTGCCCGGCAATTTCCAAGATGCCACCAGCCAATTGCTCAACATGCAGAAAAACAAAACCGACTATGCGTATATCAATGTGACGACGACTGGCGCATCGATCATATTAAAAGATGCGCAGAAATTGGGCTTGAAGATCAAATTCGGTTCCAATCCCTATGGCTTCAGTGAAAAATTGCCGGAAGTAGCCCGGGCAACCGCGGAAGGCGTGACCGGCGTGATGCCCCATGTTCCCTACGGGACCGACGTGCCGGGCATGAAGGCTATCCTCGATTTCAACAAGGGCAAGACCGCTAGATCGTCTCTGGATGCCATCTATGTGCGCGGGTGGGCAACTGCTCTGGTGTGGGTTGAAGCGCTAAAGCGCGCAGATAAGGCAGGCAGCCTGAATGGTGAAGGCATTAAGAAAGCCATGGAAACCATGAGCGATTTTAGCGTCGGAGGGCTGGCGCCGAATTTGACCTACACCGCCGCCGATCACCGGCCGAGTACCCGTACGCCGATTTACATGGTTCAAAACGGCAAACTGATCAAAGTAAAGGAATACGAACTGCCGCGCAAAAAAGACTGGCTTGGCATGTAAAGTAGCACTATGAAAACTCCCTTACGGCAATCCGGAAGGGAGTTTCTTTTTTTCTGCGGCTGGCGCGGGCGATGTTACGAGTCAACAATATAGAAGTCATTTACGACAAGGCCATCCTGGTATTGAAAGGGATGTCGCTCGCTGTCGATGAAGGCAAGATCGTCGCCTTGCTCGGTTCGAATGGCGCCGGGAAAAGCACTACTTTGAAAGCGATCTCCGGTTTGCTCAAGTCGGAGGAGGGCGAGGTCACCGACGGTGATATCCAGTTCCTCGGCGAACGGCTGGAGAAATTAGAAGCGGAGCAAATTGTCCGCCGCGGCGTATTTCAGGTGATGGAAGGCCGGCGCGTGTTCGAAGACTTAAGCGTCGACGAAAACATACAAATGGGTGGTTACATCCGCTCTGACCGTGCCGGACTCAAACGCGATCACGACCTCGTATTCGATTATTTTCCACGCTTGAAAGAGCGGCGTAACCAGCTCGCCGGTTATTTGTCCGGCGGCGAACAGCAAATGCTCGCCATCAGCCGGGCATTGATGTCGCGGCCAAAGTTGATCTTGCTCGACGAACCGTCGCTAGGGCTCGCGCCGCTGTTGGTGAAAGAGATATTCGCCATTATCAAGAAGATCAATCGCGAAGAGAAAACGACAATATTACTGGTTGAGCAAAACGCCAATCTTGCACTATCGATCGCCGATTACGGCTACATCATGGAGAACGGCCGCATCGTACTCGACGGCGATGCGGATAAGTTGAGGAACAACGAGGATGTGAAACGGTTTTATCTCGGCGCGGGCGCCGAAGGTGAAAAGAAGACCTATAAAAATCTAAAGTTTTATAAGCGGCGCAAGCGGTGGTTATCTTAGTTGCTACCTATGTTTGTGTCATTCCCGCGAAGGCGGGAATCCATTTGGCGTTTGCTGGTTACCATTGGGTTAATCTGACTTCACGATCCGAACGGCCCTGCAATAACCCATGACAAAATCCCTGCGAACCTCGCGCATTTACGACCTCAAGATGGAAACCCAAAACGCTGAAACTCGCGCAGGTTTCCTGAGCGGACGTTTAGCGGAAACAGTGCGCCTCGCCTACGCTCACGCGCCGCGTACGCGCGCACAACTCGATTCCGCCGGCGTTAAACCGATGGACATACGCAGCCCGAATGATTTGATGCGGCTACCCATCCTACGCAAAGACGGTCTCGCGGCTGTTCAGGCTGAGAATCTTCCGTTTGGCGGCTTGAATGCGATCGCGGTCGAAAAACTTGCGCGGGTGTTCATGTCGCCGGGAAACATTTACGATCCGCAAGGCGATACGCCCGATTTTTGGCGTTTCGCACCGGCCCTCGCTGCCGCGGGTTTTCGCGCCGGCGACTTGGTGCAAAACACCTTTTCCTATCACATGACGCCGGCGGGATTCATGTTCGACAGCGCCCTGCGGCACTTGGGTTGCGTCGTTGTCCCAGCCGGTGTCGGGCAAACCGAATTACAGGTGCGCATGGCCGCGGATCTAGGCGTAACGGGTTACACCGGCACGCCTAGTTTTCTTCATACTTTGCTGACCAAGGCGCGCGAACTCAACACGCCGCTAAAAATTGAAGTCGCATTCGTCACCGGTGAGATGCTGCCGCCGAGCTTGCGAGCCGAACTGGAAACCGACTTCGGCGTTCGGGTGTTGCAGGGTTATGGCACGGCGGACCTTGGCCTCATCGCTTACGAGTGTGCGGAAAAAGACGGCTTGCATCTACATCCCGAATGCATAGTGGAGTTGCTCGATATCGAAACGGGCCAACCGGCGGAACCAGGCCAACCGGGTGAAATCGTCGCGACCCTATTCGATCAGGCCTATCCGCTCATACGCTTCGCTGCGGGTGACATCAGCAGTTGGAAAGAAGCGGCTACGTGTCCCTGCGGTCGCACCGCGCCGAAGCTGACTGGCTTACTCGGGCGCGTCGGCGACGCGGTAAAAGTAAAAGGTATGTTCATCCGCGGCACGCAGATCGACGGCGTGATGAAAGCGTTTCCGGAAATCTTGCGCTATCAAGCGGTGGTGACTCGCGAGCAACATCAGGATCAGTTGCGTTATATCGTCGAACTTGCAGACGGCGCGTCGAACGAAGGCTTGGCGGAACGTTTGGCCGATGCCTTGAAGGATCAAGTCAAGGTGCGCGGTGAGGTGGAGATTGTCGCCGCGAGTACCGTCGCTCAAGGCGCAAAAAAAATCGACGACCGCCGGGTGTGGAAGTAGGCATGACGCAACTGGAAGTCAAAGACATCACCCTGCGCTTTGGCGGTGTGACGGCCATCAAGGGCGTGGGCTTTAACGTCGAGCAGAGTTCCATACACGCCATCATCGGCCCGAACGGCGCCGGCAAGACCAGCATGCTCAACTGTATCAGCGGCGTATATCGTCCTCAGGAAGGCCGCATTGTGCTCAATGGGCAGGATATCACCGCGCTGTCGCCCTACGCGCGCACCGGCTTGGGCTTGGCGCGAACGTTTCAGAACATCGCGCTGTTCAAAGGCATGACGGTGCTCGATAATTTGTTGATCGGCCGTCACACCCATCAGAAAACCGGCTTGCTGGCCGGCGGAATTTACTATGGCAGCGGGCAAAAAGAAGAAGTCGTTCATCGCGAGTACGTGGAAGACATCATCGATTTCCTGGAAATAGAACACATACGAAAAAAGACCGTCGGAACGTTGGCCTATGGTTTGCAAAAGCGCGTGGAGCTGGCGCGGGCATTGGCACTGGAACCAAAAATCCTGTTGCTGGACGAACCCATGGCCGGCATGAACGCGGAAGAGAAAGAAGACATGGCGCGCTTTGTGCTCGATATCAACGAAGATCGCGGCACCACCATCGTCATGATCGAACACGACATGGGCGTGGTGATGGATATTTCCAATCGCGTGGTGGTGTTGAACTTCGGCCAAAAAATTGCTGACGGTACGCCGGAACAAGTCCAGAGCGATAGCCATGTGCAAAAAGCGTATCTCGGGCAAGAAGAATGAGCGATAGCCTCGATACCTTCCCTAAATTGCTGGCGCGTAACGCGCGTGAATTCGGCGCGAAGCCGGCGCTGCGTGAGAAAGAATTCGGCATCTGGCAAGCGCTGAGCTGGCAGCAGTATCACGATAAGGTACGCGATTTTTCGCTCGGCTTGGTGAGCCTCGGTTTTGCGCGCGGCGATAAAGTTGCCATCATCGGCAACAACCGGCCCGAGTGGGTGTGCGCGGAACTCGCCGCCCAAGCCGCGGGGGGCGCAAGCGTCGGCATTTATCAGGATTCAAATCTAAATGAAGTGGCGTTTGTGATCGACCACTGCGACGCGACATTTGTCGTCGCGGAAGATCAGGAACAGGTCGACAAGATCCTCGACATGATAGACAAGCTGCCCAAGCTCAAAAACGTGATCTTCACCGAGCCGCGCGGCATGCGCAAGTACGATCATCCATCCCTCATGAGTTTCGCGGCGGTGGAAGAAAAGGGCAGGGCGCTGCATCAAATGGAACCGAGCCGCTGGGAGAAAATTATCGCCGCCGGAAAAGGCAGCGATCCGGCGATTATTTCCTACACGTCAGGGACGACGGGTTTTCCCAAGGGCGCGGTGCTGACGTTCGATAATTTGATCGTAATGGCGAGAAGTGTAAATGCTGTCGATCCTAAGCTGCCGAGCGACGAGTTCGTTTCATTTTTGCCGCTGGCCTGGATCGGCGAGCAAATGGTGTCCGTGACGATTAGTCTATTGGTCGGATTCACCATCAATTTCCCGGAAGACCCAAATACCGTGATGGAGGACATCCGCGAGATCGGCCCGCACTCCATGTTCGCGCCGCCGCGCGTCTGGGAAAACATGACGTCCACGGTGCAAGTCAAGATCATGGACACCACACGCTTTAAGCGCGCTATGTACGAATGGGCGATGCCGATCGGTTATAAGATCGCCGATCTTAAATTTCAAAAGAAAGCGGTGCCGTTAGGTTTGTCGATGCTGCACAAATTGTCCTATTGGGCGTTGTTCCGGCCGCTGAAAGACCGATTGGGGCTGTCGAATTTGCGCACTTGCTCCACCGGCGGCGCGGCGCTGGGGCCCGACGTGTTTCGATTTTTTCATGCGCTCGGCGTGCCGCTGAAACAACTCTACGGCCAAACGGAAATCAGCGGCATTTCCTGCATCCATCCCAATGGCGACGTGCAATTTCACACCGTCGGCAAACCCATACCCGGCACGGAGGTGAAGATTTCGCCGGATGGCGAAATTTTGTCGCGCAGCGCCTCCATCACGCCGGGTTATTACAAAAACGATGACGCGACCAAACAAACCATACGCGACGGTTGGCTGCATTCCGGCGATGCGGGTTATCTCACGGAGGACGGTCATCTGGTGGTGATCGATCGCATCAAAGATGTAATGCGATTGGCGGACGGCACGCAATTTTCGCCGCAATACATCGAAAACCGGCTCAAGTTTTCGCCTTATATCAAAGAGGCGGTGGTGATCGGTAACGACCGGCCGCAGTTGACGGCGATGATTTGCATCGACATGAGCATCGTCGGTAAATGGGCGGAAAGTCAAAAAATTTCCTATACGACTTACACCGACTTGGCGGCGAGGGAGCCGGTATATGGTCTAATGCAAAGCGAGGTCGAGAAGGTCAACGAAACGCTACCACAAGCAGCGAAATTGAAACGCTTCGTGTTGCTTTATAAAGAACTCGATGCCGATGACGAGGAACTGACGCGCACGCGCAAGGTGCGGCGCGGCTTCGTCGAAGATCGCTACAAAGATGTCATCGACGCGCTCTACAGCGATCGCACTCAAGTGCCGATCGATACCACCATTAAGTTTCAAGACGGCAAGACCGCGCGCTTTCAAACCACTTTGCTGTTGCGGAATTTGGCTTAGCGTATGGACGTGAATTTTTTCCTGCAATTGGTGATCAACGGTCTCGTGGTCGGCAGCGTCTATGCGCTTGTCGCGCTTGGGTTTGTCATTATTTTCAAATCGACCAGCGTGGTGAATTTTGCCCAAGGCGAATTTTTGCTGCTGGGCGCGTATATCAGCTTGGCGGTGGTGGGGCAATACAACATGCCGTTTTGGGTCGCGGTGATCATCACCTTGCTTTTTTCCATTGCGCTGGGCATGTTGATCGAGCGGCTGATCCTACGGCCGATGATAGGCGAGCCGGTGATTTCTGTGATCATGGTGACGCTGGGTTTGTCGAGTGTATTGAAGGCCGTCGTACAGGGGATTTGGGGAACGGACACGCGCCCCTTCCCGGAAATTTTCCCATCGACGCCGGTACAGATAGGTCCGTTGCCCGTGTCGCAAGGTTATATTTACAGCGTGGTCTGCGTGGCGTTATTGCTTCTGCTGTTTACCTTGTTCTTCAAGTATTCGCGGGAAGGTATCGCCATGCGCGCCACGGCATTTTCGCAGCAAGTGGCGCAATCGATGGGCATTTCCGTACGGCGCATGTTCGCCCTCGCGTGGGCGATCGCCGCGGTGGTTTCGGCTATCGGCGGAATCTTGCTCGGCGGCGTGCGCGGCGGGGTGGATGCGGCGCTGGCGTCGATCGGCCTGAAGGTCATTCCGGTGGTGATTTTGGGCGGTCTGGATAGCATCATCGGCGCCATCGTCGGCGGGCTATTGGTCGGCGTGCTGGAAAATCTCGCCGGTGGTTATCTCGATCCCATTTTCGGCGGCGGCGTGAAAGAGGTCGCGCCGTTTGTCGTGCTGGTGTTGATTCTGATGATCAAACCCTATGGCTTGTTTGGGAAGGTGCATATCGATCGTGTGTAGCGCCATAAAAGATAAGGAACCCGGACTTAGCCTGCAACGAATGGGTAGGGTGGATCAAGCGAAGCGGATCCACCATGGTGATCAACGTCCGCCGTCCTTTGCTAGCGGTTTGGTGGATCCAGCGCTACGCGCTTTGATCCACCGTCCACGTTTATTAGGACCTCTGCCACGAGCCAAGCACTGGTGCGGCTCCTGGCAAGGCATGCCGCAAGAGGCAAGCTGGACGTGGCTCCCAGGCATGATGCCTAATAAAGATTAAACTATTTTCCTATGATTAAATGCGGTGACTTTCGCACCAACTACGCAAGCGACATGGCGGTGTTCAACACCACGTTCGCCCGCTCTTGCCTAATTATTTTTTTAGTGTTGTTGATGCTGTTCCCGATCGTGTCGACCACCTATTGGCTCGACGTGGCTAATCGTATCGGCATCGCCATCATCGGCGCCATTGGGCTAAATATCTTAACCGGCTACACCGGTCAGATTTCCATGGGCAACGCGGCCTTCCTTGCCGTGGGCGCTTATAGCACCGGCTGGTTTGCCAACCATGCGGGGTTACCGCTGTTTGTCATCATTCCTTTGTCGGGCTTGATCACCGCCGCCGTCGGTATGATATTCGGCATCCCGTCGTTGCGGCTCAAGGGACTCTATCTCGCCATGGCCACTTTGGCGGCGCATTTCATTATCGAGTTCGTCATCGTTCATTGGGAGAGCGCCACCGGTGGTGTAAACGGCCTGAGTATTCCCAACGCCGAGTTATTCGGATTCGCTTTCGATCACGATAGATCCTTGTTTTACTTAATTTACGTGTTAGTCATCGCCTTTGCACTATTCGCCACCAATTTGTTTCGTACTAAAGTGGGGAAGGCGTTCGTCGCTATCCGCGATCAGGACATATCTGCTGAGGTGATGGGTGTCAATATTTTCAAATACAAGTTACTAGCCTTCGGCGTGAGTTCGTTTTACGTAGGTGTCGCCGGTTCCTTGATGGCCTACCAGGCCCGCATCATCAGTCCGGAGAATTTCCCCATCACCGTTGCGATCGACTATTTGGCAATGATCATTATCGGTGGTTTGGGCAGTATCCTAGGCTCTATTCTCGGCGCTATCTTTATTACCGGGCTGCCGGAGATATTGCGCCTGACTACCACGGCGTTGAGTGGAATTTATCCGGACTTAGTGGGGTTGTTCGCATCCATCAAAATGGGGGTGTTCGGTCTGATTATCGTGTTGTTTCTGGTATTCGAGCCCGATGGCATGGCCTCTCGCTGGCGCAAGATCAAGACCTATTGGCGTCTCTACCCGTTCTCATACTAAGCTTGGCTCGAATTTTGTCGCGGCGCACTATGATTTCCCTCTTGAAACGCCAGCGAGGAGGGAATATAGTACGCATGCAATGAACCAAATCCTATATGGTTAGTCGTAGTTTTGGTCACGTCGCAAAGGCGAAAGCCAAATAACAAATTGTAGTAGGTTAGTACTCCACGCAGTTCGAAGTAATCGTTCAAGGTAGTAAATCTATAAACATACTGGAGGCAGATATGAAGAAGTTAAGCAAACTTGCGCTTGGGCTCACGGCCGGCGCTGCGCTTGCTGCTATGCTCGGTCAAGCGAGTGCGGCAGATGTTACGTGGGATCGTTTACTCAATGCCCACAAAGACCCAAATAACTGGCTGATGTACCACCAAGATTTTCGTGGCTGGCATCACAGCGGTTTAACCCAAATCAACACCGGTAACGTGCAAGATCTGCGCGTGCAATGGATGCATTCTCCAGGCGCCGGAAAACGCGGTATCCAGTCGTTCCCGGTCGTTGCGGACGGCGTGTTGTATTACACCTCTTCGATGGGCCAAATCTACGCTTTGGACGCCGCAACCGGCGCCACTAAGTGGAAATTCGTCCCGAAAATCGACGAAGAGCGCGGCATGGGCACGTTCTACAATCCCTACAACCGCGGCGTGGCTATCGGCCACGGCCATGTTTACATGGGCACCATCGACGGTCGTTTGATCGCGGTAGATATGAATACCGGCAAACAAGCATGGGACACCATGCTGATGACGGTAGAGAAAGGTAACAAAGGCTTTACCGGCGCACCCCTCATCGTAAAGGACAAAGTCGTTATCGGGTCCAACGGTGGTGAATTGTCCGGTTGCTGCGGTCCGATCTTCGGCGTTGACGCAAAAACCGGCAAGATGGCATGGCAGTTCGATACCATCGGCGGTGATGAGAAGTCACGTGCTTCCTGGGGTAACGACTCCTGGAAAATCGGTGGCGGCGGCGGTTGGATGACAGGTAACTACGACGCTGAAACCAACACCGTGTTCTGGGGTACTGCTAATCCGGCTCCGGATTACGACTGGGCCGGCGAAAACTGGAAGACCGAAGGTGCTCGCCCCGGTGAAAACCTCTACAGTTCCTCCGTCATCGCGTTGGATGCCGATTCCGGCAAGCTCAAGTCTTATTTCCAAGAAATGCCCCACGATGCATGGGACTTCGACAGCGCAGTCGGCGAGTTCATGATGATCGACAAAGGCGGCAAGAAGCTGGTTGTGCATCCGAACAAAGGCGGTATCGTGTTCGTGTATGACCGCACTGACTTAAGCAAAGTAGAAAACGCTTGGTTCTTAGGCAAGACCTATAACTTCGTCAAAGGTGTGACGAAGACCGGTACAGTTGGAAGGCCGTCGCGAACTACCGCTCGGCAAACATAAGAACGTTTGCCCGGCAATCGACGGCGCTATAAGCTGGAACGCAGGCTCCTACAGCCCGAAAACCGGCTTGTTCTATAAAGTTGGTCAAGAGTGGTGCTACGACATCGAAGTGGTTAAAGCAGACCGTCCGGCAGATTTCTCCGGCCAGACCTACTTTGCCGCAAGTTGGACGGCCACTCATCCCGAAGGACAAAAGGCCTTTGGCCATGTGTCCGGTCGTGACCCCATCACGGGCGTTGCGAAGTGGGAAGTTCACTACAAGTATCCGCCGCTCGCCAGCTTGCTGTCGACCGCTGGTAACCTAGTGTTTGTTCCGGGCGCCGATGGCATGTTCGATGCCCTCGATGCTAACACCGGTGCGAAACTGTGGAGCCACAACAATGGCCTCGGCCATCACGGTGGCGTGATCTCCTATGCGGTTAACGGCAAGCAATACGTCGCCGTCGTTACCGGTTGGGGTAGCCATGTTTCCGGCAACTACGCGCCGCTGTTTGGCGAGCCCTTCGCCAGCATGCCGTCGGAAGGTGGAAACTTGATTGTTTTCGCATTGCCGTAATCCTATACGCTAAGTAACGCGTTAATCGGGCGAGGGAGCAATCTCTCGCCTTTTTTATGTGAAAGTTACAAGGATGAAGTCTATGGTCATCAAGCGGATTCAAACCCTGCTAGCCGTAACGCTGCTGACGAGTGGTATCGGCATTGCCATGTCAAGCTTTGCCAAAGATCCGCCTGCGCCGCAAAGCCTAACTCCCGACGAAGCTTTTGATGCGGTGAAGGAAGAGTTCGGCATCGACGTGAAAACGCTATTCTCCACTCGTTGCTCCTCCTGCCACATGGGCCTGGGCATGCAACGAGGGGACGGTCCCATGCTGGCCGGGACCAGCCTGGACTTTGCGCGGGTTATTGAACGCATCGTCAAGGGCAAAACACCCATGCCGGGATTCGGCGGCACTCTAAAAGACGAGCAGCTCATGGGCTTGGCTCGCTATATCGTCAGCTTAAAGCCGCCGCCCGCGCCCTAGTTTTACTCGGAATTTAGCCCTGGCGATGCTGTCAGGGCTCGCGCGTGAGCTCAAGCTCCATATGCAACCCATCGTAATGCGCTTTCCCCTTCAGTTTTTTGTAATCATTAGAGGGTTTGAGATCAAAGCGCATCACGCGGCCGTCCGCGCCTATCGTTTGAAATCCCAATGACTTTTCCGAACCCGTAATACCTTTAAGGGGGACCGGTTCATCGCCGAACCAAGATAAAGCGGTAAAGGATAACTGTCCACCGTTCTGCCCAATGGCCAACGAGCCTTTGCCGCTGCTCATTCCTTCCAGCCAGTTCCCCTTCCAAACACCGATATAACGCGAATCTACGCTGTCCTGACTGGATACAGTTGTAGGGACAACTAGTGCCAAAACAAATAAAATACTTTTAAAGTAATTTATAGTCATTTGATATTATTAATAATAGAATTTACTTTTAATAATTAACGTTAAATCAATACGGGGATTTACCCGGCGACAAACATTAAAATCCCTCTTGACATTATAGTGAGAATCATTATCATATGCATTAGGCAAAGTTGTTCGACATGAAGTTAACGTTCTATCCGGAGATTAGTTGCAATGTACGTATGCATCTGTAATCAAGTTACCGATCATGAAATTCGAGAAGCTGTTTATGCTGGAGCTTGCCGCCTTCGGGACATTCAGCGGGAACTAGGTGTCGCGACTCAGTGCGGTAAATGCGGCCAGATGGCAAAGTGCATATTGACTGAGACTCTATCCGAGCTCGACGGTCAATTGCAAGCAGCATAGCATTTTACTAATCCTCTATTTCCCTCCTGAAACAGCCTAAATTTCTGTGGTAGCGCTGCGATCGCAGTTATAATTCGCTCTGCATTCCATTCTTTGGAGTACTTATGCAGGGCGATAAGAAAGTCATTCAGCACCTCAATAAAGTTCTCACCAACGAGCTCACGGCAGTGAATCAATATTTTTTGCACGCCCGTATGTTCAAAAATTGGGGATTTCACAAGCTTAACGAATACGAATACAAAGAATCCATCGATGAGATGAAGCATGCCGATAAGCTCATCGAACGTATTCTTTTTCTCGAGGGTCTGCCTAACCTGCAAGAGTTGAACAAGATCCTCATCGGCGAGAATCCACTAGAGATGTTGAAGTGCGATCTTAAGCTCGAGCACCTAGGTCACCCCGTCCTCAAAGAAGCGATCGCGCATTGCGAAAAATGCGGCGATTACGTCACGCGTGAATTGTTCGAGCATATACTCGAAGGCGAAGAAGAGCATATCGATTGGCTGGAAACCCAACTCGGGCTCATAGAAAAGGTTGGATTAGAAAACTATTTGCAGTCGCAAATGTAGGGAAGCTCCGATTAATTCCGATTTCGTCGCGATACTTCGTTGCAAACAAAAAATATCGCCTTACATATCATCCATATGCGGCGTCGATATTTTTTGTTCGCGCCTTGTCTCGCTTAGAACTCGAAATAAATCAGAGCTTCCCTAGGTTGTCAGCGAGCTTCCTCAGCAAGTGCAGCCTTGAGTATTGCCTCCATAACCCAGCGAGTAACCGAAGAGACTTCTCTATCGGTCGCATCCCACATGTCCTTCAGCACTACATACGGCTCAATGCCGTAGACCAACGATAGGGCACGCAACAAGGTTTCATAGGTTCGAGCACTGAGTTGCCGTTTCAAGGGCGAGGCGGCGCGTTGCAGAATTTTCACCCGGCGCCCGCGGCGAAACGGTTCTTCCCTTAGCGTGCCGGCGCGCTCTAGTGCCCAATGCTCAAGCGAGAGCTGCAAAGCGGCACGCAATTGCGGCTCGAATTCTTTGAATAACGGAAACGTATGCTCGAACAAGGTGCGTATGCGATCGGAACCGTCGCGCTCGTCAGAATCGAAGCTGCGTACCGGTCCGAGGCTTTCGTCGACGATCGCATTGATCAAGCGCGCCTGGTTGGGAAAGTAGCGATAAGCGGTAGCGCGCGAAACGCCTGCGGCGTGCGCCACTTCTGCTATAGAGCCGAAGCGGCCATGACGCGTCATGCGTATGGCTTCGGCCACTAACGCGTCTCGGGTACGCTCGCGCCGCTTACGTGGGGCATCTGGTTGAGGTTTGCTGGGGCTAGTCGTGGTGCGCTGCATCAATGAATCCCGGTGAATATTCTTGAGGAAATCAGGGAAATTTATGGTATCGTATCTCAAAATGAGATTCGTGTCTCATTTAGCAAAAGTCGATGCCGGCGACCTAATCGTGATCCGTCTGGAGTCGCAAAAGAAAGTGATGTTGGGCAAACTACGGCAGCCCGATTTCAGCAAAACAATTGGAGGAAACGCGAGACTCAAATGAGGCCTGATGGATACACGTTGATGGTGGCGATCGACGTCGTTTCGATTGATCGCTTGGGTAAGTAAAACATCCTATGACTACTCGATTTCTCGAACGCGTCGCCATTGAAACTGATGGTGAGGGCGACGCGATACTGATGCTGCACGGTTTAGGTGGATCGTCCAACACTTGGACACCTCAAATGGGCTCGCTCACACGTGAAAAGGTGATTCGCTTCGATCTGCCCGGTTCCGCGCGCTCATCCCGTGCCGAGGGCGAGTTGTCGATCCAGCGATTCGTCGACTGCGCACGGCGCGTAATGGATTTAGCCGGTGTCAGTAGGGCGCACGTCGTTGGTCACTCGCTCGGCACCATAGTCGCTCTACATTTGGCCGCCAGCGAGCCGAGCGCCGTGCGCAGTTTATGTTTATTCGGTCCGCTGCTAGCGCCACCCGATACGGCGCGCGACAACATTCGTGCACGCGGGCAGAAGGCCCGTGACGAAGGCGTACCCGGCATGCAGGCGATCGCCGATGCTGTGCAGCAAGCGACCACGTCATCGGAAACTAAACAGCGCCGTCTCACTGCAGTTGCTTATGTTCGCGAATCGCTGATGCGACAGGACCCAGAGAGTTACGCACGCACGTGCGACGCGCTCGCCGCTGCGCAGCCGGCCGACACGACCAAGATAGATTGCCCAACCTTGCTCATCACCGGCGACGAAGACGTCGTTGCACCGCCACAATCGGTGCGTCAGATGGCAACGAAGATTTCCGGCGCACGGGTTGAAGTACTTCGCGGCTGCGGTCACTGGACGCCCGTGGAAAAACCGGAAGAATGCAGCGAACTGTTGCGACAGTTTCTTAATCAACGCATGAAATAGCGATCGAACCGATAGGAGGTAACATCATGGCCAATGTTCTCTTCACCAACGTAAGGATCATCGACGGCAGCGGCGCGCAACCTTTTACCGGCGAGGTGCTGGTGCAAGGCAATCGCATTTCCAAAATTGGACGCAGCGCGCGGACCTTGCCGGTAAACGGCGTCACGGTAATCGACGGCGCCGGTGCGACCCTGATGCCCGGCATGTGCGAGGCGCATACCCACTTCAGTTGGAACAATTCGCCGACCTTGGAAGGTATTACCCAACTGCCGGTGGAAGAGCACACGCTATGGTGTGCGAGTGTTGCCAAAACTTATATCGATCACGGTTGGACCTCGTGCGTAGGTGCGGCGACGGCAAAGCCGCGGCTCGATGTGGTTCTGCGCAATGCGATCAATTCGGGACAAATTCCGGGCCCGCGCTATCTCGCCGCGAGCCAAGAAATTACCGTCGCCGGTTCGCTCGGCGACGAAGCACCGCCCCATCTGCCGTATCCCGAGCTAGGCATCGGCACGGTGGTGAGCGGCCCGGAAGAAATGCGCAAAACCGTGCGCAGTTATCTGAAGTTCGGTGTCGATTCCATCAAGTTGAATCTCTCCGGCGACAACTTCACGCCGCCCGCTACCGCCCACACGAGTTGGATGAGCGAAGAGGAAATTACCATGGCTGTGCGTGAGACCAAGCTACGCGGCAAGCGGCTGGCGGCCCATGCGCGTTCGTGCCTGTCGGTAAAGCAGTGCGTGCGTCACGGAATAGAGGTGATCTATCACGCGAGTTTTAGCGACACGGAATCGCTCGATATGCTTGAAGCCAACAAAGACAAACACTTCGTTGCGCCGGGTATTTCGATTATTGTGCGATTGCTGACCGAAGGCGACGCGATCGGCATCAGCCGCGCTCAAGCGGTGGCCATGGGCTACGAAGAAGAAATGGAAGCGGCGTGCAACACGTTGAAAGCCATGCACAAGCGCGGTATACGGGTACTTCCCGGCGGCGATTATGGCTTTGCTTGGGCGCCGCATGGCGCCAACGCGATGGACCTGCAGTATTTCGTCAAATACCTCGGCTTCACGCCGATGGAAGCGATCATCGCCGCGACCAAATACGGTGGCCAGATCATGATGCAGGGCAATGAATTGGGCGAAATCAAGGAAGGTTATCTTGCTGACATGTTGCTGGTGGACGGCGACCCGGTGGCAAATATCGCTATCCTCAACGATAAGTCCCGCATCCTTGCCGTGATGAAGGACGGTGAGTTCTTTAGAGAGCCGGAGATTCGCTCATCGCGTCAACGCTTGGGCTTGTCCGCTGCTTAATACGTGTGTCATTCTGAACCCTTCGCTGTGCTCAAGGATAAACTCCGTGAAGAATCAGCTTACGCGGCGAAGCATGCGGCAACTGCTCCGTTTAGAATGAAACTGACGTCGTGACCCCATAGAATAAAAAAGGAACTCAGCGTGTTGCGTTTCTGGAAGTGGTTTTGGATAGCCGTGATCGCCGCACCGGTATTGGTGTTCGTTGTTTGGGCGCTGACCGACAACACCAAGCTATTTTTTTCCACGCTGCTCAATGGCCTCACCTTAGCGTCGCTGTATTTTCTCGTTGCCAGCGGTTTCACCTTGGTGTTCGGGCTGATGCGTAACGTCAACCTTGCCCACGGTTCCCTATATTTACTCGGGGCCTATGTCGGCTGGGAAGTCGGCGACGCCAGCGGCTCCTGGATACTAGCAGTGGTCGCAGGCTTTGTGGTCGCGGCGCTGCTGGGCCTGGTGTTGCAATTGGGGGTGTTTCGTTTCATGCAGGGCCAGGATCTACGCCAGACCATGGTCACGATAGGTATTTCCATCGTTTTAGCGGATCTTATGCTGTGGCAATGGGGCGCACAAATTTACCAATTCGATCCACCCGAAGCAATCTACGGCGTGGCGCGATTGCCCTTGGTAAAAGCTTATCCGACCTATAGGCTGGTCGTGTTATTCGCATCCATCGCGATCGGCATTATTCTGTGGTGGTTTTTAAACCAGACCCGGGTCGGCATGATGATACGCGCGGGGGTCGATGACCGCGGGATGCTCGCGGCGTCCGGCGTAAATGTGCAACTGGTATTCGCCATCACTTTCGCCATCGGCGCCGGCCTCGCCGGCTTGGCGGGTGTGGTCGGCGGTACGGCGTTATCTATCTCGCCGGGGGAGGATACGCGTTACTTACTGGCATCGTTGGTCGTGGTCATAGTCGGCGGCATGGGTAGCATCGTCGGCGCCGGTCTGGGCGCGATTCTCATCGGTTTAGCGGAACAATTCGGCCTTGCCTACGCACCGACCTACGGCATTGTCTTTACCTTCGTGATCATGGTGCTGGTGCTCGCGTTTAGGCCCCAGGGTTTCTTGGGAAGGACAGGACGATGAGCGCTGCGCAATGGCGTCGCGCGATGAATTCGAGCGCGCAAACAGCGCAGCCTGCGGCGGTGCGGACCTTAGGGTCGGGTTCTACATATCCGGGAATCCAATCGCCTGTTTCCATCCCTAGAGAACCGTGGCGTAACCCCATCGCGCCACGCCACGTAATCGTGCTATTCGCTTTGCTGGCGTATCCATTTCTGGCGACTCCATTTTTTACTTTTCAGATTGCCGGTCAAGCATTGGCGTTAGGCACGATCGCGCTATCGCTGACCTTTCTGGCCGGTTCCGGCGGCATGGTATCCCTCGCGCAGATGACCATCGCCGGCCTCGCTGGCTACATGGTGGCGATTCTGGGTACCAGCGCCTCGCCCATCAGCATGGGCTGGCCGTGGTGGATCGCCGTGTTGTTGGCGATCGTTATTGCCACAGTTTTCGCCGTATTTGTCGGGTGGCTGGCGGTGCGTACTGAAGGTATTTACACCATCATGATCACGTTAGCCATCGGCGTTGCATTTTTCTATTTGGTTTTACAGAATTACTCGGTCTTCAACGGCTTCCAAGGCTTTCACAAAGTGATCCCGCCGGTGGTGTTTGGGATCGATTTTGGCCAGCCGACCCCGTACTATTTTCTTGCGTTGTTCTGGGCCGTGGCAAGTTATCTCTTCATCAAGTATTTATTACGTGCGCCGTTCGGAATTGCGCTCCAAGGGGTGAGAGATAACGCGCGCCGTATGAACGCGCTCGGGTTCAACAGCACTGCCCATCGCGTGGCCGCGTACGCGGTGGCCGGCGTGATTGCTGCCCTCGGCGGCGTGCTGCTGCTTTGGTACAACAAACTCGTTACCCCCGGCGTGGTCGGCACGGGCGCGCTGATCAATATTTTGGTCATCGCCGTGCTCGGCGGCATGCGCCATCCCATCGGCCCATTCATCGGCGCGCTGGTGTTTGTTTTGCTTCAGACGTTCGCCATCGATTCGTTCGTGCGCGAGCGGTTTAATTTAGTCATCGGTATGGTGTTCTTGATTATCGTGTTGTTTTCGTCCGATGGGTTGCTTGGGTGGTGGTCGCGATTGCGTTCTATCACCGGCGGCGCCCAGGCGCGACTTAGGGCGCCCAAGTAGCAAGTCAACCGACTTCTGCAGAGGCGATATAAACCGCGGCGTCAGCCGTAACTTGTTAGGAGGAGTAGATTGTGGAAAAAATGAAAAGACACTTGCTGCGCAGCGTGTTAAGCGTCGCCGTGGTGGCTGCATTTGCGGGTACGGTACAAGCACAAGAAACGCTTAAGATCGGCCTGTTGGCGACCTTGGAAGGCCCATTCGCCGCGGGTGGCCAAGACGGTATGCGTGGCGCCGAACTGGCTTTGAAACAAAAGAATGGCATGGCCGGCGGCAAAAAGATCGAGTTCATTAAAGGCTCGTCCGACGCCACGCCGGACAAAGCGGTTAACGCCACGCGTAAATTGGTCGAGCAGGACAAAGTGCAGATTATGATCGGCCCATTGTCTGGTGATGAAGGCATTGCGGTGAAGAATTACTCCAAATCCCAGCCGAATATCACCTTTATAAATGGCTCGTCCGGCGCACAAGCCACGACCCTGAGCGACCCATCGACGAACTTCTATCGCTTCAATACGGAAGGCGCGCAATGGATGGTGGGCCTGGGCGAGCACGCGCTCTCCAAGGGCTACAAGAAAATGGCGTTGATCGCCGAGGACTACGGCTTCCCGTATTCGCAAGTGCAGGGCTTCATGGCGAGCTATTGCGCCAAGGGCGGACGCATCGTACAAAAATCTTGGGTACCCTTGGGCACCAAAGATTACTCCTCCATCGTCTCCAAGATCCCCGATGACATCGACGCGATCCTGGTCGTACTGGGTGGCTCTGATTCGGTCAACTTCTTATCGCAATACGAGCAGGCCGGTGGCGACAAGCCCATTGTCGGCGGCTCGATCACGGTCGATCAAACCGTGTTGAACTACAAAGGCAAACGTCGTGACGGCGTGCTCGGTACGCCGGCGGCAGGACCGATGGCGGATTCGCTGGATACGGCCGAGTGGAAGAAATTCGTCGCCGATTACAAAGCGAACTTCAAAGACGGCTTCCCCAGCCCGTCGCTATTCGCGTACCTCTACTACATCAACACCCGCGCCGCGTTGGAGGGTTTGGATGCCGTGAAGGGCGACCTGTCCGGCAACCAGAAGAAGTATCGCGACGCCTTGCAAAAAACTAACTTCAAAGGCCCCGCCGGCGACGTGAAGATCGACGAGAACCGCAATGGTGTCGGTACGACTTACATCACCGAAGTTGCTAAAGGCGCCGATGGCGTGCTGTACAACAAAGTGGTGAAATCCGTGCCGAATATTACCCAGACCTTGGGTCTACCAAAAGCGGATTTTGACAAGATGGGCCTGGGTTCCCGTGACGTGCCTAATTGTCCTTAGGGTTTGAATTGCAGCCGGCCCTCACCCCTACCCCTCTCCTGCAGGGAGAGGGGATTTTAGTCCCTTCTCCCTGCGGGAGAAGGGTGGGGATGAGGGTCGCCAGTTGCAAATATCGAACAGCGCAGCAAATCGTGAAAACAAAATTATCAGTCATGTTCCACAGCAAGCATTGAAATGGCAACCAGCAAGCCAAGTCTAACTCCCAACACGCCGATCGCCTCCAGCGATGCGCTCACTCTCGAGCGCGTCACCCGAACCTTCGGTGCGCTTGCGGCCATCCAAGATGTGTCGTTCTCGGTCGCGGCGGGTGAGCGGCGCGCCGTATTAGGCGCGAACGGCGCGGGCAAGACCACCTTGTTCAACGCGGTCACCGGTGATTTTCCGCCCACCTCGGGCCGGGTGTTGTTTTTTGGCGAGGACGTAACCGAACTTCCGCCCCATGAGCGCATCCGTCGCGGACTGCGCCGAACCTATCAATCTTCACTGCTGTTTCGCGAACTAACGGTGCGCGATAACTTATTTCTTGCCGCCCGCGGCGCGACGCGCGGGCGCTTCAGTATGTGGCGGCCGCGTGCCCATCACCCCTCGCGCGTGGCCACCAACGATTTACTCGATCGCGTGCGCCTGTCGCACATCGCGGACGAATTGGTTTCGTCCCTGTCCCACGGCCAGCAGCGTCAATTGGAAATCGGCATGGCATTGGCCGGCGCGCCGCGCATGATTCTGTTCGACGAGCCGGCCGCTGGACTGTCGCCCGCCGAGCGGCGCGAACTGGTCCAATTGTTGAACGCATTTCCCGAGCACATGGGTTTTGTACTGATCGAGCACGATCTCGAAATCGCATTGCGGGTCGTCGAACGCGTCACGATTATGCATGACGGGAGAGTGCTCAAGCACGGCACGCCGAGCGAGATCGAGAACGACGCCGACGTGCAAGCCATTTATCTCGGTTCCCACGCGCGCACCCACTGATGGCCACCGCATCCAACGCACCGATATTGGAGATCAATGGCCTAGACGTCTACTACGGCCGTGCCCACGCGTTGCAAAGCGTCAGCTTGCGTTTGGACAGCGGCGTGCTGGCCGTGGTGGGCCGCAACGGCATGGGCAAGACCACGCTGTGCAATGCCATCACCGGGTTGGTGCCGGCTACAGGCAGCGTTAAGCTTGCCGGCGAGGAGCTACATAAGCTTTCCCCGGACCGCATCGCCGATAGGGGCATCGGCTACGTTCCGCAGGGACGGCGGGTGTGGCCATCGCTGACCGTCGATGAGCATTTCCGCTTGGCGTCGAAAAGTGCGCGCAGCGGTGAATGGACCATCAAGCGGGTATACGAATTGTTCCCGCGATTAGCGGAGCGACGCCGCAACGGTGGCGCACAACTCTCCGGCGGTGAGCAGCAAATGCTTGCCATCGGTCGTGCCCTGTTACTCAATCCAAAACTGCTGGTGATGGATGAGCCGACAGAAGGACTGGCGCCGGTGATCGTCGAGCAAGTCGCAGCCATGCTCGCGCGCCTCGCCCATGAAGGTGCTGTCTCTGTGCTGCTAGTGGAACAAAACCTAGGTGTTGCGGTAGATGTCGCCGACAGTATCGCCATCATGGTCAATGGCCGCATCGCGCGCACCATGCCCGCTGCTGAATTGGCCAGGGATACCGCCTTGCAGCAGCGCCTGCTCGGTGTTCGAGCCAGCGCCGACGAGGAGGAAGAGACGGTTAGCGAAACGCCTGCCGAATGGCGGGACGAGTCGGTCCGAGTACTCACCATACGCCGTGCCGCCGATAGCGACGTTCCATCGGTCCAAGCGCCCACACCGATTGAAATCGAAAGCGTTGAACGATCGGCTGCACGTTCGCGCGCAAGGAGCGGTTTTACCCAATGGAACACCGGCAATCCCGTCGCTCAGCCTGGTGCAGTCGCAAATGATAATCCGATGTTCCCTGAGGAATCTGTGGTGCTTGCAACAACTGACGAACAAGCGGAACAAGCATCGGCGGTGGTGTTACCCATTGCGACCACCGCCCGCAACGCTGCTTATGTCGCCGGCACTTTCGATACCAAGGGCCGCGAGTTGCTGTTCATACGTAACTGCCTGGACCGCGCCGGCATACGCACGATCACGGTCGATCTATCCACGTCCGGCAAACCGTCGTCTGCAAACGTGAGCCCCGCGGAAGTCGCACGCCATCATCCCAAAGGCGCAAGCGCAGTATTCACCGACGACCGCGGTTCCGCCGTCGGCGCCATGGCCATCGCCTTCGAACGTTTCATCGCGACGCGGCGCGATGTCGGCGGTTTGATTTCCGCCGGGGGCTCCGGCGGCACGACCCTGGCTACCCAAGCGATGCGGCGTTTGCCGATCGGCACACCCAAGGTGATGGTTTCCACCGTTGCGTCCGGCGATGTAAAAGCTTACGTTGGCCCCGCCGACATCTGCATGATGTACGCCGTGACGGACGTATCGGGCATCAATCGCATTTCCGAGAAAGTGCTATCGAACGCAGCGTACGCACTGGCGGGCATGCTCGCCCATCGGCGTCGCGACGAGGGTTCGGGATCGACCAAGCCCGCCATCGGCTTGACCATGTTTGGTGTGACAACGCCGTGCGTGCAAGCGGTGGCCAAGCAATTGGAGGATCGCTACGATTGCCTGACGTTTCATGCCACGGGCACCGGTGGACAATCGATGGAAAAATTAGTCGCGTCGGGCTTGCTCTCGGGCGTGATCGACATCACGACCACGGAAGTTGCCGATGAATTCGTCGGCGGAGTTTTTTCTGCCGGTCCGGAACGGTTCGAATCCATCATTCAAGTGAAGATTCCTTATGTGGGCTCCTGCGGCGCGTTGGACATGGTGAATTTTCACGCCAAGGATACGGTGCCGGAAAAGTTTCGCACGCGCAATCTCTACGTGCACAATCAAAACGTCACGCTGATGCGCACCACACCGGAGGAAAACGCTGCCATGGGTGCTTGGATCGCCGCCAAGCTTAACCGCATGGAAGGCCCAGTACGATTTTTGATTCCCGAAGGCGGTGTGTCGTTGATCGACGCGCCGGGCAAACCTTTTTGGGATCCGGCCGCGGATAGGGCGCTGTTCACGGCAATCGAGGGTAATTTTCGTCCCGGCTCGAATCGCCGTTTGATCCGCTCGCCGCATAACATTAACGATCCCGAATTCGCTGCGCTCCTGGTCAAGCAGTTCGTAGAAATCATGCCACAGCCAATGACGGCAATTGCCTCGAGATAAAAACCCATGCCACGTATCGCGCGTAAGCAAATACTCGAAAAATTTCGCGGCATGATCAGCCGAGGCGAACCCATCGTCGGCGGCGGCGCCGGGACAGGGTTGTCGGCAAAATGCGAGGAAGACGGCGGCATCGATCTCATCGTTATTTACAATTCAGGCCGTTACCGCATGGCCGGGCGCGGATCGCTGGCGGGCTTGCTGGCCTACGGCAATGCCAACGACATC
The DNA here is from genome assembly GCA_963714525.1 of uncultured Pseudomonadota bacterium. Classification (GTDB taxonomy): domain Bacteria; phylum Pseudomonadota; class Gammaproteobacteria; order Burkholderiales; family JALYOK01; genus JALYOK01. Next base: position 52,235 of record CAVQPB010000001.1, read on the forward strand.
GTAATCGAAATGGCGCGGGAGGTATTGCCGGTGGTAAAGAATACGCCGGTGCTCGCTGGTGTGAATGGAACCGACCCGTTCATGATCACCGATCATTTGCTGCGCCAATTAGGTGACCTCGGATTTTCCGGCATACAGAACTTTCCCACCGTCGGGCTGATCGATGGCACTTTCCGCAAGAATTTGGAAGAGACCGGCATGGGATACGCGCTTGGAAGTTGAGATGATCCGACGCGCCCATGAATTCGATATGCTCACGACCCCCTATGTGTTTTGCGAAGACGATGCGCGTGCCATGACCAGCGCCGGCGCCGACCTGGTCGTCTGCCACATGGGATTGACGACCGGTGGTGCAATCGGCGCCGAGACCGCGCTGACCTTGAAAGACTGCGTACCCATAATCAATGCATGGGCGCACGCAGCGAAATCGGTGAATCCCGACGTCATCGTCCTGTGCCACGGCGGACCGATATCGATGCCGGCCGATGCGACCTATATTCTGAAGAATTGCCCGGCAGTTCACGGTTTTTATGGCGCGTCCAGCATGGAACGCTTGCCGACGGAACTCGCGCTTACCGAGCAGACACGAAAATTTAAGCAAATTACTCGATAAAGGTAATGGAGGACTTATGACTGGCGCGCAATTTGGTTCTTTCCTAGTCGGACTGATCGCAGTCGCGATCGTCGTGGCTATCCTGGTCTGGCTGTTGCACTGGCTTTATCTACGTTCGTCAAAAGAACGGGCGTTTGTGCGCACCGGATTGGGTGGACAAAAAGTCGTTCTCAACGGCGGCGCTTTCGTATTGCCCATCGTGCACGACGTCATTCCGGTCAACATGAATACTCTGCGGCTAGAAGTGTCTCGTGGCCGCGATAAAGCGTTGATCACCAAGGATCGCATGCGGGTGGATGTGATCGCGGAGTTTTATGTGCGCGTGCAAGAGAGTACCCAAGCCATCGCCAATGCCGCACAAACTCTGGGTCTGCGCACCATGCAGCCCGAGGCGCTAAAAGAATTGACCGAAGGTAAATTTGTCGATGCCTTGCGTACGGCCGCAGCGGAAATGACCATGGAGGATTTACACGAAAAGCGTGGCGAGTACATCCGCCGTGTGCGCAATACCGTCGCGGAGGATTTGCTCAAGAATGGCTTGGAATTGGAATCCGCGTCGCTGACGCAACTCGATCAAACCGCCATGGAGTATTTCAATCCAAGCAATGCCTTCGATGCCGAAGGTTTGACGCGTTTAACGGAAACCATCGAGAGCCGTAAGAAGAAGCGCAACGACATCGAGCAGGATACGCTGATTCAGATTCGCAACAAGAATCTGGAAGCTGAGAAAATCAGTTTGAATATCGACCGCGAAGCCGAAAGCGCGCGGTTGGAGCAAGAACGCGAATTGGAGATCGCCCGCGCGACGCAGCGTTCACAACTCGCGCGCGAACGGTCGCTGCAACAACAAGAGGCGGAACGCGCGGAAATCTCGGCTCGCGAGACGGTCGACCGCTCCCGCATCGTGTCGGAAAAGGCGGTGGAATCGGAGCGCATCGCGCGCGAGCGCGAACTGCAACGGGCGGAAATCGAACGCCGCACCACGATAGAATTGGCGGAACAAGATCGCGCTATTGCGATCGCCCAGCAATCCAAAGCCCAGTCTGAAGCGCAAGCCCTGGCGGATCAAGCGCGAGCGAAAGCCGTGACCGAAGAGGAGCGCGTGTTTACCGCGCGCGAAACGGAAATGGCAAATCGCAAGAAACAAATCGAACTCATCAGCGCTTCGCAAGACGCCGAGCGCGACGCGCTGCGCATACGCGTCGCTGCGGAAGCCGAGAAGTTGGCCGCCGCCGACCGTGGCATTCGCGGTGCGTGCCGAAGCGGAAGCATGGGCTGACGGCGATAAAATTCGGTCCCTCGCCGCCAAGATTCGTCATGAAGTCGAAGCCGAAGGTGCGCGTCTCATGAACCAGGCGCAGAACGTCCTGACCCCCGAAGCGCGACTGTCCGTTATGCGAATGCGCTTGATCGACAAGCTGGAAGGTATCATCCGCGAGTCCGTCAAACCGATGGAAAAAATCGAAGGCATCAAGATTTTGCAAGTCAACGGGCTGGGTGGCGGCGGCCAGATGGGGTCGGACTCGGGTGGGGCAGGTTTAGCCGACAGCTTGGTCAATTCCGCGTTGCGCTTCCGTGCGCAGGCGCCGCTGGTGGATCAACTGCTGCGCGAAATCGGCATCGAAGGCGGCGAGATCGGTAAGATTGCACAGTCGGTTAGCGCGAGCCTGCCAACGGCAACGGCGGAGGAAAACTAATCCGTGGTTCGCGTTTACACCTCCAGCGTGATCGATGCGGCGGCAGAATCGGTTTGGGATGTCGTGCGTGATTTCAACGCGCTGTCGCGCTGGCATCCGCTGATCGTCGATTCTCGCATCGAAAATAGTCAAGCTTCCGATAAAGTCGGTTGCATACGCGAGATACGGCTACGCGATGGCGGACGCATACGCGAACAATTGCTGACTCTTTCGGACTTCGATTATCAATGCACCTATTCGATACTTGAATCGCCGATGCCGTTGGCAAACTACATCGCAACGCTGAAATTGACACCGATCACTGACGGCAATCGAGCCTTTGCCGAGTGGAGCGCGGAGTTCGATTGCGACGAGGCGCAGGAGCGCGAGTTGGCGGAGAACATCGGCCAAAGTGTCTTTCAAGCGGGCTTCAACGCGCTGAAGCAGCGCTTTGCGCGTAAATAAACAAGTGGTCATTGCGAGCCTTGTAGGGTGGATCAAGCGCAGCGGATCCACCAATCGGCGCAAGCTGGATCCGCTGCGCTTGATCCACCCTACCTTTTTCGCGATGACAATGGTTAATTCATGATCCGCGTCACTCGCTCAACCGTTATCAACGCCCCCATCGATCGCGTCTGGTCGGTGCTGCGGGATTTCAATAGCCACACGGTGTGGCACCCCGTGGTCGCGGAGTCGGCGATCGAAGGTGACGAGCCCTCCGATCGCGTCGGTTGCGTGCGGCGCTTTCGCTTGCAGAGATGGCGCGCGAATTCGCGAACAGTTGCTGTCATTATCCGACCGCGATTATCGTCTTACCTATTGCATCCTCGACGCCGATATTCCTCTGGAACGCTACGTCGCCACCGTGCAACTCAAACCGGTCACCGATGGCGACGGCACCTTCTGGCATTGGCAATCGACGTTCCGCACGCCCCGTGGCCGCGAGCAAGAACTTGCCGAGATGGTGGGCAACGGTGTCTATGAAGCGGGATTTGCCGGTGTCGCAAAAATGTTTGCCGAGCGCAGGACAACAGCCATGCCGCGGATCGCGAATCGTGCGGCGGCGCGCAGCCGAGCAATGGTGTTCGATCGTGCCGGTGGACCCGAAGTATTAGTCGCTCGCGAGCTGGAGGTAAGGGCGCCGCAAGCAGGTGAAGTGCGGATTCGCCACAGCGCAATCGGCATTAATTATCTGGATGTTTACATACGCCGCGGCTTGGTGCCCCTCGCGCAGCCCGGTGAAGCGCTTGGTGTCGAAGCAGCCGGCGTGGTGGTCGATGCCGGCGATGGTGTAACCCATGTCATGTCCGGCGATCGCGTTGCCTATCTTGGGTTACCCACTGGCAGCTACTGCGATTTGCGCACGGTGTCGGCGGATCAAGTCGTACCCTTGCCGGCCAATGTCGACGATGAAACGGCGGCGGCCGCATTTCTCAAAGGGCTTACCGCCGAATATTTATTGCACCGCATCCATATGCTGAAGCCCAGCGAAGTAGTGTTGGTGCACGCTGCCGCGGGAGGACTCGGCGTGATCGTTGCGAGCTGGGCGCGCTCCCTCGGCGCGACGGTTATCGGCACCGTATCGTCGGAAGAAAAAGCGCGGCTCGCCCGCGATCACGGTTGCCATCACGTCGTCGTCACGCGCGACTATGTAGTTCGCCGACACCGTCATGCAAGCCAGCGGTGGTCACGGTGCGGATTTGATCATCGACGGTTTGGGTCAGCAAGCGATGAGTGAAAACATCGCGGCGCTGGCGATGTTCGGCCACTGGGTCAGTGTGGGCCAGGCCAGCGGCGGAATTGCCGCCGTCGATCCACACCTATTGCTCGCTAAGAGCGCAACGTTTTCCGCACCCGCCGTGTTGCATTACACCAGCGATCCGATGCGCCTCGCACAAATGGCCGATCGCCTGTGGAATGCGATTCAATCGGGCGCCGCGCGGCCGCACATCGGCGCGCGCTACCCGTTGTCTGCGGCAAGGGAAGCGCATCGCGACCTCGAATCTCGCGCGACGCGCGGCTCCTTACTCCTGATCCCATAAAATCAAGCAAGCGAGGGTAGGGTGCGCAATGCGCACGTGCGCTCTTGCGCTGCGCTGAACAAGGGAATCCGCGTGCGCGTTGCGCACCCTACCATGCCTGGGAGCCGCATGGATATTGCCTCTCAGGCATGGCATTGCTGGGAGGCAAGCGGGATGTGGCTCCTGGCGCGGTGTCAGCGTTCAATTCCAGCTAATCTCTTCTTGTCGCCATCCAGAACTTAAGGCGATAATTCGCGTTTGTGGATTCTTTAATTTTGCGAGTTACATGAATTTTTCTTCGCCCGTTAAGTACACCGGTATTGCCATCGGACTGCATTGGTTGGTCGCGCTGATGATCATCGCTAATTTCGGCTTGGGTTTAACCATGGTCGAGATGCAGTTATCGCCGCAGAAGCTGAAGTTTTTTTCCTGGCACAAATGGGTGGGTGTGACGATATTCCTGGTCGTTTGTTTACGTTTGTTATGGCGGCTCGGGCACGCCGCGCCGCCGCTGCCCGGCAGCATGCCGGCGTGGCAAGCGAAGGCGGCCCACTTAAGTCACGTCTTGCTCTATGTCTTAATGTTCGTGATTCCGTTCTCCGGCTGGCTGTATAGTTCGGCCGCCGGGAAGTCGGTCGTTTATCTGGGTCTCATCCCGTTGCCCGATCTCGTTCAAGCGGATAAGGCCTTGTCCGAGACGCTTAAGTTTGTTCATATTTATTTGAATTACACATTGGCCGCATTCGTGTTGCTGCATATCGCCGCCGCTTGGAAACACCATCTGGTGGACCGCGACGAAGTAATGACGCGCATGCTGCCGTTTTTATCGAAAAAATAGGGATAGATATGTTAAAGAAGGTATTGTGTGGTGGCGTGATGGTGTTGCTCGGCGCGGCGCCCGTTTTCGCAGAACAACAACTGGTGCCGGCTAAAAGTGAAATTAAATTTTCCGGCAAACAGATGGGCGTCGCACAGGATGGCAAGTTCGGTAAGTTCAGCGCGAAGGTAAATCTCGATCCGAAAAAGCCTGAAGCGAGTCGGGCAGAGATCACGATCGATCTTGCCAGCATCGATCTCGGCAGCGCGGAGGCGAACACCGAGGTGATTCGTCCGGCGTGGTTCGATACGGCGAAATTCCCACAAGCAAAGTTCGTCTCCTCTAGCGTAAAGAGCGGCGCGGGCGGTAAGTTCGAAATGCGCGGTAAACTAACCATCAAAGGCACGACGAAAGATGTGGTCGTACCGTTTAGCATAAAGGAAGCGGGTGGTATGACTACCGCCGACGGTACGATCGAAATCAAGCGCTTGGATTTCAAAGTCGGCGATGGCGTGTGGGACGATTTGGAGACGGTTGCGAACGAAGTTCAAATACGATTTCTTTTGACCTTGTCGGGCGCCCCGGCGAAGTAAATCACTCGCCGTCCGATTACGATGATAATTTTTTTAATGCGCAATAATGATAACAATGCAATCTACGCCGGTGCACCGAGCGTTATCCTGGCTGGTATTTTCGTCTCTGAGTTACGTAGCGTTTGCCCACGGCGCTGAACCGGATCCGCCCGTTCCAAGTCCGCCGCAGGCAACAGCGAAACCGGATACAGCGCAGGGTCCGACCGTTATACGCCGCCGCGTAACGATATTGGATGAATACACCGCCTTGCCGCAAGGCGATAGCCGTAACCGTTTATTGCTTAATGTGACTTATTCTTTTGGCGCCAAACGTGACTATGGGTTGACCGTCGAAGTGCCTTACGCCGACTATCGTGCTGTACCCCTTGCCAAGTCCGAACATGGGCTGGGTGATATCCGCATGTTTTTGATCCATCCCTTCGCCACCCAGGGGAAACTCATTCATTCTTACGCTCTCGAAACCTATTTCAACACCGCCAGCGAGCTGACGTTAGGGCAGGGGAGTACGACGTTGTTGCCGTCCTATGCGCTGACCTATCGCCATAGCAAAGCGTTCCAGCTCATCGGTCTAGTGCAGTATCAATTTGATGTGCAACGCGACGCGGGTGTGGATCGCACGCGTATGTTGAATCTTCGCCCGTTCATGATCCTGAATTTTCCCGGCGATTGGTATTCGATCTCCGAGGTTAAAGCGGTACTCGATTTCGAACACGATAACCAGTGGTCCGTGGTCGCGACTACATCGCTCGGCCGATTATTTGGCGAACGCAAGCAATGGGCTGTGTTCGGTGTGGTCGGTGGCCCCCTCAATGATTTTGCCCATGACTTTGTGCAGAAATATCAGTTCAAAGCCGGATTCAATTATTTTTTCTAGCGAACGAATTACGACAGGCTCACAACCATGGCCAATCCCCCATCGTTTCACATGACCGCCGAGGAATTCCGCCGCCACGGTAAAGAAGTCGTCGACTGGATTGCGGATTATTACGAGCGGGTCGAGTCGCTGCCGGTGTTATCGCAGGTCAAACCCGGCGAAATTCGCGCGTCGCTCCCGGCGCACGCTCCGCAGCAAGGCGAATCGTTCCGCGCCATGCTATCCGACATCGATCGATTGATCATGCCCGGCATCACCCACTGGCAGTCGCCGAATTTCTTTGCTTACTTTCCAGCCAATACCTCGGCGCCGTCGATCTTGGGCGAAATGCTGTCGGCAGGGCTGGGCGTGCAAGGGATGTTGTGGGCGACAAGTCCAGCTTGCACGGAACTGGAAACCCATGTGCTCGATTGGCTCGTGGACATGCTGGAGTTACCGTCCAAGTTCAAATCGAGCGGCAACGGCGGCGGTGTGATTCAAGATACTGCATCGAGCGCGGCGCTGTGCGCGGTGCTCGCAGCGCGCGAGCGAGCGACGGATTTCGCCGTTAATGAACAAGGCGGTAATGGCAAGCTGGTGGCGTACACCTCCAACCAAGCCCATTCCTCCGTCGAAAAAGCGGTCAAGATCGCCGGGCTCGGCCGTAAGAATTTACGGCTGATCGATGTCGATGAAAATTTTGCGTTGCGGGCTGATTTACTGCTCGCGCAAATCCGAAAAGACAAAGCAGAAGGGTTAGTCCCATGCTTTGTTTCCGCGACCGTGGGCACCACGTCATCTAACGGCCTAGATCCGCTGCGGGCTATCGGCGAGATCTGCCACGCAGAAAATATTTGGTTCCACGTCGATGGCGCCATGGCGGGCACCGCCGCGCTGTGTCCGGAATTTCGTTATATCCAAGATGGCGTGGAACTCGCCGACAGTTATTGCTTCAATCCGCACAAATGGATGTTTACTAATTTCGATTGCGATTGCTTTTATGTCGCCGACCGTGCGGTACTGATCAAGACCCTTAGCATCCTGCCGGAATTTTTACGTAATCAAGCGACCGAATCAGGAGCCGTGATCGATTATCGCGATTGGCATGTCCCCCTGGGCCGCCGCTTTCGCGCGTTGAAATTGTGGTTTGTAATTCGCCATTACGGCGTCGAAGGATTGCAACACCACATTCGAGAACACGTGAACATCGCCCAACAATTCGCACGCTGGGTGAGCGAGTCGTCAACTTTCGAATTAGCGGCGCCCGCGCCGCTGAATCTAGTGTGCTTCCGCCACCGCGATGGCGATGAGATCAACCGCCGGATACTCGAGCGACTCAATGAATCCGGCGAAATGTACCTTACTCATACAGCGTTAAATGGAAAATTTACCTTGCGCCTTTGCGTGGGTCAGACGCAAACGGAAGCACGCCATGTCGAGCGCGCGTGGAAATTGATCCAGGCTGCAAGCCAAGCACAGAGCTAGTCTTCAAGATATCTGGCCTGAGAGGCATACTGGGTGCGGCTGCTGGCGATGCCTCTCAGTACGAATTATCGCGTTCCAAAATGCTACACGACGCGATGTCCGAAAAGCATTGCGACGTCATCTCAAAATCTCCCAACGTAGCAAAGTTATTTCCAGAAATCAGTCAAGCCACATAGTTTGCTCGCTCTACTACTTTTGGCTTAATCCTTTTGGCATATTGTAGAGCGTTAGAAATACGCGCACATTCGCTACTCGTTGTACAAAGCAGCTCCCAGAGGGGCTGCTATAAAACGATGGCCTGCGATATGCGTTGCGCATCCAAATGATTACACATTGTTGGGTTCCTCATTCACCCCAATTTACCACTCTAAACTTGTGCTGCACGACCAGTGTTTCGCTCGCGATTGACCACGAAGCTAACTGAATTGGAGAACGAGATGACTACCGAAAAGATTCTTGCGACCATCCTCTTTTTACTAACGGCCAGCTTTCAAGCTTGGGGCGCGAATTTGAGCCTGCCCATCGGCGGCAAAGTGTCTGTCGAGTTGATTTCATCCGATGCGGCTTTCAGCGATTCGCTCGCGTTAGTGTCGCCCGGCGCCGCAATCGCGCTCACCGGTTGCAAAGTGGACGCCACAGCGTTTACAGGCTTAAAGCTCATGAGTGAGAAGGCCTCACAGCACGGTTGCCGCGTCGAACTCGACGCCGATCCGGGCACGGCTGGAATACAAGCATTCCCGGCTGGCTCACTGCTACAGTTCAACCTATGCGCCCAAACCGATGCAAATCCGGCTACCTGTGAGCACGTGTGGTCGAGCAACATGGCGTCGAACTCCGATGGCTTTGACCATGTGCGAATCACGCCGATTCGCTCCGCGGAGTTCCCCAACCGGATATTCCAGTTGTCCTGGGAAGATCTCCCGGGCGGTGGCGACAACGATTTCAACGATCTCATCGCGGTGGTGCGCGTCGAACTAGATAGCGACGGTGACGGCCTGTGGGACGATTGGGAACAATTCGGCGTCGACACCGATGGCAACGGCACGATCGATCTCAACCTCCCCGCGCTCGGCGCCAACTCACAGCACAAAGACATCTTCCTCGAAATCGATTTCATGGACTGCGCACTGGCGGGAGGGGATTGCGCAGCCGGTGATACGCACAGTCATCGACCGAAGGCGGCGGCGATCGCGGCGGCCGTCCAGGCGTTTGCCGACGCGCCGGTGCCGAATCCCGATGGAGTCAACGGGATCAATCTGCACATCGACATCAGCAATTCGGTAGCGCACCAAAATGCGCTGAACATCAATGGGCTGTGCTTCGGCGGCGGTCCCGGCATCGGCAGCTTTGACGCTGTAAAGAATAACGCTGCTAACTTTGGACCAAACAATCCGCGGCGATTTGCCTATCGTTACTCGCTATTCACACATCAACAGTTGTTGACCACAACTAGTTCCGGCTGCGGGGAGTTACCCGGCAACGATTTTCAGGTGGCCCTTGGCGGCTGGAATGTTGGGCAGGGTGACCTAGATGGTGATGGACTTGCCGACGCAGACGTCGGAACCGTGCAGCAGCAGGCGGGTACACTTATGCACGAGTTCGGACATAATCTAAACTTGCGTCATGGCGGAAGTGACAACATTAACTTCAAGCCCAATTACTTGAGCATCATGAGCTATCACTTCCAAATGATCGGGATATCGCCTTCCAACCGAGTTGATTACTCACGTACGGCATTGCCTAATCTCAACGAAGGAAACTTGAACGAACCAGCCGGTATTGGAGACGGAACGGACAACACCAGGCATTTTTGTCCCAACAACACTCTGCGAACCGGTGTGGGCAATGCGGCCATCGATTGGAACTGCAACAACAGCACCCTAGATGCTAGCGTCGCCGTAAATACCAACGCACAGGGTGGCTTGGAAGCGCTGGCCGGCTTTGACGATTGGACCAACATCAAATACGATTTCCAAAATGCGGGCGATTTTGAGGACGGCGAGCACGCATTCAGTGAGCGGGTTGCCGAAATCGACTACCCCACCGCCCTGCAGATCGCACCACCGACGGGCCCTAGCTGCCTTGGCGTTGCTGCAACCATTGTCGGCACCAGCGGCAACGACGCACTCAACGGTACAGCGGGAGACGACGTCATTGTCGGCATGGGCGGCAACGACATCATCAACGGCAGTGCGGGCAACGATCTCATCTGCGCGGGCGCCGGCAACGACGCCATCAACGGCGGCGCCGGCAACGACAACATCGATGCGGGAGATGGCAACAATCAAGTAAACGGTGGCACCGGCGATGACACCCTGACTAGCGGAAACGGTGACGACACCATAAACGGCGGCGGCGGCAATGATGCTATCTCAAGCGGTGCCGGCAGTGACGTGATCAACGCCGGAACTGGTAATGATCGAGTAGACGCTGGACCCGGCGTAGACACGATCCAGGGCGGCGCAGGAATCGACGTCTGCATTAATGGAGAAACGATCAACAGTTGCCCGTAAGCGAGTGCGACAAAGGTTGGAGGAATGGCCGTGCGCCGTCTCCTCCAGCCGCGTTTACGGCGCGTTCGTCCAATGTTCGCCGAAAGCTGTGCGGCGCACGCCAGATTTGATTGCAACGGAACGCATAGCGGCGTCACCTCAAAGTTTCTCATCTTGGGCCAAGTCATTGGTTCAGGAATCGGTGAAGCCACGTAGTTCGCTCGCGCTACTACTTTTGACTTAATCCTTTTGGCATATTGTGGCGGGTTAGAAATACGCGCACATTCTTCGTTCGTTGTACAAAGTAGTCCCTAGTGGGGCTGCTTTAAGGTGATGGGCTGAGATAAGCGTTGCGCATCCAAACGATTACGCGTGGTTGGGGTTCACTTCATTCACCCCAACCTACCGCGGCCCATTGTTAGTTATCGGTGTACCAATTTAGTTGGTCGGGTTATTTCATTAAAAGGAGATTGTTATGTTTAAGCTTCGTTTTCTTTTTGTTGCTGCCTGGTCTTTCTTGTTTTTAAGTATCGGCGACGTTTCGGCGGCCGCGTTGACAGCCGTCCCCGCGCGGGCCGAGGTGGGCGAGTTACGGGATCGCTCCCATGCCGTGGAGTTGGCTCAAGCTCAGACGGGTCTCTATGGCCCGTACGCCACCATCCGCCGCGCAAACGATGTCGCGAACGACTTTCGAAACCGCGGTTTCAACGCTCAGGTTTACCCCGAACAGGGCGCCTACTACGTCAAGGTCTGGTAATGTCGGCCGACGCTCTTCGCTGTGAGGTTTTTGATCTCGAACACATTATTAGGCTGGCGTATTCCAAAATGTTCAAGCCAATATATTGAGCGGAGTGAAGCACATGTTCTGTCCTAAGTGCGCTGCGGAAAATCCCGATAAAGCTCGGTTTTGTCGGCAATGCGGTGTCGAGATGCGAGCAGTACAGGAACCGGCTAACAAGTCGCCCCAAGTACCGACAAAGCGCTTTGGAAGTTTTATCGGTGCTGCGGTCCTATCGACCTTCGGTCTCATTTTTTTGTTGGCGGGCCTGATGGGAGGTGATCCTAGCGCCTTTGTGCTAGCCGCGCCGTGCCTGATCGGCGCCTATTGGCTATTTACCAAAAAGTAGCGTGCGTCGACGGAGGAAAGCGCCGGACGGTGACTGTTGTTGTCGCCACCTAATTGAAACCCAGCAGCGTCATAGAAGGATGACAGGATGGCGATAGATACCGCCGTCGGCGAACAGTTCTTAGGAGATCTGATAAGGGCGGCCACCCGGGATGCCGCAAGTTTTGTGATGCCGGGCAGCGCAATCGCAGCGTATTTGCTCGAGCGTGGCGCCCTCGCTTGCGCCAAGGCCGCGTGGGACTGTCTCCAGCAAATGAAGTCACAGCAACAACGGCAGCGGATGATCAATGCGATGACACAGATTCGTCCTGATCGATCCAGGGCGATCGCGGAGACGGAGGTCGATCGCTACGCGTTCAGCCAACAGACAAAGGCCGAATTGATCAACTATTTCTCCGCGATACCAATGACGTCTCGACATGCCATCAGCCGTCCAAATGACGGCGGCAAACCAATCACGCTGCTATCCCAGCTTCCGCGCACACATACTGACTTGCTGCGCTTCATGCCGTTGCGGCCGCCGCGTTTTCAACCCGGCGATCAAGTGCCCGGCTATGACTATCGACTCGAGATCCTGTTGGGACAGGGCGGGTTTGCTGAAGTGTGGAAAGCGTATCACGTCATCCAGCGCTCACAACCCGCAGTGGCGCTTAAGTTCTGCCTCGATCAGGCGCTGCTAGCGAGTCTGAAGACGGAGATAAAAGTCTACGACCAGCTTAAAGACCATCCCGACCCACAACACTTGGTCCGCCTCATTGGCACCGCTTATTCCGCTAGCTCACCGTTTCTTGTTTATGAGTACGTAGACGGTGGTGATCTGGCCGCGTGGCTCGCTGACTTCGCCGGGAAAACGCCGTCGGTTCGAGATGTCGTGCGCATATTGAAGATGACCGCTCGCGCTCTAGCCTTTGCCCATAGGCGCGGTATCGTCCATCGTGACTTGAAACCGGCGAATCTCTTGGTCACCCGGGATGGGAATGTCAAGGTGGCAGATTTTGGTATCGGTGCGATCACGGCCAGTGCTGAAGCCGAGCGTGAGCGAGGTAAGAGCGTCACTGGGGCAACCTTCTTGCAAGGGGCATATAGCCCGATGTATTCCGATCCTCGACAACGCGCGGGCGAGGCGCCAGAGCCTAGGTTTGATGTCTATGCTCTCGGGGTCATCGCCTACCAACTGCTTATCGGCGACGTGACGCGGGAGATCGGCCCGGCCTGGCGTGCCGAGCTTGAGGAAAACAATATCCCGCCCAAAGTGCTCGATATGGTCGCCGCGTGCGTGGATGTCCCCTCGAAACGATTAGCCGATGCGGGCGCGCTACTGACGGCGCTTGATAAGCTCAATTCTGAGCAACTGAGCCAAGTAACTAGAGGTGAAACGGTCTCCGAGGTTCTAATCAACTATTGCATCCAATGCGGCGCAAAAATTCAGGCCGATGACAGATTCTGTACGCGGTGCGGAAACAACATCCGATAGCAAAAGACACGTTCGGGATGAAAGTGGTGCTCTGTGGATCTGGCGTTATGCGCTTTGATCCTATGTATCAAGCGCATCTAGCCTAGATGGGGATCTCTCTCTGGTAGAATTCTGAAAGATCAAATTGGGAGGAGTACGTGATTCTCAGCATGCGACGGTCGCTATTCGGGCTCGCTATCGTATTGTTGTGCGCAGACTCGATAGTGCGCGCGCAAGAGGTGACACTAAAGCTACACCATTTCGTGCCGCCGACGGCTACTGCCCACGTCAAATTTCTTGCCCCTTGGGCGGACAGGATCGCCAAGGAATCCAACGGCCGCATCAAAATTCAGATCTATCCGGCGCTGCAGCTCGGCGGCACGTTACCGCAGTTACTCGATCAGGTGAAAGATGGCGTGGTCGACATCGTCTGGGCGATTCCGGGCGCAAGCGCGGGCCGCTATCCCGCCTTCGAAGCCTTCGAGTTGCCGTTCATGACCAAGACTGCGCAAGGGTCGAGCCGCGCGCTTTGGGGCTACGTGCATCTTAACAAGCTCGATCAAACGGAACTCAAGGCGTTCAAGTTGTTGGCGACCCACGTCCACGATGCAGGTGTGATTCACACCATCGCCAAACCGATTCGCACCCTTGCCGATTTCAAGGGCATGAAAATACGCGCGCCCACGCGCTGGACTACTAAGATGCTGGCCTCGTTCGGCGCGACGCCGGTCGGTATGCCAGTCAATCAAGTGTCGGAAGCGCTTTCCAAAGGCGTGATCGACGGCACAATTTTGCCTTGGGAAATCGTGCCTAGTCTGAAAGTGCATGAATTGGTGAAATTTCACACCGAAACCAATCCGAGTTCCCGAGCGCTGTATACGACCTCATTCGTAGTGGCGATGAACCCAGCCAAGTATGCGAGCTTACCGGCTGATTTGAAGCGAGTGATCGACAATAACAGCGGCGTGGAATTTTCTGCATTGGCGGGAAAAATGTGGGATGATTCCGCTGCGCCCCATCGCAAATTGGCCCAGGCCCACGGCAATCAATTCATCCCTTATCGCAGGACGAACTCAAACTCTGGGCCACGGCGAGCCAGTCGGTAGCCGAGGATTGGATCCGCGAAGTCGACGGCAAAGGATACGATGGCAAGGCGCTGTTGAAGAGCGCAAAAGAACTAATCGAAAAATATGATTCGAAAATAAAATAATGGCTGAACCCATTCCAGGTGTCGTTCATCAACTGGCCGAGGGTTGGGGGCGGCCCATCGAATTACTTTGCCGCGGTTTCGCCCTATTCGGCGGGTCTATTCTGGTCGCTGTCGCGTTGATGTCCGTGGCCAGTGTGGTGGGCCGCGCGTTATTCGGGCAACCCGTGACGGGCGATTTCGAGTTGGTGCAGATGGGATCGGCCATCGCCGTTGCGGCATTTTTGCCCTATTGCCAAATTCGACGCAGCCACGTGATCGTGGATTTCTTTACCCATACGGCATCGTTTCGCACCCGTCGCGTGCTCGATATCATCGGCGCTTTTCTGTTGAGCGCCTGTGTCGCCTTGGTTGCGTGGCGCACGGTAGCGGGCGCGTTGGCGCTAAAAGAAAATCAAGAAACCTCCATGCTGCTCGGCGTGCCGATCTGGTATTCCTATGCGCTCATCGCGCCGTCGTTGGCCCTATTGGCGATCGCCGGTTTTTACACAGCCGTTAATCAACCGAAAAAATAATCACAATGAGCGGTGTGGCGCTAGGGGCTCTGGCCTTCGTCCTGTTGTTGCTGTTGCTTGCGGCGCGATTGCCCATCGGCATCGCCATGTTCATCACCGGCGCGTTAGGCTATGTTTCGCTCTCCGGTTTCGATGCGCTACTCAATTTCCTCAAGAACGCGGCCTACGCGCGCTATTCTGTTTACGACTTGTCGGTCGTTCCGTTGTTTTTGTTGATGGGGCAATTTGCATCTCGTGGTGGATTATCCGGCGCATTGTTCGGCGCCGCTAACGCCTTCATCGGCCACCATCGCGGTGGTGTGGCGATGGCCGCCATCGGCGCCTGCGCCGGATTCGGCGCGATCTGCGGATCATCGCTTGCGACCGCTGCCACCATGGGCCAAGTCGCATTGCCCGAATTGCGGAAATTCAAATATTCACCGGCGCTGGCGACGGGAACATTGGCGGCGGGCGGGACGTTGGGCATTTTGATTCCGCCTTCCGTGGTGCTGGTGATCTACGCCATTCTGACGGAACAAAATATTGCCAAATTATTTTTGGCCGCTTTCGTTCCGGGAATACTGGCGGCGATCGGTTATGTCATCGCCATTGCCGTTTACGTTCGAATCTATCCCGGCTCCGGCCCTGCCGGGCCGCATCATTCGGCGCGCGAGCGGTTAAATGCTTTGCTTCAGGTGTGGCCGATTGTTTTGATATTCGTGGTCGTGATCGGCGGCATCTATGGCGGTATTTTTACACCGACAGAAGCGGCTGCGATCGGCACTATTTCCACCGGAATTCTGGCGGTGATACAGGGTATGCGCTGGACGGAGGTGATCGACTGTTTTTACGGTACGGCGGAAGCGACGGGAATGATCTTTCTCATCTTGCTCGGCGCGGACATGCTCAACGTGTTCTTGGCGCTGTCGCAACTTCCGGCCGAGCTCGCGACCTGGGTCGGCAATAGCGGCTTTTCGCCACTGGTGGTGTTGTTCAGCATCATCGTCATCTATCTTTTGCTAGGCTGCATCATGGACAGTTTGTCCATGATCCTGCTCACCATTCCGATTTTTTTTCCGATCATCATGGGCCTCGATTTTTGGGGGCTGGCGCAAACTGACAAAGCGATATGGTTCGGCATCCTCGCTTTGATGGTGGTAGAAATCGGACTCATCACGCCACCGGTGGGAATGAACGTCTACATCATCAATAGCCTCGCCAAAGACGTGCCTATGATAGAAACTTTTCGCGGTGTCGTGCCGTTCTTGATATCGGATGGACTGCGAGTATTTTTGCTGATATTTTTCCCTTCGCTTTCGCTCTGGTTAGTTCATCTCATCGGGTAGCGTTTTCCTTCCAGATGCGTGGTGACGCAATCAATCCGATCATAATTAAGTCTTGACTACGACAAAAAAAGCTCGTAGATTCCGTCCTGTCACGCTAATGTAGTATTGCATTAGTATTCTTCACGAAAGCGATAAGCCGGATCGCAGCAACAAAAATAATTCTCCCGGTGTAGCGTTAATTTAAACTTTTTATACGTCGGGCTGGTGAGTCATCGCGCTGCTCCGATCGTTAGTATTGTCCATCGGGTTCTGGCTGGGGGCGAATGACTATGAAAAGTCATCAACTAATAACAGGAGCCCGGCCATGTACAGATTTGTTGTTCTTTCGGCGATTTTTTTCTTCGCCCTTGCCTCTAGCGCACAAACCATTTCCCTTGAGCCGGTCGTTGCGGGCTTAAAAAGTCCCATCGGCGTTTACCACGCCGGCGATGGCTCCGGCCGTTTGTTCATCCTCGAACAAGGCGGTTACGTCCGAATCTGGAACGGCACTCAACTTCTGACCACACCATTTCTCAACATCGACGTCTTGACTAACGGCGGTGGTGAGCAAGGCCTGTTGGGCATTGCGTTTCATCCGAATCACGAATCTAACGGTTTCTTTTTTGTCAGCTACACGGACTTGTCCGGAAACACGGTGATCGCTCGTTATAGTGTGTCCACCGCGAATCCCAATGTCGCCAACGCCAGTTCCGGCACAACGATTTTATCTGTTGCGCAGCCTTTCTCTAATCACAACGGTGGTCAAATTCAATTCGGCCCCGATGGTTATCTTTACATCTCCATGGGGGACGGCGGCGACGCGGGCGATCCGGGAAATCGCGCGCAAAATCTCACCACAATGCTGGGAAAGATGCTGCGTATCGATGTCGATCGTGGCCTGCCTTACACCATTCCCGCGACCAACCCGTTCGTCGGCAATACCAATGCCGCGGTCAAAAAAGAAATCTGGGCTTATGGTTTGCGTAACGCCTGGGGCTTTAGCTTCGATCGCAGCACCGGCGATCTCATCATGGGCGATGTAGGCCAGAATGCCTGGGAAGAAATCGATTTCCAGCCGCGGTCCAGCGCCGGCGGTGAGAACTACGGCTGGCGCAAGATGGAAGGTAATAACTGCTTCAATCCCTCGACCAACTGTAATGATGGCACGCTTACCCTACCGATCATCCAGTACAGTCATGCTGCGGGCAACTGTTCCGTGGCGGGCGGTTATCGCTACCGCGGCAGCCGCTGGGCGACGCTGACGGGCACTTATTTTTACGGCGATTTATGCAGCGGACGCATATGGGGCGCCAAGCCAAGCGGCGCGACTTGGGTCACCAACCAACTTCTCGACACGGCGCTCACCATCAGCGCATTCGGCGAGGACGAAGCGGGCGAAGTGTATGTAGTCGATCTGGATAGCGCGAACGGCGCGGTCTATCGTATTGCGTCTACCAGTAGTACTACGGAAATCATCGTAGATAATTTACCCGCCGGTGGTCGGGATGCGACGCGAACATTTACGGGAACATGGTGTAAGTCCGGCGCTGCCGGGTTTTACGGCGCGGATTCCCTCTACAGTTGCGGCAGCGGTATCGACACCTATCGCTGGACCCCCAACATTTCCAGCGACCGCGCCTACGACGTCTATGTGCGTTGGACTGCCAACCCGAATCGTTGGACGGCGGTTCCGGTAACAGTCGTTCACGCAGGGGGAACCACCACGCAGAATTTCAATCAGCGCATTAACGGCGCCGTGTGGACTCTCCTCGGACGGTTTACATTTAATGCGGGAACCGCCGGTTATATCGAAACTAACGATAGCGCCGGCCAAGCTAACGCAGACGCAGTACGCCTAGTTCCCGCGTCGGGACCTGCCACGGCGAAATTGACGGTAAGCAAGGCGGGGAGCGGCAGCGGACGCGTAAGCTCTAATCCCGCCGGTGTTGATTGTGGCGCCGATTGCACGGAGGACTTTTCGCTTAACAGCGTCGTGCAAGTTACGGCGACACCCGATGCCGGTTCGACGTTTTTCGAATGGGGCGGACCCTGCGCCGGAAATGGCGCTTGCACGATCACCATGAACGATTCGAAATTCCTGGCGGCCACCTTCCGCGTGACCGATGTCATTGTCGACAACGCCGGTTTGGGGGTACAAGATACAGCCGGTGGACGAACCTTCACGGGTACATGGTGTAGATCGTCTGGCCTGCTGCCTTTTGGCGCCGAATCCTTGGCGAGTTGCGGCAGTGGGCTCGATACCTATCGGTGGACGCCGAAAGTTCCGAAAGCGGGGGGCTACGGTGTTTACGTCTGGTGGACCACCCATCCCAATCGCTCGAGCACTGTACCGATCACGATTCAGCATGCCGGTGGCAACACAACCGTGCACGTAGATCAGAAAGTCAACGGCGGGAAGTGGGTGTTGCTCGGCACTTACAATTTTTCTGCAGGCTCCGTTGGCTCCGTTCAAGTCAGCGATGCAAATGGCCAAGCCTGCGCCGATGGGATCAAACTTGTTCCTGCGTTTTAGGTGAATTGCTTTAATCAAATGAGGAGATCTAAATGCCTGCACTTGTACAGCGCGCGATCCCTAAAGTAATATTCCTTGCGCTCACCATAATGTTTTTTGCACAGCAAGCCACTGCACAAGTTGCATCGCCTTTCCCAGTGGCTAATCCGAGCTTCGAAGGAAGTTATGGCGCGCTTGCGGACTGCAGCAATATCACCGGCGAAGTGGCCATGGGTTGGAGCGATAATACCTGCTGGGACGAGCGCCGCCCAGTGATACGCTATGCACGGGATACGGTCAACCCGCATAGCGGTACCGCATCGCAAAAAATTACCTTGGTGAGCGGCAGCCGCGTGCAGTTTTCTCAGTTTCTGTCGCTGGCTTTTGAGGCAGGTAAGCGCTATTCGACTTCCGTTTGGATGCGTGCGCAGGCGCCGATGTTCGCGACCATCGTGTTGCGGCAATCAGGTCCGCCGTACACCGGTTACACCAGCAAGTTAATCCGGCTCTCGACAGCCTGGACGCGGTTTGATCTCGACGGTTTCACCGATAGCACGGACATTGTGCTGCTTGTTATCGCGGAGTCGCCGGGTACTTTTTGGATCGACGACGTTGCGATCCAAAGCGAAGCCTCAAACGCTCTCAGTCCCTCGCCGCCGACAACTGCCGTGCCGCGCGCTTATTTCGCCATGCATTTCAATCGTCTCGATACGCCTTGGCCGCGGGTAAATAATGCCATCGGTTCGGTCAGGATTTGGGACGCGGGAGAAAATCGTAACGGATCCGGCACGGGCGCGCAATGGTCGGAAATAAATGCCGTGGCGGGCAGCTTCGATTGGAGCGGCCTCGACGCACGCGTTGCGGCGGCGCTAGCGAATAACGCCGATATCGTTTACACGTTGGGTGGCCGCACCCCGCAATGGGCTTCCGCCCGGCCCGATGTATTTAGCCCCTATGGGCCTGGTCAATGTGCCGAACCTAAGAGCGACCAAGTATGGCAAGACTGGGTGCGAACCATCGCCACGCGCTACAAAGGGAAAATCAAACTTTGGGAGGTGTGGAACGAGCCTGATATTGCCGATTTCTACTGCGGTTCGCCCGACAAACTCGTGGATCTCGCACGGCAAGTCTACGCTATCGTCAAACAAGTCGATCCCACCAACCGCGTATTGTCTCCGGGCTTTAGCGGTTATCAAGGCCCAGGGTATCTAGATTATTATTTAGCGAAGGGTGGGGCGCAGTACGCGGATATCTTGAGCTATCACTTCTACGTCGATACGCCCGAGCAAAACGCGGGAGGACGCATGGCAAATCTCCGGTCCACGATTCAGCGCTATGGTGCGCAAGCCAAACCGCTGTGGAATACCGAACAGGGCTGGATCGAAATTCCGACCCCGACGCCGATTCCACAGGCGACGGCTGCGGCCTATGTCGCTCGCACCTACCTGCTGAATTGGGCCTACGGTATCGGGCGTTACTACTACTACACTTGGGATAATCAATGGAACCGCTTTCAGTTTGTTCAGGCCGATGGCTTGACCTTGACGCCTGCCGGAGTTGCCTACCGTGAAGTGGCGCAGTGGATGACAGGGAAGGTCATGGAGTCGCTCAGCAGCGATGTGAACGGCACTTATGTTGCAACGTTGCGCGACACCGGTGGCAAAAAGTTGCGTGTGCTGTGGAACCCGCGGCAAAGTGTGCAATTCGCGCTCCCCGCAAGTTGGGGCGTTAACCAGCAACGAAACCTTGCTGGCGCCCTGGTGAATTTGACCGGAAAGACGAGTGTCGCAATCGGTGCGTCACCGGTCTTGCTCGAGCAAGCCGCAGCGTCCGGAACCGAAATCATACTGGATAATCTGTTGGCCGGCGGACGTGATGCCACGCGCAGTTCTACCGGCACCTGGTGTCAATCTATCGCAGCCAATAAATACGGCGCAACCTCGCTCTACAGTTGTGGCGCCTCGACTGACACCTACCGCTGGACGCCGAACTTGCCGAAAGCCGGTAGGTATGAAGTCTACGTCTGGTGGGCAAGCAACCTCAATCGCTCGACCCGCGTTCCGATCAGTGTGGTTTCGGCCACGGGATCGGTCAGTAAAATCGTCGACCAGAAAACCACAGGGGGTAGTTGGGTTCTACACGGCATCTATAGCTTTACCGCGGGTACGACGGGCTACGTGCAAGTGAGCGATGTCAATGGCCAGGCGGGTGCCGATGCGGTGAAATTCGTAGCGGTACCATAGCGGATAACTCGCAACGATGCCGTGCCGCACATGGTCGGTGTTGCGTTTAGATAGTTTTGGGGAGAAAAGGATGAGACGGGCATTTAAGATTTTGTCGAGTATAAGTGCGCTGCTGTTTTTATCGATTCTAACTTTCGGTCACGCTTCAGCGGTCGAAATTATTCTCGATAATGCCGCCCTAGGCGTGCAAGATACAGTAGGTGGCAGAACGTTCACAGGCAAGTGGTGTACCTCCATCGCGACCGCTAAGTTTGGCGCGAATTCCTTTTACTCCTGCGGTAGCGGTCCCGATACTTATCGGTGGACACCGAAAATTATCGTTGCCGGATCCTACTGTCGTTTTCAGAAGACGATTGCACCAATTATCTGGACGTAACGCCCGGAGTGCAGTCAACTCCTGATAGCCAAGTATCAGAAGTCATCTTCACCAATCTCGACTATGCTCAATACTCGTGTGCACCAAAGCGAGGTGAGAGCATGGCGTCAGACACTTCATTGATCGCCGAGCAAGGCGTGGCCACACTGCCCGATGCGGCATGGGCGCAAGCCCGGCAACGGGCGGAATTCATCGGGCCGCTGGCAGCCCTTGATGTGGTCGGGCATGAAGCTGCCGATGCCGCTGCTCACGCGCTTGGTCTGTCTAGGCGGCAGGTGTATGTCCTGATCCGCCGTGCCCGGCAAGGTTCGGGGCTTGTGACGGACTTGGCTCGCAGCCGATCTGGCGGAGGCAAAGGCAAGGGACGCTTGCCGGAATCGGTCGAGCGCATCATCCGTGAGCTGCTGCAAAAGCGCTTCCTGACCAAGCAGAAACGCAGCCTGGCGGCGTTCCACCGCGAAGTAGTGCGTATTTCACGCGAACGTGACCGTTGATTTAGCGGTGTGACCGGTCATTTCAAAAATATCGTGACCGGTGAATTCAGAAATAGCGTGACCGGTTATGGATAGATTTTTGAAATAAAAGCCACGCTGTAGCGTGGCGAATTTTGTTAAGGGGAAAGTGCGAAGGTAATTGAAGATATTTGGTAGCCTGCGCTCCATTTCGAGGAGCGAGGATGCCCAGTCGGAGAATTACCATGCGCAAGATCAAAGAAGTATTACGGTTACGCTACGCCTGCGGGCTGTCGCTGGAACAAATCGCCCGCGCCCAGAATCTGTCCAAAGGCGTGGTCGCCAAATATTTGAAGCGCGCTGCCGCCGCCGGGATCGATGGCGCGATCGCGCAGACCCTGGCTGAAGCCGATTTAGTCGAGCGGCTCAAACCGAGTAACGACACCCGCGACAGTCGAGTTTCACCGCCCCCGATTTCGCCCAGATTCACCAAGCCCTGAAGCAATCGAGCGTCACGTTGCAATTGCTGTGGGAAGACTACCGTGATCAGTGTCCTGGTCGCCCTTACCGCTACACCAGCTTCTGCGTCCAATATCGAATCTTTGCCAAAGCCCTGAAGCGCTCCATGCGCCAAGTCCACCGCGCCGGTGAGAAACTATTCGTTGATTACGGTGGCCAGACTCTTTCGGTCATTGACCCGGCCAGCGGCGAAATCCGCCGCGCCCAAGTGTTCGTCGCGGTGCTCGGCGCCTCGAATTACACCTATGCCGAAGCCACCTGGACCCAAACCGCCGCCGACTGGCTAAGCGCCCATTGCAGCGCATTGGCGTATTTCGGCGGGTGTCCCGAGATAGTGGTGCCGGGCAATGCGCGCGCCTTGATTGCTGATCCGGATCGCTACGAACCTTCGCTGGGTCTCGCGCACCAAGAATGGGCGGCACACTATGGTTGCGCTGTCATTCCGGCGCGCCCGTACCGGCCGCAAGATAAAGCCAAAGTCGAAGTGGGTGTACAAGTGGTGGAGCGCTGGATTCTGGCGCGACTGCGAGCACGGCAATGTTTTAGCCTGGCCGAACTCAATGCCGCAATTTGGATGTTGTTGACCGACCTGAACCAACGCCCGTTAAGAAACTGCCGGGCAGTCGCGCCAGCGCCTTCGCTACCCTCGACCAACCGGTGCTCAAACCGTTGCCTGTAACCGTGTTTGAATTAGCGCGCTGGAAGAAAGCCCGGGTGTCAATTGACTACCACGTTGATATCGAACGTCACTATTACAGCGTGCCGCATCAATTAGTCGGCGAGTTGGTCGAGGTGCGCATCACCGCCCGCATGATCGAATGTTTGCATCATGGCAAACGCGTCGCCAGTCATGTCAGAAGTGCCTTGCCCGGTCGCCACACCACCCAGGCGGATCACATGCCCAAGTCTCACCGCGCGCACTTGGAATGGACGCCGGGACGGTTGCTCAATTGGGCGTTGTCCATCGGTCCGGCTACTCGCGATGTCGCTCAATACCAGCTCGAATCTAAACCCCATCCGGAAATGGGTTATCGCGCCTGCTTGGGACTGATGCGCTTGGCGCGTCAATACAATCCGGCACGGTTGGAATTGGCGTGTGTACGGGCGCGGGCTTTACGGGCGATGACGTATCGCTCGGTCGCGGCGATTCTGAAGGCCGGCCTGGAGCAACAACCCTTGCCGCCACCCCGGCAAATTGATCTGGCGTTACCCGTGCACGCCAATGTGCGCGGCTCGAAGTATTACCACTAACCTGAAAGGAATCTCATGCTGAATCAACATACCTTGCAGTTATTAACCCAACTCAAACTCGATGGTATGGCACGCGCCTTCGAGGAACAATCCAGCCAGACCCATGCCGCCAGTTTATCGTTCGAAGAACGCTTTGGTCTCCTGGTGGATCGGGAATTCACGCATCGCGATACGAAACGGGTTGACCGATTATTGAAGCAGGCAAAACTAAAAGTCGCGGGGGCGTGTGTAGAAGATATCGATTACCGCGCCGGCCGCGGCTTGGATAAACGGGCGATGGCCAGCTTATCGACGTGTGATTGGATCCGCCATAGGCACAGCATATTAATTGCCGGGGCGACCGGTTGTGGCAAGACGTGGCTGGCCTGTGCGTTCGGCCAGCAGGCGTGTCGTCAGGGCTTCTCGGTGCTGTATGTTCGCGTACCGCGGTTGTTCGAGGAGTTGCGTATCGCCCACGGCGACGGCAGCTTTACCCGTAAGCTCGCCGCCTTGGCGCGCACCGATGTGTTGCTGTTGGACGATTGGGGTGTGAATCCGCTGACGCAGCCGGAGCGTGCCGATCTATTGGAAATCCTGGATGATCGGGTGGCAACGCGTTCAACGATCATCACCAGTCAACTCCCGGTCGAGCATTGGCATGAGTATTTGGCCGATCCGACGTTGGCCGACGCTATCCTGGATCGGATCGTGCATCAAAGTCATAAATTGAAACTCAAAGGCGAGTCGCTTAGAAAGCAAGAATCCGCATGATTCCGGAAACGGCAACAACGCGCTTCGCGCACCGGTGCGTGACCGGTTAGTGTAAGTGTATCGCCTTCGCTGTCCCATCAGCACCGGTCACGTTATTTCTGAAATGATCGGTCACGTTCGCTGAAATACGCAAAGTAGCCGGCTTGCAAAACGCAAAAGCTGCGGGTGCCGGCGCGCAACACCATTGCCTTACGGATCGCCAACCTCGACCCGCTCAAAACCGCTCGCCACCGGGAAGGGCAAGATGCCGCCCGCTGCCTGCAAGGTGACGGCGGGGAGCCTACTGCCGTGACCGCGCCACTCGAACAGGTGCAGATCGACCATACGGTCATTGACCTGATCGTGGTCGATGAGCGCGACCGGAAACCGATTGGCCGCCCGTACCTGACCGTCGGCCATCGACGTGTTTACAGCGCTGCGTGCTCGGCATGGTGGTCACGCTGGAAGCGCCGTCGGCCGTCTCGGTCGGGCTGTGCCTGCGCGCATACTGCCTGCGACAAGCGTCCGTGGCTGGAAGGGCTCGGATGTAGAAGTGGAGTGGGCGAAGAGCGGCAAACCTAAGCAGCTCTACTGGACAACGCAGCCGAGTTCAAGAGCGAGGCACTGCGCCGGGCTGCGAGCAGCATGGCACGGTTGGACTATCGCCCACCTGGGCAGCCGCACTACGGCGGCATCGTAGAACGGATCATCGGCACGGCGATGCAGATGATCCACGATGAATTGCCGGGGACGACCTTCTCCAATCCCGACCAGCGCGGGGCTTACGATTCCGAGAAGAAGGCCGCCCTGACGCTGCGTGAGCTGGAGCGCTGGCTGACATTGGCGGTGGGCACCTATCACGGCTCTGTGCACAACGGCTTGCTCCAGCCACCAGCGGCACGCTGGTCCGAGGCCATGGCGCGTGTCGGTGTGCCGGCGGTCATCACCCGCGCCACGGCTTTCCTGGTCGATTTCCTGCCGGTCATCCGCCGCACCCTGACCCGCACGGGCTTCGTCATCGACCACATCCACTATTACGCCGATGCGCTCAAGCCGTGGATCGCGCGGCGTGACCGCTGGCCGGCCTTCCTGATCCGCCGCGACCCGCGCGACATCAGCCGCATCTGGGTACTGGAACCGGAAGGTCGGCACTATCTGGAAATTCCCTACCGTACCTTGTCGCACCCTGCTGCCACCCTGTGGGAACAACGGCAGGCGCTGGCGAAATTGCGGCAGCAAGGGCGCGAACAGGTAGATGAATCGGCGCTGTTCCGCATGATCGGGCAGATGCGCGAGATCGTGAGCGGCGCACAGAAGGCGACGCGCAAGGCGCGGCGCGACGCGGATCGGCGCCGGCACCTCAAAGTGTCGGTTCCACCGGCCAAGCCAACTCCGCCGGAAACGGACGTTGCTAACCCGCAGGTGGACAACCTGCCACCGGCCAAACCGTTCGACCAGATCGAGGAGTGGTAGCCGTGGACGAATATCCCATCATCGACCTGTCCCACCTCCTGCCGGCAGCACAGGGCCTGGCTCGGCTGCCGGCGGATGAGCGCATCCAGCGTCTTCGCGCCGACCGCTGGATCGGCTATCCGCGTGCGGTCGAGGCATTGAACCGGCTGGAAACCCTGTATGCGTGGCCGAACAAGCAGCGCATGCCCAACCTGCTGCTGGTCGGCCCGACCAACAACGGCAAGTCGATGATCATCGAGAAATTCCGGCGCACGCATCCGGCCAGCTCAGATGCCGACCAGGAACACATTCCGGTGCTGGTCGTGCAGATGCCGTCCGAACCTTCGGTGATCCGCTTCTACGTCGCGCTGCTCGCCGCGATGGGCGCACCATTGCGCCCGCGCCCACGGCTGCCGGAAATGGAGCAACTGGCGCTGGCCTTGTTGCGCAAGGTCGGCGTGCGCATGCTGGTGATCGACGAGCTGCACAACGTCTTGGCCGGAACAGCGTCAACCGCCGGGAATTCCTCAACCTGCTGCGCTTCCTCGGCAACGAGCTGCGCATCCCGCTGGTCGGCGTCGGCACGCGCGACGCCTACCTGGCCATCCGCTCGGATGACCAGTTGGAAAACCGCTTCGAACCCATGATGCTGCCGGTGTGGGAGGCCAACGACGATTGCTGCTCACTGCTGGCCAGCTTCGCCGCTTCGCTACCACTGCGACGGCCGTCCACGATCGCGACGCAGGACATGGCCCGCTATCTGCTCACCCGCAGCGAGGGCACTATCGGCGAACTGGCGCACCTGCTGATGGAAGCCGCCATCGCCGCCGTGGAGAGCGGCGAGGA
Organism: uncultured Pseudomonadota bacterium; assembly: GCA_963714525.1. Lineage (GTDB taxonomy): Bacteria > Pseudomonadota > Gammaproteobacteria > Burkholderiales > JALYOK01 > JALYOK01. Next base: position 78,770 of record CAVQPB010000001.1, read on the forward strand.
AGCGATCAACCACCGCACGCTCAGCATGGCCGATTACACCGGCCCCAGCGAGCGGCGACGCCAGTTCGAGCGGGAACTGATGTGAAGCCGGCACCGCGCTGGCCACTGCATCCTGCCCCCAGAGAAGGCGAAGCCCTGTCCTCATGGCTCAATCGTGTCGCCGCCTGCTACCACATGGACTTGCACGACCTACTGGAACACGATCTCGGTCGCGGCCACGTCGATGACCTGGATACCGCACCGTCGCTGTCGCTGCTGACGGTTCTCTCGCAGCGCAGCAGCATCGAGCAGGACCGGCTGCGGTGCATGAGCTTTGCCGGCTGGGTGCCATGGCTGCTGGATAGCCTGAATGATCGGATTCCAGATGCCTTGGAAACCTATGCGTTCCAGTTCTCGGTACTGCTGCCGAAATTCCGCCGTAAGACGAGATCGATCACAAGCTGGTGTGCCTGGCTGCCCAGCCGGCCAATCCACCGCGCCTGCCCACTTTGCCTGAACGATCCGACGAATCAAGCCATATTGCTTGCATGGAAACTGCCGTTGATGCTGAGCTGCCCACAACATGGTTGCTGGCTCGAATTCTATTGGGGCGTACCAGGGCGGCTTCTCGGCTGGGAGAACACCGACACTTCGCCGCGCGCGGTCACCGAAGCGATTGCGGCGATGGATCGACGTACCTGGCAAGCGCTGACAACAGGATACGTCGAGTTGCCGCGCAGGCGCATCCATGCTGGCCTGTGGTTCCGGCTACTGCGCACATTGCTCGACGAGTTGAACACCCCACTCTCTCTGTGCGGAACGTTCGCGCACAGTATCCGCTATGTCTGGGAACGTTGCGGACATCCGCTGCGAGCGGGGCAAAGTCTGTGGCGTCCCTACGAAATTTTGCCCCTAGAGGTCCAGTTGCAAATGCTGGAAGCAGCGGCCACTGCCATCGACCTGATCGAATCGAAGGTGTTGAGTCCCGGCGGAAAACAGGCGGCATTGTTCTTGTCGGAACCGCAGACCGCGTTCACCGACGGCATGCCGGTGGTTGAGCGAAAGGAGGAACCAGTCAATTATTGGCAGAAAGCGATCAAAGCAATTGAAGAGGCCATCGTCGAGGCGCGGCACAACCCCGTGACGGCCCGCTCCCTGTTTGCGCTGACCTCCTATGGTCAGCGCGACCCCGAGTCTTTGGAGCGCTTGCGCATCACGTTTGCCAATGAGGGCATCCCCCCGGAATTTCTGTCATATTATGAGCCTGACGGCCCCTTTACATGTCGTAGACTAAATGACGGGTTAAGTGACAGTTTTTGACGACTAGAACTTTCTGGCCCACACTGTCACATAATCGAACGTATATGTGACAGGTGCGACATGCTGATTGGCTACATGCGGGTATCGAAAGCGGACGGCTCCCAGGCGACTGACTTGCAGCGCGATGCGCTGGTTGCCGCCGGAGTCGATCCGATACATTTTTATGAAGACCAAGCATCCGGCAAGCGCGAGGACCGGCCAGGCTTGGTGAGCTGCCTGAAGGCGCTCCGACCAGGCGACACGCTGGTGGTGTGGAAACTGGACCGGCTCGGGCGTGACTTGCGCCACCTCATCAACACAGTGCACGACCTTACCGCACGCGGCATTGGCCTCAAGGTATTGACCGGCCACGGCGCGGCCATCGACACCACGACGGCCGCCGGTAAGCTGGTTTTCGGCATCTTTGCGGCGTTGGCAGAGTTCGAGCGCGAGTTGATCGCCGAGCGCACCATTGCAGGCTTGGCGTCGGCACGGGCGCGCGGTCGAAAAGGCGGCCGGCCGTTCAAAATGACCGCCGCCAAACTGCGTCTGGCGATGGCGGCGATGGGGCAGCCGGAAACCAAGGTCGGCGATCTATGTCGGGAACTCGGCATCACCCGGCAGACTCTGTACCGGCATATTTCACCCAAGGGGGACTTGCGCCCCGATGGAGCGAAGTTGCTGTCGCGAACCTAGCCATCATCATCCACAAGAAATCATAAGGCCGACCATGCCGTCATGTACTTTTTGCGAACGAGACAACCTTGACCTAATTGCGGAGAATTCGCTTGCATTCGCCGTCAGAGATCGATTTCCCGTGCGAAGGCTCCATTCGCTTGTTCTACCAAAGCGGCACCTTGGTAATACCTTCGATCTGACGGAAGCAGAACTGGTGGCGATTTTCGATCTCGCAGGCCAAGTGCGAGCGCTGATCCTCATGGAGGATTCTAGCGTTGGTAATTTCAACTTCGCTAAATGAGCCCATCCCCTCGAAAAGGTAAAACGAGCGGATTTTCCCTCTGAGACAGAGGATTTGAGGCCAAAAACGTAAACCCGCTTCAGGCCTTAGCGGGTCTTCGGGTTGCGACCTAACCGTGGTGTGCGGTGAATGACGGTAAAACTACCGAATCCCCTGATCTCAATCCGATGCCCACGCACCAGCGCGTTATTCATCGTATCCAAGATGGCCAAAACGGCAGCCTCAGTATCCTTCTGCGTCAACTGACTGAACCGTTCGGCTAGGGAAACTCTGCAAAACCTGCCAACGGTTTTGAGGTGAGAAACGTTGTATATCGATGAAACAAACCACGCTCGCCACTGCTGGATTCGGACTGGTCACCAAGCGCACGCGCAAACGCGTGTTCCTCGACGAGATGAACCTGGTGGTTCCGTGGACCGAATTGGTGGCATTGATTACGCCCCATTCGCCAGTGGCTGGAGCCAAAGGCGGACGCCCGCCATTTGCAGTTGAAACCATGCTGCGCATTCATTTCTTGCAGCAGTGGTTTGGACTGAGTGATCCGGCTATGGAAGAGGCGCTGCACGATGTGTCGCTGTATTGCGAGTTCGCGCACCTTGACCCGGGCGCCAGCCGCTTGCCTGATGAATCGACCATTCTGCGGTTTCGCCACTTGCTCGAACAGTATGGTCTGAGCATGCAGATCATGGCGGCCAGCTATGGAACTCATAGCGAGTGATGGTTGTTCAAGGCGGCACAGGCTTTGCGTACGGTGTCTGCGAGAACGCCCTGCAGGGGGTGCGGAGCTGCGATGTCCGGAAGAAGCATATTCACCTGGTAACCGATGGCAACGGTAAGCGGCCGCACTACTAGGTCCGGTCCGCTGAGTTCCAGTGCGGTGAGCGGGTTTACGATGGCAACGCCCAGGCCCTGACGCACCATGGCGCAGACGGCCACTGCGCTCGTGGTTTCAAGCAGGGTTGCGCGATGTACTTTAGCGTCCTCGAACATCGCATCAATGGCGGTTCGATACGGGTCGCCAACCGCGAGACTGATGAAGCGCTCGCCTGTAAAGTCGCGTGGTTGCAGTCGCGCCTTGCGGCACAGGCTGTGATCACGTGGCAAAACGGCCACTTCATTGACTTTCAGCAAGGGCTGCAAGGCAACTCCAGCAGGTGCCTCTTGGGTTTCACTAAGTCCCAGGTCAAAACGCTGTTCACTCATGGCTTGCTCCAGCCAGGGCGACTCTATGGGATGCACGCTGACTCCTAGTTCAGGATGTGCATGTGAGAGATATACCAGTGCGCGGGGTACCAAGGCATGGGCCAATGCCGGCAAACACGCAATGCGCAAGCGACCTGTCACTTGCGTGCGCAATTCGCTGGCGCGCGCTGCGATCTGTTCCAAGCCTATAAACGAGCGTTCTACTTCCTGCATCAGCGCAAGTGCCCGCACGGTAGGGCGTAATCGGCCCCGCACCCGGTCAAAAAGGTTAAACCCCATTAACTGCTCCAGACGCCCCAGCTCGCGACTCAAAGTGGGCTGGCTTGACGCGCACGCGTCAGCTGCACGCCCCAGGTTGCCGTGCAGCATGATGGCGCGAAACATCGTCAGCTGGCGATGGGTTAGATTCATATCAATATTGAATAGCTATACAACAAGAATAGCATTGATTGAATTGACTATGAAGGGGATCATCCACCCATGAACCCTTTTACTCCCGCTACCATCGCTCCTTTGGCCCAGCAGTTCGGTACCCCGCTGTGGATCTATGATGCCGCCACCATTACGCGCCAGATTGCCGCTCTGCGGTTGTTTGACGTAGTGCGTTTCGCTCAGAAAGCCAACTCCAATACACACATCCTTCGCCTCATGAAGCGACAGGGCGCAGTGGTGGACTCGGTGTCTTTGGGTGAAATCGAACGCGCGTTGGCTGGTGGTTTTACGCCGGGCTTGCACAACGGGCACGCAGACATCGTGTTCACGGCCGATCTGCTGGACCGCGCTACGCTTGCGCGCGTGGTGGAACTCAATATTCCCGTGAACTGCGGCTCCATGGACATGCTGGACCAATTGGGTGCGGTCAACCCGGGGCACCCGGTGTGGCTACGCATCAACCCAGGTTTCGGGCATGGCCATTCCAAGAAAACAAATACCGGTGGCGAGCATAGCAAGCATGGCATCTGGCATGGCGACCTAGTACGCGCCTGCGAAAAGATCAAGTCCAACGGCCTGGCCTTGCAGGGCCTGCACATGCACATCGGCTCAGGCGTGGACTACGCGCACTTGCAGGAAGTGTGCGGTGCCATGCTGAAGCTGGTAGAGGTAGTGAATGCGCAGGGTTTGGACCTGCACGCCATCTCCGCGGGCGGCGGTCTGTCCGTTCCCTACCAGGCCGGTGAACCCACGATTGATACGGCGCACTACTTTTCATTATGGGATGCAGCGCGCCATGCCGTGGAACAACTGCTGGAGCACCCAGTGAAACTGGAAATAGAACCGGGCCGCTATTTAATGGCCGAGTCCGGCGTGCTGGTCACCGAGGTACGCGCCACGAAGCAACAGGGCGCCAACCATTTTGTGATGGTGGACGCCGGCTTCAGTGATCTGGCTCGCCCGGCCCTATACGGCGCCTACCACGGCATGGAGTTAATCCGCTCTGATGGCACAGCGGTTAATGGCCTGCAGTTTGACACGGTGGTTGCCGGACCTCTGTGCGAGTCGGGAGATGTGTTTACGCAGGGAGACGGTGGCGTGGTGTTGCACCGGTCCTTGCCGCAGGCGCAGGTGGGAGATCTGCTGGTGTTGCACGACACCGGTGCGTATGGCGCCTCCATGTCATCGAACTACAACGCGCGCCCGCTGATTGCCGAAGTGCTGATGGAAAATGGTGAGCCCCGGCTTATTCGACGAAGGCAGACGGTGGCTGAGCTGCTCGCGCTGGAGGCGGTGTAAGGCAGCACACAATGGCCTTAGCAACGTAAATCTGAGGCGGCGGTAGAACGTTTTGACTGATTGCGACATGGTTCTGGCGCCACCAGTGCGAACCACACACAACCTGCTCTACTCCTTGCACACACTGCGCTAGTCCCGGTGCGGCGCAGGTAGATAAGGCCACCCCTCACGTTGGCGCCGTGGCTTTCATCCACCGGTCCGGCTCCAGCCCGAACGGGCATACGCAATTCAAATGTGGGTCGATGGAGTTACGGACAACCGCAAGACTTCCAGCTACCTGCCGTTCGCGACCATCTCATTACGCTGCCTTGCGGGTTTACATTCTTCTCGATACCAGACCTTCATTTCGGCTGCTTGAATAGTGGAGTTCAATCAAAAAGGTCCCCCTGCCAGGCTGCGTGGCGTTGCTCCAGAACACCGAGTCGGCATATCTTGCAGCCAAGGCCCCCAGGTCAATGCTCTGCTCATCGTCGCTGAATTCGAACGACCCAAACATGTTCACGTGCTGCCACGCTACCGGCGAAATCCCTTGAATGAATGCAATAGCATCCAGATCCCCGGCCGCCACCTTCTATTCGTATAGCGTTTGGTATTCCTATCCACCAATGGAAGCACCAAAGTGCGGAATTACACTGAGTTGACCACTGGATTGCATCTGAGCTGACCAGACAAAATCATCAACTTGACCGGTCCAAGTCGAACCGCCGCAGTAGGCCAGTGAACTCAATCGATCGTATAGATGAAGAGCCTTGGCTCACATGACGATCTGAATAAGTTCAAGTGCGGGGACGAATACAAGCCCGACGACTACGTCGGCAACTGTTTCGTACCCGCACCCATCTTCACATGCGGCATTGTTAGTGCAGCCCACTTCTAAACTTACGTGCAGTCGTCTTCTGAAAACGACCAGCACGGCACAAAGAAGCTATCGATATCGTCTTGGGTTACCGCATCCAACGCAGGAGGATTCCAGCGCGGCTTTTGATCTTTTTCTACGATCAGTGCCCGCACGCCTTCGATGAAATCGCCTTGGTCAAAGCAGGCGTGCACCATGTTGAGTTCCATCCGGAAGCAATCGGCCAAAGACATTCTGCGGCCGCGATGCAATTGTTCGAGGGTGACGGACATCATCAACGGCGATCGTTTTTCGAGACCGGCTAAGGTTTGGGACGCCCAATCGGTCAAGCTGGTCTGCGATTCGTTCTTAAGCGACGCGACGATCTCAGGCAACCTCGGTTCGCTAAAATGAATATCGATCGCATCCGTGTAGGGCGCCAACACGGCAGGGGTCAAAGGTTCACTGGCCAGCGTGTTAAGCGCCATTTCGATATCCCGCTCGTGATCGTCGGACCATTCGATATCCTTGAGACGATCGTCGAGGGCGACGACCGAGTAAGTATCCAGATAAATATCGCCAAGCCCGACGGCGAGAATATCCGGCGCTTTGATGTCTTTGCCAGTGATTCCAAGATAAATCCCCATCGCTCCCTCGAGACGCGACAAAAAATAACTAGCGCCGACATCGGGGAATAATCCAATCGCCGTTTCCGGCATGGCCATGCGTGTTCGGTCTGTTGCAATACGAAACTGCGCGCCCTGCGCGATTCCCATGCCGCCGCCCATGACGATACCATCCATCAGCGCGATGTAAGGCTTAGGGAAGCGATGGATTTGATGATCGAGTTTATATTCGTCGCAAAAAAACTGAAGGTGTTCCGTGCTACCGGACTGATACGAATCATAGATGAATCGCACATCGCCGCCGGCACAAAAGGCCTTCTCGCCTGCGCCGCGCACGAGCACGGCGTGTACCGAGTCATCGGTTTCCCATTCGGACAACAGGCCGCCGAACTGTTTCACCATGGAGTAAGAAAGTGAATTAAGCGCCTGTGTTCGGTTGAGTGTAACGAAGGCAATATGATTTCGAATATCGACCAGCAATTCTTCGGACATGATTAGACTATTTCCGTCTCAGTAACTAGGTACTATGTGGAATAAACTACTAATCGTGTTTGTAGAGATTGATGATCGAAGAGAAATCTTTCGCACCGCTCCCCATCGCACTCCAGGTCTGATAGAGCTGGTGTGCAAGCGATCCGAGTATCGCCGATTGTTTGGTTTGTTTTGCAGCATCCATCGCCAGGCCCAGGTCTTTCAGCATCAAATCTACGCCGAAGCCACCGCTATAACCGCGCGATGCAGGAACATTTTCCATCGCACCAGGATATGGGTTATAGGTATCGGAACTCCAGCAGCGGCCACTGGAAGTATTGATGATGCCGGCCAATAGTTTCGGGTCGATACCAAGAGCAGCGCCGAGATTCATCGCTTCAGACACGCCGATCATGGAAATCCCAAGCAACATGTTGTTGCAGATTTTTGCCACTTGGCCCGTGCCCGCTGCGCCACAGTGCACCACATTCTTGCCCATTTTTAACAGAATCGGTTTCGCTGTTTCGAACGCCGCTGTGTCTCCGCCAACCATAAAGGTAAGCGTAGCCGCTTCGGCACCACCGGTTCCTCCGGAGACGGGCGCATCGAGCATGATAATGTTTTTCCGAGCCGCGGCGGCTGCTACGTCTCGCGCGGAATGTGGATCGATAGTACTGGAATCGATCAACAAGGTTTCCGGCTTGACGCTCGCGAGCAAATTACCGCTTCCGAGATATACATCGCGTACGTGAGGTGAGGAGGGCAGCATGGTGATAACGATATCGGCATCTTTTCCCGCATCGGCAACCGATGTCACCGCCTTCGCACCGGCCGCAACGACTCTTTCAATCGCCGCAGCCGACATGTCGAATACGACGAGTTCGTGCCCGGCTTTGACCAGATTGCGCGCCATCGGACTGCCCATGTTACCTAAGCCGATAAATCCGATTTTCATTCCATTCCGATTGAAATTAAAAGCTAAAAGTACGACACCATATCGCGTGAGTAGGGTGGATCAAGCGCAGCGGATCCACCATGCTGATTAACCTTCATCGTCCTTCGCTGTTGTTTGGTGGATCCAGCGCTGCGCGCTTTGATCCACCCTACCAACTACTCACCTTGAAGGTTCCTGGATGTCGGTTTTATTTCAAACTAATCGTCGTATTCACGCCGCTCGGCTTACTCGACTCGTCGAACCAGCGCGAGATAATCGTCTTCGTCTGCGTATAAAACTGAATCACTTGCTTGCCATAAGGGCCGAGGTCGCCGAGCTTAGAGCCGCGTGAACCGGTGAAGCTGAAGAATGGCACCGGCACCGGAATCGGCAAATTCACGCCCACTTGACCGACATCGATTTCATTTTGAAACTTCCGCGCCGCACCGCCACTTGACGTGAAGATCGCCGTGCCATTGCCATAGGGATTGCTGTTGATCAACTCGATCGCTTCATCCAAGGTATCAACGCTGACCACGCTCAACACCGGACCAAAAATTTCCGTGTCATAAATGCTCATAGTCGGCTTGACGCCGGAGAAAATCGTTGGGCCGACGAAATTGCCTCGCTCGTAGCCGCTCACGTTTACTTTGCTGCCATCTAATTCGAGTTTAGCGCCTTCGGCAATACCTTTCTCGATTAAGCCGGTTACCCGTTGTTTTGCCGCCTTAGAAACCAGCGGGCCGAGATCGGCGCCTTTTTCGGTGCCAGGCGCGACTTTGAGACTCTTCGCCTTCGCAACTAAATCGGGAATCCACTGATTCGCGTCGCCCGACGAGCACGCTCACGGAAATCGCCATGCAGCGTTGGCCCGCTGCGCCGAAAGCCGCGCCCGCTAAGGCGTTCAGCGCTTGTTCCTTATTTGCGTCAGGCATGATGACGCAATGATTTTTCGCGCCCATCATGCTTTGCACTCGCTTGCCGTGTTTGCTGCCGAGGTGATAGACATGCTCGCCCACGTGACATGAGCCGACGAACGAAATCGCCTTGATATCTTTATGGGTGCACAATAAATCGACCACTTCTTTTCCGCCGTGCACGACATTCAACACGCCGGGAGGCACGCCCGCCTGCATTGCCAGTTCGGCCAATAACATCGACGTCATCGGCACTTGCTCTGACGGCTTCAGCACAAACGTGTTGCCACACACGATCGCCATGGGAAACATCCACAACGGGATCATCGCAGGGAAATTGAACGGCGTAATGCCCGCACACACCCCAAGCGGCTGGCGGATCGTGTACGTATCTACGCCGGACGCGACGTTCTCGGCGAATTCACCCAATTGCAAATTGCCGATCGAACAAGCGTGTTCAACGACTTCCAACCCACGGAATATATCGCCTTCCGCGTCGACCAACGTCTTACCTTGCTCCGCGGTTAATCCTTCCGCCAGCCGCATCATATTGTCGCGGATCAGTTGCTGCAGCTTCAAAAATACCCGCGCCCGCGTCGAAATCGGCGTGTCTTTCCACGCCTTGAACGCAACTCGCCCAGCCTCGATCGCGGCATTGACTTCGTCGGTCGTCGCGAATGGCACCCGCGCCAGTATTTCCTGGGTTGCGGGATTAATGACATCACGCCACTCAGTGCTACGGGAGTCGACAAACTCGCCATTGATCAACAATTTCACCGTAGGAATAATCTTTGCCGGTTGGCGGTGGTTGGCAAGGTAATCTAGGTTGGCAGCCATGGCGGTATCCAGTCAGCGAAATGAAGAATTATACCGTAGGGAAACCCTGGTCAGACCAGCGTTGCGAAAGGTTTTTTGAAGGCGCTTGCCGGAGAGCCGCGTGGATACTGGGCCTTACGGCATGCCATGCCAGGAGCCAAGCTGGGAGCGGCTCCTGGCGATATGATCACGGAACCAAAAAAAACTCATTAAGTATCGTCGGAGGGACTCATACACCAATCGCGTTTCCGGCAAAGGCCTAGTGGCTAAACTGCTGAGCAGCGCAGTTTCGCAGCGGCGATAAACATCAAGCGCTTCGGCATGACGGCCACGCACTTTCAGATGCAGCATGAGTTGCCGATAGATTATTTCCGCCGAGGCATCCCGTTCGAGACACTCATGATAGAGCGCTTCCGCTTTTTCGGCGTTGCCGTTCATTTCCCATGCCTTCGTCAAGTTGAGCACGGTGCGCTGAAATCGTCCGCGCAATCGATCGCGCAGCGGTAATACCCAGGCATGGGATTCTTTCTCGAATAGGTGAACTCGATAAAGCTGAATAGCCATCTTCAAAGCCTCTGGCGAGGGATCATTACGCGATTCCGACGAGAGACTCTCAAATGCCCGTACATCCAGCCAGCAGATCTTGTCATTCAGGCTGATCTTATTGTCGTAAACGATTATCGCATCGTCGCGTTTCAAAAGCTTGCGCAAGCGATGCAAAGACGTCCGCAAATTACTCGCCGCCACATCGCCATCGGCGTCCGGCCACAGCCATTCGGAGATTTCGTCAACCGAAACCTGCTGCGCGCCTAAGGCGATGATCACGCGCAGAAGGTCGAGCAATTTGTGTTGTGCTTTACCTTTGTTAACGAGAGATTCATCGTCGATTTGTATCAGTAGTTCGCCGAATGCGCGAATCTTGATTGGCCATGGCCAGGCGTCGTTCGTTGGCGAATCGGCAGGAACGTTGAAGCGGCGGATGAGTTGATGAACCGTTTCAACCCCAATACCTTTTTCGAGTGCAACCGCGAATTGGCGCGGTAACCAACGATCGACCCACGTGAGGAGTGCTGCTTTACGAGGATTGCGAGCTTCGTTCAACATATTACGCAGAGCGACCAGTGCTCCAGTATATTTGCCCGTGCGCAAATGTGCTTCCGTCTCGACGCAGCAGGAAAGCGCATCCATCATGCGCCAGATAGTGCCTTTCGCCATTGCTCGCGAACGCGCCAACGCTTGGAATGCGTCCGCGTACCGCGCCACTTCGACAAGGTAGGTGGCGTATCGCACCTCATTAATGACTTCGGAAATGTTTTGACTGGTGTGCAAGCCTTCCGTCAAGCGTAACGCCTCAGCGAAATTACCGCGGTTGAAGGCGAGATGGGCTTGCGCCCATTTGTAGTACATGTCGTGGATCGCGCCGCGTTTCGGTACTGTCGTCGCAATACCGTCCAATGCCTGCTGTGCGCCAGCGAAGTCGCGCAACTGCGATAGAGAGATGGCTTTGTAGCAACCAGAGGTCACAATCTGGCCGGCGACATGGTAGCGGGTCCCGAATTCGATTGCTCGATCGTAATACCTAATGCACTGTTCGTACTCTGCATTCCAAAAGTACCAGTAGCCCAACATGCGCCAGACGTCTCCGGCAATGATGGGTGACAGATCTTGCTTTGCAATGCGCTCCAGTTGCGGCACGAGCTCGGCGCTAGCGCTTGCCTTGGTTGTCCATACCTCAAGGCTGCTTGACATCAGCCAAAGAGTCGCAAAAACATCGCCATGTATTCCATCGCCAGAACGATACGCTGTAAGCCATTGCTGTGCCTGATCGATGTAGCGGCCGGTACCGGTGCGTAAGATCGCGAAAGTGGAATAGGCAGTCCAGGTATCGAAGGCTTCAGCGGTGGACAACGACTGATCGCGCCGAGCGATCATGTTCTCTAACTCCGGCATCCAATGGTCGTAAACTTCGACCGAATCGCCGAGCATATAAAGCAAAAAGCTCAGATTGCTGGCCGCGCGTGCATGCCCGGCGTCGTCGTGGCGCGCAATGAATTCTTCTCGGGCACGATTCATCAGAGCACTCGCTTGTACGATGTTGATCGGTACCAAGCACTCCGCTTTGAATTGCTGTAACCAAGGGTCGTTGTCGAGGTATTCGTCCGGTAACTCAGCGAACCAACTAAATACCGTTTGCCAACGACCGCTTTCGATAAAGCCCATCGCGTGCGCACGAATCAAGCGGACGATATTCGCGAAGTCGCGCGCTTGTCGAAACAGTGTCACAGCTTGGCTTACATCATTATTTCCTTCGAGGATTTGTGCCGCTCGCATTCGCAGAGAAGCAAGCGATTGCATATCGGAAGACTGCGTTAATTTCGCTAGCAAGAACTCTCGGAACAGATCATGATATTGATAGGTGATTTCCCCTTCGATCCTGCGGGTCACAAAGTAATGTTTTTTATATAATTCGCTGAACATATTCTCGCTATCAGCTATGTCTGTGAGCGACGATGCCATAGCAATAGTGATGTATGGAAACAATGCGGTTGCCGTCAGCAATTTCTGGGTTTCAGATGTACTGCGAAGAAATATCTCGCTGACGAAATAGGCAAACATGGCTTCTTTGCTATGTAGCGCTTGCGCCGCCGCGTCACTTGAGGCGGCGTTGCTCGCGCGTAGCAACACGAGCCCCGCGACCCAGCCATCACATCTGCGGTGCAAAATTGCCGCCGCATCAAGTCCAAGCTGGGCGATTGCTTGCGTTTCGGTTTGCGTCAAACGCAAGTCGTCCCAGCCAATCTCATAAACTCGCCGGTTTGCAACATTGCGGGCTAATTCATCGGGCAGCGTCGACCGCGACAACGCAAAGATGCTTGTACCTTGTGGAACCTCCTCGCCCGCGTCCCGCAAAATTCGATGGAAAGTTTCATCAGCCGCGTCCTGGCAGTTGTCCAACACAAGCGCAGCATCGGGACCCAGCCGGATGAATAATTCACGAAAGAAGCGTCGCGTAAATCCCGTCAGATCGGGTAGGTGATCCGCCGTAAGGTTAGGTAGCGGTGACTTTTTACGGTTTTTCGATTGCTTGGCGAGCTCCGCAAGGTAGTAAAACAAGGTCGCCGGATCGCCATCTCCCCTATCAACTTGATACCAAAATGTTTTCGCCTTCCGGGATTCTAGATAACTCGCAACCAAGGTAGTCTTGCCCGATCCTGGCGGACCATTGACCCAGATGATCGGATAGCGCTCGCGCTGGTCTAGCAGCTTGAACAAGCGCACGCGTTTGACCGCCGCATGTAGACGCGGGCGGGTGAGTTTGGCGAGTGTGAGGGATTTGGGAGTGTTCTGAGTAGGTTTATTACTACGATTATACGGGTGCGGTATATGAAACCTAGCTGAAACGCTTTCGTTTAACTGCCGGAGAAAGGGCAAACCGGCGGGGATACGTGCGACTGGTGGTTGAGCCTAGCATTTCCATGAGCTGACGCGTACTTTAAGGGATAAGACGGCTAACGTGCCGCAAACATTGATTGAAAATTGAGCGATAGACGCTCATATTTCATGGTACGCTTAACGGCATGATAGAGCGCCCATTTCACCTTAACAGGCTTACCCGTTTGTTAAATCAGTTTCCTGTTGTCGCTATTTTGGGGCCGCGGCAAGTGGGCAAGACAACGCTTGCACGCGAACACGCCGCTCGGAGAAAGCGTGACGGTGAGTTTTTTTGACCTTGAGGATGCGGCAGATCTCGCGCTGTTCTCGGATCCAATGCTCGCGTTGCGCCCACTCAAAGGTCTAGTTGTCGTCGACGAAGTTCAGCGGCGCCCGGAATTATTTCCGAGCCTGCGCGTGCTCGCCGATCAGCCGAAAACAGCGCGGCGATTTCTGCTGCTTGGGAGCGCTTCGCCGGAGTTGCTAAGCCAGACGTCGGAATCATTGGCGGGTCGCATTGCCTATCACGAATTAGGTGGATTCTCCTTAGATGAGGTTGGGTCGGAAAAATGGGAGCGGCTGTGGCATCGTGGCGGCTTTCCGCGCTCGTTTTTAGCGCGTTCCGAAGGCGAGAGTTTTCTGTGGCGAACGGAGTTGATTCGCACTTATTTGGAAAGGGAGATACCGTCGCTTGGATTGCGTCTACCGGCCGCAACGATGCGCCGCTTCTGGATGATGCTCGCGCATTATCACGGCCAAGTGTGGAATGCGTCAGAATTTGGCCGCGCATTCGGCGTCGCCCACACAACTGTTCAACGATACTTGGACACGCTCAGCGCGACCTTCATGGTGCGGCAGCTCCCGGCATGGTACGAGAACATCGGTAAGCGTCAAGTCAAGGCACCAAAAATTTACGTTCGAGACTCCGGTTTGCTGCATGCATTATTTGGTCTGGAAAATCGGCGCGCGATCGAATCACATCCGAAAGTGGGTGCTTCTTGGGAGGGCTTCGCGCTGGAGACGACGATTAAGTTGCTTGGCGCTCGCCCAGAGGAATGTTTCTTTTGGGCCACGCATACCGGCGCCGAGTTAGATCTTCTGATTGTGCGCGGCGAACAACGATTCGGGTTCGAATTCAAGCGAAGCTCGTCGCCCGACTCTGACCAAATCAATGCGACAGCGCCTTGGATAGCTCTTGGGCTGCGGAAACTCACTCGTTATCCACGCTGGGACTCGAGATCATTTCCCCTTGCTGACGATATACAGGCTGTCGCGCTCGCTGAGATACTCGAGCACATAAAGCCGTTGCGGTCACGATAGGGATGAGTCATTTCCTCCACAAAGAATTGACAGGGGATAGCTAGCTTCGTAGAAGTACTCGGGCCACGCGTGGGGCGAAGTATCGGCGATCTTCGACACGTTAATGAAACTCAGCACGGGTGCTGAAGTGTCGTAATGGGCGGCGATGCAACGGAGCGATCGCCTTCCCCCTTAGAGTGGCTACGACAGGTCGCCTTCAGTACTCGTGTTCGCCCTGCCAGTGGATGATAAGGATAACGCTCAAGCTGATCGAGTAACTCGAAGAGCCGCACACGTTTGACCGCCGCATGCAGGCGTGGAAGGTGAGTTTGGCGAGTGTGGCTCGGATATTAGGCAAAGCGCTTTTTCCGCGACGACGATCTCCGATAGGGAACTATACTCGCAGAGAAGCGCCGTCCTACGCAAGCGCAGCATCGGCAGGAGGCGTATACCAGGACTATCCGCGCAATGAACTGTTTGACATCAATATGCTATTATTATATGTTTTGATGTATGAGAACTACGATTAATCTACCAGATGACCTGTTGGTGCGGATCAAGCGCCGTGCGGCTGATTCGCGTACGACCGTTACCGCGTTCATCGAAGACGCCGTGCGCGAGGCCTTGGCGAAGCGTGCCAAGCGAGCGCGCTCTGCGCAAACTGAACTGCTCACGTATGGCGAAAAGGGCTTGCAGCCCGGAGTGGATTTGGACGATAGCGCGGCGCTACTAGATGCCATGGACGACGCTTGATCCTCACCGACGTCAACGTTTTAGTCTACGCGCATCGAAAAGATGCGGACAATCACGCGCGCTATCAGCGCTGGCTTACCGAAGTAATGCAGTCGCCAGCGCCCTTCGGCGTGAGCGATCTAGCGCTGAGTGGATTTTTGCGCATCGTTACGCATCCTAAGGTGTTCGTTGACCCGTCACCGTTGGAAACGGCGCTCGCATTTGCCAATCAGATCAGGGAGCAATCAAACTGTGTAGTGATTGCCGCAGGTGAACGCCATTGGTCGATCTTCAATCAACTGATAAGCGCGGTAGGCGCAAAAGGCAATCTTGTTCCCGACGCGTACTTTGCTGCGCTGGCCATTGAGGTGGGAGCGGAATGGATAACAACCGATCGCGACTATGCGCGATTTCCAGGTTTGCGATGGCGTCATCCGCTGGATGACGCCTAGACCTTATTAACACGCTACCGCGGTATCATTCGGCTCGATCAATATTCGTGTTCGCCTTCCAATCACAGTAGCCGCCTTCGACAGTGAAGCGACACGTTGCCGATGCCGTTGATCTCGTCAGACTGATCGAAGACACGGATCACGTGCGTTGGAAGTCTGGGTCAAATCTGGTCCGCGAGAAAACCGATGTCGCATGGACAAGCTCGTACGAGGGCGCATCGCCGATGGCCGAAGCGGTGCGCGAGATCTCCTGCTCGAAGGTGTTACGCCCGCTTTGCTTGCGCTTTCAACGCGTAGGTCGAAGATGTGCGAGGATACTGAACTTTAAGGCATACCATGCCAGGAGGCAAGCTGGGAGCGGCTGGTGGCGATGTGATCAAGGAACTAAATAAAAATTTGCTAGAGAATCTCTGAACAACTGATGCTAATAAATTTCATGCGCTCATGTTGATAGCAATGTCATCTGGCAAGACAAATTAAGGTCCATTTGATCGTTTCCGCCATGATTTTGATCGCTTTTAAGTGCGCTACCGGTTATTTTGGTGACACTTATCCTGTGAAGGACATAACTTTCCGTCGCGCATGGTACAAATTGGCCAGCGCGAACAGCGTGAAGAACTGCAGCGCGTTCTTCAACAACCCTTTGTAGCGCACCTTGGTATGACCCCACAACACCTTCACGATCCGATACGGATGCTCAACGATGGCGCGTACCCGCGAGCGTTCGCGGTTTTGCTTGCGCTCGTCATCGGTCAACGCCCGGTAGCGGCTAGGCTTTGACGTTGACATGCCAGGCGAGGCCTTGTCTTCCGCCGTTTGCTGGCGTTCTTTACTCTGGTAGGCACTGTCGCCCCACAGCGCCTCTCCTGGCCATGCAACAGTTCATCCATCGCTTGGCTATCGTGCAGATTGGCCGCGCTCACGGCCACCGAGTGCACCAGCCCTGAATCCTTGTCACCCCGGTATGCGCCTTCATGCCGAAATACCACTGGTTGCCCTTCTTGGTCTGGTGCATCTCGGGATCGCGTTCTTTCTTCTCGTTCTTGGTCGAAGACGGCGCATTGATAATGGTGGCATCGACAATCGTGCCCTCGACTGCATCATCAGTCCGTGCTCAGTCAGCAGCGCCTTCACTTCGGCGAAGATGCGATCGGGCAAGCGGTGCTCTTCGAACAAATGCCGAAACAGGTAGATGGTGCTCTCATCGGGGATGGTGTCTTGCCCGTGCTCGATCCCGACGAAACAGCGCATCGTCTCGGAGTCGTACAACGTTTCTTCGATCGCGGGATCCGACAGGTTGTACCACTGCTGAAGAAAATAGATACGCAGCATCTTCGCCAAGCCCATGGGCGGGCGCCCGTTGCTGGTTTTCGGATAAAACGGCTCGATTACTTTAACCAGTCGCGCCCAAGGAATGACTTGATCCATCTCGCTCAAGAAACTCCTCGCGCTTGGTGATCTTGCCCTGTTTGCCGCGAGACCCAGATACAAACAGCGAAATTTGTTTCATGATTGATTTTCGAGTATGTCTATCTGCGCATAAATGAATTCGTTATTATGAGAATAAACAGTGGGACTTATTCAGAGTTTCTAGTTATTGCGGAGAGATTCATACACCAATAGCGTTTCCGGCGAAGGCCTAGTGGCCAAACTGCTGAACAGCGCAGTTTCACAACGCCGATAAACATCAAGCGCTTCGGCATGTCGGCCACGGGCTTTCAGATGCAGCATGAGTTGCCGATAAATCATTTCCGCAGATGCATCTCGCTCCAAGTATTGATGGAAAGTGCCTCCGCCTTATCGGCGTTGCCATTCATTTCCCAAGCTTTTGTCAAGTTGAGCACGGCACGCTGAAAACGCATGCGCAATCGATCGCGTAGCGGCAACACCCAGGCGTGCGATTCTTTCTCGAACAGATGCCCTCGATAAAGCTGAATAGCCTTCTCAAGAGTCTCTGGCGGGCGATGTTTCTCGATTCCGACGTGAGACACTCGAATGCTTGTACATCCAGCCAGCAGATCTTTTCATTCAGGCTGATCTTATTGTCGTACACGATAATCGGGTCGTCGCGTTTCAGTAGCTTGCGCAAGCGATGCAACGACGTCCGCAAATTACCCGCCGCAACATCCCCATCTGCGTCCGGCCACAGCCATTCGGAGATTTCGTCTACAGAAAGCTGCCGCGCGCCTAAGGCGATGATTACGCGCAGAAGGTCGAGTAATTTGTGTTGTGCTTTACCTTTGCTAATTAGGGACTCATCGTCTATCTCTATCAGTAGTTCCCCGAACGCGCGAATCTTGATTGGCCATGGCCAAACATCGTTCGTTGGTGAATCGGCAGGAACGTTGAAGCGGCGGATTAGTTGGTGAACCGTTTCAACTTCGATACCTTTTTCGAGCGCAACCGCAATTGGCGCGGTAGCCAGCGATCGATCCAGGTGAGCATCGCTGCTTTGCGTGGTATCTTCGCCTCGTTAAGCATTGCACACAGGCCGCGGTTCGCGTTGGATTCGTCGGTGGCACGAAGATAGATCTCTGCCTCTACGGAGTCGCAAAAACAGTCTATAAAGCGCCAAATTGCTCCTTTGGAAATTTGACGGGAATGGGTTAAGTACTGAAGCGCGTCGTTTGTTCGTCCCAGTTCAAGCGAGTACGCTGCGCGACGAAGCGGCGGTCAATACCTCCGCGATCATTAAGCTCGTCTCGTGGTTCTCCTCTAACTGAAGCGCTTGTAAAAATTCGCCTTTCCTTGCCGCAAGATGCGCCCATGCCCAGCCAAAATACATTTCACTGATAGGACTCCGAATTGGTACAACGGCGTTGATTTCATCGAGCACCGATTGAGCTTCTGATAGGCGGCGCAATTGACAAACAGAAATCGCGCGATAGGTGCAACATGCCACTACCTGGCCATCGAAGCGGTATTGCTTTCCCAGTCACTTGCACGCTCATAGAATGGGAGACATTTTTCGTACTCTGCATTCCAGAAATACCAGTATCCTACCGTGCGCATTGCATCGACTAAACTATAAGGGAGATTTCCTGGCTGGCCAATTCGCGTAGCCGCGCAACTGTCGCCTGCCCGTTCCTGCTGCCATCCACATCTGGAAATGTAGCGATAGTTCGGCTATGCATTGCATCGGTGCTCAATACACTTGAAGTAATTGCTGAGCAAAGAGAAGTCAATTGCTTGATCGAGAAATCGTCCGTGGCCGATACGCATTAATACTATCGATGCGTAGGCGCTCCATGCTTCGACGGCTTCTTCGTCCGAGAGATTGATAGCCGTCGCTCTATTAAATTTTCTAATGGTGAAAACATAGGATCTAAAGATAGAAACGATACGCCTAGCCCGTAATCGCAACCAACTAGCAAGGACATTGCGCGGCATTGTCCCCAGTCATTTTGACCTTTAATGAAACCATGATAGGCGAGATCAATGAACTTTCGCGCGACGCTTAGGTCCACGGCCTGGATCGATTCACCGCGCCAAAGAAGCAAATATGGATCGTCGTGAATTAGGTTATCGGGAAATTCCTTGAACCATTCGTTTACGGTTTCCCATCGCCCCGTTTCCAGAAACGTTTTGCATGGCTCGTGATGATTCGACTAACGTTGGCCCAATCCTTTGCCCACCGGAAAAGCGCAACCGCCTCGTTCAAGTGATCATTTCTCTCAGGATTTTCGCTGCACGACGCAATAATTCATTTAGTGAACTTTGATCATGCGATTCCACCAGTTTTGCGAGAAGAAACTCGCGAAACAGATCATGATATTGGTAGGCAAGTTCACCATCGGCTTTTCGATCAATAAAATATTGTTTTTCGTATAGAAAATTGAGGATGGGTCCGGCATTTGGAATAGTTGTAAGCTCTATTGCCATCGAGACGGTTGTGTAGGGAAATACAGCTGTGCAACAGCGTGTGAGTATCGGACGCGCTTCGGGAGAAAACCTCGCCGGCGAAGTAGGCGAACAGCGTTTCTTTGGATTTGAGTGTTCGCGTGACTTGATTGGGTTTAGTTGTATCTCGATTGGCCAAGAGCAGCACTAGTCCCGCGACCCAACCTTCGCACTGTTCATGAAGAGTTTGCGCTTCTGAGGCGCTGAGCTTGGCGATGTCGCGCGTTTCATTCGAGGTCAGTTGCAAGGCATCCCAACCGATGTCGCGCATACGCTGATTGGCAACATGGCGAGCGAATTCACCTGGCCGTGTCGATCTGGACAATCCGATTAGGCACGCTCCTTGCGGAAGCTCCTCGCAGCCTTCGCGCAAGATCAGGTGGAAAGTTTCACTGGAGGCGTCTTGGCATTTATCTAATACCAGCACCGCTTCGGCGCCCAACCGGGAAAAAAGGTCACGAAAGTAACGCCGTGTAAATCCCACGAGATCGGGTAAGTGATCCGCCGTAAGGATCGGCAGCGGAATCTTCTTACGGCTTTTCGATTGCTTCGCTAGCTCGGCGAGATAATGAAAGAATGTCGCCGGATCGCGATCGCCTTCGTCGACTTGATACCAAAACGTCCTGGCGTTACGGGCTTCAAGATAACTCGCTACCAGGGTGGTTTTGCCGGAACCGGGCGGACCATTGACCCAAATGATCGGGTAACGCTCGCGTTGATCGAGCAGCTTGAACAGCCGCACGCGTTTGACGCCGCGTGCAGGCGTGGGCGGGTGAGTTTAGCGAGTGCTCCAGGCGCTTTGGCAAGACGCTTTCTCCGCGAAGGTCTCCAGATAGGGACTATCTTCGCGGAAAAGCGCCTAGTTTGGCAAGCTCTTCTGAACGGACCTTGAATTTCAGTCTGTGTCGATTTTGCCAGACTAATGCTCGGAATCGTCTTTTGAGAGGTTCAGGACGGTTGAAACAGATTAATACTCGGATTCTTCTTCCCAGTCGCAGGTACTGCCAGCGGGCGTATATTTACCTTGTAAGTGCCTTCGCCTTTGATATTCTTGATCTTGCCTGTACCAGGCAGGAGCCAATATTTTCCTTCACCGGTTCCTTCCCACGAACCGTCGGCTTTCACCGTCGTCTTGTGTGTGCCTTCGTAACGAGAGGGTGAGGTGCTGCCGTCTTTCAGAACGCCCATGGAATAGCCCCGATGCGTGCCAGTGCCCGCCACTTCATCGACTTGTCCAAGGTCGGTGAATTGCATATCCAAAAGGACTGGATCGGTTGATTTGGTAACACGTTGCAATATGATTTGCTGCGAGATGTCATGCCCGGGAACGTCCCCGACCGCCGAGGTATTCTTCTGTAACGTCGATAAAAACGTGTTTGTCCCTGAACGCTTACGCTTGCTATCGGCCTGAGCGGGCCCAGCAGCCAGCGAAACACCAACCATAACGGCAACCAGCGCCGCAAAGCGGCGAAATGATACCTGATTCATTCTTGTCCTCCGTGGAGTATTGATAAGTTTCCACTGCGGGCCTTCGGGTTCGGAGCACCGCATCGAGGACAAGTTTCAAGGATGGGACGTTACAAATACGTTGCAGATGCGAATTACCGTAGGATCGCGTAAATGAGTGACAGCCCCTCACCCTAACCCTCCCCGCAAGCGGAGCGAGGGGACACACACACCCTCACTTTAGCGGGACTGTTGGGGTGTAGCGGGGATTTCGGCCAGCACGCTGGCCGCCCGCAAAAGGCTGCCCGATGCAGCGGGCAGTGCGCCCTGCAAGGGAGGGTAGGCTCGACTATTTCTGCGTCATCCTATCGTCAGTTATGAACCAACGTTCGCCATCAAAGCGCATGTACTGAAACTCCCTAATCGGCCGATGGTTTGTTAAATATTACTGATTGACATCAATATGCTACTACAATATGCTTTGATGCATGAGAACCACAATCAATCTACCGGATGACCTTTTGGCGCGGATCAAGCGCCGTGCGGCCGATTCGCGCACGACCGTTACTGCGTTCATCGAAGACGCCGTGCGCGAGGCCTTGGCGAAGCGTGCCAAGCGAGCGCGCTCTGCGCAAACTGAACTGCTCACGTATGGCGAAAAGGGCTTGCAGCCCGGAGTGGATCTGGACGACAGCGCGGCGCTGCTGGATATCATGGACGACGCTTGATCCTCACCGACGTCAACGTTCTGGTCTATGCGCATCGAAAGGATGCCGACAACCATATGCATTACCGGAGTTGGCTCAGCGATGTAATGCAGTCGCCAACGTCCTTCGGCGTAACCGATCTAGCGCTGAGTGGATTTTTGCGCATCGTTACCCATCCTAAGGTGTTCGTTGACCCGTCACCATCGGAGGTGGCGCTCGCATTTGCCAACCAGATCAGGGAGCAACCAAACTGTGTGGTGATTGCCGCAGGTGAGCGCCACTGGTCGATCTTCAATCAACTGATACGCGCGGTAGCGGCGAAGGGAAGTCTTGTTCCCGACGCGTACTTTGCCGCCCTAGCCATCGAGGCCGGGGCTGAGTGGATCACCACCGATCGCGACGACGCGCGATTTCCGGGCTTAAAATGGCGTCATCCGCTGAGATGATGCCTGAGGATTGCTCGGATCAGTATTCGTGCTCACCGTGCCAGTCGCAAAACCCGCCTTCGGCAGTGAATCGACACGTTGCCGTGCCACCGCCTTTCAGAGATTTGAATTTGCCCGTGCCTCCGACCGCCCAATAGCGGCTTTCAGTCATGGTCTCCCATGTGCCATCCGCTTTGGTCGTGGTTTTATGCGAGCCTTCATATTGCCAATAGGTTTTGTCGCCGTTTTTGTGCGTTTGATCCGAGTAGCCTCGGGATTTACCCGTGCCGTTGACCTCATCCGCCTGATTAAAGTCGCGGATTACCGTGCCTTGAAAGTCCGGGGCTGAACTGGTTTGTGAAAAAATAGAAGTCGTGTGAACCAATTGGTGCCCGGGGGCATCAGCTATCGCCGAGGTGGTACGCGAAATTTCGTGTTCGAAGGTATTGCGTCCGCTTTGCTTGTGTTTTTCCGCCGCTTCCACGCTCTGCGAAAGTCCGAATACATGGCCGCAGCTACGGTAGCAATATATGCTAATGCTTGATGCCTCATTCTCAATCTCCCAGTCGTTAAGAGAATGCTGCGTGCGGCTGCACGCATCGCCTAACAGTATCCAGGTAGAGGCATTTCACATACGTTTCATATCGACGACTGCCGGTCGCCCACAGCCTATTTGGCGGGTGCTTACGTCATTGCGATAGCGTAAAACGAGGACCCAACGGGCTATAAAACGCGCAAACCATCATAGACTGCCTTGGTTTCCGGAGATGGACTTACGGCGAGCATGGAGTACAGAGTTTATTCACAGCGCCGATAGATATCGAGAGCTTCAGTGTGGCGTCCGCGATTTTTCAGATGCAACATTAGCTGACGATAGATAGCTTCAGCGGAAGGATCGTGCTCAAGGCACTGATGTAGCACGAGCTTCAACGGTATCCCAATGAGCGCGATTTTCGTAAGAGCGGCCAAAGCCAGAACGCATCGTTGATATCGCGACGCAAGCGTTCACGCAGCGGCAGTGCCCAAGCCTGGACATCTTGCGCTAGCAAATGTCCTCGATACAGATGGCATGCTGATTCTCGTTGTGCCAACGCCGCATCACTCGGATCGTGCATGCTACTTGCAGCATCAAAGGCCCATGTGTCGAGCCAGCAGATGTGCTCGTTAAAGCTGACTTTGTTGTCCTGCACAAAAATCGCGTCGTCGCGCCCAAGTAATTTGCGTAGACGATGTAACGCCGTGCGTAAATTGCTGATCGCCGCGTCACCGTCGGCGTCCGGCCATAGATATTCCGCTGCCGCTTCAATCGGCACGTTGTGCCCGCCAAAGCGATAATGACTTTCAGCAGTTGCAGTACACGGTAGTGAGATTTGGAGTTACTGGTGTAGCGTTCACCCTGAAGGTAAATCTCGAGGCCCCCGAACGCACGTAGTCTGACTGGCCAAGGCCAAGTTTCATCGAGAGCATCGTCCGGTGCAAGCTCAAATCGGTGGATCAACTGTTTTACAACTCTCACTTCTATTTCTTCGCTCAGAGCGAGTGAGAAGTGGTGTGGCAGCCAATGTTTGGCCCAGATAAGATGACGCCATAATTGGGTTATGTGCGAATTGCAGCATTTCACGCAACCGCGCGAGCGATATGGCCTTTTCATTTCCGCAAGTGCGCCTCAACTTCGATCGCGTTCAAAAGACAAGGTGGAGACGCCAAAAGTGCTTGGGTGAGGTCGCGTATGTGGCCCAAATGGCCATGGCATCGTCGCAGCGATCAGCTCGACTGCGTAAACCGCCGCTGTCAACTTAGTTACAATTTCCAGGAGCGTAAGCCCAGCCACGTGCGCTTGAACGGAAGCTTCCTGGGCGTGATCGAAAGCCGCTGCATAGTGGCCCCGCGCGCCCTCAAGCACGCTTGAGGCCCAATTCACTGCGCTGCTTGAGAATACGTCGTCGCCGTGTGCTTTGCTATCTATGTCTTGGAAAGTCACGATCGCGCCCTCTATATCACCCATACCGCAAAGAGCCATCGCGCGATAACACAGCGTGTAGATACGTTGCGCTTGCATTCCAAATTGCGTTGCGAGTTGGTTTGCGCGATCGAAGAAGACCAATGATTCTGCGTACTCGGCATTAAAGTAATGCCAATAGCCGAGACCTTTAAAGCGGCGTATCGCTGATCCGGCGGCGAGTCGTCAGGCTCGACTAATCCTTTCAATTTTATATAAACGGATAAGCCAGAGTTTTGCGGCGCCGGCCAAATTGCCCGATGCAATAGTTGGTCACCGACTGCCACCTTTAACCCTTGCGTAAGTTCGTCCGATGCAAACCTTTCGAGTAGCCAGCGTTCGCCGCGCTCAACCAGGTGGCCTTTCCCCGTTCTAATGTAGACCATTACCAGGTAGGCCGCCCACGCTTGCACCCCGACTTCGACGGTGGGGAATTCGATCGAGTGCGCGAGTTGTCCCTCTAGTTTGGGTAGCCACTCATCAAAAACCACAAACGATACGCCTAACATGTACGCCAACCCGGTCGCGTTGAAAAGCGCATAGAATTGACCGACTTCATCTTTTGTTGTAACGAACGCCTGATAGGCCCGTATGACCGATTCGTATGCTGCGGTGAGGTCGATGGGAATCTGTGCGCATGCGTGCCATAGGATCAACCATGGATCGTCGTCGATGAACTGCTCTGGCATCGCTTCGAACCACGCTCTCAGCGTTTGCCAGCGCCCTTGGCCGAGTAACGTTTCCGCATGCGCACGGATAAGCCGCGTGACGCTGGGCCAGTCTTGTGCTGCTTGAAAAGATCGACCGCTTCCGAGAGCCGACCGGTGTCCTCCAAAATTGTCGCCGCGCGGTGGCAAATCGCGGCAAGCTGCGCTGGATCTTCGTCTGTGCGTAGGCGCCGCAACAAAAATTCCCGGAACAGGTCGTGATACTGGTAGGTAAGTTCGCCTTCGACTTTGCGTTCGATGAAATACTGTTTGTTATATAGGATGCTTAGTATCTCTCCCGCCATCTCGTCGCCTGTGAGTGACACGGCCATCGCTACAGTCGTATTTGGAAAGAGCGAGGTGCGTAGCAGCAACTGTCGCGTGGCCACCTCCGTGCGCAAGAACACTTCCTCAGCGAAGTAGTTGAACAACGCTTCTTCGGATTCGAATCCGTGCGTTCGCTCGTTGTGTGTGACATGCGCCCGTGCGCGAGCAGTAGCACCAGCCCGCCAACCCAGCCGTCGCATTGTCGATTCAGCATTGTGGCGTGATCGGCTGTAAACGAAGCGCTTGCCTTGGCGATCGCTAGTGCCTCGATATCGCTTAGACGCAACTCGGACCAAGTCAGGAGCTGCAAGCACCCATTGGTGATCTCCCGAGAAAGTTCTGCCGGCGGCATGGCTCGCGATAGGACGATTATCTGACCATTGGACGGAATCGTTCGCAGGCTTCGCGAAGAATCTGATGAAAGGTTTCGCCTGCGGCATCTTGGCAGTTATCCAAGACTAGCACGGCATCATCACCGAGGCGGGCAAACAACTCGCGGAAAAAGCGTCGTGTGAATCCGGCTAGATCAGGCAGGAAAACTGCTAAGAGGATCGGTAGCGGCGTTATTTTACGGTTTTTCGATTGCTTCGCCAATTCGGCGAGATAGTGAAAAAACGTCGCGGGATCACGGTCACCTTCATCGACTTGAAACCAATAGGTCGGCACGCTGCGTGTTTCCAGATAACTTGCAACCAGCGTGGTTTTACCGGATCCCGGCGGTCCGCTAACCCAAACGATTGGAGTTTGCTTGCGCCGATCGAGCAATTTGAATAAACGTGTGCGCTTGATGGGGGCATACAAGCGGGGGCGAGTAAGTTTGGCGAGTGTTGTGCGCTTTGCCGGCAAGACACTTCCTCTGCGAAGGCCATTTCTTTGGAATGGCTATCTTCGCAGAAGAGCAATCAATTGTGCAACACTTTCAGACCTGCCGTTGAAATCGCGCAGGCCTTAAGTACTCGATGCAAACTTATTTTAGATAGTCGTGTAGAACCTCGCCGAGCGGCAGCACATTGTCATACTCAGAATACATGGCTTCGATAACTTCTTTGACCGGAATCTTACCGAGCGGATCATCGGGTGCAGACCGTAGTTGCAAAGTTGCTTTACCGCTCTTCAGCACGCGTACCGACTCGGTGTAAGGAGTTCCGGTAATTTGTTGCACATCCGGTTTCGCGCCTGATCGCACCGACGGAATCGTCTTGAGATTTGCGAGCATGAGCGGTTCGGTCGGTTTGATGGGCAGGTCGCCGGTCGATTCAAATGTCACGCGAATGATCTCTACGCCCTTGCGCTTCGCCGTAGCCACGATCTTTTCACCATTCTGCTTATAGCTCATGATCGCGTATTTCTTCGGCCACCCCCAAATTTCCCGGCCTGCGGTAATTGCTGCATCATCCTCTAAATACAAATTCGTTGAATACTCTACATTCTTGCCGTTGAGCGTAGACGAAATTGACATGCCGGTCTCGATATAGGGCAACGTGAATGGCTCCACAACTTTATACTCTCCAAACCACAAGGCGACAACGCCGTCGGGATTAGGGACCAAAGGCGCTGGTACGAGCTTTTTTAGCACTTCGGGATCGCTTTTGAAAACGATCAACAATCCTCGATTACCTTTGTAAATCCAGGGTGGGGAAGGATATAGCGGGTCGCCATTAGGAACCGAATAGGCGAGGTCAGCGGCCCAGGCCAGCTTGGCGGAAATGGTAATTGCCGTGATCAATGCCATTGCAAAGCAACGTAATGAAAGCGAATTCATGTTTTTGCCCTCCATTGAATATTGACGAGTACGCGCTGCGGCGGCCGGAGTTACAATCGCCGCATTGCGTACAAGTTTCAGGGATTGGACGTTACAAATATGTTGCAGATGAAAGGGCGACAGGGAATTTCGCCAAAATTTTCACTGCTTTTCTGTCATTCTTTCATCGATAGCAAGCCACCGTCCGCCATCAAAGCGCATAAATTGCATCTCCTCGATCGGTCGATAGTCGATCGGACTGGTATTGATGGTGATTCCAGGTAACAGGAGCGGGACTCGAACATCTTTCAGGTTCGCGGCCTGCCGCATGACGTTTTCTCTCGACAAATCATTCCCGCATTGTTTGAGAACTTGAACAAGTAACAGGGCCTGCGTGTAGCTGTAGGGAATGCAGCCATCGGTAATGTCACCCTCTTTGAAATATTTTGCTTTCCAGGCGAGAAAGTCTTTTACATCGGGATCGTTCTGAACGGCTGGGTTGGTTGGATCTTTTCCGAAGTAGGCTGTGATGAGTCCGACCGCTTTATCGAGGCCGGCGACTCGCAACGTCGCGCCTACCGACGCCGAGGCGTAAGTGATTAGATGTAAAGGTCGCCAGTTGAGGTCATGCACTTTGCGTAAAGTCAGCGCGCCGAACTTCGATGAGGTTAGGCTAATCAGCGTGTCGGCACCAGCGCCCTTGATCGAAATGAGTTGCGAATCGACCGTGGGATCGGTCAGCTCATAGCTGACATCCGCCACAATCATTTGTTCGGCCTTCGTTCCCAGCTCATCTTTGAAATCTGCGACTTCTTCAATTCCCATGTCGTCCCGTTCCCAAAGAATACCGATCTTTGCGTTGGGACGATGTTTCAGGATGTAGCGCGCAAACATACGGCCCTCGAAGCCGAAGCTGGGCACCCATCCCATGACCCAAGGATACTTCTTGGGTTGATGGAATTTCTTGTGCGCGGCTGCCGGAAAGAGGAACGGTACTTTTTTCTCATTCGAGATAGTTGACGATTGAAAAGCTTCCAGTGCCGAGCACGCTGAAGATAAGAAGGACTCGATCATGTTCCACCAGCCGCCGAATTTGTTCGACAGTTTTGGGCGGATTCATGGCATCATCAAGGCTGATTAAGTTAATTTTACGGCCATTGATTCCGCCTTGCTGATTGAGCGATTTGAAGAAAGCTTGGTGGGCTTTCCCACACGAACCATAGGCCGAAGCAGGGCCGCTGTAGGGCATGGTCTGGCCGATCTTGATTTCGGTATCGGTAACGCCGGGGCCATATTTCTTGTCCTCAGCCAAGCCCGACAAAGCCGCGAACTGCAAGATCAACACGAGCAGGCACGAGACATTTTTTATCATTTTGCTTCTCCCCAAAAAAGCGACCGAGCACCCCAGAGCAATATCCTAATCCGCGACACAAATTATCGCAATTCAATATCGCCAAGACCGGTACGTTGGTGTCTCCTCAGGGTAAATTTGTTCTCTGAAATTTGTCAGAAAAATCAACGAGGGCGGTTTTTAGCAAAGCGCGTCCAATCAAATGGTTATGTCGAGAACAAATTTACCGTGGGTGTCTCCTGGACAACATAGCAAAGCGCACGCACTCAATCCATACTGCATCGGCGAATCTCAGTGGGTTAAGGGCCGATCGTTTGGCGATCGGCCTTTCGTCATCATTTCAAATTTTGCTTAAACCAATTAGTCGCCTCGGATACCGCTTGTTCAAATTTCGTGCCTTGATAAACTTCGAAGTGCCCACCAGGGATAACCACTAGTTTTTTCGGTTCCTTTGCCCGCTCAAAAGCCTTTTTCTCGAGTTCAGTTGGCGTGATGATGTCATTGTCGGTGATGATCATCAATAACGGCGTCGGTGAAATCAAGTCAATATGCGCGCTGGGATCGAAGTCAATTGTATTTTCCAAGGACGATACGGTTACTTGGTTCTTCCAGGATGAATAGGACTTCATATTCGCCATAAACCAATCGTAGGCTTCCTTGACTGGCAGCGACGAATATTCGCCTTCCGGCGCCACGACAGGGACCTAATTCACTTTACCGTTTTCGAAGAAATCGCTTCGCGCTTTGGCATACATCGTAAATTCGCCAGCGAGTTCCTCTGGTTTAAGAGGTTGATAGTAGGCTTCCCAGAAATTTACCCCGGGCACTTGCGAGACGACCGTTTTCACGCGTTTGTCGAAAGCGGCAAGTTGAAGGACATGACCACCGCTGTAGGATGTACCCCAGACGCCGATCTTGCCTGCGTCGACTTCCTTCTGGTGTGAAACCCAGGTGATCGCATTTCGATAGTCTTCCTGTTGATCTTGATAGAAAAGCTGGCCGCGCGGCTCACCTTCGCTTTCGCCTAAATAGCGATAGTCAAACGACAGGACGGCAAAACCCGCCTCAGCGAAACTTAGAAGCATAGCTTGTCGAGATGATCCTTCACCGCACTCCAGCCATGAGCCATCACGATTGCAGGCCGTTTTTCGCCTGTCGTCAAGGTTTTTCGGCACGTAATACCAGGCCGAGCATTTGATTCCTTCGCTCTTAAAAGTTACATTGCGCCGTTCGAAGCCTGCGGCGTAAATTTGAGTGGCACTTAAGAGATATAGCGATGACAACAGAATGCCACCAAAAATCGATGAGCGAAAATTGTGCTTCATTGTATTCTCCAAAACATTAAAGGAGTAGTGACAATAGTGGACCATTCGTTACTTGAAAGTTACACTCAGTCGATTATCGATGTTGAACTTAATATTGATGGTATTTCTTCAATCCGAATCGAGAGGCGTTTTTCCGTTTGCCCGAAGCTGGCTCTCAAAACGGTCATACACTTTAGCGGCTTCCGAGATAAGATTTTGTTTTTGAAGCGTAACTACGAGCTTGCGGTATAGCACTTCGGCAATGGGATCAATCTCTAATGCGTGTTCGTAGAGTTGGCTTGCTGCTTTCCAATCGTCTACCGATTCATGGATACCTCCAAGTTGCATCACTAACTTGAAATAGCGAGAATGTAATCGTTCGCGTGTCGAGGCAATCCAACCGATGGACTCATTAGGCATTAATGGGCCTAGATATATGTTAATCGCACGCTGCAACGCGGCTTGTTGTGCGCCTAGATCGTTAGGTAAGTAATCCTCTCTGAGCGCCGCTTCCGCCAATTTTTCGAAATGGTACGTATCAACGTAACAAAAGACGATGATCGATACTCAGTTTTCCATCGTGCAGTCGGATTGCTTCCTCATGACCCAGAAGCTTGCGTAACCTATGCAGCGTCGTTCGAAGACTGGATGAGGCTGCATCACCATCCGAATCCGGCCAAATTAAATCGGCGATTCGTTCCGCACTAACCGGTGCTGGGCCGAATGCCACCAGAGCCTTCAACAACGCCAATACTCTGTAGTGCGCTCGTCCACTCGACGGCAATGGCGCATCACGGACCCAAACATCGAAACCATTGAACGCCCGAATCTTCACCGGCCAAGGCCATCTCTGCGACATGTTGTCCGGCGGCAGCACCGAAAATTCACGAATAATTTCACGAGCCATTTCGACTTCGACGTCATTGTCTAGCGCCTGGTTTAGAAGGACCGGCAACGCGGAACCTAAGACTCGGAATGCTCCACGCATTCCCACGTTCTGCGACAACCTTAGTGCTTCGCCAATCCTTTCGAGAGCATCGCTTGCCTTGCCGGTTCTAAGCAGCAAATACGCCTCAACGCCTGCAAATTGCGCGTCACAAAACCTCATATACGTTCCAACATGCAATGCCCGCGCTTCATCCAATAGGTGCTGCGCCTTAACGAAATCACCCACGTCGATATAGATTGGCGCAAGATCAAGCCGAAGAAAAACTTGATTCGGGACTATACCGCTTTCGTCCGCAGCCGTTATCGTGGGTTCGATCCATCGGACGGCTTGAACAATTTCGCCGCGCCGCCAATGCAACAGTGCTCGCGCTTTAGGTATGAACTGTGCAGGGTAAAATGAACTCGAGTCCGCTAATTCTGCCATTTCACGGATATGTTCCTCCGCGTCCGCTGGATCGCCAGCCACTGCCAGAAATGGCGCTTTCAATGCTCGTCCGAGCATCGCAAAGGGCGCGATATTGTGCTGTGTTGCGATTCGAATGCAATCATCGAGCCGATCTATCGACCCCTGAAAATCCCCCACTGTGTAATCGAAAATTGTGCGATTCCAAAACCAGGCACATCGAAGAGCAGGCCCAACTTCTGCCTTCAATGGAAGATCCTTGATGTGAAACATCACTTGCTGAGCAAGCTGCAACGTTCGCAGCAAATGCGGCGTAAAAGATCAAGACCGACGCTATCCGTAATCGTAGACTTGCGTCAAGACCTAAGTCCGGTAGGGTGGATTGAAGCCGCTCAGCGGCAATTGGCATCAATTCATGTCCGAGTTTTCGATCGATTAGCGCGCTAAGAAACAGCGCCCAGGCGTACAAAGTTGCTTCGTCAATGGGCGCATTCGGTAGCAATTCTTCGAGCACTACTATCCATCGGTCTTTTGAATGTAGGCTACCTAATCCAAATTCGATCGCATCCGAAATCAATGTCGCCGCCATGATTTGACCGAGGCGATCATCAGCTTCAAGAAATCCGGCATACGCTAGCTCTAGGATCGTTTGTGCGCCGGCCGGATCAAACCAAAGTACGGCAGCACCGCGCCAGTAGACTAGCCAGGGATCAGCATCCACGATCGGTTTTGGCAGCGCATCCAGCCACCCAAGTAACGTGTTGTGCCGGCCACGTGCAATGAGTTGTTCGGCGCAAGTACGAATCAGGTCGGTAGCTCGTGGCACCGCACCGGCGGTAATAAGTAATTCGATGGCGTCTTCAATGCGTTCACGTTTGATAACACGGCGGCGGCGCGCTCGCGAAGATGATTCACTTCATCTGCACCCTTCCAATCTTCAAGACGGTCAAGCAAAAACTCTCGAAACAGATCGTGGAATTGATAGGAGGTTTCGTCATCCTTGCGACGGGTGACAAAGTATTGTTGCCGATAGAGCTGCTCAATTAATTGTCCGGCGCGTTGATTCTCACTGAGATCAACCGCCATTGCCGCCGTGAACTCACGAAGGATCGCAATGCGCAACATGATTTCTTGATCGGGTGGTGGCGTACGATCGAAAATCTCTCCAGCAAATAGTCAAATAAACCTTCAGCGGAGGTTTTAGACGACGGCGAGACCACATCGCGTTTTAAATCGGCCAAAAGCAGCACTAAACCGGCGGCCCAACCATTGGTACGCTGATGAAGTAGCGCGATTTCCTTTTCGTTGACGCCAAGCCGCTGTGCCACAAACTCACGGCTCTCAGAGGGGGTAAAACGCAATTCGTCACCCGAAATCGTCGCCAAATGATTGCCAATCCGAAGCCGCGACAAAGCGGGGGGAGGATTCATTCGTGATATAACGATCGCGCAGGATCCCGTTGGCGTTTCACTTAAACCTTCCCGCAATATTTCATCGAACTGTGGACTTGCGACTTCCTGGCAATTGTCCAATACGAGTACTGCGCCATCACCTAGCGACTCAAATAACTGGCGAAAAAACCGGCGCGTGAATCCTGGAATCTCCGCCGTGTAGTCCGCGGTCAGGTAGGGCAATTGCCGGGATCGCTTATGTCTCGGTCTGGCCAATTCACCTAAGTAAAAGAAAAAGGTCGCAGGGTCCTGATCGCTACTATCGACTTGATACCAAAAGCTTTTGAGTTCTCGTCGTTCCAGATAAGACGCGACTAACGTAGATTTGCCTGATCCAGGCGGGCCGCTAATCCAGGTGATGGGAAAGGTGTCGCGCCGATCTAGCAAGCGAAACAACCGTTCGCGCAGGACTGGTTGAAAAAGCCGGGGTTGACTGAGTTTGGCAAGCATAGTTCGAGGTTGTTAGCGTGCCCACAATCGCGTTACACTAAAGTAACACTAGCTAAAATTCGCTGCAACTCCCCTCGTACGCATTTGTATAATTAAATGAAAAGGCTCGGTAATCCAATTTAGAATCGCGTAAAATTTGATGAGAAGTTATGGAGATCGTCTTAGCTGTTTGCAGGTGCCGATAAGAACTCAGGGTAGCTTCGTGATTTCGTGCATTCATGTAGCATGGAATAACTTAAAACCGTTAAACCGACACGTGATCAATGTCGAGTCGGATAAAAATAGTAGGGAAGAGTGGGCAAATTTCGTTGGGCAAGAGATTTGCTGGCCAGCGAATGTTGGTCGAGGAAATCGAACCAGGTGAATGGTTGATTCGTACGGCTGTCGTCGTGCCACGCGGCCAAGCTTGGGTACACACTGAAGCCATGCAAACTCGTCTTGCGAAAGTGATCGACCGAGTCCAGACCACCGCACCAAAAGAAACCGACCTAGCCAGGTTAAAAAAGAAGCTCAATTCCCACTCGCATTAAAAACTTAATCTTTGCCATGGCGGGCGGCGTGTGACGTTGGATTTTGATCGGGAAGCAAGGCTTTATTGGAGGACGGTAGGGCTGGATGAGGCGATGCGGATCCATCTGATCGTTTGCGGTCCTTCGCCAGCGGTTTGGTGGATCCAGCGCTACGCGCTTTGATCCACCCTACCTCCTCGGTGGAAAGCAGATTCTTCGCGGCGCTCAGAATGACAATTTTTGGAGGAGGCGCTCTAAATTGATTGCGACGGTTTAGTTAACTCTAGCGTACATCGCCAGGAGCCAAGCTGGGAGCGGCTCTTGGCGTGGTTGCTAGTTAGTTTGACGCTGATTCGAAGGCGAACAAAGTTGCATCTGCCGCGACGATATCGTCGACTTTGTAGAACACTTTCTCGATTTTTCCTTCGCGCGGTGAATGGATGGTGTGTTCCATTTTCATCGCTTCCATGATTAGCAGCGGCTGGCCCGCAGCGACGGTGTCGCCTGCGCTTACCATGACTTTTACGATGCGGCCCGGCATCAACGCCGTGAGTCGTCCGCTTGCGACTTCTTCCGCATGCTCGAAGGTGAATGGCTGGATGGAAAGAAACTCATAGCGTTCGCCGCCGGTATCTACGAGGTAATGATGCTCGTGATGAACTACGCTGCCGCTTGAAAGCCGGCCATCGATAGCGAGTTTGACTTCTGTTTGATTTACGCTTTGGGGCGCGACGGAATAGGCCTGATTTTCGATTTGAATTTCATATCGGCCCGCATCGCCATGAACCGTGAGTTCGCGAGTGAGGTTAGCGAGCGGATCGGCAAATAGCAGGGCCTGTGTGCCGGTTCCGTTTAGGCGCCAACCGGTCGGACTGCCCCATGGCGAATGGGGATCGCTCGAACTGCGCAACTTGGCTCGAGCCGCGATTTCGTTTTGCCGCAGTAGTGCAATGGCGGCGAAAATGAGCGCTCGATGGGAAGCTTGTTTCGGTTGCGACAGGAGCGAATCCGCGTGTTGTGCAACGAAATGCGTGTCGACTTTGCCTGCAGCGAAGTCAGGCTCATTCGCGACTTTGGCTAAGAATCCGATATTGGTTTTTACGCCAACGACGGCGGTGTGTGCTAGGGCCGCGACCAGTCTGTTTCGCGCTTGCGTGCGATCGTCCCCATAGGCGATAAGTTTTGCGATCATCGAATCGTAAAAGATGCCGATCTCATCGCCTTGCGATACGCCGGTGTCGACGCGGATGCCATCCATGGCGGTCGGATATACAAAGCGATGCAGCGGTCCGATTTCCGGTAGGAATTGATTCGACGGATTTTCAGCGCAGATGCGTACTTCGATGGCGTGGCCGCTTGCGCACGATTTGCTCTTGGATTCAGCGGCAACGGTTCACCGGCGGCGATGCGTAATTGCCATTCCACCAGATCCAATCCGGTGGTCATCTCGGTGATCGGATGTTCGACTTGCAGACGCGTATTCATCTCCATAAAAAAGAATTCGCGATCTTCGCCGACAATGAACTCGATGGTGCCGGCATTGGTATAGCCGATCGCCTTGGCGGCCGCAACCGCGGCATCGCCCATGCGTTTTCGAAGTTTGTCGTCGAGAAAAGGGGAGGGCGTTTCTTCTAGGATTTTTTGATGGCGGCGTTGAATCGAACACTCACGCTCGAATAAATGAACTACGTTGCCGTGGCTGTCTCCGAACACTTGAAATTCGATATGGTGTGGGCCCTGCACGTAACGTTCGATGAGCACCGTATCATCGCCGAAGGAATTCTTTGCTTCCCGTTTCGCCGCTTCGAGTTGCGCTAGGAATTCGTTTTGCGCTGCGACCAGGCGCATACCTTTGCCGCCGCCACCCGCTATTGCTTTGATCAATACTGGATAGCCGATGCGCGTGGCTTCGTTGGCAAGAAAATTCGGCATTCTGTTCGGCGCCGTGATAGCCTGGGACAACTGGAACTCGCCGCTTTTTCCATCAGCGCTTTCGCTGCGCTTTTCGAGCCCATCGCGTCGATGGCGTCCGGTGTTGGGCCGATGAATGCGATGTTGGCCACTTTGCACGCGCGCGCGAAATCCAGCGTTTTCCGACAGGAATCCGTAGCCGGGATGAATCGCTTGTGCGCCGCTTAATTTGGCCACATCGAGAATTTTTTCGCCGCGCAGATAAGATTCCATCGGTCGCGAGCCGCCGATGTGCCACGCTTCGTCGGCCATTTTACGTGGCGCGCGTGGCGATCCGCATCGGAATAAACGGCAACGCTAGCGATACCTAAGCGCTTGCAAGTCTGAATAACTCGACATGCGATCTCGCCGCGATTTGCGATTAGGATTTTTTTGAACATCAGGTCCAGTTTGGTTTACGCTTCTCGAGAAACGCAGCTAATCCCTCCTGCCCTTCAGGTGAAATACGCAGATGAGCGATGCGCTCGGCGGTGTCGGCGATCAAGGAATCGGTGACGGGCCGATGGGCGACGGAGGATATCAGATCCTTAGCCTCGGCTTGAGCGATGGGGCCGGCTTCGAGCAGCGAAGCTAGCGATCCGATTTACCACGTGTGTCTAGTTCGTCCGCCGCCACTACTTCGTTGAGCAGGCCTAAGGTCTTTGCTTGCTCTGCGCTGAAACGCTCGCCCGTCAGAAAATATCGTCGCGATTTTTTTTCTCCGATGGCGGCGACCACGTAGGGACTGATCACCGCGGGGATGAGTCCGAGCTTCACCTCGGTTAGAGCGAACTGCGCTTCGCTAACGCCGACAGCGATGTCACAGCAAGCGATAAGCCCCACGCCGCCGCCATAGGCCGCGCCGTTTACTCGCGCAATGGTCGGCTTCGGTAAACGGTTCAAAGTCACCATCAGTTCGCCCAAGGCCATGGCGTCGTGATAATTTTCTTCCTCCGTGTAAATGGCCATGCGCCGCATCCAATTGAGGTCGGCGCCCGCGGAGAAAGACTTACCCGCGCCGGTCAATACGACGACCCGCACCTTGGGATTCTCCGCAGCAGTATGCAAAGTTTGTGTGAGTTCGGCGATGAGTTGATCGTCGAACGCATTGTGAACATCGGGCCGATTCAGTGTGATGGTAAATACCGCCTCGGCAGCGAATGAGGTGATGAGATTAGACATATGAGGCAGCGTTGTATTAGAGGATTACATACGAAACACACCGTAACGCGTGTCTTCGATGGGCGCATTCATGGCGGCGGACAGACCGAGTCCAAGCACCATGCGCGTGTCGGCGGGATCGATGATGCCGTCGTCCCATAGCCGCGCGGTGGCGTAATAGGGATGACCTTGAGTTTCGTATTGCTCGCGGATCGGGGCTTTGAATTGTTCTTCTTCGTTTTGCTCCAACTGCCGTTTTTTGCTTCGATGCCATCGCGTTTAACCGTCGCGAGCACCGACGCCGCTTGTTCGCCACCCATCACGGAGATACGCGCGTTCGGCCACATCCATAACATGCGCGGGTTATAGGCGCGGCCGCACATGCCGTAGTTACCCGCGCCGAAAGAGCCGCCGATGATGACGGTGAATTTCGGCACTTTCGCGCATGACACCGCCGTCACCATTTTCGCACCGTCTTTGGCAATGCCGGCGCTTTCATATTTTTTGCCGACCATAAAGCCGGTGATGTTTTGCAGGAATATTAGCGGTACGCCACGCTGATTACAAAGTTCGATGAAGTGCGCTCCCTTGAGCGCGGACTCGGAAAACAAGATACCGTTGTTCGCAACTATACCGACCGGATAGCCGTGAATGTGAGCAAAGCCACAGACTAACGTGCTGCCATACAATTGCTTGAATTCGTGAAACTCCGAGCCATCGACGATACGCGCGATGATCTCGCGGACGTCAAATGGTTGACGCGTATCCTTCGGCACGATGCCATAGATGTCATCGATGGGATAACGAGGCTCAACCATAGGCCGCACTTGTACCGGCATGGTTTTTGGCCGATTAAGATGCGCTACGATTTCCCGCGCAATGTGAAGCGCATGAGCATCGTCCTGCGCAAGATGATCGGTTACTCCAGAAGTGCGGCTATGGACGTCGCCGCCGCCTAACTCTTCAGCGCTGACTACTTCCCCAGTCGCAGCTTTTACTAATGGCGGACCGGCGAGAAAAATTGTACCTTGGTTTTTGACGATAATGGATTCGTCGCACATCGCCGGCAC
Organism: uncultured Pseudomonadota bacterium; assembly: GCA_963714525.1. Lineage (GTDB taxonomy): Bacteria > Pseudomonadota > Gammaproteobacteria > Burkholderiales > JALYOK01 > JALYOK01. The sequence goes on from CAVQPB010000001.1 coordinate 116,324, forward strand.
GTAGGCGCCGCCGGCGGTACACGAACCGAGCACCACCGCGATTTGCGGAATACCTAGCGCCGACATATTCGCCTGATTGTAGAAAATGCGGCCGAAGTGTTCCTTATCGGGAAACACTTCGTCTTGCAACGGCAGAAACGCGCCGCCCGAATCCACCAGGTAAATGCAGGGCAAGCGATTTTGCGCAGCAATTTCCTGCGCTCGCAAGTGCTTCTTTACCGTCATGGGGTAATAGGTGCCGCCCTTCACCGTCGCATCGTTGGCGACGACGACTACTTCGATGCCTTGCACTCGGCCGATACCGGTGATCATGCTCGCGCACGGCGCATCGTTATTGTAAAGTCCGAAGGCGGCAAGTTGCGAGAATTCCAGGAACGGACTGCCCGGATCGAGCAAGGCTTGGATGCGATCGCGCGGTAATAACTTGCCGCGCGCCGTGTGTTTGTTACGCGCGTCGACGCCACCGCCTTCGGCGATCTTGCTGACCTTTTCGTGCAAGTCCTTCACCAAGCCACGCACGGCGGTTGCGTTGGACTGGAATGCTTCTGCGTGAGTATCGATTTTTGTTGTGAGTACAGGCATGCGAATGGTTTGGCGGGTTACGGCGAAGAACGCCTAACCCACCCTACATGTTTTCTATCAATATCATGTGGTCTCGTCGAACAGTTCACGGCCGATGAGCATGCGGCGGATTTCGCTGGTGCCGGCGCCGATGTCGTAGAGCTTCGCGTCACGCAGCAAACGGCCGGTCGGATAATCGTTGATGTAGCCGTTACCCCCCAGGCTTTGGATGGCCTCGAGCGTAACTTGTACTGCAGCATTCCGAAGCATAAAGCAAACATGCGGCGGAATCTTTGCGCGACGGATGACCTTCGTCTATCGCCGCGGCGACCCGGTAAGAAAACGCGCGCGACGATTGCAGTTTCACATACATATCGGCAAGCTTACCTTGCATCAATTCGAATGTGCCGATGGGCTTGCCGAATTGTTTGCGCTCGTGGACGTACGGTACCACGATGTCCATGGCCGCCTGCATGATGCCGATCGGTCCACCGGATAAGGTAACGCGCTCCGTATCCAAGCCGCGCATCAGAATTCGCGTGCCGCCGTTCGCTTGCCCTAGAACATTTTCCTCGGGAATTTCACAATCCTCGAATACCAGTTCGCAGGTATTCGATCCACGCATGCCGAGCTTATCGAGTTTTTGCGCCGTGCTGAAACCCTTCATGCCTTTTTCGACGATGAACGCCGTCATCGAGCGTGCAGAAGATTCGATTTCCGCGGTTCGCATATAGACGATCAAGGTATTCGCATCGGGCCCATTGGTGATCCACATTTTGTTGCCGTTGGCGATCCAGTGGTCGCCGTGTTTCACGGCGCGGCAAGACATGGAGCCGACCACGTCGGACCCGGCGCCCGGTTCACTCATGGCCAGCGCGCCGACGTGTTCGCCGCTGCAAAGCTTCGGTAGATATTTTTGCCGCTGCGCCTCGGTACCATTCGCATAAAGATTATTCACACAAAGGTTCGAATGAGCGCCGTACGATAGACCGACGGCAGCCGATGCGCGCGAGATTTCCTCTATCGCGACCACATGGGCGAGATATCCCATGCCGGTGCCGCCATACTCTTCCGCAACGGACATACCCAGTAAGCCCATGTCACCGAGCTTGCGCCACATATCCATGGGAAACTGATTCGAGCGATCGATTTCGTCGGCGCGCGGCGCCAATTCGGCAACGGCGAATTTTTGCACGCTGTCGCGCAGCGCGTCGATGTCGTCGTTAATTCTTGTGTTGAAAAGCATGGTTCGTTTAGGGAGCCTAACCTTTTGTCATCCTCGCGAAAGCGGGGATCCATTGTGCGCCAAATGAATTCCCGCTTTCGCGGGAATGACATAGAAGAAATCCATACGGTACCTCAAATCAAAAACCTAGAGCTACTTCGGCGCCATACGAATGGCGCCATCGAGCCGCAGCACCGAGCCATTCAACATGGTGTTCTCGATAATGTGTTTCGCCAACGCCGCGTATTCGTCGGGATGGCCGAGGCGGGAAGGGAAGGGCACTTGTTGGCCGAGAGACTCACGTGCCGCGTCCGGTAGGCCTTTCATCATCGGCGTATCGAACAGGCCGGGCGCGATGGTCACGACGCGGATGCCGGAACGCGCGAGTTCGCGGGCAATCGGCAAAGTCATGGCGTTCACGCCGCCTTTTGACGCCGAGTAGGCCGCCTGGCCGATCTGTCCTTCGTAGGCGGCAACCGACGAAGTATTAATGATCACGCCGCGCTCGCCGCCCTCATCCGGTTGATTGGACGCCATCGCTACCGCGGTGAGTCGAATCACATTGAAGGTTCCGATTAGGTTGATATTGACGATGCGCTGGAATACGTCGAGTGGATGCGGGCCTTCTTTGCCCAACACCTTGGAAGGTGCGCCGACGCCGGCACAGTTCACGGCGCCATGTAAACCGCCGAAGCTGCTCAAGGCCACGGCGATCGCGGCGTTGACGTCCGCTTCGCTGGTGACATCGGCTTTGCAAAAGCGAGCCTGCGTGCCGAGTTGCTTGGCGAAGGCGTCACCCTGCGGACCATTCACATCGATGAGGACAACGTTGCCGCCGCCGCTTACAATCACCTGTGCCGTGGCTGCGCCGAGGCCGGAGCCGCCGCCGGTAATCATAAAAGTCTTGTTTTGGATTTTCATAACGCGTTATATTGTTGAGGGGAGAAGTTCGGAAACCGTATTGGATTTTAACTTTTTTTTGCTTAAGTTTCCTGGCTATTTCCATCACGGATGCGACCGGAACCGGGATATCACAACGAATTTCGGGTCGACGCCCGAAGAACCGCATGGATAATGGCTCTCAGGGCATCCTACGCCACGAGGCAAGGTAGATGCGGGTCGTGGCGTGGTCGAGTGCATTTATGCACCAAAGCGAACGAACGGTGCACGAATGCACCCTACATTTTTTCTGGAGACCTTAATTATGGCAACACCCGTCGATCCCAACGATCCGATTATGACCGGCGAGAATTCGTTTATTCGCCTCAGCCACGATGGTGGTAAAACTCAAAGCGATCGCTTTAGTCACTGGCGTGTTTTATGGTGTCCCGCGGGCGCCGGGCACGTGTTGTTCATGCACAGCGAGCTGATCGCCGGTAAAGTCAAAATTTTCAGCGACAACGTTGCCGTTACCCGCTGGTTGCAGCGAAACATAGAGACACTGCTATTTCCCGCCTTCGCCGACGAGAAGCTGCCTATCGTCAGCGCGGACTTCATGCGCCATGGCGACGCACAATCGTCGGCAATCGAAACCGTGACGTCGACCGAAAACGAGATCACGCTGACATGGTACGACTTTCTTCCACCGTTGGTGCTGACCATGCCGCCCGGCTTCAACAATCGACCGATCGGTGTGTTCAGTACATTCTTCCCGGCGCAGGCGGCGCAAGTCGAAATGGATGGCAAAGTGACAACAGGTGCGCCGTGGGAAGACATGCGCGGCGATCGCAAGGCATCGAGCTCATGCCTCGCATGGTCGGAAACTTGGGTGAAGCCTAGATGAGCGAACCGATCAGCATCGACGTCTATTCCGACGTGGTTTGTCCATGGTGCTATATCGGTAAACGAAAGCTAGAACAAGCACTGGTGCGGCTTAACGAGCAAAACGTATCTGTCGTGCCCACCTGGCGGGCGTTTCAGCTCAACCCCGATATGCCGGCCGAGGGCATGGCACGCAAGGAATACGTCGAAACCAAGTTCGGCGGGCCCGAACGGGCAGTGCAAATTTATGCCCGTGTCGCCGCAGTCGGCAACGAACTGGGCTTGCCGTTCCAATTCGAAAAAATACAGCGGCAACCGAACACCATCAATGCCCATCGCTTGATTCGTTATGTGGGAAATCAAGGTAAACAAGATGCGGTGGTTGAAGCGTTATTTCGCGCGTTCTTTATTGAAATTCGCGACATCGGTGATGTCGACACCTTAAGCGATATCGCCGCGAGCGCGGGGCTGAATCGCGACGCGGCACATGAATATTTATCCTCCGAGGATGGCGCAGGTGCGGCCCGGCATGAGGATGCCGTCGCCCGTCAATTAGGCATCACCGGCGTGCCGTTTTTCGTATTTGGGGGAAAGTATGCAGTGTCTGGGGCGCAGGACGCAGACGTTTTGCTTCAAGCTTGGCATGAGGCGAATCGGGAACTCGCAATTTAAATTTGTCGGTGGAAAGAATAAGTCCATTTAGGAGGCGGCAACGTGGCAACACCCGAACCATTTGAAGTCTTTGCGATACGCTACGCTCATCTGGATCGTCAGGCGAGCGAGAATTTTCTCGGCGGCGACCCGCATAACGGCTCGATGCCGATCGACTATTTCATCTGGGCGATCACGAATCGAAATCAGACCTTTATTCTGGATACCGGTTTTGACGCTGCCACGGCCAAGCGGCGCAATCGCAATATACTGCACGATCCGAAAGCTAGCCTGGAAGCAATCGGCATAGCGGCGGACGCGGTGCAAGATGTCATCATCAGCCATATGCACTACGATCACGCCGGAAACCACGCGCTTTTTCCCAATGCGCGATACCACATTCAGGATCGCGAAATGGCCTATTGCACCGGCCGCTGTATGTGCCATCAAAATCTGCGCCACGCCTTCGAAGAAGAAGACGTGATTGCAATGACCCGCCGGGTGTTTGCCGGGAAGGTGCAATTTCACGACGGTGTCGACGAACTCGCGGCCGGATTAACCGTTCATCATATCGGCGGCCACACCATGGGCATACAGGTGGTGCGGATTTGGACACGGCGTGGCTGGGTGGTCCTTGCCTCCGATACCGCGCATTTTTATCGCAACATGGATGAGGGACGGCCGTTTCCCATCGTTTATAACGTCGGCGATATGCTAGAAGGCCACCGAATCTTGCGACAACTTGCCGATTCTCCCGCGCATATCATCCCAGGACACGATCCGCTGGTATTAACGCGCTATCCCGCCGTTAATCCCGAACTCAAGGGCATCGTGGTGCGGCTAGATCTAGAGCCGCTTGGCTAACGACACATCGGGAATGTTATGTCGGTAATGACGAATCTAGAAATCGCGGCCCAACTCAAGCTATTCGGAACGAGTACTGTTGGCGCGGTCTTGGATGATTTAGGACTTGATGGCCTAATCATTAATCTTAGGCCGATTGCAGCGGGTTTTCGCTTTGCCGGTCCTGCATTCACGGTAAAACTCGAGGTCGGCAAACTCGGCGCGTTTCCAGCGGAAGCATTCGATATTGCGGCTTACATCGACGCGCCGCCGGTTCAATACGTCGTAGCTATAGATATGGGCGGCGCGCCGGTGTCGGCCCTCGGGGGCATCGCGGTGCGTGTGGCGCAGAAGCGCGGATTGGCGGCTATTGTCGTCGATGGCGGGTCGCGCGACCTCGATGAAACACTGCATGCAGGTTTTCCGTTGTTCGTGCGCCATTCGTTGCCGGTTACGGGGCGCCGTCGCGTAAAACTAGTTGCGACCGGTATTCCAATCCAATTGGACGGTGTTGCCATATCGCCAGAAGATCTTTTGGTCGGCGACGATACCGGTATCGTTCGGGTACCTAGCGCTGTCGCTCACGAGGTGTTGAAGCGTGCCGCTGCAACCGACGCCCGCGACCGCCGCGCCCGCGCGGCGGTGGAACGGGGTCTCGGGTTCGCTGATGCGTTTCGCGCCGCGGGAAGCCCAGAATACCCCTAACCCAAAGATCTCTTGTAGTTCGTATAATTGATAGTCTGGTCGTTATGTAAAGTGCGCGCGTCGCTCGTCGCCGGTGCTCCAACACCGACACCAGCGACGAGGGCGATTGTCGCGAACGCCTCGGCGATCTTTACCCAAACGCCTTTGATCTCTGGATCGCGCGCGCGCTCGGAGTAGGCGCAAGCGATTACATAGGGCGCTTCGATTCCCAACACGTCGGCAACGCGTTTCGCGGTTTCGTCGCTAAAACAATTAGTTCCACTGCGAAGGTAGGAAATCTGCGCTTTGCTGATTTGAAGCGCGCGCGCTAAATCGGTGTCCCGCGCGATGCCAAGCTTTGCCTTGCAGGCGTCAAGAAATTCAACTGTGGTTTTCATCAAGCCTCACCGTGTCTGACTGAGCTATTAGTCTAGCACCGTCGCCTTTACCCTGTAAGAAAAAAGTTAGGCGGTACTTGACAGTTAGGCGGTTCCTAACTATCGTTGCATCAATCCAAAGCGGGCGCGCTCCGGATTTTTCCCCTTCACCGTGGTTGCTGGACGCGCTCGCCGAGGAGGTCATTTAACCATGGTGAAAGGTAAGCGATGTCCTCCTTTAGTAAAGTTCTGCGGTTCCCCGGAAATGGCGATCCGCTTCTTTTCGTCCGCACACCACTGGACGAACGGCGCGAAATAGCGATCGAGCAGATTAGCGAATGCCTAGGCGGCGCAATTCAGTTAATCGAGCTAGCCGAATCGCGGCGCTGTGAATTCGCGCTTAACCTGAGCGAATTCCGCATTGAGGAAGCGAAGGACGATTTGCTCCGCGTGCTCGGGCAGCTCGCGCAAATCATCAAGGGCGAGCGATGAACCGGTGGGATTGGTTACGCGGTGTCGCGGGTGTCGCGCAAGGTGATTCGATGGTGGATGTAATCGCACGGCTCGAAGTCAAGCTCGAAAACTACATGCGCTTGACCACGGATTCGCTCGCGGCATTCCAGAGAAATTTAGAAAACTCGATGACGCAGATTTTCCGCGAGGAGATGGAGAAAATCGGTAAGCGGCTAACGGGTATCGAGGAGCGTCTCGCGGTGCTGGAATCGATAATCTTCGAGCCTGACCCTGACCGGCGCCAACGATTGATTAGCGAGGAAACAGAGCGGCGCTAAGTGGGAATCTCGATCCCACGGCCACCCACTAAAAAAGCGTCGCGGCCGCTTTTGCCGGATGAACGCGCGGCGCAATCGCTGCTCTCGCAAGTGCCCCCATCCTGGGCGGAAAAGCTCAGAGAAAAATTCAAGCCGCTTATCCGGCAATACGGGCGAGTGACTTCCGCGCCCATCGTGCGCGAATACGCGGGCGAAGTAGCGGCGATGTTTCATCAAGCGCTCCCACCCAATGCCACGGATGCGGATATCAACGATCACGCTGCCGCGTGTGCGCGTCGAGTGCGGGACATTATCTCCCTGCCAGTGCAAGCGCACGCGGTGCGTGAATCTCTCGATCACCATTGCATCAATAACAACATTGCTCCACCGGTGGCGAGTCTGCCGGATCATTCGCGCGTTGCTCGTATGCTCGATCCTCACTGGTGGCGGCGCGGACTGCGACGTGCCCATGCGCGCGAGATTGAAAGCGTGGCGATCCGCTTAGGAATGGTTCACGCGCATGCTTCGAAGTACGTTAGCAAAGAGTCGTTCGAGCGGCGCGCCCAGCAGAATCGTCGTAATAGGAAAATGCTCGAAAACACCACGCTCACCAATGAGAACGGCGAGCAATTTACCCTCGCGCAGCTTAGCGATAAGAGCGTTGCCAATCCGCGATTGCGGCGCGGCGAGCTAATGTTAAGAGTGCGCGGCTTTGAAGACATCGCGCGCGGCCGCGGCGATGAGTGCCTGTTTATTACCCTCACTTGCCCATCGAGGTTTCATGCGAAACTCCAAGCCAGCGGCGAATTTAACCCACACTACGACGGATCAACCCCCGGACAAGGGCAGCTTTATTTGCGCGGTGTGTGGTCGCGAATTAGATCGTCATGCCATAGAAAAGGGATTTCAATTTATGGGTTCCGAATTGCCGAGCCTCACCATGACGGCTGTCCTCACTGGCACTTGCTCTTGTTTGTGCATCGGGTGGAAGGCGGATCATCGTTACTGCCGAATTTGCAATGCGTCGTTCAAGATTACGCCCTAGCCGATTCGCCTAACGAGCCGGGCGCGCAAGAGCGGCGCGTGAGATTTGAGCCGATTGATCTCAAAACAGGAAGCGCGGCGGGTTACGTCGCGAAGTACATTGCTAAGGCGGTGGGTGTCGAGGAGGGCGCATCACTATCAAAACGTGATAGTCACTCGCGCGTTCCAGCGTGGGCAGCAACCCACGGCATTCGACAATTTCAGCAGATAGGCGGCGCGCCGGTCGGACTGTGGCGTGAACTGCGAAAAGTCCCATACGCGCATATCAAGCGCTCAAAAAAAATCGCTCTAATCGATTCCTGGCAAGCCGCGAATCGCACCGATCAATCAAAATGCGACTTTTCCGCCTTCCTCGCTGCAACAGGCGGCGTCGCGATCAAGCGGCGCGAGCGGAAACTTCTCATCGCTCGCGAATTTTCAGCGAAGCCTGGTCGCTACGGCGAGCCGCTTGGGTGGTTGCCGGTGGGTGTGCGCGTCGCCGGGCAGCGAAATTTTTTTGCATCGGTGCGACATGCCTGGCGGATCGTTGCCCCTTGGACTCGTGTAAATAACTGTACGGTTGCGGTTGCTCAAAAAATAGGCAACAATCGCGATCAAGCCATGGTGAGGAAAGATTTGCATCATCATCCACCATGGAGTCCCACGAATGAACCGTCTTACACCTGACTTAATCCGCAAATACAACCCCACCATCAGCACGCTAGCGGTAACGCTCGCGCTCGTCGATGAGCGCAAGCTAAAATTCCGCGCCACGTGCAACGTCATGGGACCGAACATCGCCAACCAGGCCACCGGCGCGCCGGAAATGCAAGTGCTCGAAATTGCCGACACGAGCGGCAAAGTGCGCACGTGGAGCGATGTCGATGCGCTCATCCGCGCGATGGGCAAGGCGCTGCCGACACTGACCGGCACTACCTACTCAATAGATATGGCGCGCCTCGTGCCGACGTACTCCGACACGCTCACGCCTGCCGACATCGGGCGCAAGCAGCACGCGTCAATCGTAAAAGCGCTGCGCGCGCAAAATAAGCGCGTGAGCGACACCACGGCGGCGCTCGCAGCGGTCGCCGCGTTCGAAACCGGCACACCCTCGCAGCAAGGCGTCTGGCGCGAGGCAAAAAATCGTCAAACAATTGCGCTGGAACAACAGCAATGGTTAATCGCTGAGAGAGACCGTCTCGCGGGTGAATTCAGCATCATTAGCTAACGTGCTAGCCGCGCGCTTATAGGTCACGGGCGCGCGGCTCTTTTTCACATGTACGGGCATCCGATGCTAAAACCAAAATTGCTGCAACCTCTCACGCCCGCGCCGTCACGACTGCGCATCATCGCGATGCGCGCGAAGGGTAGCGGAAAATACACAGTCGTCACACTGATAACCACCATCGCGGGCGTGTTCACGCTCGCGGAGTTAGCGCAATTCATCGGCGCAACGGGCGCGCTCATCATCGCGCTGTTGGATGTTGCGGCAGGGTGTAGATAATGCAGGTGCCGATCATCGCCGGAATTCCGGCGCTCCTAAGTGGGCTAACAACGCTGATGGAATCGCGGCTCGTGCTTTACCTAGGCGAGAGAATGGCGGCGCTGCTACTCAATACCGTATGGCCGTTGATAAAAAGCGCAATCGCGTGGTTCCTCGGCAGCATCGCGGCCGAAACCTACATGCGAGGGAGCATCAACGCGCTCATCGTCGCTGAAGCGCGCGAGCGATTGCAGCTTGACTTAAATGCAGACGATCCACTGAGTAAGGAAAGTTTCGCTATCGCCTTCGGTGCTCGATTCGGTCTAGTGCTTGATCCGGTAGAGCCGTTCACAAAAGCATCGCTCGGTGTCGCGGTCGGCCAAAAAATAGGATTCGAACTAGATCCGGTAGAGCCATTCAGCAAGGAAAGTTTCGGATCAGCTATCGCACAACGCTTGGGATTGCCAATCACTTTTCGCGATGTCACCAACCGCGACTTCTTCATGGCCGATCTGCAAAGCGGCATCACTGCGGCGCTCAACACTCGCTTAGGAACATCGTTCACGAAACTATTTCCAGCGGATGCATCGCTGCTACTCGATTTCGAACGTCAAATAGTGCTGCAATTAGAAAAAGCGCTGCTCGGTCAACTCTCGTTAATCTGAGGGCTGACGGGATTTAATCACAACGAGAATTAGAATGTATGTAGGTTTGATTAGTTTGTGTGATTTAGCGTAAACAGAGCGCGTTATGCGATAACGGTTAGTATCGTGGTGATATTATGAGTGTGTGTTGTAAAGAGGTTATTTGTGTTAATGGGTTAAGTGTGTTTTAGATGGTTACTATGAATTTTAGTTTACGCACTTATTTTATTTGAGATATTGTGACTATTATGATAATTGTGAATAGTTTGTGAATCACTGCGTGTTAAGTGTGAATATTTTTGTAGTAGTGGTAAGTTGGTGTATCGTTGTATTGGTTGGTGTGATTAAAATTGAGATTTAATTTTGTGATGACAAAGTGGTTATTTGTTTCTTTGGGATATTTTTGTTGGTAGTTTATGTGTCGCGCTTTGGGAGGAATTTTAGAATTGGTGTAACGATTACTATTTTATTGTTTAGGTATTTTATGTTTTGACTTGCTAGATATTGGTGTTAGGAGATGTGTGTTGGATTATGAGGTTTTTATTGAGTTTTATTTTTTATGTATTTTATTTTTTTTTATTGTTTTTAGGTTTTTATATTTTTGGTGGGTTTGTGTTTTGATTGTTTATTTTTTTTTGTTTTATTGAGTTGTGTTTAGTTAGGTGTTGTGTTGTTTGTGTTGTTTGGTGTTGGTGTATTGGTGGTGTGTTTATAGGTGGTGTGTGTATTTATTTTTTTATTGTTGTTGTGATTGAGTTTATTGTTAGTAGGTTTTATTTGTGATGTTGTATTTAGTTGAGTTATTTGTAGTGTGATATGTGAGTTTTACAATCATTAGAAACAGGCTCGCCGGCCAAACGATGCGCCATAGACGCTGCGCGAGAGAGTGGCTTAGCTGCGGTGTTGCGGCGACGTGCCGGGCGAGTCGATACGCATCCAGGAGGGACGTATGACGATTAACTCTGCTAAACAAATCGTTATGGTCATCCACTGCGACATCATCATCCCACGTACCTTTGAGTTTCGCGTGGGCGATCTTACCCACCACGTCCCAATTTAGAACGTAATAGCTAACACGCAAGGATGAGCCTTGAAAGTTCACAATTCGATCCAACTAAAGCTCGACATCGCTAATCGTTACCGGAATCTCGCCGAACAAGTCGCGCATATCACTCTCCGAGGAGTAAGAAATGCCAACCTGGGCTGTTAAATCCAACCTTGCGGCGCTCAATACGGCGCGATACTTAATTCCCCTTGAGCGCGTCGTCGGCGTCGCTGAGGGCGTTGAGATGGCGTGAGAGACTATTTTCGAGTGGATGGCGTGCTGGTGCTAGAGGGAATTCTTACAGTAGAGGGCGAATAATGGGCATTATCGACATCAAACTACGTGAACCGGATAGCGTGCCGGTGCTGTCACCTGGGCGCGTGCATCTATTCATCAACGCGCTAACCAACTCGATCACAGGCAAGAAAGCCGATAACACGATCTTTGAAGCGGGCGGTGTAGGCCCAGCGGGCGCGAAAGGCGACAAGGGCGATACGGGCGCAGCGGGCGCGAATGGCGCGCAAGGCATCCAAGGCGTACCCGGCGCAACGGGCGCGCAAGGCGTGCCCCCAGAGCCGATTGCTATGCACGCAGCGATCAATTTCAACGTCAACTAAGTTGTCGATTTTACGATGTTACCAAGTGTCATTGCTCCCCAATTTGTCATCGTGTTAACGTGTATATCGGGTGAAACTGGATTCGCGATAGGTGATAAGCTTTTCGTAAGCTTGGCAGCGGACAATCAAACTACGAATCTAGTATTTTAGATTAGCAAGGGTGTGACGGTGTGGTGGCTGTGTACAGGTGTAACGGTGTTAATATTTGGTATGGTATAGGTGTAGAGCAAGTGATAACTATAGGTGTTGGAAATGAAGAGAAAAAAAGGAAAAAAAAAAGGGGGGATGTATTCGTATAATTGATATTATGTCAAATGAACGCCTGTACCAATTCACAGGTGATGTTCTCAGCTACAGCCCAACCCTTAAACACATCGCCACTTTTGTTAAGGTCTCCAATGAACGCTCGAACTCATTCGCAAATTACCAACCTGTGGGACGGCTGGCATGTATTCGACGATTTGTTGTTTGATGATGCCGGCAACTTTTATCGCGTTTGGGAGATCCGCGCGATGCCTTACGTAATGGGTTTGAATCGAGAGTTAAATCGCCTGATCGATCAGATCCGCCCACCGTTGATTCACGAACCGGTGCAGCTTGAGTTACCCTTTCCTCGGATGTGGAATCATCAATACGAGTGGTTGCGTCGGCGCGGCGATCGACACTAAACGCGCTTGTAATACTATTGCGTTTGTACTATAGTTTCATCAGTTTCATCATCGACACTGAGAATGAATAATGACTACCGATAACCTCGTCCTAGAACAGCTGCGCGCGATTCGTAACGACATGACCACGATGCGAGCCGATCTGCGTCAAGACAACAAACTGCTGAACGAACGCATGAGCGTGTTCGAGAAACACATGGCCGCATTGGTGTCATCCAGCGCCTATCACGAGGAGCGGTACGCAGCGCTTGAACAACGGCTCGATCGCCTCGAAGCTCGGCTGAATCTCGCATCATGACATTGTTGACACCTCTCCAAGCCGCGCAAGCCCGTGGCCTATCGCCACAACGCATTCGCGCTTTGTGCGCTCAGGCTCGAATTCCCGGAGCGATGCGAGTTGGAAAATTTTGGGTGATTCCCGCAGCATTCACGATACTTGCAACAGGCACCCGAGGCCCGAAGTCGATCAAGTTCTAAAACTTAGTTAGCACGCTGGCACCATCCCACGCAAGGCGTCTGCGTCCTGCGCCCTGCCCGGTTTTTAAGCGCCATCGATAAAAATAAGCTGATGATCGTCTTTACCCGCGCCATTCTGGAGGCCAGTCTTAAAGCGTTGCGGAGCTGGCAACAGGCAGGTTTGGATGTTTCCATTTCCATCAACCTGTCGCTATCCTATTTAGGTCAGGCGAACGTGGCGGATAGCATCAGCGATATCGTGAAAGAACGGGGCTTGGTTGCAGAAAAAATCCTGGTGGAAGTCACCGAAAGATCTGCCGCGAGCCGCCTTGCGACCGTGCTTGAAAATCTCGCGCGGCTGCGCATGAAAGGCTTCGGCATCGCCATCGACGACTACGGCACCGGCTATTCCACCATGCAACAACTCAGCCGTATTCCCTTTACCCAACTCAAGCTCGATCGCTCGTTCGTATCCGGCGCAATCCACAAGGCGAGCCTGCGCACCATACTGGAATCCAGCTTGCAACTTGCCAAAAAACTCAACTACAATCCGTCGCCGAAGGCATCGAGCAGGAATCCGAATGGTCGTTGCTGAAATCCATGGGTTGCGATCTCGCCCAAGGCTACTACATCGCCATGCCGATGCCGCCCGAAGACGTGGTCAAATGGCATAACGACTGGAAAATCAGCCTAGAACCCTAAAAATACGATCGAGCCAGGAGGCGCGTGGATACTGGCTCGCAGGGAAGGTTAACCGTGGGGCCGCACTGGTATTGCCTCCCAGGCATGCCTTCTAAATCGTAGTAATCGTAGCCCGGAAGTAGCGAAGCGCATTCCGGGTAAACACTCCCCCGGATTTCATCCGGGCTACATCCTCAATAGACCGCCCTGCCGCCGGAGATATCGAACACCCCGCCGGTGGTAAACGAGCAATCTCCCGATGACAGCCACGCCGCCATCGCCGCGACTTCTTTCACCTCGACAAACCGGCCCATGGGAATTTTCGCGAGCATGTAGTCGATGTGCTGCTGAGAGACTTGCTTGAAAATATCGGTCTTCGCTGCCGCCGGGGTGATGCAGTTGACCATGACGCCATGGGTCGCCAATTCCTTGCCTAGGGATTTAGTTAAGGCGATTACGCCGGCTTTCGCCGCGCTGTAGGCAGACGCATTGGGGTTTCCCTCTTTACCGGCGATGGACGCGATGTTGACGATGCGGCCATAGCCGCGTTTCATCATCCCGGGAACGACAGCGTGGCAGCACAGAAACGGTCCCACCAGATCGATATCGATAACTTTACGAAAATCCACCGGCGTGTATTCCCAAAGCTTAACCGTCGGCCCGGCGATGCCGGCGTTGTTGATCAGAATATCGACATTACCGAGGGATTTTTCCGTCGCCACCAGTGCTGCGGCGATTTCGACTTCATCGGCCACGTCGACTTTTTCGGCGATGACTTTGCCGTGAGCGCTTAATTCTTTCACTGCTTGCGCTAAGGCATCGGCATCCATGTCCCATAGCGCAACTTTGGCGCCGGATTGCAGCAAGCGCTCGGATATCGCATAGCCGATGCCGCGCGCGCCGCCGGTCACTATCGCAATTTTTCCGTCGAGATCGATTTTGTTCATGCTTGCCCCCTAAGTGTATGAGTATCAGTACTCGGATTATATCTAATCCACCCTAGCGCTTGCGCCCCGCCCGCGTCACGCCATCGACATTGCGTACACTTTGCAACACCAATTGCAACTTGGCGAGATCGGGAATTTCCAGCGTAAAGAACATAGTCGCGTGGGCGCCGCGCGTGAGTGTGTTCGCCGCCGTGACGTTGACTCTTTCCCGCGTCATGGCGTCGGAGATATCGCGCAATAGGCCGGCGCGATCGACGGCTTCCACCGCGATATCGACGGCATAGGGCCCCGTCATGTTGCTGCCCCAATCCGCCGCCATCATACGTTCGCGTCGCTCGCCTTCAAGATCAGCAACGTTGCTGCAATCGGCGCGATGCACCATCACGCCGCGCGTCTTGGTGATAAAGCCTACGATCGCCTCCGGCGGCGCCGGCTTGCAACACTTCGCCATCATGGTGGCGATATTATTCACGCCGAGCACCATTATGCCTCCGGAACTCGTCAGCGCTTTCGCGCTATGGGTGAGGCTGCCCTCCTCCACTGCGGCGGCTGGTGTGCCGTCTGCGAGAATCGCCTGCTGCAGTTGACGGCTGGTCAATTCGCCGTGACCGATGGCGGCGAACATTTCGTTCACACCCGGGAATTGTAGTGTGCTGGCGATTCGTTCCAGCGCGATGCCGGTGCGTCCTGCGCGCTGCATTTCTTTCTCGAGCACGGTACGGCCGGAGGCAATCGCCATCGATAATTCCTGATGGTTAAACCACTGCCGCACCTTCGCTAACCCGCGATGGCTGGCGAGATAGCCGAGATTCGTGTTGAGCCAATCGCGACTCGGGCCACCCTGCTTCGCCGCGACGATTTCCACGTATTGGGCGTTCTTCAGCGTGTAGTTGAGCGGCACCATGGCGCCATCGACCTTGGCGCCGCGGCAGCGATGACCTAGATCGGTATGCACATGGTAAGCGAAATCCACCGGCGTCGCGCCGCGCGGCAAGTCGATCACTTGGCCTTGCGGTGTTAGCACATAAACGCTGTCCTGAAATAGCGCGCCGCCCTGCTTCGTACTCAATTCATCGCGCCAATCCAACACCTGGCGCAACCAGGCTATTTTCTCATCGTACTTGCGATCACCGCGGCCTCCCTCCTTGTAACGCCAATGGGCGGCGATGCCGAATTCCGATTCGCGATGCATGTCGTGGGTGCGAATTTGTATTTCCAGCGCGTGACCTTCCGGGCCTATCACCGCCGTATGTAACGAACGATAATTATTGCCCTTAGGCTGGGCGATATAATCGTCGAACTCGCCGGGAATAGCCTGCCATAGATTATGCACAACCCCCAAGGCGGTGTAACAGTCTTTGACGTTAGACGTGAGTACGCGCAACGCGCGCACGTCGTAAAGTTCAGCAAAGGCGAGTTGCTTTTGCTGCATTTTTTTGTAGATGCTATAGATGTGTTTCGGTCGCCCTTGCACTTCTACCTTTAGCCGCTCGGTGTGTAACGCCGCTTGCAACCGCGTCAATACTTGCTCGATATAAAGTTTCACGATCGACGCGCCGCTCATCCACCAAGCGAGCGATATCCTGATAGGTCTGCGGCTCGAGAAATCGGAACGCAAGGTCTTCCAATTCCCATTTGAGTTGCCACACGCCGAGTCGATTGGCGAGCGGCGTATAAAGGTTTAGGGTGTGAGTAGCCGCCTGACGTTGCAGGTGGGGAGCGGCTTTAGTAAGAGCGCGCATCACGCCGACTTGCTCGGCGAGTTTGATCAACACCACCCGCATATCTTGCGCCATGGCCAGCAGCATCTTGCGCAAGCTTTCCAACTGTTGCGCGCCCGTCGATGTGGATTCAGCGCTCAAAGATTCGATTGCGCGCAGCCGTTTCAACCCATCCACCAAGCTCGCGATACCGGTGCCTAATTCACTGGCAACGCGCTGCGTATCCCAGCCCGGCAACACGCTCACCATCATGGCACTCACGCTATCGATATCGACTTCGATTTCGGCCAAAACCTGTAGGGTGTTTACTGCCGCGATGAGTTTGGTTGCTTGCTTGGTACCATCGCCTTGTTCCAGCGCCGCGACAAATTCGTGGGCAAGAACAATGAACGGGGACATCGCGTCGCCCCGGGCGTAACGAGTCAACCAGGGCGGCAACTCTTTAGCGGATTCTGTAGCAGCAGTGGTCACAACGACGGTATCGACAATCGAGATGCTTAGTATAACTTTGCAGCCGGTGACAGCGCTAACGGCCAAACCAATAACGTTTCGCTGTTTCGCGATAGGCCTCACCGTGTACGCCCCGCTCATCAAAGCGGAACGTCACCGCGCCGTCTCGATCGCTGCGATAGATCGCCATGTCGGCGGCCTGCGTAACGTTGCAAAATTTCTTGTTTGGGATGACCGAAACGATTGCGATAACCAGCCGATACGATGACGAATTGGGGTTGAACAGCGCCAAGAAACGCCGCGCTTGAGGAAGTTTTACTGCCATGGTGGGGCGATAACATCACGGTCGCTTGCAAGCTCGACGCATACGCATTGACAAGCTCGATTTCACTAGTCACCTCAATGTCCGCCGGCAGCAATATACTGCCGAAACGCGAGCTGATTCTCACCACGCAGCCGCGATCGTTATCGCGGGTTGCCGCGACTTTGACCAGAGGTCCGGGATGTAGAATGTCGAATCGTACACCGTCCCATTGCCAGCTCTGCCCACCGTTACATGACATGAACTGTTTTGCCGCCGCTTCAATTGGATGGTTTTGTGGCAGGCTAGCCATGATCCAATCGGTCGGCACAGCGCGCAGTACCGACAGCGCGCCGCCGCTGTGATCGCTGTCGTCGTGGCTGACGATCATGCCATCTAACTTTTGCACACCGGTTGCGCGCAGGTATGGCGTCACCACGCGATTGCCGCTGTCCGCTTCGCTGGAGAAGCGCGGGCCTGTATCGTACAGCAGCGTGTGCTGCGCTGTTTGCACCACCACGGCGAGGCCTTGACCCACGTCTAACGTGGTCACCCAGAACGCTTCGTTGTCGGGCCTCGGCGCGGCAACAACGAACAACGGCAACAGTCCTACCCAACCCAGCCAACGTGCCGGAAACCCCCGCGGCAGCAATAGCCACAATGCACCCGCGATGCCCGCGGCCATTGCCCATGCAGCGGGCGCTGCGCTAG
Organism: uncultured Pseudomonadota bacterium; assembly: GCA_963714525.1. Classification (GTDB taxonomy): domain Bacteria; phylum Pseudomonadota; class Gammaproteobacteria; order Burkholderiales; family JALYOK01; genus JALYOK01. The sequence continues at coordinate 133,943 of CAVQPB010000001.1, forward strand.
ACCATTGCCCGAAAGGCACGTCCCGTGCGGCTTCCAGGCCATGCACTCCTAGGGACAAGGCGTGGTGCGCCAGTTGGAGCATCGCCTCTAAGCCGGGCAGCGTACCGATCAGCGTAAGGGGCACGACGATGAAACTGATGAGTGGAATCGCGATCGCGTTGGCCAACGGCGAGATCAGCGAGACTTGTTGAAACAGTCCTAACAGTAACGGAACAAGCCCAATGGTCACCGCCCATTGCAAGCGCGTGGCGTTAATCAAGCGCGTCGATAGGCTCGCGATCATGCCGTTGTCTACGATCCGGTTGCGGCCAACCGTGACAAAGAAAATTAATCCGACGGCAGCAAACGAAAGCCAGAATCCCGGCGAATTCACCGCCCAGGGATCGAACAGCAGCACCAGTAACAAGGCGGTACACAAAACCAAAGTCGGACTGGTGAAGCGATCGCGCCATAGAGCAACGGCGAACACGGCCACCATCAGCATCGTGCGCTGGGTAGGGATCGATAGACCCGCTAGTACAGCATAGCCCAGCGCCGCTCCCAACCCGGCGACAGTAGCCGCTTTGCGCGCCGGCCACCACAAGGTCAAGCGTCGCGAACGCCGCCAGAGGAAATACGCTAACGCGAATATTAATCCCGCGACCATGGTCACGTGCAATCCGGAAATGCTGATGAGGTGGCCGATACCCGTCTGCCAAAACAAATCCCAATCGGCTTGAGCGATGGCGCTTTGATCGCCGATAGCCAGGGCAACGAGCACCGCGCCGTAGCGTTGTTGTTGAAGCGCGCTTTGCATGTGAGTGCGAATCGATTCGCGCGTACGCTCGATCAGATAACCCGGTGCGACGACTGTTTCCGATAAGCGCTCGCGATTCGAATTCTCGCGCACGTAACCGGTGGCGCGGATATTCTGTTCCAATAGCCATGCTTCATAATCAAAGCCGTGCGGATTGGCGCTGCCATGGGGACGTTTCAGACGCACGGTCCAGCGCCAACGTTCCCCGGCGTGGACGGGCGAGATTCGCATCAATTCGCCCTCGTTGCGCGCATACCAGTTCAAGCTGATGTGGCCGGGCACTTCTGCGCCTGCGCTTAGTACCCGTTCGACGTCGAAACGAAAACGCACGCCGTGTTCGCCGAACGTCGGCATGCTGGCGACCACGCCGATGATCTCGACGTCCTTGCCTTCCCACTCCGTCGCAAGGGCATCGCCGAGCCGCCAGTGAGCGAACATCGCCGCCCACGCGAAACCTAAACACACAACTAACGTCAGAACAACAACGCGCCGCCAAAAAACGCTATTTAGCTTTTGTATCGCGGCGACCAGCGGCGGGAGAACCAACAGCCATGCGAGTCCGGGCAAACTCGGCATGCATTGCAACAGCCAGATACCGAGGGCGAATGCGAGTATGGCGAGGCGCACGGCATCGTTCCAAAGGCATCAAGCGCCGCTCAAACGGCCGTCGACCAGATGCAGAGTTCGCCCGGTCTTGGCAGCGAGGTCGGGATCGTGGGTGACGATGATGAGGCTGGTCTTGTACTTATGGTTGAGCGACAACATGAGATCGAATACGCCCTGCGCCGTATGACGATCGAGATTGCCCGTCGGCTCGTCAGCTAACAGACAGGCAGGTTTGGTGACAAGCGCCCGGGCAACAGCCGTGCGCTGGCGCTCTCCGCCCGATAGCTCGGCCGGCGTGTGAGTGAGCCGATGTTCCAGTCCGACGTCTTTCAGAATTTTCGCAGCATGCTCATAGGCGACCATCTTGCTTTGCCGCCGAATCAATAACGGCATCGCCACGTTCTCCAGCGCGCTGAATTCCGGCAGCAGATGATGAAACTGGTAAACGAATCCAAGTGCTGCATTGCGCACAACACCGAGTTTAAGCTGCGACATCTCGCCGATGTCCTGCCCTTTTATGCTCACCGTGCCCTGCGTCGGTTCATCCAGCCCGCCGAGCAGATGCAATAATGTGCTTTTGCCGGAACCCGATGCACCGACGATAGCCAGGGTCTCGCCGGCTTTGACATCGAGATTAATGCCGAACAACACCGGCACTTCCACTTTGCCTTGCAGATAAGTTTTGTAAAGATCGCGACAAGCGAGAACGTACGCACCATTATTCATAGCGCAACGCGTCCGCCGGCTTGATCCGCGATGCGCTCCAGCTCGGATAAATCGTAGCAAGCAGCGTTAAAACAAATGACACCAGCGCAATCACGCCCACGTCGCGCCACAGTAACTCCGACGGCAGTTCGCTGATGTAGTACACGCTCTTGTCCAAGAACGCCACGCCGAATGCGCGCTCGATGGCGGGCACCACCACATCGATATTCGTCGCCAGTAACGCGCCACCGACCACCCCGATCAGGGTGCCGAACACACCGATTAGCGAGCCTTGCACCATGAAGATTTGCATGATGCTTTTCGGCGCCGCACCGAGCGTGCGCAGAATGGCGATATCCGACTGTTTATCGGTGACCACCATGACCAAAGTGGACACGATATTAAAGGCAGCGACTGCGACGATGAGCAACAGAATTACAAACATGACGTTCTTCTCGATTTGCACCGCGCGAAAAAAATTCGCATGGGACCTTGTCCAGTCCGTGATGTAGGCATCGGCCGAAATCATAGTTGTTAGATCCCGCGCAACTTTCGGCGCTTCGAACAGATCGTCGAGCTTCAGCCTGACGCCGGAAACTTTGTCGTTCATGCGATAAAGTTTCTGCGCATCGGCAAGATGAATCAGCGCCAAGCCGTTGTCGTATTCGAACATGCCCACTTCGAAAATTCCGACCAGCGTGAATTGCTTGAGGCGCGGCACGATGCCCGCCGGCGTTACCTGGCCCTGGGGTGAGATCAGCACCACTTTATCGCCAGGAAAAGCGCGCAGCGCTCGCGCCAATTCCGCGCCCAAGATGATGCCGAATTCACCGGGCCTGAGACTGGTCAGTGTGCCGTCTTTCATGTGCGCGCCGATATCCGCCACTTGGTCTTCCAGCTTCGGCTCAATGCCTCGGATGATCGCGCCTTGAACATTGTTATCGAAAGACAGCATCGCCTGCGCCATCACATAAGGCGCCGCTGCCACGACATTCTTTTGCCGCTTGGCGTCCTCGGCGATGGTCGGCCAACTAGACAAAGTGTTATCCACGCCGCTGATCTGAACGTGGGATGCGACGCCGAGGATGCGCGCGCGTAACTCCTTTTGGAAACCGTTCATCACCGATAACACCGTAATGAGCGCCGCCACGCCCAGCGCAATGCCCAGCATGGAAATCAACGAGATGAACGAGATGAAGTGGTTGCGACGTTTAGCGCGCGTGTAGCGTAGGCCGACGAAGAGTTCGTAGGGTTGCAAGAACTTATTTCTTATTTAAAAGAATGATTCTGCCACAACCGCATCCGATAGTCGTTGCCGGCGGTGTTAAACTTCGCGCTCATGCAATACGATTTCCTCCTTCCCGGTTTGTTAGGCGCTCCAAGTTCATACTCGATCAAAGACTTAGCCCCGGCTTTGGCAAAGCTATTGGCACGCGGTACGTCGGTTGCGGAAAACTTTGCTTCAACCGAGGCTTGGATCGCGAAACGGTTTGGGCTTGGGTCCGCCAATGAAAGCCAGGCTTTTGCGGCCATCGCATTGCTCGGCGAACGCGACTTGGATCCGGGTACGGGTCATTGGCTGCGCGCCGATCCGGTGCATCTTTCCGTAAACCGGGATCGCGTGGTGTTGCTCGATGCCAGCCAACTGGAGATCACGGCAACGGAAGCGAATGCATTATGCCGATCGCTGCAGGATCATTTCGTTAGCGATGGACTCAGTTTTCATGCTGCTCATCCCGAACGCTGGTATATCAAAAGCGCCGATCGGATAAAGCTTCATACTCATCCACCCAGCGCCGTGCGTGGTCGCAACATTGCCAACTATTGGTTCGACGGCGCTGATCGTGCTCTGTGGCAACAGCGCTTAAGCGAGATGCAGATGCTGCTCCATGCTCACCCAATCAACGAGGCGCGCGAAGAGGCCGGCCAGTTGCCGATTAACGGCGTGTGGTTTTGGGGTGCGGGTCCTTTGCCGGGTCGGCTTGGGCCAGTTTATTCGCATATCGTTGCCCATGATGCCTTAATCGCCGGGTTGGCTGCATTGACCCAAGCGCAATATACGGACATCGACAATGTTCATTGGAAGGCCTTACCCATCGCAACATTGAGCCAAACACTTATCGTCCTTGGCCAACTGGATAGTGCTGCTGCATACGGCGAATGGGATATCTGGCGCGAGGCGCTCGCCGCGCTTGATAGCGTTTGGTTCGCGCCTGCCCTATCGGCGTTGAAGAACGGAAAGATCAAAGCAATAACTCTACACGCCCTTGTTAGGGATCACGGTGTCAAGATAACGACGACGCGCTATGATCTTTTCAAGTTCTGGCGTCACGATTTTTTAGTCGAACACTGACCATGCCTAAGATCGTCGAACGCCGTTACGCAAAAGAGGATGCTGAGCGGTTAGTTAGCGCCGGCGTTCATCCCGTGTTGGCACGGGTGTTCGCTGCCCGCGGCATCACTGCTGCGGATCAGCTCGACAACAAGCTTAGTCAATTGCTCCCATTTACCGAGATGCGCAACGCGGTTGCCGCTGCGACACTTTTGGCCGATGCCATCGCGGCAAAACGCAAGCTCATGATCATCGCCGACTACGACTGTGATGGCGCGACGGCCTGCGCGGTCGGCGTACGCGGACTTCGAGCGGTCGGCGCACGCATCGATTACCTCGTGCCCAATCGCTTCGAGTACGGCTATGGCCTGACCCCGGAAATCGTGCGCCTTGCTCACACGCGCGAACCCGATATTTTAATCACGGTCGATAACGGCATGGCGAGTATCGACGGCGTCAACGAAGCAAAACGCCTCGGTATGCAAGTGTTGATTACCGATCATCACTTAGCCGGCGACGCATTGCCCGACGCCGACTGTATCGTCAATCCAAACCAGCCGGGATGCGGCTTTCTCAGCAAATCGATCGCCGGTGTGGGCGTGATGTTTTATGTGTTGATGGCGCTGCGCGCCGAGTTACGTGCGCGTGGCCACTTCAACGGCGGCGCCGAGCCCAATTTAGCCGCGCTGTTGGACATCGTCGCGCTCGGTACCGTGGCCGACGTGGTAAAGCTGGATAACAACAACCGCCGCTTGGTCGAACAGGGCGTGCGCCGCATTCGTGCCGGACAAGCGGCGGCGGGCATCCGCGCCCTGTATCGGGTAGCGGGTCGCGAGCCGCGCAAAGCTTCGACCTACGATTTGGGCTTCGTCCTCGGCCCGCGGCTCAATGCGGCGGGTCGCCTGGAAGATATGTCGCTCGGTATCGAATGTCTTATTACCGACGATGAAAATAAAGCCATGCAACTCGCTCAACAACTCGATGTCCTCAATCGCGAGCGGCGCGAGCTCCAGGCCGATATGCAGGAAAGCGCTCTCGCCGGGCTGGAACGTTTCGAGGTGAGCGATCGAGTGAGCCTGTGTGTGTTCGACCCTGAATGGCATCAAGGCATAGTCGGCCTCCTCGCGGGACGCTTGAAGGACAAATTTCATCGCCCCGCCATCGCCTTCGCGCGCGGTAATAGCGGCGAATTGAAAGGATCGGGCCGCGCGATCGCGGGCCTGCACCTGCGCGACGCGCTGGATCTCATCTCCAAGAAGTCGCCCTCCCTTATCGTCAAATTCGGCGGCCATGCCGGCGCTGCGGGCCTCAGTATCCGGGAAGAATTCTTCGCCGAATTCGCCGCGCAATTCGAAGCCACCGTCGCCCAACTCCTGTCGCCCGCCGATCTCGAACAAGTGATTGAAACCGACGGCGAATTAAGCGCCGAAGAAATCAAACTCGCGCTCGCCAGCCAATTAGCGAGCCAAGTTTGGGGCCAGGGCTTTCCCGCGCCGCTGTTTCAAGGTGTGTTCACCGTCGCCAGCCAACGAGTCGTCGCGGAAAAACATTTGAAGCTAAAACTTACGCAAGGTAGCCACGAATTCGAAGCGATCTATTTTTCCCACACCGAACCCGTTCCCAAAGAAGTGCTGTGCATCTATCGCCTTGCAATCAACGAATATCTGGGCCTTGAGGACGTACAGTTAACTCTGGAGCACTGCCGCGAAGCCCAAATGTAGGGCACCCACCACGTCGAACTGGATTTATCCCGCTAAAGTTTACTCGCGACAAACAAGGTCTCGAATAATTTCTTGATCGAAATTCTTTCTATGTATATACTTAAGAGATATACGTAAGGAGTCAGCTATGAATACCTCGGCCACTTCCAGAAAATCTCTGCTCACCGCCAAAACCACAACCGTGTTCACCTCCGGAAATAGCCAGGCGGTACGCTTGCCGAAAGAGTTTCGCGTCAATACCAAAACGTTGGAAATTTCCAGGCGCGGCGATGAAATCGTCTTGCGCGAACATCCCACTCACGGTCGGCGAGGTGCTGGCTGACCTGCCGGCGCTTTCCAAAGAAGAGGCTGCTGAATTCGACGTTATCATGAAAAGTGCTAAGGCCAGCCTGCTTCCTTTAGAGGAGCGCGATTTTTCGTGGATGGACGAGATTCCCGCCCGGAGAACCAAAAGGTAAAGTGAAATCTTCACCTAGCAAATCGCTCGCTAGAAAACGAGTATGAAATACTTGCTCGACACCGACACATTCAGCGAGATGGTAAAGGGCCTTAATCCAAAACTCGTCAAACGCCTAGACTCTTTGCATACCGGTGAAGCCGCGCTGTCCGTGGTCACCCGCGGAGAAATCATGTTCGGTCTGCAAATCAAATCGCTTAAGCCACTGGCTCGGGAGCGCATGGATCGTTTACTCGAAGCCATCGATACATTGCCGTTGATAGCGGAAGTCGCAAGACACTACGGCGAATTGCGCGCTCACCTGCGACGTCTTGGTAAGCCGATCGGCCCCAACGACCTGTGGATCACGGCCCACGCGCGAGCGTTAAATCTGATTTTGGTCACAAACAATACGGGGGAGTTTTCCCGGGTGCCGAAGATCAAACTTGAGAATTGGATCGCGTAGGGCGGTCCCTCCCGCCATCGCTGCGGCGGAATTAGACTGCCGATTACTTCGAGGTAAGTTACTTTATTCCAAATAAGCGCTCAGCACCCTCGCCAGGAACCGCTCCCAGCTTAGCTCCTGGCAAGGCTTGCCTTAGGACCGCGCCCTACTTGCTTCGTGGCGAACTAAAGCTGTACGAATCGGACACTAGCTAGACATCTCCCATTCCTGCACGCCTTCTTCAAAGTAACCCTCCGGCGATGCTTTGAGGAGATCGATAGGGGCTCTTGCCAAGGGGGGAAAATTTCGCGTTCTTACCCAGACGATCAGCAGCGGCGGCTGTTGTTCGCGGAAATACTCGTGCCACCGGGGGTAATGACCGAGGTTCGTACGGTAGTCATAGAGCAGCGCCAGCATGATGTCCTTATTGCCAGGGACGGTTCACTAAGGTACTTGCCGGTTCCACCGGTGATGTCGGCCATACCTTCGCCGCGTAGTTTCCCATGCACCATCGGCCTTCATCGTTGTTTTATGTTGACCCGAATATTTCCAGAAGGCGGGCGCCCAAAAGGGCTGGCGGGCAAGCTACTTTGTCGCCGTTTTTTAGCGTATCGATAGCCGTCCCATTCGGTGTCTATCGCGAGCCGGAGCCATTGGTACGCCAAGTCCGCAGTAGATGGTATTCCGATATCGATCCTCAGTGCACCTTTGATTATTCGGCCAGCGATCGAACGTGTATTAATCTCCGTGTCGAGGGCCGGCGCCAACTCGAATCCAGCGTCATTACCGAGGATAAAACTTTCTGAGACGTCAAGAGTTCGCGATACATGAATGACGACGCCGGAAAGCCGTGCAGCAGGAGACGACTGGAGCGCTCGGCGGGCCAGCTTCACGATAGAAAATATCCAGGCCATCAATGTTTCGCAGTGCGGTATTGAGTTACGCCACTGTCAGCGTGGAGAAGGCGCATACGCAGAGATCAGCCCTGCGCGGATCGGAGGTCTGCTGTCCTTGCGCAAGCGCGGTTGGCGCAAGCGGTAAGGTCGATAGGGTAGCTAGAGCGGTAAGCACTGTACGACGAGTGAGAGAGGTCGAGTGTCGTTTCATGGCAAATATCTCCGAGATTCGATTGAATAAGTGTAACGTATAAAAAAACGTTAGCACGAGCTACTATACCCAATCAAAAGTAACTTGTAAATATTTATATTACTAGTTACAATGATAGCAATTATTCGGTTCAAGGACTGACGATGCGTCCCCTGTTTATCGCTAACCATCCGGCCATCGACTTTCTCAACACGGCTCTTGCCCCGAATGGCGAGCCGATCGAAACCATCGCTGGCGGCACGGCTTTCCTGCATTGGATGGTTGATGCCAGATTCCTGGAGCAGGCGGTGGCGGACGCGTTGGCTCGTCGCGTGGGTGCTAAAGCCTTAGACGCAGCGGCGGCGGAAGCGAGGAAGGTGCGCGAGTTGGGCGCGCGCCTGGCTCACCCGTTGGCGCACCAGCCCAAAGCGCGATTACCGAGAAGAGCTTGCCGTATTAAACAGACTGCTTGCACGCCACGAGTATCGCCGCCAAGTCGTCGCAGCGCGCGGCAATCTGAAGGTGATCGAGGACACGCGGATTGACAGCGCCGACGCGTTGATCGCCTTGGTTGCCGCGCAGTTCGCGGCGCTAATCACGGAGGAGGAGCCTTCTTTCGTAAGAACTGCGCTGAGGTTCCGGGTGCACGCTCTGGTTTCTTGACCAATCCAAGGCACACCGCCGACTGTTCTGCAGCCGTCCGTTTGCGGCAATCGTGCTAAGGTTGCCGCTTTCCGCGAACGGCAGCGTGCTGACGTCTAGGGGAATCCGCGTCGTGCGCTCGCCGTACCGGAAACTGCATTTCCACCACAGACTCGTGCATGCGCTGCGGATCCGGCGGCTGCAGAAACACTTCGCGGCTCGCGCCGTCGAGTATGTCGCCGTTGGCGGCCACGAAATGCCCGATCTTCGCGGTAACCAGATGTGCGTCCTCGAGCAGGCCGACGCGCACGCACACCGCCATGCGAGGCGCCTCCGGCAAGTCTCGCAGCTTTAAGTCCGAACCCGGCGGCGGATCGCGCAGATCAAGGTGCTCGACAGCGTAACCAAACTCTACATCGAGTTGATCGTTCTCAAACTGTGGCGCGTGCGCCACTACGATAAGCTGACAGGCGTGGGCGCGCGGCAGCAGCGCGCGCGACTGCTCTCGAAGAATGCCAATCAACGAACGTGCCTCGGCAAACGAGTTCAACTGGCGGCGCAGCGAGAGCAAGTGGTGCGCCGGCTCGGCACGTTCGATCACATCGTCGGCCGAAAGCGCACCGTCCGCTTCGATTTGGGCGATACGCGTCTCGATGTGCCGCAGCCGCTGCGACTCGGTGGCAAGCGTCTGCTCCACGTCATTGCGCCGTAGTAAGAGCATACGCCGCAGTTCGTCCGCGTCGGGCGATGCGTCCATGATCTCAGCTACCTGATCGAGATTGAAGCCTAGCTCCTTCAGCACGATGATACGATTTAGCCGCGCCAACTGCGCAACGGTGTAGTAGCGGTAGCCGGTCTGCCCGTCAGCGTGCGCTGGCGTGAGCAACCCGATCTCATCGTAAAAGCGCAGCAGGCGCGCAGAAACGCGGGCAATGCGGGAGAAGTCACCGATCCTAAACATAGTCTGGGGACCGAGTTTAGGCCTACGTGTAAGGAAATCTCTTTTCGGCCCCATATGTTGCACCGCCGATTGCTCGGCCTTGAGCGCTTCGATCACCTCGGGCACCCGAATCACACAATCGAAGAGTATGGCCAGCCGCGGGTAACGCGAACGGTCGAGGGTAAAACCGACATACTGCGCGTTGATGAGGTTCGATGCAACGGCGACATCGGCCACCGACAACACTGGGCCGGTGAGGAATCCGTCGCCGCAAACGGATTCGAGGTAGCCATAAACCTCCGGCATTGTCTGACTCAACACACTGTCCACGCGCACCGGGTCGGTAGGGATATTTCTGACTTTGGGGTTAATGAGCACTTCATGCAGCAGCGGGCGCACAACGGTTTCAAATAACGTGCCGCCGGCGTACTGCTCCAACCAGAGTGCGCGCGCGTAGCCACGGTGGTCTGCGGGATACAGCGAAGGCTGAGGCCGCATGCGCTCCAGGTAAGCGCAGATTGCGACCGAGTCTGGCAACGCAAAATCGCCGTCGACGAGGACAGGAATAAGCCCGGTGGGGCTCAAACTATGCCAGTTGATCGGCAGGCTAGTTGGAACGACCGGAACAACCGGTACGGATTCGAACGGCAGTCCCTTGAGCCGGGCGGCTACGATTACCTTGCGTGTGTGTACTGAGAACGGCGTGCCATAAATATTTAACATGATTCTCTCCTTGGAGGGGTCAACGAAAACAGCATCGGCCTTGACGCAACGTCAAAGTCAAGTGAGGGCCGGGTTCTCGGCTGCGTGTCATCCGGCGATCGCCAAGAGTCGGCCAAGACATTTGAGTGAGCCTGCGCCGAGCTGGCGCAGGCTTAACTCAAGGTTTTTCCACAATGTCGGGCTTAAAGCGCGTGGCCAACAACTCCAAGAATTCCGACTTGTCACTCTTAGCGAAGCCGCGCTCGTTGGCCGCGGCAGAGAGGATTTCAGCAAAGATTGCCCACTGCCCACTCGTAATACCTAAACCCGTATGAACAGGCTTCATATCGCGCCCCGTGTAAAGGCAGGGGCCTCCGCTCGCCGCACACAGCGCGTCGACGATTAGCTGGCGCTGGCGCATCTGACTTACTCCCGAATGCCCGCGAAACAGATGTGTCAGTTGCGGGTGCGCGGCGACGCGAGGGAAAGCCGTATCGACGAATCCTGCAATGGCATCGTAGCCGCCGAGTCGTTTGTAGAGCGAGTCAGCAGACCACGAGGGCTGGATCGTACACGCCATCCCTAGCAGCATTGCCAGCGCGCAAACGTAACGTGTGAGTTTGAAGTTCATTGCCTTGCTCCTGTGTCAGTTAATGGAGTTAGGAACTTTAGAGATTGACGTTACGTTAAAGTCAAGCGGGATCCGCGCTGATCGCGAAATGCAACAGCCTACCGGATCGACCATCATGGGCTTCTCGAAGGTAGCATGCTGACCGGCGATTACCTTTGGCACACTAACAAGCGCGCGGACATTAAGCGCGCATAGCTCGGAAGAAATGAAATGAATTCAGGGCAAAGTTACGTCGCACCCTAGCCAGACGCAGCATGCAGCGTGTCTTCCAGCGCAGCATGTGGGTAGATCGCCGCACGCTCTAAATCTTAGGTATGCATACCGATAGCAATAAGCGCCGTAGCAAACGCGAAGATGCCAAGAACAACTCGCACCCAATGCCAAGACTCCCACCGCGCTAACTCAAACGAAAGCTCAGTTGCGCTTAACGATGCTGCCGCGAGACGAGCGTTGGCCTGTTTGAAATATCCGGCATAGGTCAGCAGCACACAGATGAAGAGCAGGCACGCGACTAACGTTGGCCATCGACCGGCATCGCCCGTCCATAAGGCTAATCCCGCCGCGGCAACGCTTAGAAATGAAGGTGCGATGGTAAGCGGCGCGAAGAAGCGATAAAGCCGAGGTCCATACTCTTTGTGCAGGGAATAGAACGTATCGGCGGGTAGCGAGCGCCAGTAGGGAATAAATATCGCGCCTTCCGCGAGTAGCGCGCCGACGAGCAATCCTATCGACCCTGCCGAGAGCAACTGGAGTACATCACAGAAAGTAATGGTTGATTGGAGGGTTGAGTTCAAGATCGATATCTCCACGAATGCGATATAAGAAATTGGAAATCTTATGGTACGCCCTGACACTACACCGTTTCAGTTGCGCAGGTGGATGAAATGGTGCGCAACGCTGCGCTTTTGCACACCCTACATTTTTTTGGCGAAGCATGGCCTGAGAGCCGCGTCCGGTTTGGCTCCCGGCATGCCATGCCTTGGAAGCCGCACCCTTATTAGCTCCTGGCGCCGGTCGGTTCACATCGGCATAGTCACTCACTCCTACTGTATAATTCAACGTTTTACGAAATCCGCACGATGGAAGCCGAACGCCTCAACGCCCTCGCCTCTCAACTCGACGATTTGACTCAGCGCACGTCCGAGTTGCGGAGGTATCTTTGACTTCGATACTAAACACTCCCGCCTCATCGAAGTAAACAAGCTCGCGGAAAATCCGGCCATTTGGGAAGACGCGGAAAAAGCGCAAGAGCTGGGCCGCGAGAAAAAAACTCTGGAAGGTATCGTGCTGACGTTGGAAAGCCTGGATCAATCTTTGTCCGACTCGCGCGAATTATTCGCGATGGCGCGCGACGAGACCGACGATGGCGCCTTGGCGAGTGTCGCCGATGATATTCAAAGCATAGAGAAAACGGTTGCGGACATGGAGTTCCGTCGCATGTTCTCCAATCCGATGGATCCGAACAATTGCTTCCTCGATATTCAATCCGGCTCCGGCGGCACTGAGGCGCAAGATTGGGCGCAAATGTTGTTGCGCATGTATACGCGCTACTGCGAGCGGCGCGGCTATACGGTGGACGTGTTGGAGGAATCCGCGGGCGATGTAGCGGGCATCAAATCCGCCGCGCTTAAGGTCAGCGGGGAATACGCCTTCGGTTATTTGCGCAGCGAGACCGGCGTGCATCGCTTGGTGCGCAAATCTCCGTTCGATTCCGGCAATCGTCGCCATACCTCCTTCGCCAGCGTGTTCGTTTATCCGGAAGTGGACGATTCCATCGAAATCGATATCAATCCGGCGGATTTACGCATCGACACGTTTCGCGCCAGCGGCGCCGGCGGCCAGCACATCAACAAGACCGACTCGGCGATTCGCATTACGCACCTACCGACCAACATCGTCGTGCAATGTCAGAACGATCGCTCACAACACCGTAACCGAGCCGAAGCCATGGCGATGTTGAAATCGCGGCTATACGAAGCGGAATTGCGCAAGCGCCAAGCGGAGCAGCAAAAACTCGAAGACTCCAAAACCGATATCGGCTGGGGTCACCAGATTCGCTCCTACGTGTTGGACCAATCGCGCATCAAAGATCTGCGCACCAACGTCGAAATCGGCAATACCCAAGCCGTGCTCGACGGCGACCTTGATCCGTTTATCAGCGCCAGTTTGAAGCAAGGGATATAGTGTTCCGAGTTACGAATTGGTCGTGTGAAAAGACGACGAGAATGATCACGATGCCGCGTTGCGAATCCTCGCCGGGTGTTCAACCCGGCTGCGGTTCGCGCCTTGCCTCATGCAAATTTCGCCGCTTTTCGTAGCTACCTCGTCGTCGACTAGAATACCTTCTCACAACCAATTCGTAACTCGGAACACTCATGTCAGAACCACAAGAACCCATTCAAGATACCAATAAGATCATCGAAGAACGGCGCGCGAAGCTGAAAGAAATTCGCACGCAGGGCAATGCATTCCCAAACGATTTCGATCGCAAGGACTACGCACAACCTTTGCATGACGAGTACGGGGCAAAAGTCAACGAAGCTTTTGATGCAGAGCCTGTCACTGCGCGCGTCGCCGGCCGCATGATGCTGAAACGCGTAATGGGCAAAGCGAGTTTCGCGACCATTCAAGACATGAGCGGCCGCATCCAACTTTACATCACCAACGACATCACCGGCGAAGCGGTGCACGACGCCTTCAAGCATTGGGACATGGGCGACATCCTAGGTGCGGAAGGCACGCTGTTCAAAACCAAGACCGGCGAGCTGTCGATCAAAGTGAAATCGCTTGCGGTTGCTGGCGAAATCTCTGCGCCCCTTGCCGGAAAAATTTCACGGCCTCAGCGATCAAGAACAAAAATATCGCCAACGCTATTTAGATCTGATCACCAACGAAGACACGCGCAAAGTCTTCGTTACTCGCTCGAAGATCATTCAGGGCATACGTGAATTCCTGGTGGCGCGCGGTTACTTGGAAGTTGAAACGCCGATGATGCACGCCATTCCCGGTGGCGCGGCGGCGCGGCCATTCAAGACCCATCACAATGCCCTCGACATGGAACTCTATTTGCGCATCGCGCCGGAGCTCTATCTCAAGCGCTTGGTGGTCGGCGGGATGGAGAAAGTATTCGAGATCAACCGCAATTTCCGCAACGAAGGCATCTCCACCCGGCACAATCCGGAGTTCACCATGCTGGAATTCTACGAGGCTTATCGAGATTATCGTTATCTCATGGACCTCACGGAAACCATGTTTCGCGACCTCGCGCGCCAAGTGTTGGGCAAGACGGAAGTCGACTACCAAGGTCAGGTGATCGATTTTGGTCAACCCTTTGCGCGGCTGACCATCACCCAAGCGATACAAAAATATTTTCCGCAATACACCGATGCGCAGTTGAACGATCGCGAGTTTGTTATCGCGGAGTTGCATCGTCTCGGCGCCGCACCTAAGCCCGGTGACGGCCTCGGCGGCATGCAGTTGACCTTATTCGAAGAAACCGCTGAGCCATTGCTGATTCAACCTACGTTTATCGTCGACTATCCCGCCGAGGTTTCGCCGCTGGCGCGGCGCAACGATAACAATCCCGACATCACCGACCGCTTTGAGCTATTCATCGCCGGCCGCGAAATCGCCAATGGTTTTTCTGAGTTAAACGATCCAGAAGACCAGGAAGCGCGCTTCGATGAACAAGTAAAACTCAAGGAATCCGGCGACCAGGAGGCGATGTTCAAAGATAAAGACTACGTCACCGCGCTGGAATTCGGATTGCCGCCGACGGCGGGGGAAGGCATAGGCATCGACCGGTTGGTGATGCTGCTGACCGATAGCCCGAGTATCCGAGATGTAATTCTGTTTCCGCAGTTACGGCGGACGGATGCGTAATTTGTAGGAATGTTGACCAAGGAACGGTGGGATTCGCTGCGCTCTACCCACCCTACATTTTTTTATTAATTTATCGCTGTTTTACCCTCATGTAACAGCGTATGGCTTCTGTCACTACACATCTTGAGCTTGGCATCTCGGGCATGACCTGCGCGGCGTGCGCGACGCGGATCGAGAAAGTGTTAAATCGCGTTCCCAGCGTTGTGGTTTCGGTAAATTTTGCTACCGAGCACGCGTGCTTGAACTATGACCCGGCGCAGGCTGATATCGATGCGATTATCGGCGCCCCTAAGCGCATAGAGGGAGATGCCATCTCTGAGAGCAGGGTTAGGAATAAGGGAGCCAAGTGTGCGGTAAAATAATAATAACTACATCTCAACGAGGGGAACATTAATGGCATCGTCCAACAAAGTTGCAATCGTCACCGGTGCAGGAACCGGCATCGGAAAATCCGCTGCGCTCGCGCTCTTGAAGGAAGGTTACAGTGTTGTGCTGGCGGGACGTCGGGTGGAGCCGCTACAAGAGGTCGTAGCGCTGTCGGGGGCCGGTGATCGCGCGCTTGCCGTTCCGACCGATGTGGCCGACCCCAAAGCGGTCACTGAGCTGTTCGCAAAAACGAAGGACAAATTCGGCCGGCTGGATCTGCTGTTCAATAACGCCGGCATCAGCGCCGGTGGGCCGATCGAAGATATCACCTTTGAGCAGTGGAAGAGCGTCGTCGATATCAACTTAACCGGGCCTTTCCTTTGCACCCAAGCTGCTGTGCGCATGATGAAAAGCCAAGACCCGATGGGCGGGCGCATCATCAATAACGGCTCGATCTCCGCCCATGCGCCGCGGCCCAATTCGGTACCTTACACGTCCACTAAACACGCAATCACCGGCCTGACGAAATCGACGTCGCTGGATGGCCGCAAATACAATATCGTTTGCAGCCAGATCGATATCGGCAATGCTGCGACGGAGCTAATCGCACCGCGTGCGAAACTCGGCTTACCGCAAGCCGATGGCTCACTCGCCGTCGAGCCGTTGATGGAGGTCGAACACGTCGGTCAGGCGATCGTCTACATGGCGAGTTTGCCGCTTGAAACCAACGTTCAGTTCATGACCATCATGGCGACCAAGATGCCGTTTGTCGGGCGCGGCTAAGGAAGCTCTGATTGATTCCGATTTCGTCGCAATACTGCGTTACTCAGGAAAAATTGTTCCTTACATATCATCTATATGCTGCGTCACAATTTTTCCTTCGCGCCTTGTCCTGCTTAGAACTCGAAATAAATCAGAGCTTCCCTAACAACTATTTTTCAGAGTCCTTTGGAATTTCCGAAGGAATAATCATTCGAGGAGACTAAAATGAAACACCTATTTGCCACCGCCGTAATCGCTTTCAGCTTCACGGCATCATCGACCTATGCCGCCGATCTAGCAAATCGCATGGGGCTCACGTTAGAAGTCGCAAAACAAATTTCCGCCGCCGCCGAGGCGGAGGCGGCGAAGAATAACTGGCCTGTCGCCATTGCCATCGTTGATGAAGGTGGGCATTTAGTGCATCTGGCCAAAATCGACAACACGCAATACGGCAGCATCGATGTGGCTATCCAAAAAGCCCAGACTTCGGCTGCGTTTAAACGGCCGACGAAAGTATTCGAGGAAGCCATCGCCGGTGGTCGTAACGCCATCATCGCTCTGAAGGGTGCGTTGCCGCTGGAAGGCGGAATGCCGATTATGCACGATGGGAAAGTCATCGGCGCGATCGGTGTAAGCGGCGTAAAGTCGACAGAAGACGGTCAGATTGCCAAAGCAGCGGTAGACGCATTGCCGCGCATCCTAGGCAAGTAGCGTCCACGTGGCGTTACGTTAGCGCAAGCGCGTAACGCCTTCAGCGATCACGCTCTGCAGCGTAAAGCATAAGCCTGGTTAATTGGGGTCAACATCAAGCAAATTCTTCCATTCTTCCAGGCGTATCCGCGCAATGATTTTGTATTCTCCATCGCGCACCGGTTGAAGCACCGCGGCTTCACCCTCGCTCAAATGCGGTGCACCGGCAATCGAACGAAACGGATTGCCGTGCCCGACCAAAATAGTATTGGTTTCCGGCTGCGGCCAGGTGCTGAGCTGCTTACGTAGCGCCGGATAACTCGCCGGATCGCCGCTAATGGGACCGCCGCGCAAGTCTATCGATTTTTCCACCCGGTCGAATGCCAGTTGCGCTGTTTCCGTGGTTCGGCAAAATGGGCTCGATAGTATTGTGCCGATCGGAATTGTCAGTGTCTTAATCGCCACGCCTATGGCGCGCGCTTCATCGCGGCCTTTTTCCGTCAAGTTACGCTGCTTCTCGCAATCGTCAAAACTGGTCATGGCTTCGTCGCTCTGACCAAAGTCCGTCGACGTATGACGAAAGTAAAGCACATATCCGCCGGCACGTAACATGGCCAGCAGTTCCTTTGCCGCAATCTCGCGATCGGGAAGTGCGCTGGGTTCTTCGGCGCGCGCAAGCAATGTGGCCGCTAACAAAACAATGGCAATCAAGCTCGCTATTGCCAGCCGTCGCAGATCGATCTCCAGGCGCTGATTCGGCATTAGACCGACCGACCGCCGTCTACGGGAAACTCAACCCCGGTGATGAAATCCGCATCGTCGGATGCAAGGTACACGCAAGCTTTGGCGATATCCAAGGGCGTTGCCAAGCGGCCAAGCGGAATATTACTGAGGAATTTCTTTTGGTTCTCCGGCGTGTCGGGCACCCCGGAAAACAGTTGAAACATACCGGTCGGCGACATGACCGGTGCAACGGCGTTGACGCGAATATTATCCGGGCCCAGTTCGGCCGCCATCGCTTTAGATAATACATTAGCGGCAGCCTTGGACGCGCTATACCACACCAGCCCAGGCCGTGGCCGCATACCGGACACGGAGCCGATATTGATAATGCAGCCGCGTTTTTTTGCACGTAGGATAGGCACCGTCGCCAAAGTCATAAGGTAGATCGATTTGATATTGACATCCAATACGCGATCGAAGGTGGCCTCATCGGTTTCGAGCAGCGGCTGATTTTTGTGGGAGTAACCGGCGTTGTTGACGACGATGTCCAGGGTGCCAAAGTGTTTCAGCGTCGCCGCGACTAGTGCGTCGATATCCGCACGCTTGGTGACGTCGCACTTGATGGCAAAGGCATTCGCGCCCAGCTCAGCCGCGACTTTTTTCGCGCCCTCTTCATTCATGTCGGCGACTGCTACCTTGGCGCCTTCGGCGACATAGCGCCGGGAAATTTCCGCGCCGAATCCGCTCGCCGCACCGGTAACTATGGCAACTTGGTCTTTTAGTCTCATTTTTAGAACCCCCTCATTAGAAGCTTTTCAAAGCAATATTATAAATGACCCTCGCCACCATCCTTATGCTGCTTGCCTCCTGGCAATGCATGCCGTGACAGCCGCACGGGTATTGCCTCGCAGGCCAATGCCCTCGTCAGCTAGCGTGCCATTGCATAAAATTCCGCATTCGGCATCATGCTGGTTAAGTTTGCCATGCGGTTAGACAATGCAAAAAATGCCGCGATGGCGCCGATGTCCCACACGTCTTCATCGTTAAACCCATGGCCGTGCAATATGACGAAATCCTCATCGGAGATTTTGTACGACTCCATCGCTACTTTCATCGCAAAGTCGAGCATGGCATGTTGGCGTGGTGCGAGATCCGCCTTGCGATGATTGACCGCGATCTGATCGGCAAGCAGTGGCTGCTTCGAATAAACCCGCAGCAAGGCGCTGTGGGAAACTACGCAATAGACGCAATTATTCGCGCCGCTGGTGGCGACGACGATCATTTCTTTTTCCGCTTTCGATAGCGCGTTCTCTTTCAACATCAACGCGTCGTAGTAAGCGAAAAACGCGCGGAATTCCGCGGGACGGCGCGCCAACGCCGCGAACACATTGGGGATGAATCCGGCCTTCTCTTGCACCTTGAGGATTTGTTCGCGAATGTCGTCCGGTACATCTTTCAGTTCTGCCAGCGGGTAACGGCCTGTTGTTTGCGGCATTAGGTGTGCTCCTAGTTGTTGACTAGATTAATTTTGTAGCAAAAAATTTCGGATGGCAGCGACTTGCGCGTCATCCATCAACGCCGGCGCGTGGCCGGTATTCGCTATTTCCAGCGACGTAACATTATTTCTTCCAGCTTTCATTTGGGTGACGGTTTCAGCCAATAACAAATCCGATTCAGCGCCGCGAATCACGAACACCGGACACGTTACCCCCTGCCAAAATAGCCACAGATTAATGTCCTGGATAGCAGCGCCCTTGAACACGTCGGCAATGGCGGGATCGTAGTGCAGGACGAAGTTGCCATTATCCGATCGGCTTGCGCTGTGCTCCGCCATGTGACGCCATTGAGCGTCGGTCAACTTGCCGAAGGGCGCCATCACCACCCGCAGATATTGTTCTACATCGTCAAGACTCTCCATTACCGGGGCGCGGCCGACATACTGTGCGAGCCGTTCTAACGACGCTTTCGGAATAAAGGGTCCTACGTCGTTCATTACCAGCCTGCGAATCGGCGTATTGGGTTGTCCGGCCAGCATCATGCCGATCAAGCCGCCCATGGACGTGCCGACCCAGTGAAGTTCGCTCACATTCGCGCGCGCGATCAGCACATTCATGTCGGCAAGATACTGCGGATAACTGTAGTCGCTGGAATGGCTTAACCATTGACTCTCGCCGCGCCCGACGATGTCGGGGCAGATGACGCGATAACGGTCTTGCATCGCCGCCGCCAGCACATCGAAATCACGGCTATTGCGCGTCAGGCCATGGACGCAGATCAATACCCTTGGATTGTCCGCTTCACCCCATTCCGTATAAGCCACACGATGAAAACCATGGGGACCGAGCCCCAGAAAAGAATTTTTTCGCATAAGTTCCTATAGAGTTCTTGCGCGCTCGCGCAGTTGAAATTTTTGAATTTTTCCCGTCGATGTTTTGGGTACTGGACCGAAGACGATAGTCCTAGGACATTTGTAACCCGCCAGACGTTCGCGACAAAACGCGATAACTTCTTCTTGCGTGGCGGACGCGCCATCGCGTAACTCAACAAATGCACACGGTGTTTCGCCCCATTTTTCATCGGGCTTGGCGACCACGGCGACGCTCATGACCAAGGGATGACGATACAGCACGTCTTCGACTTCCAGCGACGAAATATTCTCGCCGCCGGAAATGATGATGTCTTTGGAACGATCCTTGATCTTGGAGTAACCATCGGGATAAGTCACCGCTAGATCGCCGGTGTGAAACCAGCCGCCCGCGAATGCATCTCGCGTCGCTTTCGGATTTTTAAGATATCCCTTCATGGTGATGTTACCGCGAAACATAATTTCGCCCATGGTTTCCCCGTCCCACGGCACCGGCGCCATGGTTTCCGGATCCATGACCACCATGTCCTCTTGCAGCAAGTAAGCCACGCCCTGGCGCGAATTCTTCTCGGCGCGCTGCTCTAACGTCAGATCTTGCCATTCGCGCTGCGGCGCGCAAACCGATGCCGGTCCGTAAATTTCCGTCAATCCATAGGTGTGAACCAAATCGAAACCAAGCCGTTCCATGCCTTCGATCATCGCCGCGGGCGGCGCAGCGCCGGCAACCATCGCCGAGACGGCATGAGCTATCCCTTGCTTCATATGCTCCGGCGCATTGATCAATGTGGAATGCACGATAGGCGCGCCGCAGTAATGGCTGATTTTCTCCGCGCGTATCAAATCGAAAATCAACTTCGCATCGACTTTGCGCAGGCAAACGTTGGTACCCGCTTGAGCGGCGATGGTCCAGGGAAAGCACCAGCCATTGCAATGAAACATCGGCAAGGTCCAAAGATAAACCGGGTGACGCGGCATGTCCCAAGTTAAGACGTTGCCGATGGCGTTCATGTAGGCGCCACGATGGTGATAAACCACTCCCTTGGGATTACCGGTCGTGCCAGAGGTGTAATTCAGCGCGATAGCATTCCACTCATCGCCCGGATAGGCAAACTTGAAATCCGCATCGCCCTCCTCGAGGAACGACGCATAATCTTTCACGCCCAGCCGCTTGCCTTCGCCGTTAAACATAGGGTCGATCACATCGATCACCAGAGGCTTCTTCTTAAGTAAGGTCAGGGCTTTTTCGATGGTTGCGGAATATTCCAGATCGCAGAACAATATTTTCGCCTCACCGTGCTCGAGCATGAAGGCGATCGCCTCCGGATCGAGCCGGGTATTGAGCGTGTTGAGCACCGCGCCTATCATGGCCGGCCCGAAATGCATATCGACCATTGCAGGTGTGTTTGGAAGCATGGCGGCGACGGTGTCACCTAGCCTTATTCCATAACGTTTCAATGCAGAAGCGAGCCGGCGGCAGCGAACGTACTCTTCCGCCCAGGTGTAGCGCTCCTCCCCGTGTACGACAGCGACGCGGCGTGGGTAGACATAAGCGGCCTTGTCCAAAAATGAAAGTGGCGTGAGCGGTATAAAATTCGCGCCGTTTTTATCGAGCTGTGTGTCGTACGCATGAGTCATGATCGGTTTCCTGATCTCAACGGTTTGTCCTCCTTGAATTGCACATCGCGATACGCCGCGAATAGATCCCTAAGCTTAAGGCGTTGATATTTTCCCGTCGTCGTGAGCGGAACATCGCTGCCGAATTTCACTACTTTGGGGGATTTTGCAAACGGCATGGACGCCCGGCACGCAACAAGCACATCGTATTCCGTCAGCGCTACGCCCTCATCTTTCACGACATAAGCGCCGACCTCCTCACCGTACCACTCATTCTCGAAAGCGATCGCTAGCCCTACTTTAACACCAGGGATGGATTGCAGGATTTCTTCGATCTCGAACGGACTATACTTGGCGCCGCCGCGATTGATCAGCTCTTTGATCCGCCCGGTGATAAAAAGAAATTTGCGTCCCATGTCGTCGACTTGAAAAAATCCTTCGTCACCGCTGTGAAACCATCCATTCTTAAACGCATCGAGATTGGCATCGTCGCGATTGAAGTAACCGAGCATTACATTATGGCCACGCAAAACGATCTCGCCTTTTTCTCCTGCCGGTAACTCGTGGTCGTCGCCATCGTGGATCGCTATTTCGTTGATATTGATCTCCGCGCCGATAGACGGGTACCCATATCGCGTCAGCCAGTGGCGATGCTTTTCGTTTGCGAGGTCTACTGGCGAGAGGCAGGCGAATGCGGTAGTCTCCGACAAACCGTAACCATGGACGATCTTCTGCTGAAATTGGTCGGAGAACCGCGTCACCAAAGAGATGGACATCGTTCCTGCGCCGCAAAGTATGTGGCTAAGATGGCTCAAATCGAGCTTTGTGATGTCTTCAGCGGCTTCGCATAGAAACTGCAAAATTGTCGGTACAACGGATACGATATTAACTTTTCGCTCCGCAAGCCGTCGCCAAAAAGTACTGGATTTAAAACTACGATTAAGCACTACCGAACCGCCGACATAAAGCGGCACGACGAGCGTGACGCACAGTCCATTCACATGATGTACCGGCAATACGCACATCATCCGGATGTCTGCCGTTAACCCTTGCCATTCCGCAACGCCCTTGCAATCACTCAATAGATTGTATTGCGATAGCATCACACCCTTTGGCACACCGGTGGTTCCGCTGGTGTAGACCAACAGCGCCGGGTGTTCCAGCATGTGTTCTACGGTTGGGGTAAACGCTTCGCTAATTTTATCGAGCCGCGCCTGATAATCCGCATCCATTGCGGTAACGTGTTCGAGGCTGGAAGTCCTCGCCTTCAAGGCCGTACCACGTTCGGCGTATTCCGGCGCTGCCAGCAGAACGCGGCATCCCGCGTCCTGAAAAATAAAAGCGATGCGGTTGTCGTCTTCGTCTGCATTCTGTGGCGTGGCGACCGCGCCCAGCTTCCAACACGCGAAATAAGCAATAACGGCATCGGGATGATTAAACGCCAAGGTAGCCACTCGATCACCGCGACGAATGCCGTATTGGTCGCGCAGTAGATTGGCAACTTGATTGACGCGGCAATTTAGCTGGCGGTAACTCCACTCGTTCTGCTGACCCGCATCGTCATTGTGATAGAAAAGAAAAACCTTATCGGGTGCGGCGTTCGCCTGCCGATCCAGAAGATCTGCGATCGAGTGATAGGGAACCAGATAAGCATCGGGCGGAATGCCACGCAGAGTGCGAGCCTGGCGAATATTTTCACTTATCTGGGTCGAGCTAGATTCACTCATCTTTCGTGGTTCAGAAATTCGCTGCGTACAAACT
Organism: uncultured Pseudomonadota bacterium; assembly: GCA_963714525.1. Taxonomy (GTDB): domain Bacteria; phylum Pseudomonadota; class Gammaproteobacteria; order Burkholderiales; family JALYOK01; genus JALYOK01. Next base: position 157,148 of record CAVQPB010000001.1, read on the forward strand.
TATGCTGTTCAGTAACGACTACATCCAACGCGATATCGTGCGCTTCGACCGGCACGCGATCGACGATTTGTACGTCAAACGCCGGCGCGACAAAAGTTGCGAACGGACCAAGGTTTTCCAATAAGCGATCGTAGTAACCGCCGCCGTAACCAAGCCGATTACAGTCGGCATCGAACGCTACACCCGGCACCAGTACGAAATCCACTTCGTCGATCGCTATCCTCTCACAGCACTCGGGATTGGGTTCCATTATGCCCCAGGTTCCCGAGATCAAATCGCTATCGAGGTTATTGACTTTAAATAGATCTAATTCTTTCTTGGCGCCATTGATTTTCGGCAGCACCAACACCTTATCGCGATCGAGAATTGCACGCACGATTTCCGACGTACTAAACTCCGCAGCGAAGCTCATGTAGGCCATCACGGTCTGGGCATCGTGAAACCCACCGGATGCCAAGACATGCTTACTGATCACTCGATTCGCACCCTGTCGCGCCGGCAAGCTCAACGCCGCACGGCGCGCGACTATCGGTTTTGCGCAATTCGATCTTGGCATCTTGCGTCGTCATATCCGCGCGCCCGATCGAACCTGGGGCTCGTTGCCCAACATCAGCATAATCGCTTTGGCTTTGTCTAGCGTCTCTTGGAACTCTTCCCCCATCACCGAGTCCGCGACGATGCCGCCACCTACCCAAAAGCGCACCTGGCCATCGGAATATATCAAGGTGCGAATCGCGATATTCAAATCCATCCCATCATCGGCACCGATATAGCCTATGGCCCCACAGTACACGCCGCGCCGATGGGGCTCGAGTTCTTCGATGATTTCCATGGCGCGCAGTTTTGGCGCCCCAGTAATGGAGCCGCCGGGAAAACACGCTCGCAGCAAATCGATGTTATCGCAGTCGTCGCGCAATTTACCGATCACGGAACTCACCAGGTGGTGCACCATGGAAAAGGACTCGATGTCGAATAATGCCGCCACTCGCACCGACCCAGTCTCGCATACCTTACCGAGGTCATTGCGCAACAAATCGACGATCATCACGTTTTCTGCCCGATCTTTAGTAGCATTTTGGAGAGCGCTCATCTGCTGTTGATCCAACACTGGATCAGCGTGCCGTGGCCGCGTGCCTTTGATCGGCTTGGTGGTGATTTGTCTGTTGTCGACTCGCAAAAATCCTTCCGGCGAAGAACTTAGTATCTGTACAAAAGGCAATTGCAGATAAGCCGCCATGGGCGCTGGATTCAACTTACGCAATTCGCAATACGCCGTCCACGAATCGCCACCGGCACGGGCACTAAAGCGACGAGTGAGATTGGCCTGATAACAATCGCCGTCGGCGATGTAGCGTTTCAAGCGCGAAAAACGCTCGGCGTAGGCCGCTAGATCCAAGTCTGGCTTGACATCGGACAGGAGATGAAACGGCACCGTCCAACGCGTAGCGGCATCACATCGAAAAGACCATACGAGTTCTTCCCAACGCGTGGAAGTCATGCTGGCCGCGCCATGACTGACCAGCACCGATTTCTTATCTTTGTGATCGACCACCACCGCCCAATCGTAAATGCCGATAGCCATGTCGGGAATGTCTTCGGCATCCTCGGCAATGGTCGGCAAGCGCTCCAAGCGACGCGCCAAATCGTAACCGAAATACCCGACTGCGCCACCCGCAAACGGGATGCCGGGAATGGGCGAAACATCGGTATCTACCCATGGGCGCAGTAAGGTAAGTGGATCGTCGGGCGACAGTGTGACGTGGTCACCGTGAGTGATTTCGGTGACCAACCCGCGTGTCACCAAAGTCGCAATGGGATCCGCAACGATGATGTCGAAGCGGCCTTGCTCGGTATGGGGTGAGCCGCTGTCGAGCCAAATCGGCCAATCGTGATCGCGGATCGTTTCGAACAGTCGGCTGCTGTCTTCGTGATAGGACAGTTCTTGTATGAGGGCTTTTGTCATGAACATATTGTCGGCGGGCGCGACAAAAATGACAAGACTTCAAAATGCGAATGAGCTGCTAGGCTGCGACCCGCATGGATACTGCCTCACAGGCCCGGTCCTGCCACGAAGCAAGCCGGATAACCCCCGTGGCAATGTCTATTAACTTGCTATTCTTTTCGAATTGTTTCCAACGCGCGACGAAATGCTTCCGGAACCGTTACCGGCTTATGAATGGCCCGCTCGACATAAACATGGACAAAGTGTCCGAGCGCCGCCACATCATCGTCACCCTGCTTAAAAATTCCAATCTCGTAACGCACCGAGCTATTGCCGATTTTCGCGACTCTTAGTCCGACATCGATCGACTCGGGGAATGCTAGCGGCTTTTTGTATTGGCACATGGTTTCGACGACGAATCCGACGACAGCGCCCTCGCGATAGTCGAGGCCGGCATTACGCATGAGATAGTCGTTCACTACGGTATCGAAATAAGAGTAGTAGACGACGTTGTTCACATGGCCGTACACATCGTTGTCGTGCCAACGGGTGGGAATGGTAAGAAAATGTTTATAGCTCGCGCGGGTTTCGCTCATGTCGTGCGGTTTGCTTTATCTTGATCGTTAGCGGTTTTGATTTTTTCGCGAATATCGAGCCAATCTTGATCGGACAAATTAGCGAGATGGGTGAACGACGCGCCGTTGGCGAGGTAGCCTGCGCCGTCGAGGGCGATGGTCTGACCGGTGAGCCAATCGCATCCATCGGCCATTAGAAACGTCGCGAGGTTTTGTAATTCCGAAAGTTCGCCGATGCGTCCCATGGGATTGCCGTCGCTGCGGGATAGCGCATCTTTGCCCGGGCTCAATCGATCCCATGCGCCTTTGGTGTAAATCGGTCCCGGCGCGATCGCGTTGAGGCGTATGCCGTAGCGGCCCCACTCGACGGCAAGGGATTTCGTCATCGCATTGATACCGGTTTTCGCCATGGCGGATGGAACGACGAACGGCGAACCGGTCCACACCCAGGTCGTAAGAATCGAAATCACTGAGCCCTTGGCCTTATCTTTAATCCAGCGCTTACCGATGCCTTGCGTTACGTAAAACGTCCCGTGCAACACAATGTTGGCTATGGCATCGAAACCGCGCGGCGACAGATCTTCTGTGCGGCTGATGAAGTTGCCAGCAGCGTTGTTAACTAAACCCGTCAGCGGACCGTCGTCCCAAATCCTCTCGATCATTTCATCGACGGCTGCGGCGTTGCGAATATCGATGTCGAATGTTTTCACGGAACCACCGTGGGCCGCCATGAGTTCCTGAGCAGTTTCATCGAGGACGTTTTTGCGGCGGCCGCAGATGTATAGGTCTGCGCCAAGTTCAAGGTATTTTTCCGCCATGGCGCGGCCCAGGCCCGTGCCACCGCCGGTGACGAGGATGCGTTTGCCTTGCAAGAGTTTTTCCTTGAACATGGCGTCACTTTCCAAGATTAAGTTTAGTAGGGTGGATCAAGCGTAGCGGATCCACCAAATTTGAACGATGGTGGATCCGTCCCTTCGGGACTTGATCCACCCTACTATTCACTTCGCGGGAATGAAAAACGAATGACCGTAGGGGTCCCACCCGCCATTTCCCCACGGTTGATTGGCGGGTGGGACCCGCCCTACATCTTTGCCGCGTGCACATGGGCGAGTTAGCTCTTGATAGCCGCTTTAATTTGCTCCAGCGCGCTCGGATCATCCAGCGTGGTCAAGTCGCCGGCATCCTTGCCCTCCGCGATCGCCTGTATGCTCCGGCGCAACAATTTCCCCGAGCGCGTCTTTGGTAATAAAGTGATGAAATGTACACGCGTTGGTCTGGCAATTGCTCCCAATAAATTATCGACCGCCTGCATCACTTCTTTCTCCAACACGGCGCGACCGGCTTCGTCGGCGGCGCGGCTGGCGTCTTTGAGAACGGCGAATGCAATCGGTACTTGGCCTTTAAGTTTGTCTTCCACGCCGACCACGGCGACTTCCGCGACGTTGGGATGGCTTTGCACCGCTTCTTCGATTTCGCGTGTACCAAGGCGATGACCGGCGACGTTGATCACATCGTCGGTACGCCCGAGGATGAAATAATAACCGTCTTGATCGCGGATGCCCCAATCGAAGGACGAGTACGCGAGCTTACCTTTGAAATTGGAGAAATAGGTTTTAATGAAGCGCTCGTCGTCACCCCAAATCGTAGTCATACAACCCGGCGGCAACGGCGGCACGACGGCAACGACGGCTTTTTCGCCGGCGCCCACTTCTTCACCCGTTACCTCATGCAACAACTTCATGTTGTAGCCGTACACCGGAAAACTCGGGCTGCCGAATTTGCGCGGCGTATCTTCCACGCCTAACATCGCCGACAGCATCGGCCAGCCGGTTTCCGTTTGCCAGTAATGATCGATAATGGGCTTCTTGATACCGTCGGCGATCCAGCGCGCGGTCGGCTCATCCAATGGCTCGCCGGCCAGAAACAGATAACGCAACGAACTCAAATCGTATTTCGTGAGCAAGGCGGTATCTTGTTTCTTCAACACGCGTATGGCGGTAGGCGAACTGAACATGACACGGACTTTATGTTGCTCGACGAGCTTCCACCAAATTCCGCCATCGGGCCGAATCGGTAAACCTTCATAGAGTATGGTTGTGCAACCGTTGATTAAAGGCGCGTAGACAATGTAAGAGTGCCCGACAACCCAGCCGATGTCGCTGGTGGTGAACATCGTTTCGCCCGGCTTGCAGCAAAAGATATATTTCATCGACGCCGCCAGTGCGACAGCGTAGCCGCCGGTATCGCGCTGTACGCCCTTGGGTTTACCTGTCGTGCCCGAAGTGTAAAGAATATACGACGGCTCGCTGGACTCCATCCAGGTGATGTCTACTTTTTCATTTAAATATTGTGTGCGCAACGTTGCGTAATCGAGGTCGCGGCCCGCGACGATATTCATCGCCTTATCCAAACCACGGTTAACGAGAATTACATTTTGTGGTGGGTACTGAGACAGGCGTATTGCTTCATCGACCAAATGTTTGTACAGCACCGCCTTGCCGCCACGCATACCGGCATCGGATGTGATCATTACTTTAGGCTTGGCGTCATCGATGCGAGTCGCCAAACTTGCCGAGGCGAATCCCCCGAATACCACCGAGTGAATCGCCCCGATACGCGCGCAGGCGAGCATCGCAAACATCGCCTCGGGTATCATCGGCATGTAGATCAACACGCGGTCGCCTTTTCCCACACCGAGGGATTTCAACATGGCGGCAGCGCGATTTATTTCCAGAAACAAATCGCGATAAGTAAATTTTTTCTCGTCGCCGGTTTCGGTTGAGATATAGATCAGCGCCGTTTGTTCAGCGCGCTCCGCCAAGTGGCGATCGACGGCGTTAAAGCAAAGATTGGTTTTACCGCCGACAAACCACTTCGCGAATGGCGGATTCGAATAATCCAAAACTTTTTCAAACGGCTTGTGCCAGCCGATGAGCTTGGCTTCTTCGCGCCAGAATGCGTCAGGATTTTCTATGGAATGGCGATGGAATTCTTTGTACGTAGTCACCCTGCTCCTCCTGCTTTTGCCATTCCCGCGAAGGCGGGAACCCATTGTGAGTTTCTTATTGCGAATACACCATGGATTCCCGCCTGCGCGGGAATGACAGAGTGCTAAGAATTAACGTTTACCACTAAGCGCCCACGTACCTGCCCTGCTAGTATCTCCGGCGCTTTTACGATCGCTTGAGCAAGAGAAATTTCCGTGGTGATAGCATCGAGCTTAGCCTTGTCCAGATCCGATGCCAAACGCGACCACGCTTGCAAGCGCGTCGCCATGGGCGCCATCACGCTGTCTATGCCGACTAAAGTCACGCCGCGCAAAATAAACGGCGCGACGCTGGCGGGCAAATCCATACCTTGAGCCAAACCACAAGCGGCCACCACACCCAGATATTTCATCGACGCGCAAACGTTTGCAAGAGTATGGCTGCCGACCGAATCCACAGCGCCGGCCCAACGCTCTTTGGCTAATGGCTTGCCTGGCGCTGATAGTGTGGCACGATCAATCACTTCGCTTGCGCCAAGAGACTTCAAGTAATCGGTTTCGCTCGCGCGGCCGGTCGATGCGATGACGGTATACCCACGTTTGGCCAGCAATGCGATGGCAACGCTACCAACGCCACCGGCGGCGCCGGTGACGAGTATCTCGCCTTTATCCGGCGTGACGCCGTGCTTTTCCAAGCCCAGCACGCATAACATCGCGGTATAGCCCGCGGTGCCGATCGACGCGGCTTGCTTCGTCGTAAAGCCAGATGGCAGCGCCACCAGCCATTCGCCTTTCAATCGCGCTTTCTGTGCGAGACAACCCCAATGGCCTTCTCCTACGCCCCAGCCGTTGAGCACGACTTTATCGCCCGCTTTCCATAGCGTCGATTTACTTTCTTCTACCGTGCCCGCGCCATCGATGCCGGGCACCATCGGGTACTTACGCACCACGGGCGCCTTGCCGGTGATGGCGAGACCATCTTTATAGTTAAGGGTGGAATAGTCGACGCGCAACGTAACATCGCCTTCGGGTAAATCGTTGTCGTTGATATCGGCGACTTTCGCATCGGTGCCGGCGTCGGTCTTGGTTAGCAGAATGCCTTTGAACATGGTGAGCTCACTGAAGGAACGGAGAATGATCGTATTCTAAACTACATGCTGATAGGCAAGATATTCACGCGATTGCATTTCCCGCAAGCGGCTCACAGTGCGAGAAAATTCTTGGCTGTTGGGTCCATCGCGATATAACTCTTCCATCGGCACCGCCGCGCTCAAGATCAAATTTACCCGCTGATCGTAGAGCACATCGATTAGCCACATAAAGCGCCGTGCTTCCGATGCGTGTTCCGCCGTCATGCGCGGAACATTCGCCAGCATTAACGTATGGAATTGTTTCGCAAGTTCGAGATAGTCCAATTGGGAGCGCGCGGTGCCGCAAAGTTCGCTGAACTCAAACCACGCAATACCTGAAGAAGCGCTCCTAGCTTGGATCTTACGGCCGTTCACCGTAATCGATACGCTGCGCGGCGGACCCGACGCGAGCGTTGTGAAAGAACGCAGCATCGCCTCATCGGCCATCGGCCCGAGCGGCGAATGATAAAGATCGAGTTGTTCCAAACTGCGCAAGCGATGATCGGTATCGCCATCGAGTTCGACGATATCAAGATTATTTTTAATGAGTTTGATGGCAGGCAGAAAACGGTCGCGCTGCAAGCCGTTAGGATAAAGTGCATCGGGCCGATAGTTGGAGGTCATCACACAGACGATGCCGCGTGCGAACATGCTCTCCAGCAAACGCGCGAGGATCATCGCATCGCCGATATCGCTGACGTGGAATTCGTCGAAACACAATACGCGCACATCCCGCGCCAGTTTCTCGGCGATGAGAACCAGCGGATCGGTTTCCCGTTTAAGATCCGCAAGCTCACGATGGATGGTTTGCATGAACGCATGAAAATGCACGCGCCGTTTACGCCGGTACGGCAGTTGCGAATAAAACACATCCATCAGCATGCTCTTGCCGCGGCCGACGCTGCCGTGGATATACAGCCCACGCGGCGGCGCCGGCGGCCAAACGTTTTCACGAACGGCCGGCCGCGATAGGATTTGAATTCGACTAGTTCGTCGAATAGTTGTTGCAGGCGTACGGCGGCGCGTTCCTGGGCGGTGTCGGGTTGAAAACCCTTATGCTGTTTCTGTTTAAGATACCATTGCAAAGGGCCAAGTGGTGCGGTCTCTGGCGTGGCATGCCCGGAGACGCGCTCTGTTATTGACTCTTCAGGCATCTCAATTGCGGCGTTTAGATTTATAGAGACTTAGATCGCAGCGCTCCTCCCCTTTCAAGGGGGAGGCTGGGAGGGGGATGGGTTTAGTTAAACGCACTACTGACCCATCCCCATCCTAACCTCACTGCTGCGCGCCAGAGGCGCTTGCGCTCAGCAGCGAACAGCGATGCTGTTCGAAACCCTGCTTCTCCCCTTGAAGGGGAAGGGACACGCAGTCCGCATGGTTACCGCTTATTGCCATCATTAGTCGACACGAGTAAATCAAATATGCACGGCACGCTTATCGACCGCCAACGCCGCTTCATGCATGACTTCCGATAACGACGGATGGGCGTGAACGATGCGGGCGATATCTTCCGATGATGCACCGAACTCCATCGCGACCACCGCCTCGGCGATCAACTCCGATGCGAAGGGTCCAAGGATATGCACCCCGAGTATGCGATCGGTTTTCGTATCGGCCAGCATCTTGACGAAGCCGTGGGTTTCGCCGAGTCCCTTGGCGCGGCCATTGGCCATGAACGGGAAGCTGCCGGCACGATACTCGACGCCACGCGCTTTCAATTGCTTTTCCGTCTCGCCGACCCAGGCGATTTCCGGTGCGGTGTAGATTACCCAAGGTATGGTATCGAGATTGACGTGACTCTTTTGGCCGGCGATCAACTCTGCGACGGCAACGCCCTCTTCCGAAGCTTTATGTGCCAGCATCGGTCCGCGCACCACATCGCCGACGGCGAAAATATTCTTGGCGATGGTGCGGCATTGATTGTCTACTTGGACGAAGCCTTTGGCGTCCAATTTTATGCCCACGGCATCAAGGTTGAGCCCCGTCGTATTGGGCGCGCGACCGACCGCCATGATCAGCTTATCGACCACCAATTGTTTGGCGCCTTCGCTGCCTTCGTAATCTATCGTGATTTGATTTTTCGCTGTCGTCACGGATTTGATATTGACGCCAAGCTGGATGGCGAGGCCTTGCTCTTTGGTGAATATCTTGAATGCTTCTTTAGCGACTTGCTCATCGACCGCACCGAGGAATTCCGGCAAGGCTTCCAAGATCGTTACTTCCGCGCCGAGACGCTTCCACACGCTGCCCATTTCCAGACCGATAACACCGGCGCCGATAACGCCGAGCTTTTTCGGAACACTGGGAATCGACAGCGCGCCTTCGTTATCCAAAATCAATTGATTGTCGATCTTGGCAAACGGCAGCGCACGCGGCACCGAGCCGGTCGCGATCACCACATGTTTCGCTGAAATCGTCTCGCGTTTATCGCCGTCGACGACTTCGATCTGATAGGTGTCACCACCGCCGACAAAACACCCGAGTCCGGGCATGGATGTCACTTTATTTTTTTTGAACAAGAACCCGATCCCGCCGGTGAAGCTGATCGACGATCTTGTCTTTACGCGCCAGCATTTTGGCGAGATCGAGCGTGACACCTTGCGCCTCGAATACCGTGGTCAGAAAAACTATGCATCACGCGATGATAGTTCTCCGACGATTCCAGCAACGCCTTGGATGGAATGCAACCGACGTTCAAGCAGGTGCCGCCGAGACTGGGTTTGCCTTTAGCATTTTTCCAGGCATCGATACAGACCGTGTTGAAGCCAAGCTGCGCCGCGCGTATCGCCGCGACATAACCGCCGGGACCGCCGCCGATTACGGCGACATCGAAAGATTTGGGGCATGAGTTAGTGTAGGAGTTAGGCGTTAGGGGTGAGGGACTAGAGGCTAGGGATTTTGGCTAGACTCTCTAGCCTACTAGTCCGCCTAGCCCCTCGCTTATTAGAGTTCTAACAGCAGCCGCGCCGGATCCTCCAACGCGTCCTTCATCGCCACCAGCGACAACACGGCTTCGCGGCCGTCGATGATGCGGTGATCGTAGGAAAGCGCGAGGTAATTCATCGGCCGAATAACGATTTGGCCGTTCTCCACTACCGGGCGTTCCTTAGTGGCGTGGACGCCGAGGATCGCCGATTGCGGCGGATTGATGATCGGTGTGGACAGCATGGAGCCGAATACGCCGCCGTTGGAAATGGAGAACGTGCCGCCGGATAATTCTTCGATGGTGAGTTTGCCGTCTTGCGCGCGAGCGCCGAAATCGGCGATGGTTTTTTCGATGTCGGAAAACGACAAACGATCGGCATCGCGAATGATAGGCACCACCAAACCGCGCGGACTGCCGACGGCGATGCCGATGTCGTAGTAACCGTGATAGATGATGTCGTTGCCGTCGATGGACGCATTCACCAGGGGGAATTTTTTCAGCGCGGCGACGGCGGCTTTGACGAAGAACGACATGAAGCCCAGCTTGACGCCGTGTTCCTTCTCGAATTTTTCTTTGTACTTGTTGCGCAGCTCCATCACCGGCTGCATGTTGACTTCGTTGAACGTGGTGAAGATCGCGGCGGTGGATTGCGATTGCACCAAGCGCTCGGCGATACGCGCGCGCAGACGCGACATGGGAACCCGTTGCTCCGGGCGGCCCGAGATGCGCATCGAGGTTACGTTCAATGTTTCCACGGCTGCCGGTGCGGACACAGCGGGCTTTGCTTCAAGATGGGTGACGACGTCGCCTTTGGTGACGCGCCCGCCGCGGCCGGTGCCGGCGATATCGGTCGGGTTAAGTCCTTGCTCCGCCATCATCCTGCGTGCCGCCGGCAACGCCGTGGCGGCATCGGCCTGCGAGGCAGGCGTAGCTTGTGTCGCAGGCACGGCAGGCTTGGGAGCCGCATCCTGCTTGGACGCTGGCGCGGCGGCTTTTGAAATCGCTGCTTTTGCTTCGGTGTCGATGGCCGCGATTACTTCGTTACTGATGACCGTGCCACCATCGGTTTTGACGATTTTGGCCAATACACCGGAAGCTGGAGCGGGTAATTCCAACACCACTTTGTCAGTTTCGATGTCGATCAGATTCTCGTCGCGTTCGACGTATTCGCCCGGCTTTTTATGCCAAGTGACTAGCGTCGCTTCCGCCACCGATTCGGACAACTGTGGAACTTTAACCTCAACGAGCATGATCTCTCCAGAAGATTACTTGATTGGTTTAAAACTCAGTGCGGCGTCGATCACCGCTTTTTGCTGTTCGTTGTGCTTCGCCAGATAACCGACCGCCGGCGATGCCGACGAAGGGCGTAACGCGTAGGCCAATTCCTGATCCTCGCGCATGTTGCGTAGCAGATAATGTTGAATGCGGTGCCACGCGCCCTGGTTGCCTGGCTCCTCTTGCGCCCAGATGACACTGGTCGCATTCGGGTAGCGTTTCATTTCAGCGGCGAATTCCGTGTGGGGGAACGGATAAAGCTGCTCGATGCGTATCAGGGCAATGTCGTCGATGCCGCGCGCGCGGCGCTCGGCCAATATATCGAAATACACTTTGCCGCTGCAGGCGACGATGCGCTTTACTTTCCCAGGCTCGAGCGGATCGACCTCGCCGATCACTGGCTGAAAACTACCGGTGGCCAGATCGTTCAGGTCCGACGTCGATTCTTTCCGGCGCAGCAAGCTCTTCGGTGTGATGACGATCAGCGGTTTACGCATTGGGCGGACCATTTGACGTCTCAGCAAATGGAACATTTGCGCCGGGTTCGACGGCACACACACTTGAATGTTATGCTCGGCGCACATCTGTAAAAATCGCTCCAGCCGTGCGGATGAATGCTCGGGGCCTTGACCCTCGTAGCCGTGGGGCAACAACATGGTCAAGCCGCACAAGCGGCCCCATTTGGTTTCTCCGGAGGTGATGAATTGATCGATCACTACTTGGGCGCCATTGGCAAAATCGCCGAACTGCGCCTCCCAAATCACGAAGGTGTTGGGGTCGGCGGTGGCATAACCGAACTCGAAGCCCAGCACCGCTTCTTCCGACAGCAACGAATCGATCACTAAAAAATCCGGCTGGCCGTCGAAGATATTGCGCAACGGCACGTAGCTACCCGCATCCCACTTCTCACGGTTTTGATCGTGGAATACCGCATGGCGATGGGCGAAGGTGCCGCGGCCGCTGTCTTGGCCCGATAAGCGGATGGAAAATCCGTTCTTGAGCAAGGACGCATAGGCCAGGTTTTCCGCCATGCCCCAATCGAGCACTTGCTTACCCAAGCCCATTTCGCGCCGCGCCGCCATCATGCGCTCGACGGTAGGATGCAGCTTAAAATTTTCCGGCAAGGTGGTGAGGCGCACGGCGAGCGCTTCCAATTCCTTGCGCGGTACGGCGGTGACAGCGGGAGTTTGCCAGTTGATTTTTTGGTAAGGCACCCAATCGATAGCGAAGGGCGGCTTGTGATTGTATAGGATCGCCGCATTGGTGCTTTGGCCCGCGTCGAGAGCGGCGCGCAGCGTCTTGATCATCTCCTCGGATTCGGCTTCGGCGATCACGCCCTCTTCCATTAACCGCATCGCATAGAGCTTACGCGTGCCGGGGTGTTGGGCGATTTTTTTGTACATCAACGGCTGGGTGACGAGCGGCTCGTCTTGCTCGTTGTGGCCTAGACGGCGGAAGCAAACCAGATCGACGATGGCGTCCTTGCCGAACTTAGTACGGAAATCGAAGGCCGCTTCGATCGTTAACAACACGCTCTCGGGATCGTCACCGTTGACATGGAACACCGGCACTTCGATCATCTTGGCGATGTCGGTGCAATAGATCGACGAGCGCGTGTCGCGCGAATCCGAAGTGGTGAAACCGATTTGATTATTCACCACCACGTGCACGGTACCACCGGTGCGATAGCCGCGGGTTTGCGACAGCGCCATAGTTTCCATCACCACGCCCTGGCCGGCGAACGCCGCATCGCCGTGTATCAACACCGGCAACACCTGCTTGCCTTCACGGTCGCCGCGCCGCTGTTGCCGGGCGCGTACCGAGCCTTCGACCACGGGGTTAACGATTTCCAAATGGGAAGGATTGAATGCTAACGTCAGATGCACTGGACCGCCCGGCGTATTGATGTCGCTGGAAAATCCTAGATGATATTTCACATCGCCGGACGAGAGATCGGAAGCGTGTTTGCCTTCGAATTCCGAGAACAGATCCTTAGGCAACTTACCCAAGACATTAACCAACACATTCAAGCGGCCGCGATGGGCCATACCCATTACGATTTCCTGCACGCCGTTAGCGCCGGCGCGTTGGATGAGATTTTCCAGCAACGGAATGAGGCTTTCGCCCCCCTCTAAGGAAAATCGTTTTTGCCCGACGTAACGGGTATGCAGGTATTTCTCCAAGGTCTCGGCAGCGACCAGACGCTCGAGAATGTGGCGGCGTTCCGCCTTCGAGTAATTAAGCTTGGAACGCTGGCTTTCGAAACGTTTCTGAATCCACCGCTTTTGCTCGGTGTCGGTGATGTACATGTACTCGACGCCGATCGTGCCGCAATAGGTTGCGCGCACCGCTTCGATAATATCCCGCAGCTTGGCTTGATCGAAACCGACCAGCGAACCGGAATTGAACACCGTATCCATATCCGCTTCCGTCAGCCCGTAGTGATTGGGTTCGAGCTCCGGAATATAGGGTTTGTCCTGGCGTTTCAGCGGATCGAGCGCGGCATGACGGGAACCTAGGAAGCGATGGGCGTTGATCAACTGCAGGACAGATACTTGTTTTCTGGCGTAGTCCGAGTCTTGCCGCGACGCCACCAGCGTTTGCAACCCGGCTTTGGCGCGCTGGGTAAATGCCGTGACGATGGGTGAATGCGCGATGTCTTGCGTAACAGCTCCCGATGCTTTCTGCAGAGCATCGAAATAAGAACGCCATTCCGCCTCAACCGTCGTCGGATCCAGTAAATAGTTTTCGTACAATTCTTCAATAAAGGGCGCGTTCGCGCCGAATAGATGAGAGTTCTCCAAAAAGGTTTTCATCATGGCGCGTGTCCCTCAGAAATTTTGCGATCGCTTGATGGGCGAACCCCGGCCTTAGGTGCGTTTGTCCACCGGCAAATAATCGCGGCGCACCGCGCCTCGATACAATTGCCGCGGCCGGCCGATTTTTTGCTCCGGATCGGAAATCATTTCGTTCCATTGGGAAATCCAGCCTATGGTGCGGCCCATGGCGAAGACTGCCGTGAACATGCTGGTCGGAATGCCCAGGGCGCGCAACACGATCCCGGAATAGAAATCGACGTTCGGATACAGCTTCTTCTCGACGAAGTAGGGATCCTCCAACGCGATCTTTTCCAACGCCAACGCCAGTTTGAATAGCTTGTTGTCGTGTAAGCCTAGATCGTTCAATACTTCGTGGCAGGTCTGGCGCATGATGCCGGCGCGCGGATCCATGTTTTTATAAACGCGATGACCGAAGCCCATGAGCCGGTAGCCGGAGTTCTTGTCTTTCGCCATGGCGATATATTTACCGATGTTCGATACATCGCCGATCTCGTCCAGCATCTTCAATACCGCTTCGTTGGCGCCGCCGTGGGCGGGCCCCCACAAGGCGGCTATGCCGGCGGCGACGCAGGCAAACGGATTGGCGCCGCTGGATCCGGCTAAGCGAACCGTCGAGGTCGATGCGTTTTGCTCGTGGTCGGCATGTAGGATCAATATTCGATCCATGGCTTTCACCAACACCGGATTCGATTCGTATTTTTCGCACGGCGTGGCGAACATCATCTGCAGAAAATTCGCCGCGTAGCTCAATTCATTGCGCGGATACTGGAACGGCAAGCCGGTGTTGTAGCGATAACACATCGCGGCGATGGTCGGCACCTTGGCGAGCAAGCGCATGGCCGATATGGTGCGATGCATGGGATTGGTGATATCCAGCGAGTCGTGGTAGAACGCCGACAGGGCGCCCACCACGCCGACCATCACCGCCATCGGGTGCGCGTCGCGCCGGAAGCCTTGATAAAAACGCGTCAACTGCTCGTGCACCATGGTGTGATGGCGGATGGTGTTGTCGAATTCTTGCAGCTCAGCGGTAGTCGGCAGCTCGCCGTTCAACAGCAGATAACAGACTTCGACGAAATCGGATTTTTCCGCGAGCTGCTCGATCGGGTAGCCGCGATAATAGAGCTGGCCGACATCGCCATCGATAAACGTGATATCCGACCGGCACGCCGCCGTGGACAAAAACCCGGGATCGTAGGTGAATAACCCAAGCTTGGATAAACCGCGAACGTCGATCACGTCAGGACCGAGAGTGCCGGAATAAATCGGTAAATCGACGGAATTGCCGGTGCCGTTAAGGGTTAACGTCGCTGTACGCTGTGTATCCATTTTTTGTCTCCGCTATGCACTTCACCAACGAAATCGCAAATTTTACTTGCAAACCAATATGAGTTCCAACATGGGGTTAAGGCTCGCATCGTCACACTTCTTTCGAGCCATTAGCCAGTCAAATAAATCCTGATCAGGATAGGTTAACAATCGGTCAAGCAACTGCGCTTGCGATTCGTCGAGTGTGTCGATTTTTGCTGTTAGAAAGCGCGTCAGTAATAGATCCAGCTCCAGCATGCCGCGCCTGCAGCGCCAACGTAAGCGTTCTTGCTGCTTTGCAGCAAGCATACTCCTATACCGTCCGCTTGACCATGTTTTCCTTGATTTTGCCGATGGCCAAGGTCGGATTGAGCCCCTTCGGACAGGCATCGACGCAATTCATGATGGTATGGCAGCGGAATAGCCGGTAAGGGTCTTCTAAATTATCCAGCCGCTCGCTGGTGGCCTGGTCGCGGCTGTCGGCGATGAAACGGTAGGATTGCAACAGGCCCGCCGGACCGACAAACTTATCGGGATTCCACCAAAACGACGGGCACGCGGTACTACAACAGGCGCACAGAATGCACTCGTATAAACCATCCAATTCCGCCCGCTCCGCGGGTGACTGTAAGCGTTCCTTATCCGGCGGCGGATCGTTGTTGATCAAGTACGGTTTAATAGAATGATACTGCTTGAAGAACTGCGTCATATCGACGATCAGATCGCGCACCACCGGCAGCCCAGGCAGCGGCCGCAGCACGACGGGTTGTTTGAGCTCACCAAGATTGGTGATACAGGCAAGGCCGTTCTTGCCGTTGATGTTCATCGCATCGGATCCGCACACCCCCTCGCGACACGAACGCCGAAACGCCAAGGTATCGTCCACGGTCTTGAGCTTGATGATCGCGTCGAGCAACATGCGATCCGTCGGCGCCAACTCTAGATCGTAGTCCTGCATGTAGGGCTTGGCGTCGGTTTCCGGGTTGTAGCGATAGATGGAGAATTTCATTCATTCACCTCAGAGGCTAGAGACTAGGGGCTAGGGGCTAGCGATTGGTTGGTATTTACTAGCCCCTAGTAAGTCCTAGCCTTAGGTTCAAATCCTTCGGTGGTCAATCCTTTCAGATTGACCGGCTTGTAATCCAAACGGCTGCCTTCCAAATACCACAGGCTGTGCTTCAGCCAATTCACATCGTCGCGGCTTTGGAAATCTTCGCGGGCGTGGGCGCCGCGGCTTTCTTTACGGGCAGCGCCGGATACTAGCGTAGCCTCGGCAATCAACGCTAGATTTTCCAATTCCAGCGCTTCGATGCGCGCGGTGTTGAACACTTTGCTTTTATCCTTAATCGCCGTATTGCGCGCGCGGTTGGCGATGTCTTTAATTTTTATAACGCCTTCGTCGAGCAACTTCCCGGTGCGGAACACGGCCGAGTGGGTTTGTATGGTGCGGCGCATGTCTGTGCCGACTTGTGTGACGTTCTCCCCGCTCGCCGTTGTATCTAGCCTGGAGAGCCGCGCCAGTGGCCGATCTCCGGCATCGCTAGGGAGTTCGGGCAAGGACTCATCGCGCTTGATGTGCTTAACCAAATGGTCGCCGGCGGCTTTGCCAAACACTAAAAGATCCAGCAAGGAATTGGTGCCCAAACGATTGGCGCCATGTACCGAGACGCAAGCGCATTCACCGATCGCATAAAGCCCATTGACAATCGAATTAGGATTGCCATTTTTTGGCTCGACTACTTGGCCGTAGTAGTTCGTCGGAATGCCACCCATCATGTAGTGGCAAGTGGGCACCACCGGTATAGGTTCTTTTATCGGATCGACGTTGGCGAACTTGATGGCGATTTCGCGTATGCCCGGCAGCCGCTTATTGATGGTTTCGGGGCCGAGATGATCGAGCTTTAGCAGTACATGATCTTTCTCCGGGCCGACGCCGCGGCCTTCCTTGATCTCTTGATCCATGGAGCGTGACACCACATCGCGGCTGGCGAGATCTTTCATGTTCGGCGCGTAACGCTCCATGAAGCGCTCGCCATTGGCGTTGATTAGATAACCGCCCTCACCGCGCACGCCCTCGGTGATGAGCACGCCGGCGCCAGCCACGCCGGACGGATGAAATTGCCAGAACTCCATGTCTTCCAGCGGAATACCCGCGCGCGCCGCCATCCCCAAACCGTCGCCGGTGTTGATAAAGGCATTGGTGCTGGTCTGGAATATGCGCCCTGCTCCGCCGGTGGCGAGCACCGTCGAGCGCGCTTGCAGAATCATCGGCTCGCCCGTTTCCATCTCCAGAGCGACCACGCCGAGCACGTCGCCTTGCTGATTGCGAATCAAATCCAACGCCATCCATTCGACGAAAAATTGCGTATTGGCGCGAACGTTGCGCTGGTAAAGAGTATGCAACATGGCGTGACCAGTGCGGTCCGCTGCGGCGCAGGAACGATGCACCGGCTTCTCGCCGAAATTCATCGAGTGGCCGCCGAAGGGACGCTGGTAAACCGTGCCATTTTCGTTGCGATCGAACGGCATGCCGAAATGTTCCAACTCGTAGACCACTTGTGCGGCGTTGCGGCACATGAACTCGATCGCGTCCTGGTCGCCGAGATAATCGGAACCTTTGACCGTGTCGTACATGTGCCATAGCCAGTTGTCTTCCGACATATTGCCGAGCGCAGCGCCGATGCCGCCTTGCGCGGCGACAGTGTGCGAGCGGGTCGGAAACACTTTCGACAGCACCGCGGTGCGCAAACCCGCCTCCGCCAGTTGCAGCGCACAACGCAAGCCCGCGCCGCCGCCGCCGACGATTACCGCATCAAAGCTGCGCTTCGCTAACGCCATTTATGCGCTCCACAAAATTGAAATGGTCCAGATGGTGTAGCTGACCAAGGCGAGGATCACCAAGACCTCGAGAAATAAGCGCACGCCGGTCGGCTGAATGTAATCCATCAAAATATCGCGCACGCCGATCCACGCGTGATAAAACAGCGACAGGAAAAACAGCAAGGTCAGCACCCGCATTGCGCCGCTGGTAAACAGCGTTTTCCACTCGGGAAATCCCATCGGCGCGTGGCTCACGAGGGCACCCAGGAAAATTATCGTATAGACCACCATGACAACCGCGGTAACGCGCTGAGCCAGCCAGTCCTTTAGTCCATAGTGAGCGCCGACGACGACTCTTTTTACCACAGCCATACTCCGAGAATCAGCGTCAAGGCCAGGCTCACGATCAACACTAACTTGCTGCTCGCACGCGCAGCGGGAAGCGAAATGCCTTTATGTAAATCCAGCATTAGAAACCGCAGGCCCGCGAAAAAATGATGCAGATAGGCCCAAAGAAAACCGATAACGATAAGCTTAACCAACGGATGATCGAACGTATCGCGCCAAGCGTCGTAACCCTCTTGGTTGGCTAAGCTGCAACTAAGCACCCACAGTAAAAAGGGTATACCGATCAAAAACAACGCCGCGCCGCTGACGCGATGCAGAATCGACACGATACCGGGCAGCGGTAGCCGTATCTTGGTCAAGTCCAGATATTTGGGGCGTTTCTTTGCCGGATTCGCGAGCGCCATGGTGCGGGTCGATTAAGTGAGTTCGTTAACGTAACAATGGGCACGGGTGTTGCAATAACCGCGCCGCCATTCTACCGGGCGATCATCATAGGTGTAAGCGATTCTATCAACGCACAGCAAAGGTGACCCCGCAGTTATTTTTAACAGGCTGGCCGACTCGGAATCCGCGACCACCGCTTTCAGCCGTTCTTCGGCACGTATCATACGTACCCCGTATTGGCTTTCGTACAAGTTGTAGTAAGAGCTTTTGTAGGTGGTTATTTTTTCCGCGTTAATGCCTTTGAACATCGGCTCGGGCAACACGATTTCATCAAAGATTATCGGCTGTCCGGAGAAAAACAGTAGGCGCTTAATCGTGAAGATCGACGCGCCGGCCTTCAACCCCAGGGCCTTGCCGACCACGGCCTGGGCCTTGCCGCGCTTGCACTCGACCAAATGGCTCTCCACCGGTTCACGCTCTCCGCTATCGGCGATCACGCGTAAAAATCGGTGGCGAACTTGTGGCTCGGCGTGGGTCGCGACGAAGGTGCCTTTACCTTGGCGGCGAACCAGAATATTTTCGGCCGCGAGTTCGTCTATCGCCTTGCGCACCGTCCCCTGACTGACTCGGAAGCGGCCGGCAAGTTCAATCTCGCTCGGTATCGATTCCCCGGGACGCCACTCGCCGGCGATCAGGCTTTGGGTCAGAAGGATCTTGATTTGCTCGTAAAGCGGGCGGAAACTGGGCGACGTTTGCACGTGCATCATAGAACATAAATTTATCATGTCGAGCACGGTCGCGTCCACTGTTTAATATCTTATATAAGATAGGTTTTTACATTGACAGTGCGGTGCAACAAAGTTATGATTTTCGTTTCTATGAAGTCAACGTTCGTCGTTCAGTCCTGCGACGCTTTTTCTGCGCCATCGATTAAAATTCGACCACTGTGACTACACCCTCCGATTCTTCCGCCGGCGCCAAATTTCGCGCGGCACTGGTTGCCGAAAAACCGTTGCAGGTGATCGGCGCGATTAATGCGTATACCGCGCGGATGGCCGAGGCTACCGGCTTCAAAGCATTGTATATTTCCGGTGGCGGTGTAGCGGCCAATTCGCTCGGTATGCCCGATCTCGGCATCAGCACGATGGAAGATGTGCTGATCGACGCTCGGCGCATCACCGACGTGACCACGCTTCCGTTATTGGTTGACATCGATACCGGTTGGGGCGGCGCCTTCAACATCGCGCGCACCATTCGCACGTTTGTCCAAGCAGGCGTTGCGGCTGTGCACATGGAAGACCAGGTAGGCGCCAAGCGCTGCGGCCATCGCCCCGGCAAGGAAGTGGTGAGTAAGGAAGAAATGGTCGATCGCGTCAAAGCCGCGGTCGATGCCCGTACCGATCCCAATTTTGTCATCATGGCCCGCACCGACGCCCTGGCCGTGGAAGGTATTAACTCCGCCATCGATAGAGCCTGCGCTTATGTCGAAGCGGGCGCCGACATGATTTTCCCCGAAGCCATGACTGAGCTTTCTATGTACAAGCAGTTTAAGCAAGCAGTGAAAGTACCGATTCTCGCAAACATCACTGAGTTCGGCCACACGCCACTTTATACCCGCGATGAATTGGCCAGTGTCGACGTGGATATGGTCTTGCATTGCTGTTCCGCTTATCGTGCCATGAACGCAGCGGCGCTTAAAGTCTATAAATCCATTCGCGCCGATGGCACGCAAAAAAACGTCATCGATATGATGCAAACCCGCGCCGAACTTTACGATTACCTCGGCTATCACGCCTACGAAAAAAAGTTAGACGAATTGTTCGCGAAGCAAAAATAGATATTGTGTAGGGTGCGCATGGCGCACCGTTCAACTGTAAAAAAGTATGGGAGCACCATGAGTACAACTGAAGCAACGCTGGCCATCAAACCGAAGAAATCCGTCGCACTGTCAGGCGTAACCGCGGGCAATACGGCGCTGTGTACTGTCGGCCGCAGCGGCAACGATTTGCACTATCGCGG
Organism: uncultured Pseudomonadota bacterium; assembly: GCA_963714525.1. Taxonomy (GTDB): domain Bacteria; phylum Pseudomonadota; class Gammaproteobacteria; order Burkholderiales; family JALYOK01; genus JALYOK01. Next base: position 177,701 of record CAVQPB010000001.1, read on the forward strand.
CTACGACATACTCGACATCGCCGACAAATGCGAATTCGAAGAAATCGCCCATCTGCTGGTGCATGGCAAGCTCCCCACCCAGACGGAGCTCAACGCCTACAAAACCAAGCTTAGGGCGCTACGCGGCATTCCCTCTAACGTGCGAGACATATTGGAATGCATACCCGCTAATACCCATCCCATGGATGTATTGCGTACCGGTTGCTCCGCATTGGGTTCGGTATTGCCCGAGGGCGACGAGCACAAACTCGCACCCGCACGCGACATCGCCGATCGGCTGATGGCCTGCCTAGGTTCGATGTTGCTGTATTGGCATCATTACTCCCATTCGGGCCGTCGCATCGAGGTCGAAACCGACGACGATTCCATCGGCGGGCATTTCCTGCATCTGCTCCACGGTAAACCCGTCTGCGATCTGTGGGTAAAGTCCATGCACACGTCGTTGGTGTTATACGCCGAGCACGAATTCAATGCGTCGACCTTCGCGGCACGAGTTATCGCTGGCACCGGCTCCGACATGTATTCTGCCATCACCGGCGCCATCGGCGCGCTAAAGGGACCGAAGCACGGCGGCGCTAACGAATTTGCCTTCGATACGATCGGCCGTTACGACAATCCCGATGACGCTGAAGCGGACATCGTTAACCGCGTCGCGGAAAAGCAAGTCATCATCGGCTTCGGCCATCCGGTATACACGATTTCCGATCCGCGCAATGTCGTCATCAAGGAAGTCGCGCGCAGACTGTCCGAAGATGCGAAAAACATGAAGCTCTACAACATCTCGGCTCGAGTGGAAGAAGTGATGTGGCGCGAGAAAAAAATGTTTCCGAATCTCGATTGGTACAGCGCCACGAGCTATCACATGATGGGCGTGCCCACCGCCATGTTTACGCCGTTGTTCGTCATCTCACGTACCTCCGGCTGGTGCGCCCATGTGATCGAGCAACGCATCGATACCAAAATTATTCGACCAAGCGCAAATTACACCGGACCGGAGAATTTGAAGTTTGTTCCCATCAAAGACCGGTGAAGAGTGAAAGGTGAAAGGTGAAAGGTGAAAGGGGGGTTTACTTTTCACTCTTCACTTTACACTCCCAGGAAAAAACTATGTCAGCCCCAATTTCAAACGTCCGTCCCAAACCCGATAAAGTCCTCGTCGATATTGCCAAATACGCCGACGATTACAAAATCACCAGCAAAGAAGCCTACGAGACCGCGCGTTATTGCCTGATGGATACGTTGGGCTGCGGCTTGGAAGCGCTCGAATATCCGGCCTGCACCAAGTTCCTTGGCCCCATCGTGCCGGGTACGGTAGTGCCTAACGGCGCCAAGGTTCCCGGCACGCAATTCCAACTCGATCCGGTCACTGCGGCATTCAATATCGGCGCGATGATACGCTGGCTCGACTTCAACGATACGTGGCTCGCCGCCGAATGGGGCCACCCTTCCGATAATCTCGGCGGGATTTTAGCCACGGCGGATTATCTTTCCCGAGTCGCCGTTTCTCAAGGCAAAGCACCGCTGGTGATGAAAGACGTGTTGACCGGCATGATCAAAGCCCACGAAATTCAAGGCTGCTTGGCGCTGGAAAATAGCTTCAACAAAGTCGGCCTCGATCATGTGGTGTTGGTGAAAGTGGCGAGCACCGCCGTGGTCACGAAAATGATGGGCGGCACGCGCGAGGAAATCATCGATGCCGTGTCGCAAGCGTGGGTCGATGGCCAGAGCCTGCGCACCTATCGCCACGCACCGAACACCGGTTCGCGCAAGTCCTGGGCCGCGGGCGACGCCACGTCGCGCGCCGTGCTGCTAGCCATTCGTACGCTCAAGGGCGAGATGGGCTATCCTTCAGTGCTATCGGCGAAAACCTGGGGCTTTTACGATGTCTCGTTTAAGGGCAACGAATTCAAATTCCAGCGCCCCTATGGATCCTACGTGATGGAGCAGGTGCTGTTCAAGATTTCCTTCCCGGCGGAATTCCATTCGCAAACCGCGGTCGAGGCGGCGATGACCTTGCACAAGGAACTCGCGAAAATGGGCGAGCGCGCTGAGGACATCAAGAAGATCACTATCCGCACCCACGAAGCCTGCATCCGCATTATCGACAAAAAAGGCCCGCTGAATAATCCCGCCGATCGCGATCACTGTATTCAATATATGGTTGCCGTGCCGTTGATTTTCGGCCGCCTCACTGCCGGCGACTACGAAGACAGCGTCGCTAAAGATCCACGCATCGACAAACTGCGCGACAAGATCGAGTGTGTGGAAGATAAATCCTTCACCAAGGACTATCACGATCCGAACAAGCGCTCCATCGCCAACGCCTTGACGGTGGAACTCAAAGACGGCAAGAAACTCAAAGAAATAGTGGTGGAATATCCGATCGGCCACAAGCGCCGCCGCAAGGAAGGCATGCCGGTGTTGGTGGAAAAATTCAAGACCAATCTTGCGCGTCAATTTCCTGCTAAACAGCAGCAGAAGATTCTTGATCTGTGCTTGGATGCGAAGCGGTTGGAGGCGACGCCGGTGAATGAGTTTGTCGATCTTTTCGTTATTTAAGGCAAGCCACGAGGCAATACCAGTGCGGCTCTCAGGCCATGCATTGCTAAGAGGCAGTACCCGCGCGGGTGGTGGCGTGATGCCTAAAACTTACAACACACTTTCGATATGTCATTCCCGCGTAGGCGAGAATCCATGAGGCGTCGGGAATTGCAACTCAATATGGATTCCCGCCTGCTCGGGAATGACACAATCGGGTGAGCATGCCATCCTGGAACTCACCACGTAAATCTTCACTAACTGGAAAACCTAATGCGCGCTATTCCGCTAATAATTATCGCAGCTAGCTTCGCATACGCGAACGCCGCGCTCGCCCTAGACCTCCCCAAACGCAAATCCGGCCTGTGGGAAATGACCATGATCGGCGACCAGACGAACGGCCAGCCGCAAACCGTTACAGCTTGTGTCGAACAAAAATCCGACACCGGCCTCTCCTCTTCATTTGGTGGCAAACTTCCCAAAAACTGCAAGCAACCGGTGATGAAGAAATCCGCGGGAACCATTACCGTCACCACGGTTTGCAAATTCACCGATTCCACCGTCACGACTAAGGCTGTGTTGACCGGCGACTTCAACACTAACTATAAAATCGACCGCACCTCTAACTACAACCCGCCCAACAAAGGTAGAACGGAATCGAAACAAATCATCGAGGCCAAGTGGTTAAGTGCGTGCAAAGCCGATCAGCGCCCCGGCGATATGATCATGCCCGACGGCAGCAAAGTTAACACCATCGACATCCAGAAAATGCAAGAAGCCAAGTAAATATTGAGGAACCCATCCCATGGCACATAATCTGCACAACAGTTTGCAAACGTTTCTCATCGGCCCCAAACAAGGCCAATACTATGCGTTAGCGGCGCTTGAAAAAGCGGGGTTGGGAAAAATCTCGCGGCTGCCGGTATCGATCCGCATCGTGCTCGAAGCGGTGCTACGCAATTTCGACGGCAAGAAAATAAGCGAAGATCACGTCAAGCAACTTGCCGCGTGGCAGCCGAACGCGGATCGCAGCGACGAAATTCCATTCGTTGTCGCACGCATTGTGTTGCAGGATTTCACCGGTGTGCCGTTGCTGGCCGATCTGGCCGCCATGCGCGGCGTGGCGAACAAAATGGGCAAAAATCCCGAAAATGATCGAACCGCTGGTGCCGGTGGATTTAGTTGTCGACCATTCCGTACAGATCGATTACTACGCCAGCAACGATGCGTTGCGCAAGAACATGGAACTGGAATTCCAACGCAACGGCGAGCGTTATAAGTTTATGAAATGGGGCATGCAGGCGTTCGATACGTTTAAAGTCGTGCCGCCCGGCATCGGCATCGTCCATCAAGTGAACCTCGAATACTTGGCGCGCGGCGTGCATCAAAAAGACGGCGTTTACTACCCCGACACCTTGGTCGGCACCGATTCCCACACCACCATGATCAACGGCATCGGCGTAGTCGGCTGGGGCGTTGGCGGTATCGAAGCGGAAGCCGGCATGCTCGGCCAGCCGGTATATTTCCTAACGCCCGATGTGGTCGGCGTGAACTTGACCGGCAAGCTGCGCGAAGGGGTAACGGCGACGGACCTGGTGCTCACGGTGACGGAAATGTTGCGCAAGGAAAAAGTTGTCGGCAAATTCGTCGAATTTTTTGGCGTGGGCGCCGCGTCGTTGGCCCTGCCCGATCGGGCGACAATTGCCAACATGGCGCCGGAATACGGCGCGACCATGGGCTTTTTCCCGGTCGATCAAACCACGATTGAATATTTCAAGAACACCGGCCGCACAACTGAAGAGATCGCTGCGTTCGAAGCGTATTTCAAAGCACAGGGTTTATTCGGCATGCCCAAGGCGGGCGATATCGATTTCACCAAAGTGTTGTCCCTCGATTTGGATTCCATCAAGCCTTCCGTCGCTGGGCCGAAGCGGCCGCAGGATCGCATAGAGTTGCCGAATCTCAAAAGCAAATTCACCGAGTTGTTCAGCAAACCGGTCGCGGACAATGGCTTCAATAAAAAGCCAGAGGACCTTAACAAACGCTACCCGACGCAAAAGTCCGGCATCGATATCGGCAACGGCGACGTGTTGATCGCGGCGATAACGTCGTGTACCAACACCTCGAACCCCGGCGTGTTATTGGCCGCTGCGTTGCTGGCGAAAAAAGCCGTGGAAAAAGGTTTGACCATCAAGCCGCACATCAAAACTTCTCTCGCGCCCGGATCGCGGGTAGTGACGGAATATTTGACCAACGCCGGCCTGTTGCCGTATCTGGAAAAACTCGGCTTCAATGTCGCGGCCTACGGTTGCACTACGTGCATCGGCAATGCCGGCCCGCTGGACGAAGCGATCGAGCAAAGCATAGTTCAGAACGACATCGTCGCCGCTGCAGTGTTGTCCGGCAATCGGAATTTCGAGGCGCGCATCCACGCCAATATCCGCGCTAATTTCCTCGCCTCGCCGCCTCTGGTGGTCGCGTTCGCGCTGGCAGGCAATGTGTTGATCGACATGGATCACGATCCGCTCGGCAACGGCAAAGACGGTGTGCCGGTATATTTGAAAGACCTGTGGCCGAGCCAAGCGGAAGTCGCGGCGGTAATGCAGCACGCGACCAACGCGGCGACCTATCGGAATCTATACGCCGATTTCACCAAGGGCTTCGACCTGTGGAACAACATTCCGTCCACGGCAGGCCAAGTTTACAACTGGGATAAATCCACCTACATCGCCGAACCGCCGTTCTTTGAACACTTCGGCCCAGGCGCGGGAACCAGCGCGGACGTAAAAGGCGCCCGTGCCCTCGGTATTTTCGGCGACTCGGTAACGACCGATCACATCAGCCCCGCCGGCGCGATTAAGTCGTCCTCGCCCGCAGGCAAATGGTTGCAGAACAACGGCGTCGCCGTGGTGGACTTCAATAGCTACGGCTCGCGCCGCGGCAACCACGAAATCATGATGCGCGGCACCTTCGCCAATGTGCGCATTAAAAATTTGATGCTGCCGCTGAAAGCAGATGGCTCGCGCGTCGAAGGCGGCCTCACTTTGTATCAACCGTCCGGCGAAGAATTATCGATCTACGATGCGGCGATGAAATACATCGCCAACGGCACGCCGACGGTCATCTTCGGCGGTGAGGAATACGGCACCGGCTCGTCGCGCGACTGGGCGGCAAAAGGCACGCAATTGCTCGGCGTGAAAGCCGTCATCGCCCGCAGTTTCGAGCGCATCCATCGTTCCAACCTGGTCGGCATGGGCGTGTTGCCGCTGCAATTCAAAGGCACTGACAGCGCCGAGTCCCTCGGCATCAAAGGCGATGAACAATTCGATTTGCTCGGCTTGTCCGGTCAATTGAAACCGCAACAAGATGTGACCTTGGTCATCACCAGAAAAGATGGCGGCAAAAAAGAAGTCGAACTGCTGCTGCGCATCGATACGCCGATCGAGGTGGATTATTACTTGCATGGCGGAATTTTGCCGTTTGTGTTGCGCGAATTGTTAGCCGCATAGAATTGACTAACAGCTACTCTCGCCACCAGCCTTATCTCGCTTGCCTCACAACCATGCATGCCTGGAACGCGTCGCTGGTATTGCCTCGCAGGCCATCGTGGTTGAACTAAATCTCAGCGATTTCGAAGTACGAGTGCTCGGCTCCCTGGCCGAAAAAGCCTTTCTTACACCGGACACTTATCCGCTGTCACTCAACGCGGTGACGATGGCGTGTAACCAAGTTTCCAATCGCGATCCGGTGATGCAGCTCACCGACGATACCGTGCAGCACACCCTTACCGCACTACGGGAGCAAAAGTTGGTGCGCGAATGGTTTCCCGCCGGCAGCCGAGTTTCAAAATTTGACCACGTGCTGCAAGATGTATTCGGACTTGGCGAAGCACAACTTGCCGCCCTAACCTTATTGATGTTGCGCGGTCCGCAAACCGCCGGCGAAATCAAAGGCCGCAGCGGCCGCATGCATATCTTCCACGAAGTCGAGCGCGTCGAAGCAACCATGCAATCGCTTATGAGCGATCGCGAAACGCCGCTGGTGATGAAATTATCGAAAGCGCCAGGCACGAAGGAAGCGCGTTACGCCCATTTACTATCGGGGCAGCAGTCTGTCGAACGACAAGGCGTGGCGGGAAGTCTGCTGCCGCCCGCGTCGCCGTTGGCAATCATCGAGGCGAAGAGCGACGATCGAGTCGGCGTGCTCGAAGACGAAGTCCAGCAATTGCGCGCGGAAGTGAGTTGGCTATCGCGGCAATTTGAGGCTTTTAAGAAGCAGTTCGAGTAGCTAATCTGTCATTCTGAGGAGCAACGCGACGAAGAATCTGCTTTCCTTCGCGTACCTCAAGCGCCGTAAAAAGCAGATCCTTTGCGCAGCTCAGGATGACAGTAGGGCAATGGGATAAAATACGCTTCCATGAACTCAGTAGCCTTCCTTAATCGCGCGCAACAAAAAAACCAATTCGAAGCGAACAAGCTTGAGAAGCGTCTGTGCAAACTCACGGCGCAAGCCATCGTCGACTATGCCATGATCGTAAACGGCGACAAGGTGATGGTGTGTCTATCGGGCGGCAAGGATAGTTACACGCTGCTGGAAATTTTGCTGTTGTTGCGCGAGCGGGCGCCGATCAAGTTCGACATCGTCGCGTTCAATCTCGATCAGAAGCAACCGAATTTTCCCGAGCATGTGTTGCCGGACTATCTTACCCAGCGCGGCGTTGCATTCCGCATCGGCCATCAAGATACTTACAGCGTAGTCAAGCGCGTTATTCCGGAAGGCAAGACCACTTGCAGTCTGTGCTCGCGCCTGCGGCGGGGTGTCATCTATCGCGTGGCGAAGGAACTCGGCGCCACTAAAATCGCCCTCGGCCATCATCGAGACGATATCCTCGAAACGCTGTTTCTCAATATGTTTTACGGCAGCAAGCTCAAAGCGATGGCGCCAAAACTGCTGAGCGACAACGGCGAACATATCGTCATCCGTCCGCTCGCCTATTGCAAAGAAAAAGACCTCGCCGAATACGCCGAACACAAAGCGTTCCCCATCATTCCCTGCGACTTATGCGGCTCGCAACCGAATTTGCAACGGCAAGCGGTGAAGGAATTATTGCAGCAGTGGGAGAAAAAATTTCCTGGCCGCCTCGACAATATGTTTCGTTCATTGCAAAACGTTACGCCATCCCATCTGGCCGATGCGAAGCTGTTTGATTTTCAAGGTTTGCATCCGCAAAGCGGGCCGCTTGACGACGGCGACATCTTATTCGATCAAGACTAAGGAACCTCAACTGCTGTGATACTCTAGCAAACCAGACGCGTGACCGCGCTCATTGAAGCCATAAGTCATTCAAATAATTCAAGGAGGAACATTTGGAAAATAATATAAGCCTGCTCGCCAAAGAGCGAATTATCGCGAAACCGGACTTCAATCGCTGGTTCGTGCCACCGGCGGCGCTATGCATTCACCTTTGCATCGGCATGGCCTACGGCTTCTCCGTGTTTTGGTTGCCGCTCACCAAGGCCCTAGGCATTTCAAAATCCATAGACTGTCCCGCCGACATGGGTTGGATCGCGAAACTTTTCACCACCACGTGCGATTGGGATAAACCCATCCTCGGCTGGATGTATACCTTGTTCTTCGTATTCTTGGGCTCGGCGGCCGCGATTTGGGGTGGTTGGCTGGAGCATGCCGGCCCGCGCAAGGCCGGTGTCGTATCGGCCCTGTGTTGGTGTGGTGGATTGGTCTTGTCGGCCATCGGCGTTTACAACCATCAACTATGGTTGATGTGGCTCGGTTCCGGCGTGATCGGCGGCATCGGATTGGGCTTAGGCTACATCTCGCCGGTATCGACATTGATCAAATGGTTCCCGGATCGTCGCGGCATGGCGACGGGTATGGCTATCATGGGTTTCGGTGGCGGCGCGATGATCGGTTCACCGCTAGCGGATTTGCTAATGAAATACTTCGCGACCCCGACATCCGTCGGTGTTTGGGAAACATTTTTAGCGATGGCTGCAATTTATATAGTCTTCATGATGATAGGCGCGTTCGCTTACCGCGTACCGCCGTCGGGATGGAAGCCAGCGGGCTGGACGCCGCCGCCATCGCAAACGGCGAACGCAATGATAGCCAAGGGCCATGTACATTTGAACAAAGCTTGGCGCACACCGCAATTTTGGTTTCTCTGGGGTATTCTCTGTTTGAATGTTTCGGCGGGAATAGGCGTAATCGGCATGGCATCCCCCATGCTGCAGGAAATTTTCGGCGGTAAGTTGATCGGCATCGACGCTAAATTCGGCGATCTTGCAAAAGATCAACTGGCGCAGATTGCGACGGTCGCCGCGGCGTTTACCGGACTCTTGAGTTTATTCAATATCGCGGGGCGATTCTTCTGGGCATCTCTGTCCGATTACATGGGCCGGAAGACTACGTATTTTATTTTCTTCGTGCTCGGTTGCCTGCTCTATTACAGCGCGCCATCCCTTGGACATTCCGGCAGCCTGGCGTTATTCGTCGCGGCCTTCTGCATTATTTTAACGATGTACGGCGGTGGTTTTGCGACGATACCCGCCTACCTCGCCGACATGTTCGGCACACAGATGGTCGGAGCCATTCACGGCCGGTTGTTGACGGCCTGGTCCACCGCAGGCGTGCTCGGCCCGGTGTTGGTTAACTACATCAACGACGCGCAAATCAAAAGCGGCGTGCCGAAAAGCCAAGCCTACGATACGACCATGTATATCCTCGCCGCGCTGCTGGTGGGTGGATTTATCTGTAACTTGCTGGTGCGTCCGGTGGCCGCGAAATGGTTCATGACCGATGCAGAGCTAGAGGCAGAACGCAAACTCGCTCACGATAAAGCTGCCGCCAGCGCGGTAGGCGGCAACGCTGCCGCCGTCACCGGCCAGGGTAGCCATCAAGGCTTGGTATTCGCGTTCTGGTTATTCGTCGGCATTCCGCTTGCATGGGGAGTGTGGACGACGATCATCAAGGCATTGCCGTTGTTCAAGTAATTCCTCGAAGAAACGTGGTGGCAGCAATCGAGTTTCCGCGTTTCATCGCCCTGTCATGACCGTCCAGATTGGCGCTGCAAAGGGCATAGTCTAGCGCCTAATACTGGCGCGCTTTTCCAGGCATATAGGCTTGGAAGCCGCTCTGGTATTACGTCGTAGAGCGATACCTTGATGGTGTTTCTTCGGCATTCAAATCGCCACTCTATATAACCGGATACGTCCGAATTTCCCCTCCCAGGGGATTAGGGTAAACTATTGAGTTGACACAAATAAAAAACTTTTAGGAGTTGGAGATTGCCGAATGAGATTGCCATCGACACCAAACACGTCGAGCAGGCACTAAAAAAAGCCAAGCGTGGTCTGCCCAAGGGGCGGCCGGTCGACGCCAAGGCACTAGAGGAAGTTCGTGCATTATTAGGCGACGAACCGCGCCGCCGTGACTTGTTGATCGAGCACCTGCATAAAATCCAGGATAAGTTCGGCCATATTTCCGCGGCGCACATGGTCGCGTTGGCGAGTGAAATGAATATCGCGATGACCGAAGTGTACGAGGTCGCGACCTTTTATCATCATTTCGACGTCATCAAAGAAGCGGATGCTATTCCACAAGCTATTACTGTGCGTGTATGCGATTCCATTGCGTGCGAAATCGCCGGCGCGAAAGAGTTGCTGAGTAAGCTTCCGGCCATCCTCGGTAAAGATGTCCGCGTGATTCCCGCGCCTTGCATAGGCCGCTGCGAATCGGCGCCCGCCGCTGTGGTGCATCAGAATCCGGTGTGCGACGCGACGGTTGAAAAAATTTCTGCGCTAGTCAAACAGAAAGCCACCAAACACGACCACGCGAATTACGTTCCTTACATCGGCTTCGACGAATACAAAAAGCAAAACGGCTACCAGACTTGGATCGCCTGCGCCACGGGTAAGCGCGATGTCGAGGCCGTGATCAAAGAAATGGAGAACTCCGGCCTGCGCGGCCTAGGGGGCGCAGGTTTTCCCGCAGGACGCAAGTGGCGCATCGTGCGCGGCGAAGCGGCGCCGCGTTACATGGCAGTCAACATCGACGAAGGCGAACCCGGCACTTTCAAAGACCGCTGGTATCTAGAGCGCGATCCGCATCGCTTTTTGGAAGGCATGTTGATTGCCGCGTGGGCCGTCGGCATCGAATCGATTTGGGTTTATTTGCGCGATGAGTATCACGGCGTGCGCGAGAATCTGGAAAAGGAAATCGCCGCGCTGAAAGCTAATCCCCCGGGCGGCATCACGCTGCCGAATATCGATCTGCGCCGCGGCGCCGGCGCCTATATCTGCGGCGAAGAATCGGCGATGATCGAGTCGATCGAAGGCAAGCGCGGTATGCCGCGGTTGCGGCCGCCGTACGTCGCGCAGGTCGGCTTATTCAATCGCCCGACCCTCGAACACAACATGGAAACCCTATATTGGGTGCGCGACATTTTGGAAAAAGGCGGTGCGTGGTTTGCCGATCAGGGCCGCAATGGCCGTAAAGGTCTACGTTCGTTTTCCGTAAGCGGCCGCGTGAAAAAACCGGGTGTTCACCTAGCGCCGGCCGGCATCTCTTGCCGCGAGCTCATTGTCGAATTCTGCGACGGCATGCTAGATGGCCACCAATTCTATGGCTACTTGCCGGGCGGCGCCTCGGGTGGCATTTTGCCTGCCAGCCACGGCGATATTCCACTCGATTTTGATACCTTGCAACCCTACGGTTGCTTCATCGGCTCGGCCGCGATTGTGATCCTATCGCAACACGACAAAGCCTCGGACGCGGCGCGCAATCTCATGGCTTTTTTCAAGCACGAATCCTGTGGCCAATGTACGCCCTGCCGCGTCGGCACCGCCAAAGCGCTAACCTTGATGCAAGCGCCGAAGTGGGATAAAGATTTACTCAGTGAATTGTCGACAGCGATGATGGATGCGTCGATCTGTGGTCTCGGCCAAGCGGCGCCGAATCCGATTCAATCCGTGATCAGATATTTCCCGAACGAGGTGCAGTAAGTGCGAGCAGTCTCAGGGCTACCCGTCACTTTTCACACTTCACCTTTCACATGTTAGATAACTCATGAACGCCCCTTTAACAACCGAACTGCAAGCCGAAGCCATCGCCTTTAAGTTGAACGGCGCGGAGGTGGTCGGCTACAGCAACGAAACGATAATCGAGACCGCCAAGCGCAACGGCGTCGACATTCCACATCTTTGTTACAAACCCGGCTATCGCGCCGACGGCAATTGCCGCGCTTGCATGGTGGAGATTAAAGGCGAACGTGTGCTGGCGCCGTCTTGCTGCCGCTATCCCAAGGCGGGCATGGAAGTCACCAGCGATAACGAGCGCTCGGTGAATGCGCAGAAGATGATATTGGAATTGTTGTTGTCCGATATGCCGGAAAAGGATTACACGCTCAATTCCGAACTCGATCAGTGGGCGCAGAAACTCGATATGGGTAAGCCGCGCTTCGCGCCGCGCCCTGCCGTTAAGTCCGATCTCAGCCACCCCGCCATGGCGGTCAACCTCGACGCCTGCATCCAATGCACGCGCTGCGTACGCGCCTGCCGTGAAGAGCAAATGAACGATGTCATCGGCTACGCCTTCCGTGGTGATCATTCGAAGATCGTGTTCGATCTCGACGACCCCATGGGCGAAAGCACGTGCGTTGCGTGCGGCGAATGCGTGCAGGCGTGCCCCACCGGCGCGCTCATGCCGGCGCGCGAAGTGGCGCTAAGCAAACCCGATAAGACGGTCGACTCGCTGTGCCCGTATTGCGGCGTCGGTTGTCAACTGACTTACCACATCAAGGACAACAAGATTCTCCACGTTGAGGGCCGCGACGGCCCGGCGAATCACAACCGGCTGTGCGTGAAGGGTCGCTATGGTTTCGACTATGTGCATCATAAGCATCGCCTGACAAAACCGCTGATTCGTAAGCCCGGTATGCCCAAGCGTGGGGACTATTTGCCCTCGCCCGAAGAAGCGGAGACCTGGTTCCGTGAGGCGACGTGGGAAGAGGCCCTGGATCTAGCCGCCGGCAATCTGAAAACCATACGCGACCGCGACGGCGCCAATGCCTTAGCGGGATTCGGCTCAGCAAAAGGCAGCAACGAAGAGGCTTACCTGTTTCAAAAATTGGTGCGCACCGGTTTCGGCACCAACAACGTCGACCATTGCACGCGGCTATGCCATGCTTCCTCAGTAATGGCCTTGCTCGAAGGTATCGGCTCGGGCGCTGTGTCGAACCAAGTCTCCGATGTGATGAAGGCCGAAGTGATTCTGTTGATCGGCGCCAATCCGATCGTTAATCACCCCGTCGCCGCGACCTGGATCAAGAACGCGGCGAAGAACGGCGCCAAGCTCATCATCGCCGACCCGCGCCGCGGCGGCTTATCGCGCTACGCCTGGCGCACCTTGCAGTTCAACGCCGATACCGATGTGGCGTTGCTCAACGCAATGATGCACGTGATCGTGCATGAAGGCCTGGTCGATCAAGACTTCATCGCCAGCCGCACCATCGGTTACGACGACTTGAAGAAAAATGTCGCCGATTACAGCCCCGAGACCATGGCGCCGATCTGCGGTGTCGATGCCGAAACGATTAAAGAAGTCGCGCGCGCGTTCGCCACCAGCAAAGGCTCGATGATCTTATGGGGCATGGGCATTTCTCAGCACGTACACGGCACGGACAACGCACGATGCCTCATCGCACTATCTTTGATGACCGGCCAGATCGGCCGTCCCGGCACGGGTTTACATCCGCTGCGCGGGCAAAACAATGTGCAAGGCGCATCGGATTCCGGTTTGATTCCGATGATGCTTCCTGATTATCAACGGGTCGACAACTCTGTCGCGCGGAAGCGGTTTGAAGCCCTGTGGGACGCAAAGCTCGATGGCAAACCGGGCCTCACCGTGGTAGAAATCATGGATGCGGTCCACGCCGGCGAAATCAAGGGCATGTATGTGATGGGCGAGAACCCCGCCCTATCGGACCCCGACGCGAATCACGCGCGCCAAGCTTTGGCCGAACTGGAATGCCTGGTGGTGCAGGATATTTTTATTACCGAGACCGCGTATTTTGCCGACGTCATTCTGCCCGCATCCGCCTTCCCTGAGAAAACCGGCACTTTCACTAACACCGATCGCATGGTTCAGTTGGGCCGCCGCGCACTTGATATGCCGGGCGATGCGCGCCAAGACTTGTGGATCATTCAGGAGTTGGCGCGGCGCTTGGGATGTCAATGGAATTATCCAGGTACCGAGAGCGGCGTCGCTGCGGTGTTCAACGAAATGCGCAAGGCCATGGACAGCATCGCCGGCATCACCTGGGAGCGGTTGGAAAATGAAAGCTCGGTAACCTATCCCTGTGAGAAGGAAGGTGATCCCGGCGAGCCGGTAGTGTTCGTCGACCATTTCCCGCGGGAATCCGGGCGCGCGCGTTTCGTGCCGGCCGATATTATCCCGGCTGACGAACGGCCGGACAGCGAATATCCGTTCGTGCTTATCACCGGCCGCCAATTAGAGCATTGGCATACGGGCAGCATGACGCGCCGCGCGGGCGTGTTGGATGCGATCGAGCCCCACCCCGTCGCGTTGGTGCATCCGCTGGACTTGCACAAGCTCGGCGCGAAACCCGGCGATACCATCACGGTGGCCTCGCGCCGCGGCAAAATTTCGCTCTACGCCCGCGCTGATGACGGCACGCCGGTGGGTGCGCTGTTCATTCCGTTCTGCTATTACGAAGCGGCGGCCAATGCGTTAACCAATCCGGTGCTCGATCCGGTCGGTAAGATTCCCGAGTTTAAATATTGTGCGGTAAAAATTACCAAGGGTGGCGAACCTTTGCCGACGTCTACTTTCGGCGGCGGCAAAGCGCTGGCGGTAGCGTAACTTTTTCCCGAATTAGACGTCCAACCGATATGACAGACCAAATCATCTCGCTCGCCACCGGCAAACCCGTCGCGCGCGACTACAGCAAACTTGTCGATCGCCTCGATAGACCGATCCGCGATTTGCGTATCTCAGTGACGGATCGCTGCAATTTTCGCTGCGTGTATTGCATGCCGAAAGAAGTGTTCGGTAAGGACTACCAGTTCCTCGAACATTCGTCGTTGCTCACCTTCGAAGAAATCACCCGAGTCGCGCGGCTTATTCAAAGAAATCGGCATCGAGAAAATTCGTCTCACCGGCGGCGAACCCTTGGTGCGCCGCAATTTGGAAAAATTGATCGAGATGCTGGCAAAACTCGATCTGGATTTGACGCTTACGACCAATGCTTCACTGCTCAAGAAAAAAGCGCAGTCGCTGAAAGACGCAGGGTTGAAGCGCGTCACTGTGAGTCTTGATTCCCTCGACGACGCTATTTTCAAGGCGATGAACGACGTCGACTTTCCCGTTGCCCGCGTGTTGGAAGGAATCGACTACGCCGCCTCCATCGGCCTTACGCCGATCAAGGTCAACATGGTGGTGAAGCGCGGCGTCAACGATCAAGACATCGTGCCCATGGCCCGCTATTTCAAAGGTTCCGGCCATATTTTGCGTTACATCGAATACATGGATGTCGGCGCCACCAACGGCTGGAAAATGGACGACGTCATCCCCTCCGCCGAAGTGATACGCCGCATCCACGCGGAGATGCCGCTGGAAGCGATCGATCCGAATTACACTGGAGAAGTCGCCGAGCGTTGGCGCTATGCCGACGGTAGCGGCGAAGTCGGCGTCATCAGTTCCGTTACCCAAGCCTTCTGCCGGACCTGCACTCGTGCGCGGCTTTCCACGGAAGGCAAGCTCTATACCTGTTTATTCGCGACCCAAGGTCACGATATTCGGCAGATGCTACGCGGCGGTTCGAACGAGCAAGAAATTCTCGATTTCGTCACCGGCATTTGGCGCGTGCGCGGCGATCGTTATTCAGAGATTCGTTCCGATGCCACGGTAAAGCTGCAAAAAATTGAGATGTCGTATATTGGTGGATAGAATTGCAATCGCAGCATCGTGTTGAATTTAAAATTCACTCAATACTTCCTCGCATTGCATACGAGGGCTGATCGCGCCGATATTAAAATGGAATGGATTGAGCAGACGGTACTTAACCCGATAAAAGAAGCGATCCAAGCCGATGGCCGAATTCGACGCTGGGCAAAAATTGCCGAAATGGAAAACAGGGTTTTACGCGTCGTTCTACTCAGCGACGGCGAAACTGTTCATAATGCGTTTTTCGATCGCACGTTTAAGGAATCAGTATGAAAGTCCAGTATTTTCCCGATACGGACACGGTCTTGGTTACGCTCAATAACCTTCCCGTGACACAAACCAAGGACCTTGACGAAAATACACTTTTGGATCTCGATAGCAATGGAAACTTAGTAAGCATTACCATCGAGCACGCGAGGGAGCGAGCGGATATTGCGAACTTTTCGTTCGAGCAAGTCGCGGCATAGTATGTCGCTCTGTTGCGATAGATTTTTAAGATACTTTTAGGCTTCCTGCCGAAGAGTCAATACCAGCGTGCCTCTCCAGGCATGATGCTATATGGCCCAATATCCATGCGCCTCCTGGCACGGTAGTTGATGTACCGACCACAACTCTCCAACGCCAGCCGGCCTGCGACATTCGTTGTCGACGCGGTAAATGAAGCCGGCATCGCGGAACCCACGTCCATCGCCGGCGAACATCCCCTCACCCTTTACGTCGACAAGCGCGAGATCGTCACGCTGATGACCTTAGGCGCGGCGCCGGAAGCGCTCGCCATCGGTTATTTACGCAATCAGCGTTTAGTGAACAAGATCGAAGACATCGCTTCCGTCCAAGTGGATTGGGAGGTGAATGCCGCTGCGGTGATCACTCAAAATGGTATTGCAGATTTTTCCAGCAAAATGGAAAAGCGCACCGTCACGACCGGCTGCGGTCAAGGTACGGTATTCGGCGATTTGATGGAGGAAATCGAAAGCATCAAACTCCGCGATGACGTGCGTCTCACAGAAGAAACTTTTTTTGCATTGTTGAATGCCGTGCGCATTCACGACACGGTGTACAAACAAGCCGGCGCGGTACACGGTTGTGCATTGTTCAGTGAAAGTGATCTGCTTTATTTCGTCGAGGATGTAGGCCGCCACAATGCCGTCGATGCGATCGCCGGCATGATGTGGCTCGATCACGTCGATGGCTCCAATAAAATCTTTTACACCACGGGGCGGCTTACGTCGGAGATGGTCATCAAAACCGCCCAGATGCGAATACCTTTCTTAATCTCGCGTTCCGGCCTTACGCAAATGGGTTATGAGGTTGCGAATCGCGTCGGTATTACCATGATCGGCCGGGCAACGGGTAAGCATTACCTGCTGTTTACCGGTAACGATCGTTTCCAAAAATCCTTACCGATTACCTTGCAAGAAAAATCGTGACAGGAGTGACTGGGCTAATACTCGCCGGCGGCCTGGGCCGGCGCATGGGTAGCGTCGACAAGGGCCTCATCGCATTCAACGGCCGGTCGATGGTCGTCAGCGTCATCGAGCGGCTACAATCCCAGGTCGACGAGCTATTGATTAACGCCAATCGAAATCTCGAAGAGTACCGCCGTTTTGGTTTCCGTGTCGTCCCTGATGAAATTGAAGGATTTGCCGGACCATTGGCTGGATTGGAACGTGGCTTTGCCGAGGCAGCGCACGAATTGATTGTGACGGCGCCGTGCGATTCGCCGTTTTTACCCTTGGACTTAGTGGCACGGCTTAGATCTGCGCTCGATTCCCATCGGGTTGATTTAGCGGTGGCGAAAACAGGAACGCAAGCTCACCCGGTGTTTTGTTTAGCGCGCCGCTCGCTGCACGAACACTTACGGACATTCTTGCTTGGCGGTGGCCGCAAGATCGACTCTTGGTATGCGACACTCAATACGATCGAAGTGAGTTTTGATGACGAAGCAGAAGCGTTCGCAAACATAAATACTAAGAGGGAACTCGACGATTTGGAAAAATCAAGGAAGCTCTGATTTACATTCGACTGAGGCGATAACCAGGAATTTTTCCCTCATCGACCGCATCGATCTGCTGTGGATCGAGAAATGCTTTCGGCAAAGCGCAAATAGACTTTCTCGCGCACAAAAATATCGAACAGATCCGGATCGATGTGGCCATCGAGCCGGAATTTCCCTAGGATTTCCAGAGACTCCGATAAGGTTTTTGCCGATTTATACGGCCGGTCTTTAGCCGTTAGCGCTTCAAAAATATCCGCAATCGCCATCGCCCGCGCCTGAACCGACATCTGGTCGCCGCGTAGGCCCCGGGGATAGCCGCCGCCGTCGATCCGCTCGTGATGCCCGCCTGCGTATTCTGGAACTTTGGCGAGGTGCTTAGGCCAAGGAAGCGCTTCCAGCATTTCGATGGTGGCGACAATATGGTGGTTGATGGTCGCACGTTCTTCTTGCGTGAGCGTACCCTTCGCAATCGTCAGGTTTTTTACTTCGTCTTCGGTCAGGAATGGTCGTTCATGGCCGCTTAAATCCATATACTTATAACTTGCTATCTGCCGCACGCGGGATTGATCGGCCGCGCTCATGCGTTCGCCACCGACGTTGGCGGTATGTAAGAACGCGCGGTCGTCGTCCAAGCGCGCTAACGCTTGTTGCAGCGATAGTTCTAGCGTTTCGATTCCTTGAGGATTCGCATCAGCAGGCGCTTTGCTATCCACCGTCGATTGCAGGTATAAATCGCGTTTCAAAATCTCAAAACGGGTATCGATCAGTTCGATGCGATCGAAAATCGTCGAGAGCTTCGTGCCCTTATCGATGACATGAACCGGCGTGGTGATTTTTCCACAATCGTGCAACAGCCCGGCAAGTTTGAGTTCATAACGATCCTTGTCCGTCATTTTAAAACTGCGCAGCGGACCGTAGTCGGCATGATGGGTCGCTTCGGCCAGCATCATGGTGAGTTCCGGCACCCGGGTGCAATGGCGGCTGGTGTGGGGCGATTTTTCGTCGATCGCGGTATTGATAAGTCCGACGAACGACTCGAATAGCTCCTGCAACTGGCTGATTAGGGAACGGTTAGTAAGCGCGATCGCTGCTTGGGAGGCGAGTGCTTCGGTGAATTGTTGATCCTCGCTGCTGAACGGAACGATCCCGTTGCTCACCGGGTCGCGCGCGTTGATTAACTGCAACACACCGATGATTTCATCCTCATGATTTTTCATGGGGACGGCCAGGAACGAAGTCGAACGATAACCCGTTCGGTCGTCAAAAGCGCGGGTGCCGGAAAAATCGAAGCCTTGCGCGGTATAGGCATCGGCGATATTGACCGTCACATCCTGCAACACCGCATAGGGCGCGATCATGCCGAGATTTGGATTACCGGCCGCATCGTGCAAGGGCAAGGGTGGAATCGAAACGGGAATCCCGCTCGAGCCGCCCATGATGACCCCCAAGGAATCGGTACGAACGATTTCGAACACGAGGTCTTTGTTGTTATGGACCCGATACAGCGTACCACCGTCGGCGTTGGTGATATTCTGCCCGGCATCGAGAATAGCTTCCAACAAACGATGAATATTGTGTTCGCTGGACAGCGCTTTGCTTACGCGGGTGAGATAGTTAAGACGGGTAAAAACGTCTCCCCCCACGCGGCCCGTATTGGATCTAGTATCAGCCCTAGATTTCTTCATTTCTGATCGAGCTTCCATCATCCCGATTGCACGGGGCATGCATGCGACGTCCGTCCGTCAGCGCGAAAAGACTTACTTGATACAAACGGCGCGCACTTGCACCATGTCGGTTATGCCCAATATGACTTTCTCGATTCCGTCCTGCTTGAGGGTACGCATGCCTTCCGATAGCGCCAAGGCAAAAAGCTCGGCGACCCGCGCCTTTTCTTGTATGGCTTTTTTCACTGAGTCGCTGCCCACCATCAGTTCATGCAAGGCAACCCGGCCGCGATAACCGGTACCGCCGCAAGCATCGCAACCAACCGCCTCGTACAACGTGAACTCGCCCTTCTCATTGGCGAATGCTTTCACCCATTCCTCATAGACTTTCTTGAACGATCCTTGTGGATCGTTCTTCCAATCGGAGGTGTTGGTCAATTCCTCGCAGTATTCAGTCAACAAACGCTTAATCTCATCCTGGGTCGCCGTATGGGGCTTCTTACACGCGGCGCACATGCGTTTTGCTAGGCGTTGCGCAAGAATGCCGAGGATTGCATCGGCGAAATTAAACGGGTCCATGCCCATATCTAGGAGACGAATAATACTTTCCGGCGCACTGTTGGTATGCAAGGTGGAAAATACCAAGTGACCGGTCAACGAAGCTTCAATCCCGATCTGCGTTGTTTCCTTGTCGCGCATCTCGCCGACCATAATAACGTCTGGATCCGCACGCAAGAACGCGCGCATGGCAGTAGCAAAATTCAGGCCGGCTTTGTTATTCATCTGTACTTGGCGCAAGCCCTTTTGCGTGATCTCGACAGGGTCTTCCGCGGTCCAAATTTTGGTGTCCGGCGTATTGATGTGCTTCAAAACCGAGTGTAACGTAGTCGTTTTACCGGAACCCGTCGGGCCGCAACAGAAAAACAAACCGTACGGCTTACTGGTTACTTTCTTGAGATTTTCTTCATTGCGCTTCGACAAGCCCAGCTTGTCCAGCGGTAACGGTTCGCCGGCCGCCAGAATCCGCATGACCACATCTTCCAGCCCACCGGCGGTAGGGATCGTCGCTACGCGCAATTCGATATCCAACGGGCCGTACTTCTTGAATTTGATTTTGCCGTCCTGGGGTTTCCGCCGCTCGGAAATGTCCAGATCGCACATAATTTTAAGACGAGTAACCAGCGGCGCCCGATAGCTTGCCGGCACCTCGGTGTAGAGCATTAGCGAGCCATCTTTGCGGAAGCGAATCTCGGTTTTATTCTTGCCGGGGTAAGGTTCGATGTGAATATCGGATACACCCTGGTTGTAGGCATCGATAATCACCTTGTTGACGAACTTAACCAGCTCGTTATCGGACGCGGCGGATACGTCTTCGGCTCCTACTGACCCGTCGTCACCGAGGTCCTGGTCCATGGTAGACAGCATCTCGTCGATGGTGCCGCCACCGGTCGAGCCATCGGAGAAAAATTGATCGAGTGTCTGAACAAATTCCCGCTGCGTAGTGACAGCGAACACGAGCTTATGTTTTGGGAACACGTTACGCGCGACATGGGACGCCCGAATTTTCTCCGGATCGGTCGTCATTACGATCAAACCATCCTTGTTTTCCTCGATGGGTATCCACTGAGCGCTCGCCGCGTATTCGCGCTTGATGTTACGCAATAGATCCATGGATTTAATGCGGTCAGAGCGGTACGGCTCGTACTTGACCTGGAAAAACTTGGCTAAAGCCTGCCCGATAATGGAGGACTTGATCTGAAATTCTTCGATCAATACATCTTCGATATCGGTGTTTTTGCGTCGGGCGGAACGAACGGCCAAATCCAATTCGCCGGCGGAGATCACATTGTCGCTGACCAGAAAGTCGTATTTGGTTCCGATCTGTTGCGACAATTGACGCGGCCGAAACGCCGTCGCCAATACCTTGGCCAAGTCGGATACTTTCGCAAGATCTCCATCTGGAAAAGGCGTTCCCGTGGTCGTATTGATAAGCTGCAACACGCCCAGCAGTTGCGGTCGTTCGTCGCTGCTGAGCACCGGTGCCAGCAGCATTTGTTTGGAGCGATAACCGGTACGGCGATCGACTTCTTTTAGAAAATGTAACCGCGGATTATATTTTTTTAGCTCGGCTTCGTCGTAGACGTCGTTAACTTTGAACACTGCCTTGTGGTACGCGCAGTAACCCGCGACGCTGGTTTCGGTAATGGGTAGTTTGAGATCTTTAAACGAGGTAAGGCCCGTTTTAACCCGAGAAATCAACGAGGCTTTATCTTCAGTAATGGTGTAAACCGTCAGACGATCGGCTTCGAATAATTCGCTGATTTCCTTGCTGAGCTCGGTCATCAAGTCGTCGAGGGTCGTCGCCGCCAAGGCCCGATCGCCGATGTTTTGCAACTTCTTGGCGAAATCGGAGCGTGCACTCGAATTCGAGTTGCTACTAGGTCCTACTTGTTTTGGCTCCAATACAGCGCTCATCTTCACCCTACGTTAGGCAGTCAGACGCGATAGCATAGTCGTTCTGTAATTCAACACAAGACATTTAATGATTGTTAACAGATTCTAAAGTTGCTCAATTAAAGAAACAAATAAGGAAGCCCGGTAAATGTTTGTTACTCGCCTTAAACCGAACTGGAATCCTAATCGACCGGCATCGATTATTGCGGCTTTGCCCTCATCGCTCATTCCGTTCAATACACTTAAAACTCAAATATCTGTCCCTGGGCCAGGCGTTGAGGTTGCCGCCCGCACACGGCAACAGCAATTTCAGCCATGATTTCTTCCTCTTCCCCAGGTTTCATGTGGGTAATATAGATTTCGGCTTGACCGGTGAATTTCTTGAGTTCAGCCGCTAACTGGTTGGGATATAAGTGTTTTGACGCATCGGCAATAGGGCGATCACGATTCGAGAACGCTGTTTCTATGAGTAAATAGCGCAAATTTCCGCACTGATTGGCGACCTGCCACAAACGGTCGTTCGAGGCTGTATCGGCGCTAAAAATCAAGCTTTGGCGACCGCTATCGATGCGATATCCCACGGTCGGCACCACGTGATTTGCTGGAAACGCGACAAATAGCCGTCCCGCCAGGCTGATTTCCGCCCCTGTGGTCATCGACTCAAAGCGCAAATACGGATGCTCGGGATTGGGTATTCGCGTAAAGTCCGGCCAGATCCGCCAGTTGAAAATGTGATCCTTGAGGGTTCGAATCGTAGCGTCCAGTGCATGCACCACCAAAGGTTGGCTGCGTGCGCTGCCAACCGTATCCACTAGCCAGGGAATCGCCGCGATATGATCCAAATGGGAGTGGGTTAGGAATACATGATTGATAAGCGACATTCGCTCTAGACTAAGATCGGTCACGCCGGTTCCGGCATCGATCAGGATGTCGTGATCGACTAGTAATGCCGTGGTGCGCAGCGCGCCCCCGATACCGCCGCTGCAGCCGAGGACCTCGAGCCTCATGGGCTTAACCGCCGCGGCTAAGCGATCGGACTAAAGAAAAATTCCATCTTGATTCCGGCAATCTCGATGATATCGTGGTCCCCCAATGGTTGGGCCTGAGAGCTCAAATTTACGCCATTCAATATCGGAAACTTTGCGCCCTCGACATGGGTAATGAAGTAGCCAGTGGGCCGCTTGGTGATTACCGCCACTTGCACGCCGGGCTTGCCGAGCGTGGTTAAGGTTTTGGTCAATTCCATCACCCGACCGGCGCTGCCGCCGCTGAGAATTTGTATCGACGCGTTGGTTGCCACAGCCGGCGCGGCAGCGACTGCAGCCGGTGCCGCCGTCATCACCGGCGGACGTTGGGTCGCGGTTCCGGTAAAGTTTTGCTTACCCACTAAGGTATCCCCGCCGACGGGCATTTCGGCCACAACCGGCGCGGCAGCGGTCATCGGGCGGCGCATCACCATGGTCTTTTCGAAGTCTTCCGCGGTCGTCGCGCTCGGCGTATCGTTTAAATACTTGAGTTTGTGCTTGCCCAGCTCGATTACGTCGCCATTCTGGAGAAAATGCTTCTTCACCATTTGGCCGTTAACCAGCGTGCCGTTAGTACTTCCGAGGTCTTCCATGAAAGAATCGCTCAGGATGGTGATGACGGCCGCGTGTTCGCTGCTTACCGCAAGATTATCGATTTGAATATCGTTATGCGGCTTACGCCCGATCAGAATTCGTTCCTTGCCCAGGGGATATTCCCCTAGAACCGCACCGTCGAGACTTAATACCAGTTTCCCCGCCATATTAATTTCCTCGTAAACTAAACCAGGACTTGAGTCGTGCCATCCAGCCGCGCGTCGCGGGGAAGGCTTGTAACACTTTTACCAACACGACGGAGATGTTATCCCGCCCCCCGTTGTCGTTAGCGGACACCACCAACTGCTCCCCCGCTAACGCTAAATTCGATTGCAAAGTCAGTAAGGTCAGCCGAATTTCTTCATCGTCGACCATGTCGTTCAAGCCATCGGAACACAGCAGATACATGTCGCCGGGCAACACGTCAAAGCTGCTGACGTCCGCCGCGACCTTGGGATCGATCCCCAATGCCCGGGTCAGCAAATTTTTGTTGCGCGATTTACGCGCATCTTCCTTGCTGATAAGCCCACTATCTACCTGCTCCTGCAGCAGCGAATGATCCTTGGTGATCTGCTCCAAGTTCTCTCCGCGTAGCCGGTACATGCGGGAATCCCCGATATGTCCGACCGTAAGACGATTGTCGTAAAAAAGCCCCACCACCAAGGTGGTTCCCATGCCGGCGCATTGCGGCTCGTTTTGGGCTTTCTCGAAAATCGCCCAATTTGCTCGCTCCACTTGTTCCTGGATCGAATAACCCGCAACGCTCGCACTTTCGGGAATAGCGCGCTTGCTGGAGGTTAGCGCCCGCCAAGTATGACTAAGCCCCTCGACAATAATACGCGCAGCCATGCCGCTAGCGACTTCGCCTGCGTTATAACCGCCCATGCCATCCGCTAACAGCACCACACCCGTTTCGCTTTCGTGTGCGACAAAATCTTCATTGTGGGAACGAACCTTACCTGGATCCGTCTTGCTTACGATTTCGATTGCACTGCTCATTGTCATTCTTGGCACGAACCCGTAATTTAAATATCAACAACCCAACCGCGGATTGCGATGTGAAAAATACCCAAAAAATCCGCAATTTCCAATCAAACTTCAAACAAACGCTTCCCGTGAGGGAGCAAAATTTTTATAATACGGCAACCGATTTAAATCTTTCCAGGCACGTCATGGAACCCATGGAGTTGCCATCATGAATTCCTTTATCTAATGCGACCGCGCTTGCGAGGCGGCTGTTATCAAGCTTCTTTAACCTTAGACGTAGCCTGTTTTCTCTAAGATTAATAAACCTTTAATGTAACTATTTCATATTTAACTTTAGTTTATCTCAAATCTGTATGTTTTTTCAACAAAAGTCTAATGCAACCCTGCAAAAATTTGATTGTAATGGCTTTTCACGCTACAGGACGCCGACCAATAGGGGTCTTTAGGAGGATCTATGGCTGCAGTACCGGATTTTGATCAGAGCGAAACCCAGGAGTGGCTGGAGGCGCTAGACGCGGTTATTGAGCGCGAAGGCCCGGAACGAGCACATTATCTGCTGGAACTACTCACTGACAAGGCTCGTCGTTCGGGAGCGTTTATACCCTACAGCGCGAACACCGCTTACATCAACACCATCCCGCCACAAATGGAGGAGCGCTCGCCGGGCGACGCCGCCATCGAAGAGCGTATCCGCTCCATTTGCCGTTGGAACGCCCTCGCCATTGTGGTTCGTGCCAATAAAGGCGATGACGAATTGGGCGGCCATATCGCTAGTTTTGCGTCTGTTGGTACGCTGTTCGGTGTCGGCTTCAACCATTTTTGGCACGCCCCGAGTGAAAACCACGGCGGCGACCTGGTTTACTTTCAAGGACATTCTGCACCCGGCATCTACGCCCGGGCATTCTTAGAAGGTCGCCTGACGGAAGAACAATTGAGCAATTTCCGCCGCGATGTGGACGGTAAAGGTGTTACCTCTTACCCCCACCCTTGGCTGATGCCGGATTTCTGGCAATTCCCCACCGTTTCCATGGGATTGGGTCCCTTGATGGCGATTTATCAGGCCCGGTTCCTGAAATATCTCCACAATCGCGGGATTGCCAATACCGATAATCGCAAAGTCTGGTGTTTCTGCGGCGACGGCGAAATGGACGAGCCGGAATCTCTGGGCGCCATCGGCCTGGCGGTGCGGGAAAACCTCGACAATCTTATCTTCGTGGTGAACTGTAACTTGCAGCGCCTCGACGGTCCGGTGCGCGGCAATGGCAAAATCATCCAGGAATTGGAATGCGATTTTCGTGGCGCCGGCTGGAATGTAATTAAGCTGATTTGGGGATCCTATTGGGATCCGCTTCTCGCCCGGGACAAGGACGGTGTTCTCCAGCGCATCATGGAAGAAACCGTCGACGGCGAGTATCAAAACTACAAGGCCAACGACGGCGCCTATGTGCGTAAACATTTTTTCGGTAAGCATCCGAAGGCGTTGGAGCTGGTGTCGCGCATGACCGACGAAGATATTTGGCGCCTCAATCGCGGTGGCCACGATCCGCACAAGATCTACGCCGCCTATGCGGCGGCGACCAAACACAAAGGCCAACCGACGGTCATCCTCGCCAAAACCGTCAAAGGCTACGGCATGGGCGCCATCGGCGAAGCGAAAAACACCACGCACCAACAAAAGAAAATGGATCTGGAGGCGCTGAAGAAATTTCGCGATCGTTTCAACGTGCCGATTCCCGACGATAAGATCGCCGAGGTGCCGTTCTATAAACCAGCCGACGATGATCCGATCATCGTTTATTTAAAAGAGCATCGCAAAGCTCTCGGCGGCTATTTGCCCTCGCGCCGCCAGACTGCGCCGGCCTTGAAAATTCCACCGCTGGAAACCTTCGAGGTGCTGCTCAAGAGCACGGACGAGCGCGAGATTTCCACCACCATGGCCTTCGTGCGCATGCTCACCATGCTCACGCGCGACAAAGAAGTCGGCAAGTTTGTGGTGCCCATCGTGCCCGACGAAGCGCGCACTTTTGGCATGGAAGGCTTGTTCCGCACCCTCGGCATTTATTCCTCGCAAGGCCAGCTCTATACGCCGGTGGACAAAGATCAATTGCTCTATTACCGCGAAGACAAAGCCGGCCAGATCTTGGAAGAAGGCATTAACGAAGCCGGCGCCATGTCGTCGTGGATCGCGGCGGCGAGCGCGTATTCGAACCACGGCGTCAACATGATTCCGTTCTACATTTATTATTCGATGTTCGGCTTTCAGCGCATCGGCGATTTGGCTTGGGCTGCGGGCGATATTCAAGCGCGCGGTTTCATGCTTGGCGGCACGGCGGGGCGCACGACGTTGAATGGCGAAGGCTTGCAGCATCAAGACGGTCAAAGTCATCTACACGCGTCGTTTATTCCCAACTGCATTTCCTACGATCCGACTTTCTCCTACGAAGTCGCGGTGATCATCCACCACGGCATGCGCCGCATGTACGAACGGCAGGAAAATATTTTTTATTATCTGACGCTGATGAACGAAAATTATGTTCATCCGGAAATGCCGAAAGGTGCGGAAGAGGGCATTATCAAAGGCATGTATCTATTCCGGGCGGGCGCCGCGAAATCGAAATCACCGCGCGTGCAGTTGCTCGGGTCGGGCACCATCTTTCGCGAAGTGATTGCCGCCGCCGAATTACTGAAAAAAGATTGGGGCGTGGATTCGGATATTTGGAGCGCGCCCAGCTTTAACGAGCTACGCCGCGAGGCGCTTGATTGCTCGCGCTGGAACATGCTGCATCCGGAAAGCCCAGCACGCTTGCCTTACGTGACAGCATGCCTGGAAAAGCAAGCTGGGCCTGCCATTGCAGCCACCGACTATATGAAAACCTACGCCGATCAGATACGCGAATATGTGCCCGGCCGCTACGTCGCGTTAGGCACCGACGGATTCGGTCGTTCCGATAGCCGTCAGCAGTTGCGTAAATTTTTTGAGGTCGATCGCCATTTCGTGACACTCGCCGCGCTGAAAGCGTTGGCCGATGAAGGCACGATCAAACATAGCGTGGTAAGCGATGCGATCAAAAAGTATGGCATCGATCCGGAAAAGGATAATCCACGGTTGGTATAGATGCGGTGAGATGCGAGCAACGGGACATCCCCTCTCCCGCCGCGCGGGAGAGGGCTAGGGTGAGGGTCAGCACAATGCTTACGTGGACACGCACAAAACACCGTCGGACTCAAATCCCCCTATAATGCGAAGCATTCAGAACTTCTAAAATTTCTACGGAAAATTCATGAGCAACTTGGTCGAAGTAAAAGTGCCCGACATCGGTGATTTTAAAGATGTAGAAATCATCGAAGTGTTAGTGAAACCCGGCGACACCGTGCAAAGCGAAGCCAGCGTATTAGTTCTGGAATCCGACAAGGCAACCATGGAAATCCCCTCGCCTTCCGCCGGTACAGTGAAAGAAATGAAAGTCAAAGTCGGCGACAAAGTTTCCCAAGGCACAACGATCATGATGCTCGAAGCGGCCGCGGCGGAGCAGCAAGCCAAAGCCGCCGCGCAAGTAGCCATCGAACGCGCCGCAGTCGCGACACCCCCGGTAAAAGAAGCGCCGGCCGCTACTCCGGCGCCCGCGTTCGATCCCGGTCGAACCGCCGTTGGGCCGCCACCACAACCCTCCTCCGCCCCAGTGATGAGTTCCGAGGGCAATCCCCACGCCAGCCCGTCCGTTCGCAAATTCGCGCGCGAACTCGGCGTGGATTTGAATGCAGTGACCGGCACCGCGGTGAAGGGCCGCATCACCAAAGAAGATGTCCAAGGCTTCGTCAAACAGGCGATCGCCGGTGGTGGCGCAGCAACGAGCCGCGGCACGGCAACCAGCGTCAACTTCGCGCCCAACCTGCCGGATCTGCCGAACGTAGACTTCACTAAATTCGGTCCGACAGTAGTTGCGCCGTTGTCGCGCATCAAGAAAATTTCCGGTCCCGCGCTGCATCGCAATTGGCTCGCAATCCCGCACATCACTCAGTTCGATGAAGCCGACTTGACCGAGCTGGAAGCCTTCCGCAAAGCGCAGGGTCCCGATGCCGAGAAGCAAGGCGTAAAGCTCACGCCACTCGCGTTCATCATCAAAGCCGCCATCGCTGCGCTGAAAAAATTTCCCGAGTTCAACAGCTCCCTAGATCGCGGTGGCGAAAACCTAATCCTGAAAAATTACTACCACATCGGTTTCGCCGCCGACACGCCGAATGGCCTGGTCGTCCCTGTGATTAAAAACGCCGACCAAAAAGGTGTCATGGCCATCGCCAAAGAACTCGGCGAACTCTCCGCCCTCGCCCGCGAAGGCAAACTCAAACCCACGGACATGCAAGGCGGCACGTTCAGCATCTCTAGCCTGGGCGGCATAGGCGGGACCCACTTCACGCCCATTATCAACGCACCAGAAGTCGCCATCCTGGGCGTCGGCCGCTCGAACATGCGGCCGGTGTGGAACGCCGCCAAAGAAAGCTTCGTACCGCGCCTCATCGTGCCGTTGTCGCTATCCTACGATCATCGCGTCGTCGACGGCGCTCTCGGCGCGCGCTTCATTACGTTTTTGAACGGCGCGTTGACGGATATACGGCGACTCGTTCTCTAAAATTCAGGGGCTAGAGGCTAGGGACTAGGGGCTAGTAAAAACCAACCAATCGCAAGCCCCTAGCCTCTAGCCCCAAAAAAACTAGCCCCCAGCCCCTAACCTCTAGCCCCTAAAAAAATGCCTACTCCCATTGAAATAAAAGTCCCCGACATCGGCGATTTCAAAGACATCGAAATCATCGAAGTACTAGTCAAACCCGGCGACACATTGAAGGCCGAGCAATCGTTGATCGTGTTGGAATCGGACAAGGCGACGATGGAAGTGCCGACCACCGTCGCGGGTGTCGTGAAAGAAATGAAAGTGAAATTGGGCGACAAAGTATCAGAGGGTTCGCTCATACTCACGCTCGACGCGGCTGCTCAAACCAAAAATCCCGCGCCCGCGGCAGCATCGCCAGCAGCCAAGCAGGATGCGCCTCCCCAGGCGCCGCCTGCGCCAGTCGCGGCGGCGCCGAGCGCGAAACCCAGCGCGGATTTCGATGCAGAAGTTGTGGTGTTGGGCGCCGGCCCCGGCGGTTACACTGCTGCATTTCGCGCCGCAGATCTCGGCAAGAAAGTAACGCTCATCGAGCGTTATGAAACCCTGGGCGGCGTGTGCCTTAACGTTGGGTGCATTCCGTCGAAAGCGTTACTGCACACGGCGAAAGTGATCGCCGACGCAGCCGATGCTGCTCATCATGGCGTTACCTTCGGCGCACCCAAAATCGATTTGCCGGAGGTGCGCAAATTCAAGGAATCAGTCGTTGGCCGATTGACCAAAGGACTTGAGTGGATTATCCAAACAACGCAAGGTCACCGTCATTCAAGGTACGGCGAAATTTGCGACGCCCAAGTCGCTCAGCATCGAAACCAAAGACGGCGTGAAGACGTTGTCATTCGACCATTGCATCATCGCCGCCGGCTCGCAAGCGGTGAAGCTGCCGGGCTTTCCCTGGGACGACCCGCGCTTGATGGATTCCACCGATGCGTTGGAACTCGCCGATGTGCCCAAGCGCATGTTGATTATCGGCGGCGGCATTATCGGCCTGGAAATGGCAACGGTATATGAAGCGCTCGGCTCGAAAGTGAGTGTGGTGGAATTGATGCCGCAGCTTATTCCCGGCGCCGATCCGGACATCGTCAAGCCTCTGGCGAAACGCATCGAAAAGCGCTACGAGAAGATTTATCTCAAAACAAAAGTCACCAAAATCGAAGCGGCGAAGGAAGGCTTGAAAGCTCATTTCGAAGGCGAGCAAGCGCCGGAACCGCAAGTTTACGATCGCATCCTTGTCGCCGTCGGTCGCCGTCCGAACGGCAAACTGATCAACGCGGAAGCGGCCGGAGTCACCGTCAACGAGCGCGGCTTCATTCCCGTCGATAAGCAACAGCGCACCAACGTCCCCGGTATCTATGCCATCGGCGATATCGTCGGCGAACCCATGCTCGCGCACAAAGCCACCCACGAAGCGAAAGTCGCCGCCGAAGTCATCGCCGGCCACAAAGCGGCATTCGACGCCAAGACCATCCCCAACGTCGCGTACACCGATCCGGAAATTGCGTGGAT
Organism: uncultured Pseudomonadota bacterium; assembly: GCA_963714525.1. Taxonomy (GTDB): domain Bacteria; phylum Pseudomonadota; class Gammaproteobacteria; order Burkholderiales; family JALYOK01; genus JALYOK01. The sequence goes on from CAVQPB010000001.1 coordinate 208,113, forward strand.
GGGAATGTCGGAACCGGAAGCAAAAACCGCCGGCATCGAATACGACAAAGCCGTCTTCCCCTGGGCCGCCAGCGGCCGCGCCCTCGGCACCGCGCGCGACGAAGGCCTGACCAAAGTATTATTCGACAAGAAAACCAAACGCATCCTCGGCGCCGGCATCGTCGGCGTCAATGCCGGTGAGTTAATCGCAGAAGCAGTCCTCGCACTAGAAATGGGCGCGGACGCGGAAGACATCGGCCTGAGCATCCACCCCATCCGACGTTGTCGGAAACCTTTGCGATGGCGGCGGAAATGGCCGAGGGGACGATTACCGATCTTTATGTGCCGAAGAAATAGCAGACGCATTTGTAGCTTGGGCTGAGGAACGAAGCCCAACATTAGGCAGCTTGACATACTTTAAAAAGACGGCGTCGTGCGTATAATGTTGGTAACAAAAGCGAGGTTTGCTATGAGCCGAGTGGAAATTCTAGAACGCGAAATCACATCGCTCTCCCCGGAAGAGCTTGCCGAGTTGCGTCGTTGGTTCGCCGAAATCTCGATGCCCAGGATTGGGAGCGCCAGTTTGAAGCGGACGTAAAAGCAGGTTGACTTGATGCATTAGCAGATAACGCGTTGCGCGCTCATGCCGCAGGCAAGACGACCAAACTTTTATCCGGCCATGCCATGCCGATTTCTGGGCGTGATATCGAGCACTGCCATGCTGACAATCCAAAAAATTGCTGACAAGTCTTTTGTCCTGCTACGTTATCCAATTTCAAAATATCTCGTTTTCGAGGTTGCAGGAAAGTGGATCGTGGCGGTCTAGCGCGACGTCGACTTCGCCAGGGAAAAACGTTGGCGTTGAATCGAAGCGCGATGGCTTTTTCTGGTTTGTCAACCCGGCCATTTGCACAGGTCCACGGCGACGTATGCGATACGGAAATTCAGTAAATGACACTCACAGCAAGCGTAGGGTGCGCAACGCGCACGCGGTCTTGTCGTCTTTACAACGTGCCGACCAATCTGAAATTTACACGTCGTACACTTTTGATGCGCACGCCGTAAAGTAGTTATTCGGCGTGCGCGATGCGTACCCTACGTCCACAATTTTTATTCGAAACGTGCAATGAAGAGCAATCGATGCGCACAGTGATCATTCTTGTAGGAGGCTTTGTCCTCTGGGCGGTGTACCTTGGAATCGCAAAACTCGTATCTGGCGCCAGCGCTTCGTCGCGGAGGGTAGCCACTGCGGCGTTTATCGGCACTTGGTTTGTGTTAGCCGCGGCAAACATGTGGGTTGGCGTGTCCAAAGCAGGATACTCGTTCCAGGAAGAACTACCGATCTTCCTATTGATATTCTTGCCGCCAGTCGCGGTAGCAATATTTGTGAAATGGAAGTTTCTTTAAGTGCAGGCGTAGGGAGCGCAACGCGCACGCCAATCAACTATTGCCCTATGCGGCGGAAGTATCGTGCCTGGAGCGGTCAGCGAATATGCGGAAGGATGAATCCGCGTGCGCCGTGCGCACCCTACCCTCTGAAGAACCGCATGGATATTACCTCTCACAGCCATGCCTTGCCACGGATCAAGCTACACGGCGGCTCCTGGCTTACCGCTCGCGCATCGCCTCTCTCGCCTTCAACACCGGCTTCAAGATGTAATCGAGCACGCTCTTTTCGCCGGTGCGAATTTCGACGCTGGCGGTCATGCCGGGGATGATCGGGAGTTCTTTTCCGTTATTGCTGAGCGTGGAATTTTTAGTTCTCACTAGTACGCGATAATAGTTTTCCTCTTCGGTCTTGCGCTCTTCGCGCAGCGTATCGGGACTGATGAGTTCGATCTCGCCTTCGAGGCCACCGTAAATACTGTAGTCGTACGCGCTGATTTTGACCGTCGCCGGCAGGCCAGGATGCAAGAACGCAACGTCGTGAGGCCGTATTTTCGCTTCCACTAACAATCGATCTTCCAGCGGCACGATTTCCATAATGTCTTGCGCCGGCTGAACCACGCCGCCTATGGTGTTCATGCGGATATTTTTCACCGTGCCGCGCAACGGTGCGTTGATGGTGGTGCGCTTCACCAGATCCTGCCGCGCGCCGACATTTTCCGTCGTCTGGGAAAGTTCCGATTCCACTTTGATTAACTCATTGGCGGCATCGGCGCGGTATTTGTTGAAGCGCTCCTGAATTTGTAACTCGAGGTCGTTGTACTGACGGCGCATGCGCAATAATTCGATCTCCGACACCAAGCCCTTTGCCGCCATCGGTTCGGTCATGGCGAGTTCGCGGCCGATGAGTTCTTTGCTGCGCCTAATCGTTGCGATGCTTTGTTCTACCCCTTTGCGTTTTGCCTGATAGGTGTTGGTTTCGTTGGCGACGAGCTCCGGAAGCTTTTTTACATCGGCGCTAAATTTCAGCGGGATACCGCGAGCCTCCGCGCGCAAGCGGGCGGCCGTTGCCCTCAGCGCGAGCGCCTTATTTTGTCCCTCTTGATAAAATGCTTTGGCTTTAGTGGGATCGATTTTCAACAGCGGCTGGCCCTGCTTGACGATGTCGCCTTCTTTCACCATCATCGCCGAAAGTATCCCGCCCTCCAAGCTCTGAATGATTTGTTCGCGGCTGGATGGAATCACTTTAGCGTTGCCGCGGGTAATCTCTTCCAATTGATAGTGACTGGCCCAGTAAAGTCCTGCCGCTAAACACGCTAACAGCAGAATCAAGGTAATGCCGATCACATTTTGTTTTTCCGCGACCATGGCTTGATGCATGTCGCGCATATACAGCATGTCATCGCTGCTCGCTGAACGGGTGAGATTCAGCAGCGCCATTATTCGGTCTTCCCGACTGCGGCGGGCTTAGCTATACCCTTCACTCGCCCATCGCTCAAGGCCTGCATGACCAATTGCTTCGGACCATCCGCCACCCGCACCCCCCCATCTATCACGATCACCCGCTCGACAAAATTCAGCAGTTGCATTTTGTGCGTGACGAACACGATGGTTCGATCTTGTCCGAATTGCAGCAACGCCTGCATGACCGTTTGTTCCGTGCCGTTATCCATGGCGCTGGTGGGTTCGTCAAGCAGCAGGATGGCAGGATCCGTGAGCACAGCGCGCGCCAGCGCCACCGCTTGGCGCTGGCCACCGGAAAGGCCGACACCCTGCTCGCCGATCATGAGATCGTAACCGCGCGGATGGGCGGCGGCGAAAGAATGGACGCCAAATGCCGTCGCAATCCTTACCATGGTGTCGTCGTCGATCCGCGGATTCCCCGCCTTCAAATTCTCGCGCAAGGTGCCGTAAAACAAACGCGCTTCTTGGCTGACATAAAGAATATTGCGGCGCAGGTCCGCGGGCTCAATTTGCTGAATGTCCACGCCATCGGCGGTGACGCTTCCTTTCGTCGGCCGATACAAACCCGACATAAGCTTGAGCAAGGTCGATTTGCCGCTGCCGATGCGGCCCAATACGGCTATGTGTTCGCCCGGTACGATTTGCAGCTCCAAGCCGTTGACCGCCAGCGGCAGGTCTTTGCCGTAGCTGAACGCGAGGTCTTTCACCGAGAGATTGCCGGCGAGTTTAGGTTTGTGCAGATAGTTGCGCCCCACCTCGCGGTCGGACGGCGTGGCCATGACTTTATTCAGCATCGATAATGCGCTGCGAGCCTGTTGGAAACGCACGGCAAGCCCGGTAATGCTGCTGACGGGCGCCATGGCGCGGCCCAACAAGATCACTGAGCCGATCAGCGCACCCATGGTGAGCTTGCCCTCGCCGATGATGTAAACGCCCCACACCACCATGATCACCGTGCAAAGCGATTGCACCACGTAGGCAAAATTCAGCACGAAACTTGTCACCAGGCGGCTTTTCATCGCCGTGCGCGCTGTCAGCGCGCTGGACATTTCATATTTCCCCTGCATGAATCCTTCCGCGCGCAAGGCCTTGATGGTTTCGCCGCCTTCGACGGCCTCGACCAACAATCCGTGTTTCAGCGACGATTCGCGCATGTTCTCGTTGACGTAGCGCGCCAACGGTATTTGCGCCAGGCCCGCCACGATAACCATCACGGGTATCGCGAGCAGCGGCACCCAGAACAACGGCCCGGCGATCATGGAGATCACCCAGATGAATAAAAATAGGAAAGGCAGATCGGTGATGACAACCAGGGTCGCGGAGGTGACAAAATCCCGCAGAGATTCGAACTCGCGCAAGTTATTGGCGAACGCGCCGGCAGACGCAGCGCGATATTCCAAGCGCGACATGAGCGCATGGCGAAACACGTTTGCGCCGAGCACGAGATCGGCTTTCTTGCCGGCGTTATCGATCAGCCAACTGCGCAAAATGCGCGCGATGAATTCGAACGTCAGCGCGATGGCCACGCCCGTCGCCAAGCGTCCACAGGGTGACATAGGCCTGATTGGAAATCACCCTATCGTAAACGTTCATGGTGAAAAACGTTCCGGCAAGCGCCAGCACGTTGATCAGCACCGCCGCAAGACCGGCTTCGATGTAATAGGCTTTATAGCGCCACAACGTACTCCAGAACCAATGGCCCGGCGCTTCCCTTACCTCGATGCCGGTGCGCTCGTCGGGCTTCAATTCCGGTTTGACGAAGCAACATTGCCCGGTGTACTGCTCGCGGATATCGGCGAGATCGACCACTACTTCCTGCATGCCGGTTTCCGGCAGCAGCACCACGGCGCGCTTATCGTCCAGCCGCTTGAGCAGCACACAGGCTTGGTTATCAGCACACATCAACAACACCGGCAGCAACAGGTCCGATATTTCCTGAAGGCCGCGCTGCTTGACCGTGGCTTTGCAGTTATTAGCGTCGGCGATACGAACTAACAGATCCGGCGTAACCCGATCTTTCACCGGCAGCCCGGACAGCAACGCTTCCTCGCTCTTGGTAATGCCGTAGTGCTGTAACAGCAAAGAAAACGCAGTCAACAGCGCGTCGCCTCGGTCGGAACGAAACTGTCGATTGGCGTTATGGATATAGGACGGTTCGGCAGCCATGGCGGATTCCTGTTATTTCACGGCGGGCTTGGGCGAGCCGCGCGGCGCCGATGGCATAGTCGCGGGCGATTTCGACACACCCAGCCAGTGCGTCAACTGCGCTAACCCGCCCAGCAAACGATACTGGGATTGCAACAACTCCATGCGATCGGTTTCAGCGCTCGACTTGGTTTGGAACAACTCGTTCTCGGCATTTAACAGATCCAACATCGAACGTTTTCCAATCTTGAATTGCTGCCAATAGGCATCGCGGACTCTGGCGTTTTGTTTGACCAGATCGTCCCACGCGCCGATGCGGTTGCGCCGCGTTTCGATTTGCGACCAAAAGCGCGTGACTTCGTTGGACAAATCGCGGCGAACTGAATCGGTGTTGTCTTTCGCCGCGTTCAATTGCTCGGCCGCAGCTTGTGAACCCGCGCGGCCCGCGCCGCCATCGAACGGATTCCACTGCATGGCGAAACGCACATCGTAACCTTTAAGATAATCGCGATCGCCCTGGAAGTCTTCCGGGCTGTTGATCGTCCCCTGCAAATCGACCCGGGGCTTGTACCAAGCCGCCGCGATGTCGGACGCACGCCGTGCGGTTTCGATTTCCGCTTGCGCTGCTTTTAGGGCAGGATGCAGATCCAGTTGATCCAGCGCCGCCCGCTGCGTCGGCGGAATCGCTTTGCCGGGATCGGCCGGCATCACCAGATCCCGCGGCTGAAAACCGGCGAGATCCACCAGAAAAGAACGTGCTTCCTCCATCAACCCTCGGCGCGACGACAGGGTAACTTTGGCTTGCTGCAGGCGAGCCCCAGCTTGAGTCAAATCATACGCGCGGCCCTTGTCGAGCTTCACGATTTCTTGAGTTTTTTCGTATAAGTCCGTGTGCGCGTCGACGTTAGACGCCGCCAACTGTTCCAACCGCACTTGCTTGAGCACCTCGATGTAAGCATCGCTTACCTCGGCGGCGAGTTGGTCCTCCGTCACCTTGCTGCGTTCGCTGGCGGATAGATAGCGGGCACGCTGACGATCGATCTCGTTGTCGGTGCGATTGCCGTCATACAAAAGATAAGTTCCGCGCATGCCGAAATCGCCGGCGGCACCCCAATCCCGCGTCGTGCGGTTATAGGAGCGGCCGGGATCGGCGATCAAACCGAACTTGGGATTATTGCCCGCCTCGGCCTGTTCGATTTCGTATTTCACCGAGCGCGCATTCGATAACGCTGCCTTCAGCCTGGGGTGCGTCTTCAATACCTGATCGACTACTTGCGACAGCGTGTCGGCGCGGCTAACGCCGCTCGTGGCGCAAACTACGGCGAGAAGAAACGGCACAGCCAAACTCATTATTTGCGCTAGCGGTCGTCGAAACATCAAGTCGGGTTTGGTTTTAGCGATGAACAACTGTAGCAGAATATTGAAAAAATCAGACAAAATTAGCCCGTTATTATTTGAAAAATCGGAGATTTTTGCATTTGGACAACGCTCGATAATCGGCTGGCCTACGGCGCGTTCCCAACCGCCTAGAAGCAACCGCGCCAGGAGTCAATAACCGTGCGGCCCCCAGAGCATGGTGCCCTGAGAGCCGCACGGGATAAGGCTGCTGGCGAAGGCGCCACAGCCGCCTTCACCAGCTTAGATGATAGCGGCTACGCCGGATTAACCGGCTTGTTGAGCCGGATCGTTGGGATCGCCGATTAGGCTTGCCAGCGACACACTAGCCGGCGCCGCGCGCGATGCTGCAACAGGTGTCGGGTCGTTGGAGAAGAGTTCCGTCATCCCAATGGGGTCACCGCCGCCGACGCTGGAGCCGCCAATTCCCTGTACACGCAGCGTGACTTGATCCGTATCGGTGGCGCCTTGCTTATCCACGCTGGTCACGGTAATGATGATATCGCGCACTGGATCGCCTGGATTTACCGGGAATGTGTCAATATACTTGAGGGTTTCCAACAAATTATTAATGTCCGACTCGGGTGCCGACGAGCTTTAGGTCATTGGTATCGTTGCCCGTGACCACCACGGGATCGCCGCTGGCCTGAGTGACTTGAAACTTTCCTTGATCTGGATTCACGCGTGATCGTCACCGATTCGAGTTTAAAGTTGTCGTCGGGCGTACCTTCGTCGGGATCGTTCACGGCGACGACCAGACCATCGACCGCGCTCGATTCGAAGTCGGTGCCCAAATCGATCAACAGTGGTCGGAACTACATTCATCGGCGCATCGTTCTGGTTGGGCACCACGGTCGTGTTAGTGGTATCGCCACCATGCCCGGCCGCGGCCGCAAGGATACCCACACCGAGAACGCCGGCGATTACCCCTAGCGTGCCATAGTTATTTCCCTCGGACGCCGCGCCGGCGCCCGCCGTCGAGCTGCCGCCATCTCCCAGCACCGCGGCGGCCTGACCGCCATCACCCCAAATCATACAAGCGCCGGACTCGATTTCCTTGGCATTGACGTAGGCGCTTTCGTCGTTGCTATAGGCTTGGGCGTTTGTGAGGTCGGTTATACGGGAATCGGTTACGCCACACCAATTGTCGATTTCAAAACTGGTGCCATCGGGGAAGTTAAATACAACCGAGTTGCCTTTGCGGACAATCTTCGTGCCCGGCGGCAATTCTGAATTGCCGTCAACCACGACTTTGTAGAGATTTTTCGATTCCGCGGCGTGCTTCGCACCGGGTTTGTAGTCGAATGTTTGGGGTGTACCGCCACCGTCGCGCGGTTGCGCGATCAGTTTGATCTCCGTTGCCATGAGCGTCTCTCCTAGTTCATAAAGCCTTGTTATTGGGAAGTTCTATCGCTTAAGGTCCTGCCTCAAATGCTCAAACGCTAGTGGGCGAACTTTATACTCGACTTGGCAGATCAGTCGAAGTGGGCCTGTTTTTTTATATTTGAAATTGCCATTCGCGCCACGACGGCAGCGCTCGTCGTTTGTGGCAGCTTAGGAGGGCCTAAAGCTTTATTTCCGGAGCGTAATGCAAATGCTCGATGGACACAACCCTATGATGCAATTAAGGTTTTCTTAGCCGCTAGCGGTATCCGAGTAAAACCATGGAGGATTTTTGAATAGTGTTTTTCAGTGAATAAGTTGCAGGATAAATTGAATAAAATACTTTAGGAACTCAGGCGTAGATTCAAACGTCGGCATTGCCAGAACCCGCTCCCAGCTTGCCTGTGCGGCGGTGCCGGCTGGAAAGCCGCGCCAGATAAGGCTTTCAAGCGTGCCTAAGTTGAATTTTTCTGTTTCACAAAAAATCGAACGAGAGCTTGTTGTTACGTAAATTATGCAGTATTATGCATTTTTCATAGAGACATGATTTATTTTTCATATTATTCCCATGCCGGATGATATCTTTCAGCCGCTGCAAACCGAATTCGAGAAGGATACGAGCGATAGCGGGTTTCTCAGAACCCTTGGCCAACGGGTGCGGGCCTGGCGTGCCCGGCGCGGCATGACGCGCAAGATGTTGGCTTTGCATTCGCAGGTTTCGGAACGGCATTTGGCGCAGCTCGAATCGGGCAAAGGCAATATTTCGGTCTTATTATTGCAGCAAATTGCCGGTGCGTTAAATATTCCGCTCACTTCCTTATTCCAGCAGGAAAGTCCGTTGCAAGCGGAGTTGCAAGTCATCAATCAAGTGTTGCAACGTCTGCCCGAAGCGGACGTAACGGAGCTACGCAAACGGCTGGTGCATCAGTATGGCAAAGCAGAACAAGAACGGCGCCAGCATATTGCCCTGATCGGTTTACGCGGCGGCGGGAAATCAACCCTGGGCGCGCGCCTGGCCAAGGAACTGGATTGGCCGTTCGTGGAACTCGATCGCGAAGTAGAACGCTTAGCGGGCATGGGACTGAGCGAGTTATTTTCACTCTATGGCCAAGGCGGCTACCGCCGCTTCGAGCGGCGTGCCTTGGAAGCTACCATCGACTCCCACGAGCGAGTCGTGATCGCCACCGGCGGCAGCATCGTGACGGAATCGGCAACCTTCGATCTGTTGCTATCCGCGTGCTACACGGTGTGGCTGAAGGCCAAGCCCGAGGAGCATATGAACCGCGTCATCGCCCAAGGCGACATGCGCCCCATGGCCGGCAACAAAGCCGCGATGGAAGACTTGCGGCAAATTTTAAACGGCCGCGCGGCACTGTACGGAAAAGCCGATTACACCGTTGATACCAGCGAGTTATCGCTGCAACAAAGTCTGCGGCTGTTGAAACAGATCGCGGTTGCAAAATAAGGAGCGTCGATGAATTCACCCCTGGCCCACGCGCACTTGAAAACCGATAGTACCGATTGGGTAACATTCGATACCCATCCCGATCGATACCGGCATTGGAAATTGAGTGTCGATGGCCGAATTGCCACCCTCGCCCTCGATGTCAACGAAGAATTCGGCATCCGTCCGGGTTATCGGATGAAGCTTAATTCCTACGACCTCGGCGTCGATATCGAATTGCACGACGCGCTGCAACGCATCCGCTTCGAACATCCGCAAGTGGCAACGGTGATTTTGACCAGCGCGAAAGATCGCATTTTCTGTTCCGGCGCGAACATCTATATGCTCGGGCTCTCGTCCCATGCCTGGAAAGTAAACTTCTGCAAATTCACCAACGAAACCCGCAATGGCATCGAGGACAGCAGCCAATATTCCGGCATTAAGTTTCTCGCCGCGGTGAACGGCGCGTGCGCGGGCGGCGGCTACGAGTTGGCGTTGGCCTGCGATGAGATATTGCTGATCGACGATCGTTCGTCGAGCGTGAGTTTGCCGGAAGTGCCGCTGCTCGGCGTGCTGCCCGGCACCGGAGGCCTCACGCGCCTCACCGATAAACGCAAAGTGCGGCGCGATCACGCCGATATTTTTTGTACCGTCAGCGAAGGTTTGCGCGCTGAGAAAGCGTTGGCCTGGCGGTTGATAGACGGCCATGCCAAGCCGCAGCAATTTGCAGCGAGCGTAAAAAAACGCGCTGACGAACTAGCGCGGCAAAGTATGCGGCCCAAGTCAGCACAGGGTATTGAACTCACACCGCTCAAGCGCGTCATCGACGAAAAAGGCTACCACTACGAAACCGTGGACGTCAGCTTCGATCGCGAGCAGCGTAAGGCGACGATAACCGTGTCCGCGCCCACAGGCGCCGAACCCGATAGCATCGACGCGATCGTCGCCGCCGGCGTGAATTGGTGGCCGCTAAAAATGGCGCGGGAGTTAGACGACGCGATTTTATTACTGCGCAGTAACGAACTCACCCTAGGCACCTGGGAACTCAAAACCCGCGGCGACGGCGCTGGCGTACTGGGCTGCGATCAAGTACTGGAGCGCTTCTCCGACCAGTGGCTGGTGAAGGAAACGATAGCCATGTTGCGCCGGACGTTGGCGCGATTAGAAGTTTCATCGCGCAGCTTATTCGCTATCGTCGATCAAGGCTCGTGTTTTGCCGGGACGTTACTAGAGCTTGCCCTCGCCGCCGACCGTACTTACATGTTGCACTTACCCGATGGCGATGCCAACGCGCCGCATATCGAATTATCGCCTATGAACTTCGGCCCCTACCCTAACGTGCAAGGCACAACGCGTTTACATACCCGCTTCTATGGCGAAACCGAGCCGCTCGCCGCCATTCAATCCGCGATGGGCAAACCACTCGGTGCGGAACAAGCCCTCGCCCTCGGCTTAGTTACCGTTACACCGGACGACCTCGATTGGGACGATGAAATTCGTCTCGCCTTCGAAGAGCGCGCCAGCCTCTCGCCTGATGCTCTCACCGGCATGGAAGCGAGTTTGCGCTTTAACAACGAAACCATGGCGACGCGCATCTTTGGTCGACTTTCCGCTTGGCAAAACTGGATATTCAATCGGCCCAACGCGGTCGGCGAACACGGCGCGCTGAAAATTTTCGGCAGCGGAAAAAAAGCGCAATTTAATCGAGATCGAATTTAACATCGCGAGGAATCGTCTTTATGTCCATCAACTACAGCGAACGTCATCCCCAACAACGTCAACCTAGCCGACAACAAAACCCTGCAGCGCGCCTTGGAGCATTGGCAGCCACGCTTCCTCGATTGGTGGAAAGACATGGGTCCGGTCGATTCCCGCAATGCCGATGTGTATCTGCGCACCGCGGTGAGTGTCGAGCCCGATGGCTGGGCGCAGTTCGGTTATGTGCGCATGCCGGAATACCGCTGGGGCATCTTTTTAAATCCTCGTCAGCAAGATCGCAAAATTTTATTCGGCGACCACAAAGGCCAAGACGTCTGGCAAGAAGTGCCCGGCGAATACCGCAGTAACCTGCGCCGAATTATCGTCACCCAAGGCGACACGGAACCGGCGTCGGTGGAACAACAGCGTCACTTGGGTATGACCTGCCCATCGCTGTACGACTTGCGTAACCTGTTTCAGATCAATTGCGAGGAAGGCCGCCATCTTTGGGCCATGGTGTATTTGCTCCACGCCTACTTCGGCCGCGATGGCCGCGAAGAAGCCGAAGGCCTGCTCGAACGCCGCTCCGGCGATCAAGACCACCCGCGCATCTTGGGCGCATTCAACGAACGCACGCCGGATTGGTTATCGTTTTTCATGTTCACATTTTTCACCGACCGCGACGGCAAATTTCAGTTATCGGCGATGACCGAATCGGCCTTCGATCCCCTCGCGCGCACCACCAAATTCATGCTGAAGGAAGAAGCGCATCACATGTACGTGGGCATCACCGGCATCACCCGCGTGCTCGAACGCACTTGCGAAATCATGAAGCAGCACGGCGTCAGCGATCCCGCGGCGGTGAGGCAGCAAGGCGTGATCGATCTGCCGACCATGCAGCGATATTTAAATTTCCATTTTAGCGTCACGGTCGATCTGTTCGGCGCCGACGTTTCTTCCAACGCGGCAACGTTTTACACCACCGGTCTGAAAGGCCGCTTCGACGAACAACTCATCGACGACGACCATCAATTGAGCGATGCGAGTTATGACATACTCGAAGTCAGCGACGGGCAAATCGGCAAACGCGCCGTCGCCGCCGCGACATCGCTCAACGAACGCCTGCGCGACGACTATATCGCCGACACCATCGCCGGTGTCACCCGCTGGAATCGCGTCATGCAAAAACACGGCATCGATTTCCAACTCACCGTGCCGCACAAAGGTTTCAATCGCCAGATCGGATCTACGGCGGGCGTTCGCGTTTCGCCCAACGGTCAGGTCATCGACGACAGCGCGTGGCAAGCGAATGTGGCCAATTGGCTGCCGACCGCGAACGACCGCGCCTACATCCATTCGTTGATGGGTCGCGTCACGGAACCGGGCAAATACGCCAATTGGATCTCTCCGCCGGATCGCGGTATCAATAATCAGGCTGCGGATTTCGAATACGTGCGGTTTAATTAGTCCGTTGAGTTTTATTCCGAGTTAATGCCTCGGCCGCAGCAACAAAACCACCCATGTCATCCCCGCGCAGGCGGGGATCCATTGTGCTTGCGCTACCGCAACCGCAGTATGGGTTCCCGCTTTCGCGGGAACGACATGGGGATGTATTCGCAAAAGTCCAGATCTCGCCGTGCTTGTTGTCGGTGTAAAATTAATGTATTCTCACAGCCGCCTAATTTTCTCCGATGCAACCCACTCCGTTTCAAATCGCATTCTCCGACGACATTCTTCGTGACCTTAAAGATCGCCTCGCCCGCACCCGCTGGCCCGATCAGGCGCCCGGCGAGGAATGGCAATACGGCACCAGCCTTGCTTACTTAAAGGAACTACGAGCTATTGGCGCGACGGCTTTGACTGGCGCGCGCAAGAGGCGCGGCTCAATCGATTTAAGCACTACACCGTGCCGCTTGCCGGCATCGATTTACATTTTATTCACGAGCAAGGTGTGGGACCCAAGCCCATGCCCTTGCTGTTGTCCCACGGCTGGCCGGGTTCGATTTTGGAGTTCCACAAGCTCATCCCCATGCTGACCAATCCGGCGGCCTATGGCGGCGATCCCAACGATGCGTTCACCGTCGTTGCGCCTTCGCTGCCGGGTTATACACTGTCGTTCAAACCCAATCAGCCGCGCTTCGGCGCGATTGAAATCGCCGGGGTATTCGCGACGTTAATGAAGGATGTTCTCGGTTACGATCTTCACGCCGCGCAAGGCGGCGATTGGGGTGCGTTCGTCACGTCGCGCTTGGCGGTCGATCATCCCGAACAATTGCATGGCATACATATCAATCTGCTCGGCGTGCGGCGTGATTTGACCTTGGCCGACACCGGCAGCGATGAAGAAAAACAATTCATCAAGGACCTGCAATATTTCATGAAGGAAGAAACCGGTTATCAAGCCATCATGGGCACTAAGCCGCAGACCTTGGCCTACGCGCTTACCGATTCGCCGGTCGGGCTCGCAGCGTGGATCGTGGAAAAGTTTCGCACCTGGAGCGATTGCGATGGCGCCATAGAAAACATCATTACTCGCGACGAATTGCTCACCAATATCACGCTCTATTGGGCTACCGGTGCCATCAATTCGGCGAGTTGGCCTTACTATGCGCGCGCCCATGGTCCTTGGCCGATTCCAGATGGCAAGCGCGTCGAGGTACCGACCGCCTACGCGGCATTTCCGAAAGAGATCCTAATCCCACCGCGCTCCATCGCCGAACGTTATTACAATATTCAGCGTTGGACCGCGATGTCGAAAGGCGGCCACTTCGCCGCGCTCGAGCAGCCGCAGTTGCTGGCGGAAGACATCCGCGCGTTTTTCCGGCGCTTTCGATAGTTGCAGTCTTCACAAAGCGGTTGAGGAATTGAATTTGACGCGCAACGTCATACGCCTGCGCCCTCACCCTGGCCCTCTCCCGCGAGCGGGAGAGGGGATTACTCCCTTCTCCCACTGGGAGAAGGGTGGGGATGAGGGTTCGATCCAAGTATCGCTCGGGAACACGTTAGTTCAATGATTTCAAAGTCGATGGGTAGCGATACAATGAAATCATCATGCTCAACGATCAAGCAATCTCCCGCGCCTAGTCGCCGACATCGGCGGCACCAACGCGCGCTTTCGCGATGTTTTTCGACAACGCCGGCAACGTTGTCGAATGAACGATCGGTGAGCTGCGATCGTTACTCGGGGCCGGTTGAGGCGGTCGAAGCTTATCTCAAGGAAACCGGCGCGCCACGGCCCCACGAAATCGCCATGGCGGTTGCCACGCCGGTGACCGGCGATCGCATCAAGCTCACCAATAATCACTGGGCTTTTTCGGTTGAAGAAGCACGCCAGGCCCTCGGCCTCGATCGCTTGCTCATGCTCAACGATTTCACCGCGCTCGCCTTGTCGCTGCCACATTTGACCGCGGCACAGCAACGGCAAGTCGGTGGTGGACAAGCAGCGGCAAACGCCGCGATCGGTTTAATCGGCGCCGGCACCGGCCTCGGCGTTTCAGGATTGCTGCCGACAAAAAATGGTTGGGTGCCGATCGAGGGCGAAGGTGGCCATGTGAGTTTTAGCCCAGCCAACGTCCGCGAGACGGAAATTCTGCGCATCGTCTGGCGCGAATATCCCCACGTTTCAGCGGAACGTTTAATCTCGGGCATCGGCCTGGATCCGCTGTATCGCGCCATCGCAGAGTTGGAGGGACAGAGCGGCCCATCACCGACTCCCGCGACTATTACCGAACGCGCCATGCGCGGCAACGACGATCTATGCCGCGACGTGATGAACATGTTCTGTGGAATGCTGGGAACCGCCGCGGCAAATCTGGCGGTCACTCTCGGCGCCCGCGGCGGTGTGTATATCGGCGGCGGCATCGTGCCGAGGCTGGGAGAATTTTTCGATCGCTCGCCGTTTCGCGAGCGCTTCGAAACCAAGGGGCGATTCAGCGATTACTTCAAAGCGATTCCAACCAAGGTGATCTTAGCCGAATATCCAGCCCTCACCGGCGCGGCGCACGCGCTGTTGCGCGGTTGATTATTTGATAGGCATTGCGCCAGAAGCCAATATCGGTGCGGCTCTCCGGGCATGGCTTGCCATGGGGCAAGCTGGATGCGGTCACTGGCGTAGGGCGCACTGGGCTTGCGCCCTACGAGTTCAAATAATTCGATTTTCGGTAACCGGGTCGAACACTACGCAATGACTCAAATCAATGCCGAGCTCTATCATTTCCCCCGGCGCTTTCGCGTATTTCGGGTGAACGCGGCAGACGGTTTCCGTGCCGTTTAATTCAACCACCACCAAGGTATCGGGTCCGGTCGGCTCGACGATGTCAACGCTCGCGCTGATTTGGGTGAACGCTTGCGCCGCCTGATGGGACTCGCCGGGATGGCTGATTTTTTCTGGGCGCAAACCCAAAATCACATCGCGGCCTAGCCACGGTTGGAGCTTATCGCCACCTCCAGGCAAGGCCACAAAATGATGCTGACCATGACTGTCTAAATCGACGCCATAGCCGCTGCCTTGTTGCTGAATTTTGCACGGAATAAAATTCATCGGCGGCGAGCCCATAAAACCGGCGACGAACATATTGACGGGCTGATCGTAAATTTCCTGCGGTGAGCCGAACTGCATCACCTCACCCGCTTTCATCACCGCGATTTTGTCGCCCAGCGTCATGGCCTCGATTTGATCGTGGGTCACGTAGACAATCGTCGTGCCCAAGCGCTGATGCAACAGTTTTATTTCGGTGCGCATCTCGACGCGCAACTTCGCATCGAGATTGGATAGCGGCTCGTCGAACAAAAATAAAGTGGGATTCCGCGCGATAGCGCGGCCCATGGCGACCCGCTGGCGCTGGCCACCGGATAGCTGCGCCGGCTTACGATCGAGCAAGGGCTCGATTTGCAGTATCTGCGCGACCCTCGCCACGGTCGCGTCCAGTTCTACCTTCGGCACTTTGCGCATCTCCAAGCCGAAGGCGATGTTTTGCCGCACGCTCATGGTCGGATAAAGCGCATAGGATTGGAACACCATGGCGATATCGCGATCCTTGGGCGACAAATTGTTGACCAGCTTGCCGCCGATATGGATTTCTCCGGAAGTGATGCTGTCCAGCCCGGCGATGAGGCTCAGTAAAGTCGATTTACCGCAACCGGATGGCCCGACCAAGATCAAAAACTCGCCGGCTTCGATTTCGATATTGATGCCTTTGAGAATATCCGTCGTGCCATAGGATTTACGAACATCACGAATAGACAGTGCGCCCACGTTCCTATCCTTTTACGGCGCCGGCCGTCATACCGCGAATAAAATATTTGCCGGCGACTATGTAGACCAGCAACGTCGGCAACGCAGCGATTACCGCTGCCGCCATGTCGACGTTGTATTCTTTTACGCCGGTGGAGGTATTAACTAAATTATTCAAACCGGCGGTGATCGGTTGTTGCTCGCCGGATGAAAATACCACGCCGAATAAATAGTCGTTCCAGATTTGCGTGAACTGCCAGATAATCGTCACCATGATGGTCGGTATCGACAGTGGCAATATAATGCGGCGGAAAATTTGTAGAAAACTTGCGCCATCGATCTTCGCTGCTTTGACGAGTTCCGGCGGTACCGTGACGTAAAAATTACGGAAGAACAGCGTAGTAAATGCCAAGCCATACACCACGTGGACCAGCACCAATCCCGTGGTGGTGTTGGCAATGCCGAGCCAGCCTAAAGTCCGGGCCATGGGCAGCAAAACCACTTGAAACGGAATGAAGCAGCCCAGAAGTAGTAAACCGAACAACACATCGCTACCCTTGAACCGCCACCACGCGAGAACGTAACCGGTGATGGCGCCCATCAACGTCGAGATCGCAATGGCCGGAATGGTAAAGCGGACCGAGTTCCACAAATATCCCTTCAAGCCATCGCATTGCACACCGGTACACGCGGTGCCCCAGGCCTTTGCCCAGGCATCGAAGTTCAACGACTTGGGCAATGCCAGCAAATTCCCTTCGCGAATTTCGTCCAGATCTTTCAGCGACGTACTCAACATAACGAATAACGGCAATAAATAGTAAAGACATGCGAGCAATAGCACCGTGTAGACGAAAAATCGCGCAACGCGATTGGTGCCGGGCGCCGTCGCGGCAGACATGATTTAAGCGGCCCTTCCGCGCCGCAAATCGGAATACATAAGCGGCACGATCACCGCCGCCATCATCATCAACATTATCATCGCGCTAGCGGCGCCGAGGCCGATCTGATTGCGGGTAAAGGAAAAGGAATACATGAAGGTCGCGGGTAAATCGCTGGAGAAACCCGGCCCGCCGCCGGTCAGCGCCATCACCAGGTCGAAGCTTTTCACCGCGATGTGGGTCAAGATCATGATCACGGAAATAAACACCGGCATAAGACTTGGGATCACTATGCGCGCATAGATTCGCGGCAGGCTGGCGCCATCGATTTGTGCCGCCTTGATGATGGAATCGTCGATGCTGCGCAGCCCCGCCAGGAACAAGGCCATCACAAAACCGGACGACTGCCATACGGCTGCAATAACGACCGTATAAATAGATTTTTCCGGATTCACCAGCCAATCGAAAGTGAAATCGGTGAAACCAAGATCCTTCACCAGTTTCTCCACACCCAATCCCGGATTCAATATCCACTTCCACGCCGTGCCGGTGACGATGAAAGATAACGCCATGGGATAAAGATAAATCGAACGTATCCAGCCTTCGCCACGTATCTTTTGATCAAGCAAAATCGCGAGCAGCAAACCTATCGCAAGCGCGATGGCAATAAACAGCACACTGAAAACACCTAGATTTTTGAGCGCCGTCCACCAACGTTCGTTTTCAAATAGAGTTTGGTATTGAATCAGCCCGACGAATTCGTAGTTGGGCAGCATGCGCGAAGGCGTGAACGAGAGGTACGCGTTCCACAGGATAAAGCCATAGATGAACAGCAACGCGCAGACGAACGTCGGGGCGACGACTATTTTTGGTAACTGAGTTTCTAGGCGCTGGAGCAAGCTCATTGCGGGCGGTTCGTAGATATCCCTCCCCCTTCAAGGGGGAGGTTAGGAGGGGGATGGGTCTTGCTTCTTCGTTCAGGAAAAACCCATTCCTACCCTACCCCTCCCCTTGAAGGGGAGGGAATTTTTCATTACTTCGTCTTCGCTGCCGCAGCCAACTTCTCCATCCCCGCTTTAGGCGTCATGTCGGAGTTGAAGAACTGCGTGATCACGTCTTGCATCGCACCAGCCGTTGCTGCGGGAACCGCCATGCCGTGGGCGATGCTCGCGACCAGGCCACCGGACTTCGACGTGGCGACGAAATCGCTGTTGGACTTTTTCGCGCAATCGTCGAATTTGTCCATCTTGACGTCTAAGCGCGCGGGGATCGAGCCCTTGTTGAGATTGAAGATCTCTTGAAATTCTGGGCTCATGATCGCGTTCGCTAAATTTTGCTGACCTTTTTTGGCGTCATCGGATTTTTGGCTGAACATCACGAAGCTATCGATGTTAAATGTGAAAGCTTTGTCGGTTCCGGGCGCCGCAGCGCAGATGTAATCGGTCCCGGGTTTCTTGCCCGCAACTGCGAACTCGCCTTTAGCCCAGTCGCCCATGAACTGCATCGCCGCTTTGCCCTGAATCACCATGGCAGTGGCCAAATTCCAATCGCGGCCGGAAAAATCTTTGTCGACGTATTTGCGCACGGTCTTCAACATCGCAAAGGATTTCTCCATGGTTGGGCTGGACAGCGCGGCGGGATCGAGCTTGACCATCGCCTTCTGATAAAAATCCGCGCCGCCGACGCCTAGCACGATGGATTCGAACACGGTGAAGTCCTGCCACGGCTGGCCGCCGTGGGCGACCGGTATCATGCCGGCTTTCTGAATTTTTTCCGCGGCTACAGCAAATTCGTCCCAGGTTTTCGGGATGGTGGCGCCGGCTTTTTTGAATACCTCGGGATTGGCCCACATCCAGTTCACGCGGTGAACATTCACCGGCACCGCGACGTAGTTGCCTTTATGTTTCATGGCTGTCGCGACCACGCCCGGGAGCAAGCCATCCCATTTACCGCCCTTGGCGACATCACCCAGATTCGCCAACACGCCCTCATCGCCCCATTCCTGAATGCTGGGACCTTTGATTTGCGCGGCCGTGGGAGCATTACCGGAAACGACGCGGGATTTCAGCACGGTCATGGCGTTTTCGCCGCCACCACCGGCGACTGCGAAATCTTTCCATTTGTCGCCCTTGGCCTCCACCATCTTTTTCAATTCAGCCACGGATTTCGCTTCGCCGCCCGACGTCCACCAGTGTAAAACTTCCACGTCTGCAGCATAAGCCTGACCGATAATAGAAAGCGCAGCAAGCGCCATGGACAATGGGGTGATCTTGATTTTCATGGAATCTCCTCTGGAAATAATTTATGCAGCGTTGTGTGGGTTGCGATTCTTACAATTACTTTTTACGAAATCGATCTTAGCATACCGAATACTTCATTATTTCCGACGCATACCAAGCTGCGAGCCAACATCCGTGCGGCCCCGACTATTCGTTCAGAAATAGTTGGGTTTCCGTGAATAACTGCATGCGATTTTTTTCCATGATCACCGAATGGGTGCCCTCGCCGATCACGATGTAGCGTTTACGTCGCGGCGTTGGTCAGCAAGGGAAACAGCGCTTGCGACATATAGGCCGGGCGTATCCTGATCCCATTCCGCGTGGATGATTAGGGTAGGAGCGGTGATGTTGGCGGGATCGTATTTCGGTTTGCCCGCCGCCCAGAAATTCTGAATATCGTCGAGCACGCCATTGGGCGCGCGCAGCACCGGTGGGTTTTGTTGTGCGCCCCACGCATCGGTCGCGAAAGTCGCGTCGGCCCAAGCTTCGAACCAGCCGTCCGGGATCAATCCTTTTTGCTTTTCCGGCGCGACGCCGGCGAGCCAGCGCTGCTTTGCGGCTTCGCGCGTCACCATGCGATAGGCCGGTAATCCGCCCGGCGGCAACTTTAGCGGTTCTTTACGCAACCAAACCGGTGCAAACAGCACCAGCTTATTTACCCGCTGTGGATTTTGCGCCGCGTACGATCCCATGGTCGTCGTGCCCCACGACCAGCCGAGCAAATTGAGTTTGGCGATGCCGCGCCGTTGCAGAATATGATCCACCACCGCTTCGATATCGCGCACCGCGGTTTCGGTTTTCACAATCGGCGGATTGTCTTTGGCCGGTTGATCCATTTCCGCGGGCCGCGTCGAGCGGCCGTAGCCGCGCAAATCCAGCAGATACACGTCGTAGCCATGGCGCGCGATGTAATCCATCCAGGAAAATCCGTCGAGTGCCAAATCGAATGCCGTCTCCGATGGATACGTCGCGCCGTGCACGTAAAGCAATGTTCGTTCGGGCGTGAAGGTCTTCATGTCGGCGGGACGTTTGTTGCGAACGTAGAGTTCGATGCCGGCATCTTTCGCCGGCACTGTGTAACTTTCGACGCTGAGCTTCACTTCTTCAGCCCGGCTGAGCGCGCCAACGAACAATGCGATCAAACCGGCAATCCAAACCAAACTCTTCATTGTTATTCCTCCGTGGCATGCAAATAATCGATGGCGAGATGCGTGAGCGCGCGCACGCCGAGCAGCAAGCCGGATTCATCGACGAAAAATCGCGGTGAGTGATTCGGCGCGGCCTGTTTCGTATCCGGCGGCGTGATCCCGAGAAAGAAAAATAGGCCGGGAATGACTTGCTGATACTTGGAAAAATCTTCCGAGCCGGTGAGCTTGGGCGCGATAAAGGTATTACCTTCGCCCGCTACACGCTGCAAAGTCGGCGCCATGCGCTCCGTCAAGCCGTGATCGTTGATGGTGACATCATAGCCCGGCTCAATGCTGACCTCGGCGCTGCCGCCGGCGCTCATGGCAATGTGTTCGGCGGTGTTACGAATGCGATTGCGGATATCTTCGCGCATGGCTTCGTTGAAGGTGCGCATGGTGCCCACGAGCTCGACGTGATCGGGAATGATGTTGTCGCGCACGCCGCCGTGGATACAACTGATGGTGACGATCGACGGCTCGAGCGTGACATCGACCTGGCGGCTTGGGATGGTCTGCAATCCGATCACGATCTGCGATGCGAGCACCACGGGATCGATGCCCTGCCACGGAAACGCGCCGTGGGTTTGCCGGCCCTGCACTTTGATGCGTATGGTGTCGCCGCTCGCCATCGTTGCACCTGGGCGATAGCCGATCTTGCCGGTAGTCATGCCCGCGATCACATGCAGCCCGAAGATCGCCGCTGGGCGCGGGTTTTCAAGCGCCCCTTCCTTGATCATCAATTCCGCGCCGCCTTCCTCATCGCCGGGCGGACCTTCTTCGGCGGGCTGAAATAAAAACTTAATGGCGCCGGATATCTGCGCTTTCATACCCGCGAGAATTTCCGCAACGGTCATCAGGATCGCCGTATGCGCATCGTGGCCGCAGGCGTGCATGACGCCGACGGTATTGCCCTCGTATTCCGATTTAGCTTTTGAAGCGAACGGCAAATCGACTTGCTCCGCGACGGGCAGCGCATCCATGTCGGCGCGCAGCGCCACTACCGGACCGGGCCTGCCGCCGCGCAACAACGCTACCACACCGGTACGCGCAACCGGTGTCTGCACCTCTAACCCCAATGCGCGCAGATGATCCGCAACGATTTTTCCCGTGCGGTGTTCGCGATTCGATAGTTCCGGGTGCTGATGAAAATCCCGCCGCCAAGCGATGAGCTTGTCTTTGAGTTGTTCCGCGCGGCGGTCGATTTCGGAAAGTGGCACAGTATCCATAATGGTCTTCGAACTGTTGATTGTTGCGAGCTATGGGCGACGCCTTCCCTCATCCCCACCCTTCTCCCAAAGGGAGAAGGGAGTTAGTCCCCTCTCCCTTTGGGAGAGGGTTAGGGGTAAGGCGAGGGTTTCAGGGAGTATGCTCCCTGCTCGCCGAACGGCCTCCCGCTGCATCGGGAGGCGCGCCCTGCAAGGGAGGGCAAACTTATCAATTGACGAAAACTTCGAATCAATTCACCCGAGGCACCGCAATCTTAGGCCCCTGCCCGCGCTTAAAAACCATCAGTGTACGCTTGAAGGTGATCACGATCACGCCGTCTTGATTAAACCCCGCCGTCTTCACCGTGACGATACCGATGTTGGGTCGCGATTTCGATTCGCGCTTTTCCAATACTTCCGACTGCGAATAAATCGTATCGCCCTCGAAAACAGGTTTTGGCAGACGCACTTCGTCCCAGCCGAGATTGGCGAACACATTCTGCGATACGTCGGTTACGCTTTGGCCGGTCACCAGCGCCAAGGTGAAGGTCGAATCCACCAAAGGTTTCTTGAACTCCGTCTGCGCGGCGTAATGCACGTCGAAGTGTATCGGCGCGGTGTTTTGCGTGAGCAAGGTGAACCAACTGTTATCCACGGCAACACAGTACGCCCTAACGGATGACGATACACATCGCCCACCTCAAAGTCCTCGAAGAATCGGCCTTGCCAGCCTTGTTTTACTGTCATCGATTCGCTTCCTTAAATCTCATACTGGCTTCAAGCGGTTATTCCCGTCGTCCCCGCGAAGGCGGGGGCCCAGCCTCGTTAAACGAAAGACGCTGAATAATACGTCCGCATAAAACTTGTCATTCCCGCGCAGGCGGGAATCCATAGGGCGTTGGCAAATGCGACTCAGTATGGATTCCCGCCTTCGCGGGAATGACGAATTGATGTCTCCTTGTTCATCTGCCCCATCAACCGCGACGCCATCCAACCCATAAGAATCACGCCCAACCCGAGCACGCTCCACAACGTCCATTTCTTCCACGGAAATGGATCGGGGACGGACGCTAGCCGCGACTCTCCGCCAAGCGCGACCTGGGATCCCACATCGATGGGCTGGGCCTGAATGCCATCCTTGCCGTCGCCGCCCTTCATGAGCGCGGTGATCGCTACTTCGCCGGACTTCACGCCTTCGGCGCCGTAGGCGAGTTGGAAGGGTCCGCGTCCGCGTGCTAGGAATAATACCTGGTCCGCGAGCCAGCCTGCCTTTAAGCTCGGAACGCCCGCGCCCAGACCACCGCCCTGCTGAGCGATGCGCAACAGCCAATGACGGCGGCCATCGCGGTTAATCTGTAAATCGTCGCTGTTAAACGCGCGGCCGTTTTGGGTGACGCGATAAATGGTTGTTTGCCTCACACTTTGCCACGGCTCTTTCGCGCTGCCGCGCGCCAGCAACTCGGCCTGCACCAAGGTATTCATCTGCGGCAACTCAATGTGTATCCGATCGATTGGTACAAGTGCGTTCAAGTCGAACTCGTATTCGCCTGGTTTATTCGGCACCGACTGCCCGTTAGCGTTGAGCCAGGTTCGCTTTACGTCAGCGCTGGCATCCGCGGGAATCGCCAATACTCGCGTCAGTTCCGGTAACGCCGCTTCATTCTGCAATAACGCCGGCCAACTGAGCCGCAAATAGATCAGCGGCGTAGGTGCAAACTTCACCCGCCGCTGATCGAGGAGATGATCGCCGAACTTCATGCGCGTGACCGGCGCGTCTTTCGCCAAGCTGCGCCAATTCGCCAAATCGTCGCTCGCCTCGACGCTGACGCTGCCGACATAGTTGGCGATGCTATCGCTCCACTGCAATTCGATTTCTTTGATCGCCGGGCCGACTTTGCTGCCATCCAGGAGATACCCGACCAGTTTATTCTGCCCGGTGACGCCGGAGCGATTGCTGAGATTAATGACCGTGCCTTGGCTATCGCGCTTAATCTGCAAATCGAGATCGCCGAGCTTGCTCTCGCCCGACGCATAAACCGGAAAACGCGGCAACTCGATCGGTTCGCTCTTCACGCTTAAGGAACCCGCGGCGCGAGTCACCACGTGGGGCACGACTTCGCCGTCGGCGTTGAACACGCGTACATCGCGTAGATCCGCATAGCGAACGACGCGATACACATCGAGCGGCATGTTGACTTTGTAAACGCCGTCGCGGCCATCGGTTTGCAGCGCCATGCCGTAGGCGAAATTCGTGGGCTTGAGCGGCGCATCAGCCGCGTGTATAGAAAAAGAAATAATTCCAAATACTAAGGTTGCGATTATTTTAGTCATGCCATTTTTTCCACGCGCTTGGGCGGCACCGGCGAGAAGTAACCGATTACGAGCAGCAACAGCGCCACGCCGATGAATGAGACGATGCGGGTTAGGCCGCCGATATTGGAGATATCAACGGTGAACAATTTCAGCACTACCACGCCCATCAGCAACGCGCCGACGAGCCACAGATTGCGTAGTCCTTTACGCGTTGCGTAAACCATCACGCACAGCGCCAGCACGCTCCAGAAAATCGATAGCGATGTCTGCGCCAAGGTCGAGCGCCACATGGATTCGAGATCGAATGAAATGCCAGCCCAGAAGTGCAAGGTTCGCACCAGCATGGCGTTGACCCAGACGAACGCCAGCACGGATATCGCACCGATCGTCACCGCCTTCGGCATTCCCTGCCATAGCGGCCACGTTTCGCTGCGCGCTTTGAGCAGCCAGCTCACTAAAACTAGGAATGCAAACCCTTGCGCGATGTCCAGCGGATTCAGCAACGGAATATAAGGCAGCGGCGCGGGATCGCCATCGCTCAGTAAATTGGTCACAAGCGACCAGAGCGCGACAAAAAGTATGAGCGGTACGCAGCCCACGAGTAGATAGTCACGCCAGTGCCGCACCACCGGCCAGGTGATGCGTTTGCCCTGCGTCACCAGTAACAACACCGCGCCGGCCGGCACGATCAACCAGGCGATCAGCGGCCACGTACCCGCGCCCGCGACGGCGCGATCGATTTGCCACGCGACTTCCCAGGTGGCTAAGGCGGTGATCAGCCACAGCGTCAGCGAATGTAGCTTTCCTGCTGGGCGCAAATCGTCGTAGCGCTTTAGTATCCAGAAGTACACCGCGATCGCCGCCGGCCAGGCGACGATGCCAAGATTCCCTAGCGGATGGCTCGCAACCAGTAGGTTGAGTATGGCAAACACTGCGAGGGCTATGATCAGGCCCAAGGCGGGCAACTTTGCGAGAGCCCAATCAAAGCGCCGCTCGATGAGCGCGAGAGCTAGTGCCGTTGCCGCAAAGAAAATTATCGTTATATAAAAGCTTGTCGGGGAGCCGAACAAGCGATCGATCTCGCCCACCGCGCCGCCTAGCCACCACACCAAACCCCAAGCGAACAGCACGGCAGCGATCGGCTTTTCCAGGGATTTTCGCTCGGTCACGCGATGACTCAAGTACCACGAACTAAATAGCCCCGCCACTGCGATGAACACCGAGCCCAGATATTGACTATTGAGAAGCGGAATCTGGCCGATACGGCTGCTCCAACCGTCGAGGAACGCAACGCCGGCGCCGAACTGCAGCAATATCCCAAACGCCCGCGCGAGCCATCGCGATTGACGCGCGCCGATCCAGACGATGGCCGCGCCTTCCAGCGCCCACGTCGCCGCGGTCCAGCGGCCGTCCAATGCTAGCGGAATCGACAGCGTGCCGAACACCACGCCTAAGGCAAGGAATGCTTCGACCAACAAGCGTTGGTTTTCTTGCTTGCGTCGATACAAAACCATCGCCACCGCGAGATAAAACAAGCTCACCGCCAGCGCAGAAAATGCGAGTGCGTATGGATACCAGCGAACCAATCCTGTCTGCAAACCAAACGCGAGCAGCGGCGTACCGAAGACTAAGGTTCCATCGACATAGCCCTTGAGTCGCGGCGTCTGCCGGAACGAAAACAGAATCGCGATCGCCACGTAAAACAGAAAAAACAAAATCAGGAACGGCTCCGTCGTCGCGAAAAATTCGGGCCGGTATTTCATCACCCCCCAAGCGGTGGCGATCACGAACGTGAAAGCGAAGCCCAATACATTCAGCGGGCGCCAGGCCTTGTACCAAGCGATGGCGAGTATGCCCGCATTCAAAAGAGCATAGTAGCTAAACAACATGACGTGACTGCCCTGCCCCGTCGAAGTCAAAATCGGCGCGAGAAAACCACCGCTGATGCCGAGTATCGCCAGCGCGCGCGAATCCTGTTTAATCGCGAGAATCGCGGAGAATGCGACGATGCCCAGCAACAAGAAAAACGCGCCGCCCGCCGGCAGCAATTGATACAGTCGCAGGCCGGCGAATATGGTGAGATACAACACGCCGATGCCCGCGCCTTGCAAGATGAGTCCGTAGTTGGTCCGCGTGTGACGCAAGCGCCAGCCGAACACCAGCAGCGCCAAACCGCCGAGCGCGACGCCGAGCAAACGAAACTCGATCGGAACTTGGGTGTGTTCAGCGGCATATTTGAGTAAAAACGCGACGCCGAAAAACAATACTATGGCGCCGACTTTCACCATCACATTGCCGGTGGTGAAATAGTTTTTGATGACACCGAGCACGCGGTCTTCCAGCGGCACACGGCGTTTACCGCCGCCCAGCGATTGGGATAATGCAGGTTGAGCAATGTCCTCGGGACTTTCGGCCGGCATGCCTGGGAGGCGCGTGGATACTGGCTCTTGCGGCATGCGTGCCTGGGAGCCAAGCTCCGCTTGGCTCGTGGCAGGGGCTATGTCAGGAACGGCAATCGGCGCCGCTACGGGCGTGGCCGCTGCTTTTATTTCTGCCGCGGAAACGGGACTCAACTCTTGCGCGGTGAGCGATGTGTTGTTCGCGAGACTCTCGACACGCCGTTGCAGTTCGGCGATTTGCCGCCGCAGCTTGAGAATTTCGGCGAGTAAAAATCCGGCGATTCCCCCGACGACGACACCGCCAAAGTTATCGCTGAGGCCGCCGATGACGACGGCGCCGACGATGATTAACAGGATTTGCATGAATCTACCAACACCCTCACCTGATGTCATTCCCGTGCAGGCGTGAATCCATTTGGCATCGAAATGGCCAACTCAGAATGGATTTCCGCCTGCGCGGGAATGACACTATTGTATGTTTATGGTCACTGATACGCCCATGAGCAGGCGTTTAAACCGACAATCAAATCGCCCCCGCCGCTTTCATCGCGGCAATCGCCTTCTCGTCATAGCCCAACTCAGTCAGTATGTCATGGCTATGCTGCCCCACATCAGGAATCGCCTCCATTCGCGCTTCCATACCCGCGAGTTGGATAGGCGGCAGTAACGCTTCTATCGAACCGGATGGCGTACTCACGGTCCGTTTACGATCGCGCGCCGCGTGTTGTGGGTGATTCCAAAATTCCTGCGGCGAATTAAGGCGAGCGTTGGCGATTTGCGCTTCATCGAGCCGCGCGAGCACTTGTTCCGACGTCAGCGACTTTAGGACGCTATCGATAATAGGCTCAAGCGCCGCTTGATTCTGGATGCGCTTGGGGTTAGGCGTGAAGCGTGGGTCGCTACCCAGTTCCGGCTGCTGTAGCACCACGCGGCAAAACTTGTCCCATTCGCGTTCGTTTTGTATGCCAAAAAAGACTGTCTTGCCATCGCCGCAATCGAACGGGCCATAGGGAAAAATCACCGCGTGGGCGGCGCCGCTGCGCGGTGGCGCGGTGCCGCCGTACGCCGCATAGTAAGCCGGAAAACTCATCCACTCGCCCAACGCTTCGAACAGCGTCACTTCAAACGACGTGCCCTTACCGGTACGCTCGCGCTGATACAACGCCGTCAAAATTCCGCTAAACGCGTACATGCCGCCGGCGATGTCCGCCACCGAGATCCCGGTTTTAGCAGGCGCGTCTTTGCTGCCGGTCACCGACACCACGCCGGTTTCGCATTGCACCAGCAAATCGTAGGCCTTCTTATCGCCATAGGGCCCATCGCGGCCGTAGCCCGAAAGATCGCACACGATCAGTCGCGGATATTTTTTCGTCAACTCGGCCGCGCTCAGGCCTAGCCGATCGGTCGCTCCCGGCGCTAGATTCTGAATGAATATATCCGCCTTACTCATTAATTTATCGAAAATATTACGCGCTTCTTGATGTTTTACATCAAGAGTTAGACTCTCCTTTGAACGATTCAGCCAGACGAAGTGGGACGATTCACCGTTGACGGTTTTATCGTAAGCGCGGGCGAAATCGCCCACCTCGGGCCGCTCGATTTTAATCACCCGAGCGCCGAGATCGGCGAGTTGGCGGGTAGCAAAAGGAACGGCGACGGCTTGTTCCAGCGCGATGACCGTGATGTCTTGTAGTGGAAGCATTTTCTTAAGTTGAGAATTGATTTATTTGAAATGATAGCGGTTCGTCGCTCGTGCGGAAAGCATCGGCCGCAAACAGCTTACCCCTAGCGCCCTCACGAACCATGTGCCGGTGACATTGTCGCCTCACTTTGGTTCGCATTATTTCCATGTCGACCTGATTTCTTGTGACTGCGTTCTATACTCAAGTAAAGAACAACAAGGAGTCGATATGGGCTTCATGCAACGCGCTTCTAAGAAAGCTTGGCTTACGGCACTTTTGCCGCTTGCCACCCTCGGCGCCTCCGGTCTGGCTTATTTGGACTTGAGGCAGCGCGAGCTAATCTTTCGTCCCGAGAAACAAACTTGGGAGGGCATACATCAGACCGATCTCGGCTTTCAGGAACTTTGGATTCCGCTTAACCATGCGGCCGCCGATCATCGCGGCATCTATTCCTGGTGGCTGCCCGCCGAATGCGCCGATGCGCCGGCGATCCTGTTTCTTCATGGCGCTTGTTGGAATTTGAGTTGGCACGTGGAGCGCATCAGCAAATGGCGGGCGATGGGATTTTCCGTGCTCGGCATCGACTATCGCGGTTTCGGCCACAGCGCGGGCGATCTGCCGACGGAAGCGGGCGTCTACGAAGACGCCCAACGCGGCTGGGAGCACTTGCGGCAACTGGCGCCCTCTGCATCGAAACACTTCATTTATGGCCATTCCCTCGGCGGGGCGATCGCCATCGAACTCGCCACCCGTTATCGAGACATGGACGGCGTTTTCGTCGAGTCGACGTTTACTTCCATTCGCGACATGGCCAGAGTTCAGGCTGCCGCGGCGCGCTGGATCCCGGTCAGGGCGATTCTGAACCATCGCTTCGATTCGCTCGCCAAAGTCGGTAAGCTCGATTCGCCCATCTTGTTTTTGCACGGCACTTCCGACGAGGTCGTGCCGCATCGTATGAGTGAGGCGCTGTACGCCGCTGCAAAGGCGCCGAAGCAATTGGTCCTTTTTCCGGAATTGGGCCACAGTAATATCCCGATGGAATCGTTTCCGCAATATCAACTGGCAGTGCAGCAATTCGTCGATCGTTCTACTTAGACACCTCTGATTAAGTCCATCACGCCGACCTGACCGCATTTCCGCTCTTTGTCGCACCGTGGTGGCTTACAGGCGCTGACCTACATACCCAGACTGTAAATAACCGGATAGTGTAATATTCACTTGACTCGGGCCATTCTTGCCGAGCCGATTTCTCTGCGCTCTATCTCGCGAGCCTTGTCTCGAGATCCTGCGGCAAAACCATTCTAAGTTGCAGCGGGGAGGCGGCGCATGTCTGTGAGCGATTCAGTTTGCGAGGGATTCGGCCATTATGCCGGCTGTACCTTGCACGAGTATCAATCGAATCCCGGACACGATCCAAGGTTTTTCGCCTAGCCAACTGGCCATGCCCGTTAGACGTTAGGCCTCCGCCCGACGGGTCCTAATTTCGGTGATTATCGGTTGAGTGAATAACGACCGCGGCGCCGAATAGTTGTTCAACGCTGCCATCGCCGTAGATGAATGTTGCTTTTTGCGGAAACAATATGAAACCTGTACGATCGCCCTCGCTGAAAGCGCCCACCAAAGCGCCAACCGGCATCATTGGTTTCGATGAAATCACCGGCGGCGGTTTGCCCCGTGGCCGCACCACCTTGCTGGCAGGCGGACCGGGGTCGGGCAAGACGCTATTCGCGCTGCAATTCCTGGTGCACGGCGCGAAGGATTGTAAAGAACCGGGCATCTTTGTCGCTTGTGAAGAAACTTCGCAGCGCATCGTGGTCAATGCCGAAAGCTTCGGCTGGAAGCTCACGGAGTTACAGGGGAAAAAGCTGTTTTTCATGGACGCCCAGCCGATCCCCGACCTGGTCCAGTCGGGAAATTTCGATCTCGGCGGGATGCTTGCGGCGCTGGAGGCCAAGACCACGAAAACGGGCGCGCGGCGCATCGTGTTCGACGCCTTGGATGTCATTTCGGCGCTGCTGCCTGACCCGGCGGCGAAACGGCGCGAGATCTATCGGCTGCATCAGTGGTTGTTGGCGCGCGAGCTGACCGGCCTTATCACCTTGAAGGCAGGCGCCGATGAGACGAGCGCCAGCAGTCAGCAACCGGCCGGCTTCATGCAATTCATGGTGGACTGCAGCGTGATCCTCAATCACAGCGTGGTGCTGGGCGTGTCGCAACGCAATCTGCGCGTGCAGAAGTATCGCGGCTCCAGCTTCGATGAGAATGAATCGCCGTTCCTGATCGGCAAAAGCGGCATTGAGGTCGCCGTCGCGCGCACGCCGGGCCGTGTGGACGTCAACGTATCCAACGAACGCGTTTCCAGCGGGGTGGAGCGGCTTGATACTATGCTGGGCGGCGGCTACTACCGCGCCGCCAGCGTGCTGATCACCGGCTCCCCCGGCACGGCCAAGACGACCTTGAGCGGCGCCTTCGCAGAGGCGGCCTGCCGACGCGGCGAACGCACCCTGTTCATCAGTTTTGATTCCGATAGCACCGAGGTGATCCGCAACCTGACCTCGGTGGGAATTCGGTTGGACCGCTACGTGAAAAACGGGTGCTTGCGCATCATCTCGGCCCACACCATGACCGGCAGTGCAGAGACCTACCTGGGGCGCATCAAGTCGCTCGCAAAGGAGCATGGAGCCCGTTGCCTGGTGATCGATCCGGTGTCGACATTGTCCAAACCCGGCAATGAGTTGACCGTGCACAGCGTGGTGGAACGGTTGATCGACTGGTCGAAGGCCCATGGCGCCACCCTGCTCTGCAGCAGCCTGCTCGACGAAATGTCCGGACGGACAGAAGGCGGCTCGCCGCTGCAGATTTCGGCCCTTGCAGACACATGGATCCACCTCAATCACTTGGTGCAAGCCGGAGAGCGCAACCGCGGCCTGTCCATTATCAAGTCCCGCGGGACGGCGCATTCGAACCAAGTGCGCGAGCTGATCCTCAGCGATACGGGTGTGACGCTGGCCGACACCTATACCGCAGGCGGCGAGGTGTTGATGGGCACCCTGCGCTGGCAAAAGGAAAGCGCCGACCGTGTCGCGAGTGAGGTCAACGAAGGCGCCGGGAAACTCAGGCGCGTTAGGCTCGATGCCGAGGAGGCCGAGCTCGAGGTGCGATTAAAGTCACTGCAGGTGGAACTCGTCGCAAAGCAGGCCGAGAAAGCGCTGCTGGCCCGCACCACCAAGGGCCATGAGGGGGAGTTATCGCGAGACCGCACCCGGATGGGCGAGCTGCGCGGAGCCGATGCGGCGATCCCCGCGGCGGATGCGAAATCGCCATGAGCCGACGCGTCATGTTCAAGTTCCGACTTTATGTCGCAGGCGAGGCGCCGAACTCTACGCAAGCAATTGCCAACCTGACTAAGCTTTGCCGGACACACCTACCGGATTGCCACGAAATCGATGTCGTCGATGTGTTTCGGGAACCGCAACGCGCGCTGGAAGACGGCATCTTTATGACACCGACTCTGGTCAAGCTCGCGCCCTCCCCCGCGCTACGAATCGTCGGCACGCTCAGCGAGACGCAGACGGTGTTGCAGGCCTTGGGACTGGAAAGCGTAGCCGCATGACTTCGGGAAAATCACCACCTCCGCGCGACGCGAATGAAGAAATTGCCGCGCTAATTAAGACGCTGCACGAAACCGATCAACGCCTGGAGGACCTGATGGCGGGCGAGGTGGATACGGTGGCGGACCGCGACGGCCGGACGTTTTTGTTGCGGCGCGCCCAGGATCGGTTGCGTCACAGCGAGGCCGCCAAGCAGGCCGCCATCCTCAACGCGTTGCCTGCGCATATCGCTTTGCTCAATACCCGAGGGGTCATCATCTCGGTGAACGAGGCTTGGCTAGGATTTGCCGGCGCAAATGCAATCCAAAGACCGGGCTATGGGATCGGCCTCAATTATCTCGAGATTTGCAGCAGTGCACCGGCCCATGACTCATCCGGAGCACATCAGGTCGCCGAGGGCATTCGTTCGGTGTTGCGCGGCCGGGCAGCCGCGTTTTTCGATCGAGTATTCCTGCCATTCGCCGACCGAACAGCGCTGGTTCTCATTGACCGTGACACCCCTGGCGTCCGACCCGCCGAACGGCGCGGTCGTCATGCACGTGGATATCACCGCGCAACAGCGTGCGAAGGACGCGCTGCGCGAATCCGAGCGGCGCTTCAGCGACATGCTCGGCAATGTAGAGCTGGTTTCGCTCATGCTCGACCGCGAGGCGCGGATCACCTATTGCAACGATTACCTCCTGCGGCTGACGGGCTGGCGGCGCGAGGAGGTGTTAGGCCGGGACTGGTTCGCGCTTTTCATACCGCCCGAACTGACCGATATGCAAGCTTTCTACGCGGCGCAACTCGCCAACCTCCCGGAATCATGGCATCGCGAGAATGAAATCCTCACCCGCGCGGGCGAGCGCCGGCTTATTCGCTGGAATAATTCGGTGCTGCGATCTGGCGCCGGCGATGTGATCGGAACGGCAAGCATAGGCGAAGACATCACTGAGCGAAGAAGGTATCGAGATTCGCTGCGGCAGAATGAAGAGCAAATGCGTTTGATTCTGGAGTCCGTCGGCGACGGCATTTACGGCATCGATATAGAGGGAAACATCTTTTTTAAAAATTCCACCGCCGCGGTACTGCTTGGATATGCTCCCGGAGAGTTGTCCGGCAAGCGCTCTCATGACACGATGCACCACTCAAGGAAGGATGGAACGCCCTATCCCATTGCGGACTGCCCGATTCATACCGCCATGCACGGCGGAGCCATACGCAGAGTCGAAGATGAAGTGTTCTGGCGCAAGGATGGGTCGAGCTTTCCGGTCGAATACACCATCGCTCCGATGCGCAACGAGTTGGACAACGTAACAGGAGCGGTGGTCACATTCCGCGACATCACCGATCGCAAAGAAGCGGAAACCAAGATCAAGCGACTAAATCGCGTCTACGCCGTCATGAGCAGCATTAGTTCGCTGATCGTGCGCGTGAGCGACCGCGACGAGCTTTTCAAGGAAGCGTGCCGGATCGCGGTCGATGCGGGGGCGTTCAACATGGCGTGGATCGGCGTCATCGACCCAGAAACGTTGGACGGAAAGGTAGTCGCCTGGCACGGCGTCGAGCAAGCCTATGTCGATGACATCGTGCTCACCGTGCGCGACGGCACGCCTGATAGCCAAGCGCCCGCCTGCCGCGCGCTGCGATCAATGCAACCGGTCATTTGCAATGATATCGCAGACGATCCCTCGCTGGGCCGGCGCCGCGATGGTCTATTAAAAATGGGTTGCAAGTCGGTGGGCTGTTTTCCACTGATGGTCGAAGGACGCCGAGCGGGGGTCATAGCGCTGTTTGCGGGTGAGACCGGTGTGTTTGACGATGACGAGTTGCAGTTGCTGCTGCAACTGGCTGGCGACATATCATTCGCGCTGGATCATATCGAAAAAGAGAAAAAGCTCAACTACGTCGCCTACTATGACGCGCTAACCGGACTCGCGAACCGCAGTCTGTTTCTCGAGCGGATGTCGCAGTACATGCGCAGCGCCGCCCTCGGCGGTCACCAGCTTGCCTTGTTTCTGATCGATCTGGAACGCTTCAAGAATATCAACGACAGCCTCGGCCAGCCGGCCGGCGACTTGCTCTTAAGGCAGGTCGCAACATGGCTGACGCGCAAACTGGGAGACGCGAACGTGTTGGCGCGAGTCGGCGCAGACCATTTTGCGGCGCTGCTGCCTGAAGTAAAACAGCGGAGCGACGTAGTGCCGTTTATCGAGCAAACGATGATAGCGTTGCTCGACCATCCGTTCCGCCTGAACGACGCGGTGTTCCGGATCTCTGCCAAGGTCGGCGTAGCGCTGGCCCCGGATGATGGTGACAGCGCTGACGCTTTGTTCAAGCACGCCGAGGCGGCGCTCAAAAACGCCAAGGCAAGCGGCGATCGCTACCGGTTTTATACGCAGAAGATGACCGAGGCGGTGGCCGGCAAACTCAGCCTGGAAAATCAACTGCGCCAGGCCTGCGATCACGGCGAATTCGTGCTCTATTACCAGCCTAAGGTGAACCTCGTCAGCGGCAAGCTCACAAGTGCCGAGGCGCTGATCCGCTGGAATGATCCGCGAACGGGCCTGGTGCAGCCGGGCCGCTTCATTCCGCTGCTGGAAGAAACCGGATTGATCCATGAAGTCGGGCGTTGGGCGCTACGCAAAGCCATCGAAGACTACCTGCGCTGGCGCAGCGCAGGTCTGGCTGCCGTGCGCATCGCGGTGAATGTATCGCCGCTGCAACTGCGCCATCGCAGCTTCATCGCTGACATCACGCAGGAGATCGGTATTGACGTGCATGCGGCGGCTGGACTGGAACTGGAGATCACCGAAAGCCTGATCATGGAGGACGTCATTCATAATATCGCCAGCCTGCAGGCGATCCGCGCCATGGGCATACGCATCGCCATCGACGATTTCGGCACCGGCTTTTCCTCGCTCAGCTACTTGTCGAAACTGCCGGTTGACACACTAAAGATCGATGGCTCGTTCGTAACCGCCATGCCGGACACGCCGCAGGGTCTGGCGCTGGTGTCCACCATCATCGATCTGGCCCATGCGCTGGAGCTTCAGGTGGTAGCGGAGGGCGTCGAGACCGAAGAGCAATCGCGCCTGCTACGGTTGCTAAAGTGCGACGAAATGCAGGGCTTTTTGATCAGCAAACCGGTGCCGGGCGAGATCTTCGAAAATAGGTTTTTAGTGTAGCGTTTCGCGCGATAAAACTCTGGCCGAATCACGACTTTATTTTCTTTCGCGCCTTACCGCCCTTCCCTGCCCGGCGAGATTGAGTTTTCGCAGCACCCCTGCCACGAGCCGCATCTAGCTTGCCTCGTGGCATGGCATGACCTACGAGCCAATACCTATGCGCCTCTCCGGCATGCCCGCTTCGAAGGCCTAGGCCAAAAGACATATTTACAAAGCACATAATTCTGATCGATAGTGGAGGTCATCATGAGAATACGCACAACAGCACAAGGCCTAACGGTCCAGGCTGTCGCCGGTTCCCACGTGGTTTTGTTGGCTATGGACATGAAGCCGGCCGATTGCGATGGGCATATGGGCTTCGCCATTCATCGCACCGATCACACTGAAAAAGAAGCCTATTGGTTGCGGGGAATAAAAACATTTGCCGAGACGGATCCTGGTTTTCCCGCCGGCGCGACCTATCCAACTAACAAGCATCCGATCCAAGGATTCACCTGGTCGGATTTCACAGCGAAGCCGGGCCATCGCTACACCTATCGTGTTCAAGCATTGCGCGGCGAACCCACGGCGCTAAAAAAATTCAAACAAGTCGAAGTGGAAGTTAAAACCGAAGCGGAAGAAGAAGGCGATCACGATGTTTTTTTCAATCGCGGCGCCGCGGCATCGCAAGAGTTTGCGCGGCGATTCAAAACCAAACCGAGCTTGGAAAGCGCGCCGCCGGACGATCCGCGCTGGGCTTGGTTATCGCGCGGTGCGATGGAAGCGATGCTCGCGTTTGTCGCGCGCGCAAAAAACAGCAAGTTTGCGCTGCGGGTAGCGGCTTACGAGTTCAGGCTTGATCGCTTTGCCGACGCGCTTAAAGCCGCGATCGATCGCGGCGTCGATGTCCAAGTCATGTTCGACGCCAACCACAATCCACCCGACAGTAAAGGCGAAATTTTTCCGCGCGACCACAACTTAGCTGCTGCCAGTGCCGCTGGAATAACCAAAGCACACCAGGTGGAACGAATTACGCGTCCCGATGTAAAAACGCCGCCGATATCCCACCATAAATTTATCGTGCTGCTCAGGAACGACAAACCGCAAGCGGTGTTGACGGGCTCTACCAATTTTTCCAAGGGCGGTGTGTTCGGTCAATCCAACGTGCTGCATATCGTCGAGAATTCGCGGGTTGCCCAGGAATATTTGAATTGCTGGACGCTGATCAGTCAAAACCCTGACCACGGCGAGCTACGGCAGCAGTTATCGGAATTAAACGACATCCCGGCGGAAAAACCACGCATCGGAACTACCTGCATCTTCAGTCCCCAGTCCAACGATAACGCGCTCAAGTGGTATGCAAAACGCGCCGCGAGCGCCGAGGACGCGTTGTTCATGACTTTTGCTTTCGGCATGAACGCTTTGTTCAAAGACGCCTACCGTTCCGGGCATGCCGCGCTGCGCTACGCGTTGATGGAAGACTTGCTCGCGCCCGGTGTGCGAAAAGAAAAAAAACCAGCCGCATTGGAAGAAATGAAAATCCTACGGCAACAAACGGAGAACCGGTTCGCTGTCGGCAATACCATTGCAACGAATAAATTCGACCGCTGGCTCAAAGAACAACTCACGGGCCTAAATCAACACGTGCAATTCATCCACACCAAGTTCATGCTCATCGATCCGTTAAGCGACGACCCTATCATCATCACCGGCTCGGCAAACTTCAGCGAAGCCTCCACAACTAAGAACGACGAAAACATGCTCCTCATCCGCGGCAACAAGCGCGTTGCGGATGTTTACCTGGGCGAGTACATGCGGTTATGGAACCATTACGCCTTTCGCGAATGGCTGGCCGCTAAAGGCGATACGATCGACCCGGAATTCAAGCACCTCGACACAAAAAACAAATGGTGGAAAAGCTATTTCGGCAACACTGTCCGCAGCCGGCAGCGGCAATATTTTTCTGGCGCGACGGGCTAATTTATCGTTCGGCGCGATGGTAAATTACGGCTATGCGCCGACTATTACCTCGCACACTGAAACATTGCGTCGCGCGGTTTGCGGTAATTCAGCACCGGACAGCAATTTTTGCGTAAAGCCAACTTTCAAGTTCAACACGCCGTTGCTTGCGGTCGTTCGAGGTAGCGTAACTATTTCGATTGGCCGCATCGGGCACTGCAAGAAACTGAAATCGCGCAAATAATTCACAGTTTTGAACACTTATCCAACCGCGCGTTTCACGTCTCCGAGCCTGCAATAGCGACCGCGTGCGTACAACAATGGAGCTCGCTCGCTTCGCTCGTAAGCCAACACCTCGCCAACCATGATAGTGTGATCTCCACCCGGATAGCGCGCGGCAACACGGCAAGCGAAACTCGCCGCGACTCCATCCAACAATGGGATGCCGGCAATGCTTTCGCGCACGAGCAAATCCTTAAATTTGTCACCGCCGCTTTGCGCAAAGCGTTCAGCCTGTTGAATCTGATCTTCGGCGAGTACGTTGACTATAAAGTGAGAGCAGGTTTCGAACGCCGCGAAACTGGCGGCCGAAAGCGCTATGCTCCACGTCACCAGCGGCGGCAAAAGGGAAAGCGAACTGAAGGAATTGACGGTCAAGCCCGCTAAGTCGCCCGAGACCCCGCGAGTGGTGATAACCGTAACACCCGTGACGAAATGCCCCAATGCCTTGCGTAAATCCTTGGGGTCAATCGTGGGATCCGTGACGACACTGTCCAAAATTTTAATGCGCTCGCCCCTTCTTTATTTTTTAATTAGCCGCCGATGACTCTACCGCCTCGAGAGTCGGCCAGATATGTTGCATGAATTGTTCCAATTCCCAGATCACTTCTTCTTTCGGCTGTTGCGCGTAGTGCCAGATCAATGTCAGGTATTCACAGGGAACTTTCGCCCACTCCAGTTGAAATAAGGCACGCGTTTGTTCGAGCGTGCCGCCTAAGAACAATCCGGAGTCCTTCATGTTTTGAACCCAGTCGACATTAGCCGGCAGTTGCGGAAAAAATGGCGAGTAGAAATTCTTGTAGATGTCGAGATCGTACTGCACTAATTTTCGATCGTAGTCTTCGGCACTGTTTGCGATGTGCGGCCAGCGTACGCTATTCTGGCGCTGGCCGAACTGGAATTGTTTGCCGTGGGCCGCCGCTTCTTCGCAATAAATTTTAGCGTATTTCGCGACGCCGTCGCCCTTGGAAAAATGCACCACGGTGTAGCCATTGCGTGCGCAGAAGCGAACCGAGGGTTCGCTGCGACTGACTGCAACGAAGATCGGCGGGTGCGGTCGCTGGTAGGGCGCCGGCACCACGCTGAAGCGACGCAGCGCGCCCTGGTCATCAACCTCGCCTTCCGTGCCGGCGGCTTGGGCGATTTTTCGCGCCGGATAGCCGACGATGCCGCTGTCGAGGGGAAACGGTGCTTGATAATATTTCCCATCGAGGCGCACGGAATCGTGTTGCCAACAGTCCCGCACCATGTTGATGCGCTCTTCAAAGATCTCACGATTGCGCTCGTCGTCGCTGCTGCCATCCGACAACGTTGCGCGAGTTTCGGTAAATTGGCCGAGGGTGTTGGTCCAGCGCGATTGGTAGCCGCGCGCGAAACCGACAAAATAACGTCCCTTGGTGATGTGATCGAGAATGGCAGTTTCTTCCGCCACGCGTATTGGATCTTGCGTCGCCATCACATAGCCGAGTGCGCCGACCTGGATTTTTTTGAACTGCGATGCCCACCATGCATTCAAAATGCCGGGGTTCGGGCCAACCTCGTAACCTTCCGAATGCAAGTGATGCTCGATCGTGCTGGCGCCCCATACGCCCAACTCCTCGGCGGCACGAATAATGTCCAGCCAATCGTGTAGTGCCCGATGATACAGATCGCGATCGCGCCCCAGCGGGCGCCGGCGTTTGCGGTCTTCCTCGTCGGCGGCTGGAATCATCGGATAAAGCTGCAGAATAACTTTTGGTGGCGGCATAATCGGTATCCCCAATAACGGCAAATCAGAATGACTTAGTTTATGACGCGGCTGGCCCTTTCGACCAATAGCGCTTGGCGATGCCCTTCATCGTGCTTGGCGATGACCCCTCACAGCGGCGCGGGCATCGCGGGCACGTTGCGCAGACCGGCTTCCAGCCTATCGATAAAGTGTTCAGCGGCGAGCGACAACGTGTGACGGGTCGAGCGCAATTCATAGATTTCCGTTTTTAGCGGCGGCCGAGCGATCGGGTTGATCGAAAATCGTTGCGAGTCGAACTCATGGATCAATGCGATCGTAGGCAAAATAGTCGACCAGTCCGAGTGCGCGACAAATTGCAGCGTCGCGCTTTGACCGTCGATCTCGAGGGTCTTGATGGGCTGAAAGTCACCGCGATCAATGTGATGGTCGAGTGTATGGCGCAAAGCGTGGTGGCGCGACGGGAGCACCAGCTTGACCGCGGGTACTTGACTCAAATCGCACGCCGCGAATGGGACAGCAGCGGCGTTCCGCGCGGAAACTAACGCGAGCCCATCACTCAATAGCAGGCGTGACTCCAATCCCTGAGTAGAAGTCGGACGATTGCAAATCGCAAAATCCACCTCACCGGACAACACCCAGCCCGCCAACGTGCCGCTCAAGCCTTCGACAATACGCACTTCCACGTTGGGATAATCGCTGGTGTATCGCGCCAACATCGGCGCTAACGGCCCGTGGCAAATCGAGGGCATGATTCCCGCGGTGATGGCGCCGGCCACTGCGCCGTTAAACTGCGCCATCTGTGGGCCGACGGCGTCGAATCGTTTCAGCAAGTCGAGACACAGGCTGTAGAAATGCCGGCCGGCGGGCATCGGCGTCACGCCTTGGGTCGAGCGTTCAAACAGCTTGACCTTGAGCTCGTCCTCAAGCTGTTGCAGGCGCACCGTCAGCGCCGGTTGCGCGATGTGCTCGCGCTCCGCCGCTTTGGTGATGCTGCCAACTTCAAATACCGCAACAAACAGTTCGATGGTGCGAATGTCGAGCAAGTAAATCGTCTCCGCCAGTTTTGCGGCAGGGGCTAACCCGCCAAATAGCTACGCGCCAGTTTCTCATCCCCCAGAAACTGCGTCCATTGGCCCGGCGCAACTTCATGGACGATGCGTCCCAGCGACATCACGTAGCCGCGATCGGTGGTTGTCGCCGCCAATGCTGCGTTCTGCTCGACCAGGACGATGCTCATGCCCTTCGAGCGCAGCGCGCCAATTACCGCCACAATGTCTTTGACTACCTTCGGTGCGAGGCCGGTAGAGGGCTCGTCCATGATCAGCAATTCCGGCTGCAACAGCAGCGCCCGGGCAATCGCCACCATTTGCTGCTCGCCGCCGCTCAGCAGTTCAACCGCTGCGTCCATGCGTTCGCGCAGGAAGGGGAACATTTGCAGAATGTCATCGAGAGTAAAGCGTGCTGCCGCGCCTATCCGGCTCTGTTTCATAGCAAGTGAGAGGTGATTGCGAACCGACAGCTCGCCGAACAGGCGCCGTCCTTCCAATACCACGGCAATACCGTGGCGTGCCCGCTCATAGGCCGCGCGTTCGGTGAGATCGGCGCCGTCTTTCACTATCGTTCCGCCGGTGACTCGAAGCAAACCGCAAATTGCTTTCACCAGAGTCGATTTGCCCGCGCCATTGGCACCGATGATCGCCACACTCTCGCCGCTCCTCACGCTCAGGTTAACGTCCCGCAGCACCGCCACTTTGCCGTAGCCGGCGGCAAGATTTTTCACCTGAAGAACTGGATTTTGCACGTTAGACGCCGAGATACGCTTCGCGCACGCGAACATCGTCGCGAAGCACCGCCATGGGGCCGGCGGCAATGATTTCGCCGAAGAACAAGACGTGAACGTTGGCAGCAGCGTCAATCAAATTCATGTCGTGGGAAATCAGCAGAATCGTTATTCCTTCACCATTTAGTTCATGCAACCTGCGTTTGAGTTGCACGATCTCGTCGCCGTTCAGTCCTGAGGACGGCTCGTCCAGCAATAACAGACGCGGTTCACCGACATAGGCGCGTGCAAGTTCGAGCATTCGTTGCAGGCCGGCCGGCAGATTCGCCGCTTTGTGCTGAGCCACGTGTTCAAGTCCAAATCGTTTCAGCATGGAGTGGGCGGTTTGTTCGGCCGCATGGAACTCCCGGATCGATCGCGTTGAACGAAACAAATTGCCGACGATGCCAGAACGAGTCTGCTTGTGTCTGCCGACCATCAGGTTCTCCACCACCGTCATGGCGCCAAATACTTGCGGTGTTTGAAAGGTTCGCACCAGCCCGCGGCGGCTGCGTTCTTGGACGGAACACTGCGTCAAGTCGGCACCGTCGAAGAAAACGCCGCCAGCGTCAGGCTGAAGAAAGCCGGAGGCGATATTAAAAAGCGTGCTCTTGCCCGCGCCGTTTGGGCCGATGAGTCCAACAAATGCACCCTGTGGAACCTCAAGCGCTACCCCCTTGAGCACGTGCAGGCCACGAAAGCTGTGCCGAATATCGTTCAGCGCTAGCAACGTCCTACTCATCTCGCCGAGTCCTTGCGCAGCCACTGGTCGATTGCGCCGCCCAGGCCTTGCGGTAGAAATATTACGGCAATCACCAGCGTAACGGCAAATAGCACGGCATGAATTTCGCCGAATCGACTCAATAGTTCCGGCACTAAAGTGACGAAGAGCGCGCCGAGCGCCGGCCCCCACGTGGTATGAACGCCGCCCAACACGGCGAGTAGTAAGAAGTTGATGGAGCGGTCAATGCCAAAACTGTCGACGCTAATGAACCCGACGTAATGAGCGAACAAGCTGCCGGCAACCGAACCGAGCATTGCGCTCAATACAAACATGCGAACTTTGAGAGGATGAATGTCGACGCCGGCAACCGCTGCCGCGTCGGGAGCGTCGCGCATGGCGCGCATCGCCAGGCCATTACGCGAATGAGTGAGGTTATATTTGAGCCACATGACGAAAATAGCAACTGGCCAAACCAAATAGTAAAAGCGCTGCGGTGTATTGAGTTCCCAACCGAATAAGCTGAGTTTGGGTATTCCGCCGATGCCCAACGTCCCCCCGGTCAACCAATCCCACTCGAGGAACAGCACTTGTCCGATAACGCCAAGCGCCAATGTAGCCAGGGCGAGAAAGTGCCCGGACAATCGCAGAATCGGCCAACCGACGGCGAACGCGATGGCGGCGCTAAGCAGCGCACCCAGCACAAAAGCGACCATACTGGGAAGCCCGTGTTGCGCGCTGAAGTAAGCTACACAGTAGGCGCCAATGCCGTAGAACACGCTTTGCGCCAAATTAACGATGCCGCAATGACCGAGCAAATACGACACGCCCAGCCCGGCAATGGTGTACATACCGGCAAAAACAAAAAGATCGACGACGTGTCGCGAAACCATGCTCGGTAGCACGGCCCAAAGCACAATACCGATGGCGAAATAAGGCAGGCGCTTGTCGTGGAGAATTGCAGCCATCACCCGCCCCGGCGGATGCGACGACCCAACATGCCGTTCGGCAGCAGGATCATGATCACGATCAGCATCGACATGGCGATCACATCTTTGTAGCCGGAAGAAACAAAAGCGATGGCGAGCGATTCGAGCAAACCCAGCGTTACGCCGCCGATAATGGCGCCAAACGGATTGTTAAGTCCGCCAAGAATCGCCGCGGCGAAACCTTTCAGCGTGAACAACAATCCCATTGCGTAGTGCATGGTGGTCAGGGGCGTGACGAGGACGCCAGCTAACCCACCGATCAGACCGCCCAGGCAGAACGTCGCACTACGCATCAAAGGCACATTGATTCCCGTGGTTGCTGCGCCGTCCTCGTCGATCGACGCTGCCATCATCGACAGGCCGAATTGGGTGCGCGAGTAGAACCACTTCAGCGCGAACATTACGACGGTACTGATGACGATCAACCAGATCGCGTGGACGCGCATCGCGGCATCGGCGACCATCACCATCGCTTCGCCGCCGATTCCCGGCAAAGACAGTGAGTCGCGTCCGACGACGTAGAGAATCAGCGCGGAAATCGCGAATGCTACACCCAGGGTAAGCAACAGAAAACTATCCTCGTTACCACCGCGCTTTTGCAGCGCTCGCACCGGGACGAACTCGAGCGCCCAGCCCAGAGCACCTCCCAGCAAGGCCGCACCGACCATGCCGACGGCGAGCGGGACGCGCCAATAGTCGAGCAATAACACCGCTGCGATCCCCGCGACCACGCAGAACTCGCCTTGCATGGCGTTGATCACTCTCGTTCCGCGAAAGATCACGGCAAGGCCTAATCCGATCAAGCCATAAACGAAACCGTTCGAGATTCCGGCAAATATCGACTGAAGAAACAAGGCAGCGTTCATGCTGACTAGAGCGATGCAGCCACTGGCGATGTTCGCATCGACCCGACTTGCACTACTTGCGATTGACGAAGGGAAGGCGGGTAAATCGACCCTTAATCAGCTTTGAATAGGTGTAACTGGATAACTCAATGCCAGTCATATCCTCGCGCGAAAAATCATAGGCCGCAAGCACACCTTGAGTCGGGCCGCGCATCGCCGTCGCCAGCGTTTCTGCGTCCGCATCGGGGCCGGCTTTCTCCAATGCCTTTACCAAAGCATGAACCGCATCCCACCCCGCTGCTTCGTAGGTTTTAGGTAGCGTGCCGTA
The DNA here is from genome assembly GCA_963714525.1 of uncultured Pseudomonadota bacterium. GTDB lineage: Bacteria > Pseudomonadota > Gammaproteobacteria > Burkholderiales > JALYOK01 > JALYOK01. The sequence continues at coordinate 251,609 of CAVQPB010000001.1, forward strand.
CTCTTTGCGATACAGCTCCACGAATTCTTTTTGATGCGGCAGCGGCTCTTCGGCCACCAAGAATTCGGCAAACGCAATTTCATCGGCGAACTCGCCCATACCCTTGACGTATTCGTAACTGGACGAACCCACCGCCGCGAGTATCGGCTGCTTGATGCCGATTTGCTTGACGTTGCGAAACGGAATCGGCGAGGTCGCGATCACTAGAATGATGTCAGGATTCGCGGCTTTCACCTTCGCGGCTTGGGTTGTCACGTCGGTCGCGCCGACTTCGAACTTTTCCGTGGCCACGAATTCCACCGCATAGTTATTTGCTACCGATTTCATCGCGGTCATCACGACATTACCATAGCCGGAATCGTGTAATACACCGATGCGTTTAGCTTTGGCTGCTTTGGTTGCAAATTCCAGCAATGCCCTGGCGTTTAGCACTTGTGGAGGTAATACGTGGAACAGCTTCTTGTAACTGAGCTCGATCTGTGGTCCGAGGCCGGTGCAGGCAATCTGGACCATGGGCGCGCTGTTGGTGATCGACGCCACCGCGCCGGTGCTAGCCGTCAGCGACGGCCCTATCATCGCTGTCACCTTTTCGGAATAGATGAGACTCTCCGCCTTGCTCTTGGCGATATCGGCCTTCGAGCCATCGTCTTCAATGATGATCTTGATTGGCCGTCCCTTTACACCACCGCGCTGGTTGATCATTTTTACCGCCAGCATTGCACCGTTTTTTTCGGGAATGCCAAGACCGGCGCCTACGCCCGTAAGGGATAGCACCGCGCCAATTTTGATCGCTTCCTGCGCATGTACCGGCACGCCGGCCAAAAGCATTAGAGAAGCGCAGCTAAGGCAGCGCAATACAGCTCGGCGCGAATGGTAATGTACAGTGGTCACCTTTAGTATTCCTCCCCAGGATAGGCTTTCGCGCCGCTGGCAGTCGCGGAAATATTCCGCGATCGATGGATCGCGAATGCAGTCGGTATACTACGCGATGTCGAACTTGCGTCAATAGTAAACGCACGCGCCAAAAAATTAAAACACGGGTAATATTCTCCACAACGATAGGAGGATCTATGCCGCTTACCGAACTCAATCATTATTTCGTACGTTGCAACGACTTGGAAGCGTCAAAGGATTGGTATTGTAAAGCGCTCGGATTTGAGATCATGCCGCGACCGCCGTTTCCATTTCCCGGCTATTGGCTCGGGGTGAACGGCAAGGTTCAAGTTCACATGGGTCAGCACGGCATAGCGCATTCCGATCTCTATTACATCGGCACACCTGCGCATGCCGCGGTGAACAATTCTGGCGTAGTGGACCACATCGCCTTTCTGGCACAGGAGCCGACCGAATTCCGCCAACGCCTGAACGATTTGAAGCTTAGCTATCGTTCGCGAAAATTGCCGGACTTCGGACTCTTCCAGATGTTTATCAAAGATCCGGATGGGCTGACGATCGAATTGAATTTCTACGGGCTAAAGGAACAACCCGATTGGGGCGGCGAGGATTATTCGCAATTACCCAAAACGACATGATCAAGCCGGACAGGATCGTGCATTGCACGTTTATTTCAACCACCCCCGCCAAACGACCCGTCCAGCTTGCCGAGTGGCAAGGCATGCCCTAAGAGCCAGTATCCATGCGGCTCCCAGGCATGGTCTAATCTTTATTGCTGAATCAGAGTTCTAAGATATTCGATTCCGTTCCGAGAATCTGATGCGATGCGATCGAAGGATCTCGTATCCGAGACTATGTTCAGCCGTAATGAGCTCCTTGTAGCAGACGTGGTTTCGGCACGTCCGGTTAACCCATGGGGGACTAACGAACGAAACTCAGGTTTTGCCGAGTATCTATTGCGAAGGTTGGCGCATGAAGTCAAATACTTTGATTATCGGCGCTTCCGGTCATAACCCGACAATTGCGGCGCACAATGCTATGGCAAGTTTCGGCGAAAGCGGTGTTCGCTAAGTATAGTCCACCCCGTTTTCTGCCTTTCGCGGCAAATGCGATTTTCTTCGTGAGGGAAACCAATTCAGTAAGAGAAAATAGCCGACCTTCGCAGCCGTCGGCTATCCGGCCACCTCTTGTTTTTCCATCATTGCTACATTGACGACTTCACAGTCGACCTCTTGCTGCCACCCATCAATGTGAGCGTTCTAGAAGTGGAATTCGCACCGAACGGCAGCGTAACTCCTGAGCTTCACATAAACGCGCCGCGCCCAACATCTCGCAGCTCAGGCCTTGAGGGTCACGTACGCACCTATTTCCGGTCGTTCAGACAGTGGCATGAGCGGGGACGATCGCGAGCGCCCTGAAGTCAACCGGAGACGCGCACGATGTTCAGCCCCCGCGAATGCCCGGTTCCAACGTGGTGGAGCGCGGCACCCACCTCCGAGAGCGACCAGATGCGCTCGATTACCGGTCTCATGGTGCCGGCCTCGATGAGCTCGCGCATAACCAGCAGGTCGGAGGCGTTGACGTGCTGCATGAACATCTTTAAGCGCTTGCCGCCGAATAAAAACGTGAGCAGGCCACCGATGATGCGAACGATGGGGCCTAGCCAGTCGCCCCCACCGCCCGAGCAGGGTACATAGCGGCCTCCGGCGTTCAATACCCGCTTGCAGTCTGAGAGGGCGCGGTTGCCGACCATGTCCATCAGTACGTCGTAGCGCGCACCGTCCTCGACGAAATTGCTCTTCGTGTAATCGATGACCTCGTCGGCGCCGAGCGAGCGCACCAGGTCGACGTTGCGCGTGCTGCATACCGCGGTGACGTGTGCGCCGAGCGACTTCGCGAGCTGCACGGCCCAGGTGCCAACCGCACCCGACGCGCCGTAGACGAGCACGCGCTCGCCGGCCTTCACTCCGCCCGCGTCACGCAGGCCCTGCAGCGCCGTCGTGCCCCACGGAACAGCCGCCGCCTCCTCGAACGAGAGGTTCTTTGGTTTATGGGCGACGAGCTTCGCGGACATCACGAGGTATTCCGCGAAGGCGCCGTTTAGTGCCTGGCCGAAGACCTCGTCGCCGACACGAAAGCCGGTTACGTTCGCGCCGACCGCCTCTACCCGGCCCGACATCGCAGCCCCGGGTACCGCGTGCTTTGGCCGGGGGAAACCGCCGAACGGGCTCAGCCGCACGAGATAGGGTTTGCCCGTGACGATGTGGTGATCGCCTATGCTCGCGCCCGCCGCGACCACGCGAATGAGCACCTCGTCGTCGCCCGGCACCGGCTTTTCGACTTCACCCACGGTCAGCATCTCGGGCTCTCCGTACTCGCGGTGAACGACGGCCTTCATCATAGGTGTGTGGGTGGCGACGGTGGCCGGCTTCTCGATGGCTTGCATGGTGTGCTCCTTCACAGAGTTCAATAGTACTTACACCGTAAGTTACAGATCTATTGCCAATTTGTCAAGTCGGACTTACACTGTAAGCCATCACTCAATGACCAAGCAGAAATGAATGGCGCCGAAAACGAAGAAACGAGCCCCCCTGAGTCCCGAGAAGGTGCTCGCAACAGCGCTGCGCATGGTGGACAAGAAGGGGCTCGAGTCCCTCTCGATGCGCAAACTGGCGCAGGCGCTGAAGGTCGAAGCGATGTCGCTGTACAACCACGTGCCGGGGAAGGAGCGCCTCCTCGACGGGCTGGTGGAGTTAGTGGTGGGCGAGTTCGATCTGCCGGCCGTGGGGGGTGACTGGCAGGGTGCGATGCGAGGGCGGGCAATGACGGCGCATCGCGTGCTGATGCGCCATCCGTGGGCGCCGATGTTGCTCATCTCGCGGATGAACATCGGGCCGAATATGCTTCGGTACATCGATTGCACTGTGGGATGTCTGCGCGAGGCGGGTTTCTCTTGGGCGATGGCGGACCACGCGTGGAATACGCTCGACGCATTCACATACGGGTTCACGCTGCAGCGGCTCAACTTTCCGCTCGAGCCGCAACTATACGCAACGGCGGCGAAGCAGTTCCTCCCGATGATTCCGGTTGAGACGTTCCCGTACATGAATGGGCTCTCGCAGGAGATCATCGCCGGACGCCACGACGGGCTTCAGCACCTCGAACTGGGCCTCGACCTGCTGCTCGATGGGCTGGAGCGGGTTCGAACGCGAGGGTCTTGAACGCGTCGCCGGCAACGCTATTGTTATCTCGGGTACACGGGGTGCGCCAAATTTGACAGCGTCAACTGAGTACTGTAATTCATATTGCATCCGGATAGCCGTCAGCGGCAAAATTTGCTGAATTTGCCGCGTACGGCTGCTTCTGACTCTTGAGATCATATGAAGCCAACTGCAACCGGGCGCATTCTGTTCTGGCACGGCGGTAGTCTGTGGATCGGACTTGCTGGTGAACCGACCGGTCTTCATGCTCATCACGCGGTCCAGATCGCGCTGCCCTTTCCTCGCGGTCGCGTGCAATTTCAAAACGCCTCGGGAAGCTGGACCAGTTACACCGCGGCTCTTGTCGCAGCCCACCACCCTCACGCGTTTGAGGCTCGCGGGCAGCTTGTTGCGCAGATCTTCGTCGAACCGGAATCGCACGAGGGACGGCCGTTGCACTTGCGCTACCGCAATCAGGGCATCGTCGCGCTACCGTCCGGAACGCTTGAGCCAGAGATCGCAGCGCTTGCCGGTGCATATGACAGGCGCGTTGGCGATGCAGAACTTATCGCGCTCGCTCGCGCCGCAATCGCCGCACTTTCCGGCACTACCCCGGTGCCCCAGAGACTTCTCGACCCACGCATTGCGCTCGTCGTAAAGCTAGTTCACGAGCAGGTTAGCGATGCGATTCCGCTTAGTGCGATGGCCGCCGCGGTACACCTCTCGCCAGAGCGCTTTCGCCACCTCTTTATGAAAGAAATGGGAGTGAGCTTCCGGGCCTATTTGTTGTGGCTGCGGCTCGAGCGTTCGCTCGCTGCGTATGTCGCCGGCGACACTTTGACTGACGCCGCTTACACAGCAGGCTTCGCTGACTCGGCACACTTTTCGCGCACCTTCAAGAGAATGTTCGGAATCGCACCCGTGAGCGTGCGGCCCGAATAGCCGTTTCGTTCAAGCCGTCGCTGAGGTGAATCACTACACTGGGCTCTGCATCACCTCACCTCAACTTGAAAGGAAACACATCATGAACACCGCTAATGAAGTTCTCTGTCGCTGTAACTCCTGCCCAGGCTCGGGCTGTACCTGCGGCTGTCAGCAGCCCGTAGCGCAAAGCGTTTGCGCCTGCGGACCCACCTGCCAGTGCGGTTCCGCGTGCCAATGTCAGCCCAGCGCGACCTGCACGCCCAACTGCCGCTGCGCAGCCTAACGCAGATCGCGTCGCGCCGTGGGCCGCTCGACAAGCGGCTCTGGCGCGGGCCACCTATGCGAGTAAGGTTGCGAAAGTAGCCATGAAAAGTCTTGCTAAGACTCCCTCTGTAACCCTGTCCACGGTGTTCTCCTTGAACTGCATACCGTTCAATGCCGTAAGGCCATCCGATTCTTCACTGCACATTGAAGGAGCAGGATCGGTGAACTGACCTGCTCGCGATTCAGTACTAACAAATTATTCTTGCATCGCATTACTCAGTCGCGCAATATCGCGCATTCGAACGTCCGCAGCAGCACTCTAAAACTGCGCCGTGCGTTTTGTCGTGAATGCCGCAAGTCGCCCGTTGCATCGCAAAACCCAATTTACACCATGGGTCGAAATTAACTTTCCAACTACCCCCCACCAAACGACCCGTCCAGCTTGCCGAGTGGCGAGGTATGCCCTAAGAGCCAGTATCCATGCGGTTCCCAAGCACGATTAAATTCCTATACTGTATCAGAATCTCCAGATATTCGATTCGGTCCTGAGAATCTGATGTGCAGGCGATGATTCACTGGAAGTATCAAAATTGTATTTTGACACACAGGGCGCACTGGATTAGCGTTACGGTATGACTACCTCTTCCAAGACAAAGCGCGCGGTGCTGCCTCACCCATCAAGAGGGCTCGATCAGCCAGTCCGTTGGCGAAAAAGAAGGCCGCCATGCTTGCGGGCGCGCAGGCACCCAAAACCAAACGCCGGAAGCCCAGGTCAAACCTGTCCTAATTAAAGCGGATGGGCCGTCTAAGGTCACCACGATTCGCATTCCAGCGGGCCTTAAGATCGGCATCGACATGCTCGAAATGGCCGTCGGATTCAGGCGCCCTCTCAACAAGTGGATCACCATCGCGCTCGCTGACTACATCGACCGGCGGACTGCTGCGGCAGAGAATGAGCTTGAACTGGCACTTAAGAACATCCGAGCCTATCGCAAGACCGACCCCCACTACAAGCGCGCCATCAAGGCATTCATCGATGCCGAGGTTGAGTTCGCCGGCGAGGACCCGATGGAAGGTTCGACGAGCCCAACGGAAGTCGGCCCTGCGGTTTCGATGGTGAGGGAATTGATGCGTGGCTGATTGGGATGCCGACGGACCGAAAATCCATAAGAACCTGGAGCTGGTTTTCGAAAGCATCGCAGTTTGGGCCGAAAAGCGTTCCAGGATTGACGCACCGACCATCAAACGCTGGCATCGCCGGACGATGGCAGGGTTGGATTTTCCGCACCCCAAGTTCATCGGCCGCTTCCGAGGTGAGGCAGGCCTGGAGGGGCAGCCGGTTTTCATTGGCTCCCGCGTAGGAACTGTGGCCCACCTCGTCGTCAAGGAGGCGGGCGAGTTCATCCGCCGGCTTCAGCGCGGATTCGATGGTCTCGACGCGCTTTTTCCGATCGGCAAGGAGATCGACAGGGATGGCCTCCAAGCCGTGATCGAGTTGGCGGCTTGGACTCACTGCGAATGGGTTCGTATCCTCCCTTCAGCAACGGTAACGGGCGCACGGCCAGGATGTTGGCCAACGCGGTGCTCTTGCGTTACGGATTGCCGCCTGCCCTTCGATTGAGACCGCGTCCCGGGGCGCCATACGGCAGTGCCGGTGCGGCCGGCATGGGCAGGGACATTAAGCCGATGATGACGCTAATACTGACGCTTCTTCGCTCCTACCCGGACTGATCGCCACCCTTCGCGAAGGGAAGTCTCGCCGCATCCTCGGATACGTTTTGCCAGGTGTTTCGATACACAGTCGATCACTAGTACAAAGACACGTTAATTACGAGACATAATTACGAGTCGTAGTGACCGCCAATTCAACTCCTTCCCCCGCGTGCGGGGGAAGGTTGGGATGGGGGCGGCGGTCGCAAGATCCTTGCCCCCTCCCCAACCCTCCCCCGCGCAAAAAACGCGCAAGGGAGGGGGCGAATTTGTTTGGTCATGGCTCGTTAATTATGTGTCACTTTACTAGCACCGTTGTTTAGCTCGCCACAACACCAGCCCGCTCCAACATCGCATGCAGCAGTACGTTGCATCCGGCGGTGATGTGCTCCGGCTTGGCATCTTCGATTTCATTGTGGCTGATGCCGTCCTTGCAGGGGATGAAGATCATCCCGGCCGGGGCCAACTGCGCCATATAGACCGCGTCGTGCCCGGCGCCTGAGACTGCCGGCATGTTGCTATAGCCTAACTTCTCCGCGGCGCGGGCCACTGCTTGGATGCAATCTTTGTGGAACGGTTGCGCCGGATAAGCGGAGACTTGCTCCAACTGAATCTGCAAACCGCTTTCGGCGCTCAAGCGCGCGGCCACCGCGCGAATGTCGGCGTCCATCGCATCGACCAACGCGTCGCTGGCATTGCGCATGTCGATCGAGAATTTCACCCGGCCCGGAATCACATTGCGGCTATTCGGATGGACTTGCACCATGCCCACCGTTCCTCGGCCATTCGGCGGATGGCGGTGCGCACAGGCTACGACTTCCTGCATCAGTTTCGCCGCCACTTGCAGCGCATCCTTGCGTAACGCCATCGGCGTCGGGCCGGCATGGGCTTCCATGCCCGTCACGGTGCAGTCGAACCAGCGTATGCCCAACACGCCGGTAACCACGCCGATGGTTTTGTCATTGTCTTCCAACACCGGGCCCTGCTCGATGTGCGTCTCGAAGTAAGCGCCGATCGGATGCGCGCCGGGTTCTTCATCGCCGATGTAGCCGATGCGCGCCAACTCGTCCTTCACCGTTTTGCCTTCGGTGTCTGTAGCCGCGTAGGCGTGTTCGAGTGTGAAGGCTTTGGCGAACACGCCGGAGCCCATCATCACCGGCACGAAACGCGAGCCTTCTTCGTTGGTCCACCACGCGACTTCGATCGGCGCTTCTGTTTCTATGCCGTAATCGTTCAGCGTACGCACCACTTCTAGGCCGGCCAACACGCCGTAGTTGCCGTCGAACTTGCCGCCGGTGGGCTGGGTGTCGATATGGCTGCCGGTGACGATGGGCGGCAGCGCGTTGTTGCGTCCCGGGCGGCGCAGGAAGCCGTTGCCGATCTTGTCGATCGTGACCGTCATGCCCGCTTCACGCGCCCAGCGGCTAACCAAATCGCGGCCCTGCTTATCCAGATCGGTCAACGTCAGGCGGCACACGCCGCCTTTGGGAGTCGCGCCGATTTTCGCCAGCTCCATCAGCGAATCCCATAGGCGCTCGCCGTCGATGCGAAGTTGATCGATGTCATGCTTGACTTTAGTGTCCATTTTTTCACTCCTGAAGTCTGTCATTCTGCGCGCCTTTAGCCCGGATGATCCGGGAAGAATCTGCTTTCCCGAATAAACCAAAGCAGATTCTTCGGCCTGGGGGCCTCAGAATGACAATTGATTGAATTGTCGTCACGAAATTGCAGCCATCGGATTGTTAGGATGCGTCGTCCAATTTGCATACGTGCCGCTGACGACTTTGCCGGTACGCGTATCCACCTCACCGGGTTTTAATGTCCGCAATGTAATGCATTGCGGCACCGGACATACCGACACGCATAAATTGCATCCCACGCACTCTTCATCTTTGACTTCAAAATGCCGCGCACCATTTTTAGTCGCCATGATCGCCTGGTGCGAGGTGTCTTCACACGCGATGTAGCAGCGGCCGCATTGAATACATAGCGCCTGGTCGATGACCGCTTTGTCCACATGATTGAGGTTCAGTTGATCCCAATCGATAACCGTCGGTACTGCAAGGCCCACCATTTGTTCGACCGACTTGTAAGCTTTTTCGTCCATGAAATTGGACAGGCCATCGCATAGGTCCTGCACGATTTTGAAACCGTAGACCATCGCCGCGGTACACACTTGCACGTTGCTCGCACCTAATGCGATGAACTCCGCCGCGTCGCGCCAAGTGGTGATGCCACCGATTCCGGAAATTGGCAGGCCGGCGGTTTGCGGGTCGCGCGCGATCTCGGCGACCATGTTCAATGCGATCGGCTTGATCGCCGGGCCGCAGTAACCGCCATGGGAACCTTTGCCGTCGGTGCTGGGGCTCATGCACATGGTATCCAGATTCACGCCCATCACCGAATTGACGGTATTGATCAGGCTCACCGCATCGGCGCCGCCCTGCTTCGCGGCGCGCGCCGGGTGGCGGATGTCGGTGATATTAGGCGTGAGCTTCACGATCACCGGCAGCTTGGTGAATTGCTTACACCAGCGCGCGACTATCTCAATGTATTCGGGCACCTGGCCGACGGCGGAACCCATGCCGCGCTCGCTCATGCCGTGGGGGCAACCAAAATTGAGCTCCACCCCATCGCAGCCGGTGTCTTCGACCATGGGCAAAATACTTTTCCACGCCGCTTCCTCGCAGGGCACCATCAACGAAACGACGACAGCGCGATCGGGCCAATTGCGCTTAACTCGAGCGATCTCTTGCAGGTTAGTTTGCAGCGGCCGATCGGTGATGAGTTCGATGTTGTTGAAGCCGATCACGCGCCGCGCGTCGGAGAATAACGCGTCATAGCGCGGGCCATTGACATTGACGATAGGCGGATCTTCGCCGACGGTCTTCCAAACCACGCCGCCCCACCCAGCCTCGAAGGCGCGCTGGACGTTGTATTCCTTGTCGGTCGGCGGCGCCGATGCAAGCCAGAATGGATTCGGACTTTTGATGCCAAGGAAACTACTGCTTAGATCGGCCATTGCAGTTCTCCAGCGTGGTGTCCGTTAGGCGACATGGACTTTCAAGTACGAAGTTTGCGATCGATGGCGATGGCTGAGCGTTTTCCATGCTCAACCGCTTCCACCGTTAGGTCACGTCCACCGTAACGGCAGTCACCGCCGGCCCATACTTTGGGGTGAGATGTCTGACCATCGTCATCGGTGGCCAAACGCCCGCCCTTCAGCGTTAGGCGAATAGATTCGGACTCTGTTTCAAATTCTGACTCGAAGGTCTGGCCTATTGCTTTCAGAACGACGTCGGCCTCCAGCGTGAACTCTTCGCCGGTCTCGGCCAACCGATTGCCTTCAATGCTCGTGCGTACAAAGCGCATGCCTGACACACGCCCATTTGCAAATAAAACTTCTTTAGGAGCGCCCCAATGCTGAATGCGCACGCCGTTGGTCTGTGCCCATTCCTGTTCGTATGCAGAGGCCGACATGCTTTCAGGTCCACGGCGATAAACGATAGTCACGTCTTCGGCGCCGAGCAGACGGCTTTGTACGGCCGCGTCGACAGCCGTCATGCCACCGCCTATGACCACGACCTTGCGGCCCACTGCCACCTCGGCAGGCGAGGCTGCCTGGCGCAATTCTGCGATGAAGTCCACCGCGGCGCGAACCGGCGCCGGCTCGGGAACGCCGAGGGCGTTGACGCCGGTTAACCCCAGGCCGAGAAACACCGCATCGAAATCACGCATTAATGCGTTGAGGTAAATGTCGCGGCCGAGCCGATGGTCGGTATTAACCTCGATGCCGCCGATGGACAACAGCCAATCGACTTCCTTTTGCGCAAAGTCATCGATGGTTTTATAACTAGCAATGCCGTATTCGTTTAGACCGCCGAGCTTGGGCTTTTCGTCGAACAGCACCACTGCGTGTCCCAGCATCGCCAACCGGTGAGCGCACGATAATCCAGCCGGCCCCGCGCCAACCACCGCCACGGTTCGTCCGCTGGCCGCGGCGCGGGTGAATAACGGTTTACCGGGATTAGCGAAATAGGCATCGGTCGCATGCCGCTGCAACAGACCGATCTCGACCGGCTTACTTTCGTTGGTGTTGCGCACACACGCCTGCTCGCACAAAACTTCGGTGGGACAAACGCGCGCGCACATGCCGCCCATGATGTTTTGTTCGAGGATCGCGTGCGCCGCGCCGCGCAGGTTATCCTGTGCGATACGCGCGATGAAGCTCGGTATATCGATGCCGGTCGGACAAGCGGTGATGCAGGGTGCATCGAAACAGTAGTAACAACGGTCCGCTTCCAGGCGCGCCTGCACAGGCGTGAGCGGCGGGTGGACATCGGAAAAATTCTTCGCGTATTCCGCAAGCGAGAGCCGGCCGCAGGCGATGTCAGGTCGCGATGGATTCATAGGTAATAGGCCCTGAATTGACGCAAGATCACGGCTATATCCTACCGCTCTCGCCGCGCTTCAAGAATTCGCCCATGCCTTCGCGCCCGCGCCAGGCGTCGCCGTCGACGATGCATTGGCCGCGCAGAAACACCTTCTTCACCCGGCCCGTGACCTTGCGCCCTTCGAACAAGGTGTAGTCGACGCGGCTGTGATGCGCCGCGGCGCTGATCGTCCACTGCTCCTTCGGATCGAACAACACGATGTCGCCATCGGAGCCGACTGGCGATGGCGCCCTTCTTCGGGAAGATACCAAAAAGTTTAGCGGGCGCGGTAGAAGTGATCTCAACGAAACGGTTGATCGACATGCCTTGCTTCCCCACTGCGCCGTCGAAAATCAACGGCAGCCGTGTTTCAACACCCGGCGCGCCGTTCGGAATTTTGCTGAAGTCGCCGACGCCCTGTTGTTTGGAATATTTCATGCCGTAGGGCTGTTCGTTGAAGCAGAACGGGCAATGGTCGGTGGACACGACTTGCAGGTCGTCGGTCTTGAGCCCGCGCCACAGCGCGTGTTGGTGGTGATGGTCGCGCAGCGGCGGTGTCATCACATATTTTGCGCCCTCGAATTCCGGGCGCTCGTAATCTTGCGCGGTCAGGAAAAGATAATGCGGACACGTTTCCGCATGCACGGGTACTCCGCGATCGCGCGCTTCGGTAACGGCGCTCAACGCTTCCCCGGCGGACAGATGCACAATGTAGAGCGGCGTATTGGCCAGCTCCGCCAGACGGATGGCGCGATGGGTGGCTTCGCCTTCGAGTATCGACGGACGGGTGGTCGCGTGATACTTAGGCGCGCGCAGACCTTGCGCAACCGCCTCTTGAACCAGCACGGAAATCACTTCGCCATTCTCGGCGTGGATACAAGTCATAGCGCCGTTGGCGCCCGCCACGCGCATCGCCTTGAAGATCGAGCCATCGTCCAGCATCAACACGCCAGGATAGGCCATGAACAGCTTAAAACTCGTCACGCCTTCGCGGTCGATGAGCGTCTTCATATCGACCAAGCTTTGCTCGTTCACGTCGAGCATGATCATGTGCGCGCCCACATCTACGCAGGCGCTGGTGCGGCGCTTGTGCCAGGCTTCGAGACCGACCAAGGGGCTCGTGCCGCGGTCTTGATTGCAAAAGTCGATTAGCGTTGTAGTCCCGCCAAAGGCCGCTGCCTTGGTTCCGGTGCCGAACGTATCGACCGTATGCACCGGGCCGAACTCCCAATCCAAGTGGGTATGCACATCGACGCCACCGGGCAGCACCAGCAATCCGTTGGCGTCGTACACGTCGACATCCGCGCCGGCGGAGATGCTTTTTCCTATCGTTTCAATACGGCCATCGACGATCAATATGTCGGCGGTGTAGTCGTCTACCGCGGTAACGATGCGACCATTTTTGATAAGCGTTGCGGTCATTCATTCCTCCTGCATTGATCCGATAGTTCGAAAAGCGCTTATGCGGCGACCGCTTCGCTGGCGAGCCGATTGAACGCGTCGAGCGAGCGCCGTAACCGCTGTTGGTTCATGCCACGCGTGATGAACACGATGTGCGAACGGCGGTCTCTGCTGGGCCAGGCATCAAGGTGAACCGGTGGATGCACCAAATGCTGCACGCCATTTATCGCGATCGGCGTCGACATTCCGGCGACGTTGAGGATGCCTTTGACCCGCAGCACATTTTCGCCATGGCGGTTCAACAACATGGTGAGCCAAATGCCGAAGGCGGTCCAGTCGAGCGCGCCATCGAGGGACAAGCTAAAACTTGAGATCTCCCTATCGTGACGGAAGTTACGGCGGGATGTCGAGTGACTGTGCGTCTTACCATCGCGTTTGTCGCCGCGCTGCGATTCGGTTTGAAACCAGCCTTGGACTGCTGCGCTCTTGGTTGCTGGATCGTAAGGATCGCTTTTCAGTAACCTATCGGCATCGATTGAATGCGCGCAAGCATCGAGCTTTGTCGCGGAAGGATTAACTCGCGCGATCATCTCTCGCGCTCGCTCGGCAGTTTCGGCATCGGCAATGTCGGTCTTGGTGAGCACCAAATGATCCGCCACCGCCACCTGCTTTACACCTTCGGCGTTGCACGCCACATGACGCAGTGCATTGACCGCGTCGACGGTGGTGATCACATTACCCAACCGGAAATGATGGCGTAGCACCGGTTCGGCGAACAGCGTATAGAGGATGGGAGTCGGATCGGCGAGGCCGGTGGTTTCGATTACGATTCGATCGAATTGTGGGATCTCTTTGCGTGTGCGCTTGCTCAGCAGATCGCGCAATGCCGAGTTAAGGTCGTCGCGTATGCTGCAACAAATGCAGCCGCTTTGCAGTAGCACGATGGACTCATCCAACGGCCGCACCAGCAGATGGTCCAGCCCCACTTCGCCGAACTCGTTGATCAAGACCGCAGTGCGCGCCATGTTCGGCGATCGCAATAAACGTTGTAATAACGTGGTCTTGCCGCTACCGAGGAAGCCGGTGATCACGTTAACGGGGATGAGTTCTGCGTAGGCTGTCATGATTGCTACGGGAGCATCAAATGTGCTCGAGCGTCTCTAAGAGTTTATCGTCCAGCGGATCGAGTTCGCGCTTGCGCAACACCTCGGCCGCAGGCCATAGCGCGGCGATATTGTCGATGATCTGGCTTTGCCCAGTCTGGCTGCTCAGGATATAGGAACTGCCTTGCCAGTCGCTGAGCTTCAGGCCATAGAATTTCAATACCTTGTTGGTGATCGCGACCCGCTGCAGACGATCGTGACGACGGGTGCGCTGAAGCTGCGGGGAAAGCACGGTAGCCCCGTCCGTCCAGTGATCACCGCCCTGAAAGATTCCGCATAAGCCACACATCGCGTCAGCCTACCGCAGTTTTGGACGGTTCGACAATCGGGCCGGACGACAGGTAATGCAATTCGTCGGCCGGCCAGCTCGCGACGACCAAGTCCCCGGTTTGCACCGGCTCGGCAAAAAATTCGATGTCGGGCACATTGGCAACGAACTCTTCGCCCGACGCACCTTCGAGAGGCACCTTCACCCACGAACCTTGGTATTCAATCGTGCCGACTTTTCCCATCACAGCGTTCACGCCGGGATCGGTTTTCTCCGATTGAGCACGATGGATTTTGATGCGATCGCGCCGCACCGAAACATGCAGCTCATTGCCTGCCACCGAGGCCGATTGGGGTGCGGAGACTATGATCTCTTTTCCCGCCGGTTTCGATGGCGATGTCGTTGCCCTGGCGGTCGACTACTTTTCCTGCAAGGACGTTTTGACCGCCCATGAAGCGCGCCACATAGGCGGTACGCGGTTGTTCGTAGACGCTCCGCGCCGACGCCGCTTGCTCGACGCGGCCCTGGTCCATGACCACCACCATGTCCGCCAACGCGATCGCCTCCATCTGCGTGTGCGTCACGTGTATGAACGTGATGCCGAACTCGGCCTGCATGCGTTTTAATTCGCCGCGCATCTGCAACCGAAGAAATTCGTCGAGCGCAGACAGCGGTTCGTCGAGCAGCAATACCCTGGGATTCGTTATCAGCGCCCGCGCCAGGGCGATGCGTTGTTGCTGTCCGCCGGACAGTTGCGCCGGCAGGCGGTCCTCGAATTGCCTCATCCGCACGCGCTCCAGCATTTCTCTTGCGCGCGAGCGCCGCTCCTCTTTGCTAATCCCTCGCACTTTAAGATTGAAAGAGACATTGTCCGCACAACTCAAATGGGGAAACAAAGCATAGCTTTGGAACATCATCGCCGTTCCGCGCCGCACCGGTGCTTCGCCGTTCACGCGCTCGCCGTCGATCAGCACGTCGCCTTGAGTAGGATCTTCGTGACCGGCGATCATGCGCAAGATCGTCGTTTTACCGCAACCTGAAGGCCCCAGCAGACAGCAATAGGCGCCGCCCGGGATTTTCAAGTTGATCTTGTCCACTGCTACGGTGTCCCCGAAGCGCTTGGTGACATCGGTGAGTTCGATCCCGCCCCTCGTACCCAATACTACTTTGCCGTCGTTGGGTTTCATGGCGCTATACGGGGCCTTGCTGGCTGGCTTGATTTAAGGGGCTTGCCAGCAGTCTCGGTAGCGGGGCGCGGCCGCGACCGGCGCCGCTGGATGATTGCGATCGAACCCAACGCCAGCGTGATCGCCGTAAAAGATACTAACGTGGTAACGGTGCCCAAGGCATATAAAGCGGGTGACGTAACGTTGGTGGTCATGCCCCAAATCTCCATGGGCAGCGTGTTCTGCGCCCCGGAGGTGAGCATGGTGCGGGGAAACTCATCGTAGGAGAGCGTGAAGCCGAACAAGCGCCACGGCGATCATGCCCGGAAAGAGTATCGGCAGCACCACCATCAAAAATATCTGCCAATTCGTCGCGCCGAGATCGCGCGCCGCTTCTTCATAGGCACGATTGAAGCGGCTGAACACGGCGAACATGATCAACAAGCCGAACGGCAATGTCCAGGTGAGCTGCGCTCCCAGCGCAGAGGCGTACCATTTGGTTTGAATATCCATGGTCTGAAAGGTGAGCCCAATACCCAAGCTCACCAATAGCCCGGGCATAATCAAGCTTGCCACCGCGAGATAAAACACAAACGTTGCGCCGAAAAAGCGGCGCCGGAATGCCAGGCCCGCCAACACCGATATCACCACCGTCAGCAGCAACACCATGACGGCGAGCCAAATGGAGCGCGTGAAAGCGCCGGCGAAATCGCCGGTACGCTGCTGACTGAACAGCGCATCGAACCAATGGAATGATGCGCCGCGCATCGGGAACGTGAGTCCACCTGTCGGCCCCTGGAAAGACAAGATATAAATCGCAGACATCGGCCCATATAAAAAGGCGACGAACAGGCCAAAAAAAGCAGACAACGCGTAAAAACTCAACGGTCGCTTGCCTTGCATCGATTGAATCGCACCCGCCACGATCCTACCCCGCGATCTCTTTGCGCACGTCGACGATGCGCAAAATCGCCGCAACCATCAGCGTGACGATGACGAGTAATACCACGGCGCTCGCCGCCGCCGGTGGATACTGCAGCATTGAAATCTCGTTCGACATCGCCAGCGCCACCGATGCGCTGTGTCCCCCGCTCATGACTTTCACGATGAAGAAATCTCCCATCACCATGGCGATGACGAATATCGATCCGAGCGCGATGCCGGTCTTCGATAGCGGGACGACAATTTCCCAAATGATGCGTATGGCGCTGCTGCCGCCGTCACGGGCGGCTTCGATTAGCGAGCGGTCGATGCGCGCCATGGAGTTAAAGATAGGCACGATCATGAACAAAGTGAACAAATGCACATAACAAATGATGACAGCAAAATCTGAAAATAACAGAAACTCCAGCGGCTCATGGGTAATGCCGGCGCCCATCAGCGCCTGATTGAAAAGTCCGTTGCGGCCGAGAAACGGAATCCAGGAAATCATCCGAATGATGTTCGATGTCCAGAAGGGCACGGTGCAGAGCAAAAATAACGCCATTTGCCAAATGATGCTGCGAACGTGAAACGCGAGAAAATACGCGACGGTAAAACCTATCCCCAGCGTAATCGCCCATACCACCAAGGCGTAGTAGACCGTTTTTAGGTAGAGCGAAATTGTGATCGGCGAACTGAACAGCTCGACATAGTTGTCGAATTTGAATCCCGGTACGCTGTTGATTCCGTCGAACTCGAAAAAACTTACGGCGACGACCATGAGTAACGGCAGACCAAAAAATAACAACAGCACCAGTAGTAGCGGCGCGACCTGCAAGTACGGAGTGAACGTTGGGGAGAACTTCACTCGTCAGCGCCGTATTGAACTGTGTATATGGCAACCAATCCTTAGCGCGAAGTGCTTTACCTCCCTCCCCGACTGCTGGGAGAGAGGTAAAGCGAGCGTTGCCGCAGGAGCTTTTAGGCCGCGAGGAACTCGTTCCACTTCTTGACCATGTAGCGATTTTCATCCATGAGCGTGTTCCAACAGGCGACTTTGCCCATGCGATCCCAGAAAGCGCCGCCATCGCGAGTCGATCCGGCTTTCTCCATTAAGTTACCGTACGGGTCCTTGATATCTCCGCTGGCCGCCTTGCCGTCGTACCAGAAACCATACTCATCCGCGGTCATGAACTTCTTCGCGGTCTCGGGAATGGAACTGTAGTAGCCCTGCTTGGCGATGAATCCCCCCTGCCATCCCGACATGTACCAATCGAGATAGGCGTAAGCTGCGTCAAGCTTGGGCCCTTTTAGATGAGCCATGGGCGCGATACAACTGGCCCAGGCGCGATAGCCTTCCTTAAGGGGCGCATAAAAACACGAAATGCCGCGCGAGCGCACGGCTGTCACTGCCGGCGACCACATCGATTGCACCGTCGTTTCGCCGGCCGCCATGAGGTTGACCGATTCATCGAACGTGCCCCAAAAGGCGCGGAACTGGCCTGCCTTTTTCGCAGCGGTCAAGATTTCGATGGTCTTATCGATTTCTTGCTTGGTCATATTGCCTTTATCTTTGTACTTGATGTCGCCGCGCGCTTCGATCGCCATGGCGGCATCCATGATACCGATGCTAGGCACCGATACGATGGAAGTCTTACCCTTCCATTCCGGATTCAAAAGCTCCGACCAACTTTCGATTTTGCGTTTGACTAAATCAGGCCGTATACCCAAGGTGTCGGCGTTATAAACCGTGGGTACGCCTGTGGCCCACTTGGTGGGCTTGGTCGCGAACTTTTTGTCGCCCGGTTTCTCAACATACTGCACTTCGAACGGCAGGCAACCTTGGGTAGAAACCTTCTTCCCATCGGGATACTCGCCCTTGGTGAATATGGGAACGATCTGATCCCAGCGCTTGAATTTTTTCTCAAGGTCGATCGGCTGTAAAGTCCCACGTGGCAGCAGATGAATCTGGAAGAAATATTCGATGTCGGCGATATCGATGGACTGGGGTTGCGTTACCAGCCGGTTGAGCAACGCATCATGGGGCGCGGTCTGCATTTCGACTTTGAAACCGAGGTCTTTGGTCGCCTGGTCCGCGATCTCTTTGATCGCCGAATACGAGCCGCCTACCTGCACCAATTTCACGTCCTTCATGTTCTGTGCCCAAATCAACGGAAAGCCATCGATGAGGCCAGAACTCGCTGCCACGCCGGCTGCCGCGCCTGCGGCTTTAAGAAAACGGCGTCGCCCTGTTACCTTTTGTGTGGTATCCGTTACGGCAGAAAATTTCAGTATCTGTTTCTTAGCCATGACCATCTCCTTTAATGAACAAAGTCCTACCGATAGCAAATTAATCCGCTGCGCTGGACGATCCCTGGTCGTCCTAAGGCGAAATGGACTAGGTTGAGATCATTTTTTACCTTTCCGACACCCGCCGTCTCCGGCCCCTCGATGTAAGACGGCATGGCATCCCACTCGCCGGGTTACTTCTTTTTGCCCTTGCGCGGAAAGCGTTTGGCGAAATCGTCGGCGATTTCGTTGAACGTGGTGAACTTCACACCGGGATGGCAAACGATGTAGTGATACAGCCGCTCCAACATCATCAACACCTGCGGGCGTCCCGAGACGTCCGGGATGAATGGTGAAGCAGAAAACCGCGTAATCCATCTCCCGATAAACCCAATCGAACTGGTCGCGCCACATTTCTTCCAGGTGACGCGGATTGACGAAGCCATGGCTATTGGGCGCCTTCTTGATAAACATCATGGGAGGCAGGTCGTCGAGATACCAGTTACCGCCGATTTCGATCAGATCGGTTTCGGTGCCGCGCTTGAGCGGCACCATCCATTCGCGCGGCTTTTTCGAATAATCGATCGGCGTCCAGTTGTCGCCGACGCGAACGTAGTAGGGCGTAAAATCGTTGTGCATCAAGCTATGATCGTACTTAATGCCGCGCTTCAATAGCAGCTCGTTGGTGACGTTGCTAAATTCCCACCAGGGCGCGACATAACCGGTCGGGCGCTTGCCGGAGACTTTCTTCACCAGATCGATACATTTATCGAGCACCTCTTCTTCCTGCTCGCGGGTCATCGAAATCGGATTTTCGTGGGAATAGCCGTGTATGCCGATCTCATGACCGGCTTCGACCACCATCTCAGTTTGTTTGGGAAAGGTTTCAATCGAGTGACCGGGGATAAACCAAGTAGTCTTGATCCCAAATCGTTTGAACAGGTTTACCAGGCGCGGCGTGCCGACTTCGCCGGCGAACATGCCCCGAGAAATGTCGTCGGGTGAATCCTCACCGCCGTAAGAACCCAACCAACCAGCGACGGCGTCCACATCCACGCCGAAAGCACAAAAAATCTCCTTAGCCATTCTTCGTTTCTCCATTTAAGCAAACTTCCGAATGCATGGGACATGAAACATGGTTTCTAATGATAATACTCCAAGCCCCAACAGGCAGCTACGCACATCCCGCGACGTAAAAAAATGGAGCAAAACTTATGCCATTCATTGTGTCGAACATTTTAAGCGTGCTATGCCAAGCAGCTAGAGGGAGGCCAGCCGGGCAACGTCAGACGCTAATGAGAACGTCACACCGAGACGACGGGTTCAGATCGCGCGTTCGTTAAAAGGTGCGGTCGTGCCGGGAAGGATCGGCGAATGCACTGGTCTGATGCGGTATCTATGCTTGCCGCCTCACGCCGGTGCATGGTTCTAGAGCCAATACGTAGAGGCAAATTTTCCTCGGCGTTTGCGCACGATTTCTCAACACGATTTCGATCATCGCGACGATCGAAATAACAATCGGCCTGCGAAGCAATAAGGGCGCGGCGGAGCTTGCCGGCCCGGTCACCCGAGTCAAATTCCCTGATAACCTACAAAACCGCAGGCTCGCGATGTATTATTTGAGAGGCAAAACCAATTGATTCTCAAGGCCGCGAGCGAGGCGAGTATGCATCCGAATGCGAAATACATATTCATTGCCAGCATGGATAGGGTTGGGGGAGGAGTAGCGGATTATGAATAGGATTGCTTTGAGCCGAGAAGACTGGCCGTTCAAGATTCGTCCTCTTGCTGCCAAGCTCGGCGCGGAAATCATCGGGGTCGATCTCGCCGCTGGCGTGGACGAGCGCTTATTTGCTGCGATCTATCAAGCGTTCTTGCGTTACCAAGTGCTACTGTTTAGCAGTCAGGTCTTACCGCCAGGACCACAAGTCGAGTTCGCGCGGCGCTTCGGCGAGGTGCAGATTCACGTGATGAATCAGTACCACGTCGAGGATTACCCAGAATTGTATCGTCTATCCAATCTGGATGAGCGGGGCAATCCGAGCGGACGCCACCCGGATAAAGGCACACTGGCGTGGCACACAGACGGCTCATGGCGCCGCGTGACCGGGCAAGCCACCATTCTGTACGCGGAGATTCTGCCCGAGAGCGGCGGCGAAACCTACTTCTGCGATATGTACGGCGCCTACGAGCGCTTGAGCCCGTAATGGCACGCTTGCATCGCCAATTTACGCGCCGTGCACAACCTGGACTTCTCGCGCAATCGCCGTCACGCTGAAGAGCCGATGACCGACGCCCAGCGCCGCGAAGTGCCGCCGGTGGATCATCCGATCGTGCGCACGCATGCAGAAACGGGGCGCAAATGCGTTTTCTTGGGCGATCACGCCGAGTACATACTAGGCTTGAATTACAACGAAGGTCGCCAGATGATCGATGATCTCAACGATCTGATTGCGCACCCCGACTTGACCTACGAACACCGCTGGATCCCCGGTCAGCTTATCCTGTGGGATAACCGTTGCTTGCTGCATCGGGCAACACCCTACGATACCGCGCGGGAACGCCGCGTGATACGCCGCTGCACCGTGCTTGGCGAGGTACCGCGCTAGCTTATCGGACGGCATGTGCGATTGTGCTGAGAGAATGTGTTGCCTTGACGACGCCTTCGGTCAGAGAGGCGATTTCGATGGATCGCGCAAGGTCGGCGAAAAGAATTGACGGTGCCGCGTCAACGAAATTGGACGCGGAAATTGCCGTTCACTAGCGCCTGCGAATCACGTCAACTTGGAAGCCCTGCACACCTAGGCCTCTGGCGCGAGCGATTTTTTCCAGCGCTGTGTACTCAAACGGCGCGTCCGGTAATGCGACGGCCCGGCGATTCTACAGCATCAAGGCACTCAAATCTTCGCCGGGCACTCGACAAAGAGCAGTTAGGCTGCCATCTTGATGGCGGACCCTCTCTTCGCAATGTACGAACTCCACTCCAATGTGAAAATCGAGCGCTAACGAGGCCCGAATGCCGCAGTCGATCGGTCGCTCAAACGTGCGGCAACTCTGGTCGGTCAGCGGAACGTAGACACCGTATAGCCGTATTGACTCACCGCTTACGCGTAGCGTGCCATCCGGCCGTACAAATGCGTAACTTACAATTTCAGCGTTTGCTCGTTGAGTTATGGCGGTGCTTAATACTACAGCGCCGATCAGCGCCGCGATAAAGGGTCTAGCATCGAGCGCGCGCTTCAGGGATAGTTATGGGCATCGTCGTCATAAATGGGAACCGGCATTGGGTCCACGCCAACGTATCCATTATTTCCCCTGACGTCGATTTCGGCAAGCGCTAACAGCATTGCCGGGAAGACTGCGATTTAAATCTGCACCAACACAATCGTCCAGCATCCGCATCCAGCTTGCCTCGCGGCATGGCATGGCGGGAGAGCCAATATCCATAAGGCTCCCAGGCATGGTGATCGGGCGATTAACGACGGTTCCCACGCAAATTCGCATATTGATTATTGTGATAGTGACATTTTGCATTCGTTGCAGCACTACGGCGATGGCCTTCGCCTCCGGTCCGCGCTCCGCATAGCGTTCGCAAGGACGAGTGGGTCTTATAACTCTGGGCAAAGGGCCCAGTCGTGTGGTTCAGCGTGCCTTTACGTTTTCACTTTTCTTGCTAGGTCGCGTGAGAAACGTGGCCTTGCATCGGATCCCCGCAGGTAATGCGTAGGCGGTATTGGG
The DNA here is from genome assembly GCA_963714525.1 of uncultured Pseudomonadota bacterium. Classification (GTDB taxonomy): domain Bacteria; phylum Pseudomonadota; class Gammaproteobacteria; order Burkholderiales; family JALYOK01; genus JALYOK01. The sequence goes on from CAVQPB010000001.1 coordinate 273,980, forward strand.
CAATTCCACGCGTACCGCGAAGGTGGCGCTCGCCGCATCGATAACTTTGTCGACACTTGAACTGTAGCTGCGTATTTTCCTCCGATCGGTGGGTCAGGCACGATCTCGACCGACGTTCCAACCTTGACCTGCCCATACATTTGGATCGGCAGGATAACTTCGACGCGCAATGGATCGATCTGAGCGATTTTCAGAATGGGCTTTTGGCCTACACCGAGTTCCGCCACCTCACCCGGATTCAACAGACGCTCGGTGACTACACCGGTGATCGGACTTTTCACCGTTCTCAGGTTGAGTTGCGCGTTGGAACGGCGATGCTCGAACACTGCGAGTTGTTTGTTTTCTAGCACCTCGCTCAACTCCGCTTCGGCGACCCTTTGTTCGGCTCGCGCCTCATCGCGCGCTTCGGTCGTGACAAATCCCTTCTTATGTAGCTCCTCCTTGCGGCTAAATTTCTGTGTCGTGTGATCCGCGCGCGCTTGTGCCGTACTAAGCGGACCCTTCATTTGCGCGCGGAATCGCGCTAAATCCGCGGAAGCTTGTTCAGTGCTGGATTCAAGAATTGCCAGCGTTTGACCCTTTTTCACGCTGTCGCCATCTTGGACCATCACTTTCTCGATCAATCCCACTGCGGGACTATGAATCTCCACGACTTGGAATGGTTTGATTAGACAATCGAACTCTTCGCTGCTGCAAGTTCCCACTACAAGGAACGCCGCGGCCGTGAATACTATTCTTGGTTTAAGGACTATGGTTGTGCCCACTGCTTAGTCGACTCCTCTGTTAGAACCGATCACTCCGAATGACCAGAAAATGCTAACGCAGTCTTCAGATGATCGTCTAGCTTTAGCATGCTGCGTCGCTGGCGCAAATGGTGCCGCTCCGCTGCTTTCTGGGCAGTGCGAACGATGCGCCAGGACAAACGATCCGAGGTCACGGCATCGCCGTGTTTTAGCCCCATCAATAACGACCGCAACAGTAACGGGCAGTAAACTTCAACCAGTTCATCTTCGAGCGACAGGATCATCTCGAAGCTACCGGGATCCCCTTGCCGGCCACAGCGACCGAACAACTGCCGGTCGATGCGCCGCGCCTCGTGTAACTCCGTAGCGATCACATAGAGACCACCGAGTTCGGCAACCCCCAAGCCAAGCTTAATATCAGTGCCGCGCCCAGCCATGTTAGTCGCGACGATGATTTGACCCCGTTCGCCCGCGCCATGGACAATTTCCGCCTCGCGATCGTCTTGACGGGCATTCAGTACTTCGTGGCGCAAGCCTTTTTCTTGCAATAATCGGCTCAAGTGCTCGGACATGCCCACCGTCCGCGTCCCGATCAACACCGGCTGCCCCCGGGCGTGCAGTTCTACAATGCGCGCAACCACCTGCTGCCATTTATGAACACTGTCGCGCAAAACTTGCGTCGGCCTTTGCTGGCGTTTGCTTGGCCAATGGTTGGGCACTTTGACCACGTTCAAGCGGTACACGGACCACAGCTCGCTAGCCACTTCCTGCGCAGTTCCCGTCATGCCGGCCAACCGCAAATAACGACGGAAAAACTGCTGATAGCTAACCCGCGCGAGTGTTTCTTTGGGGTTGCTGATGGCGCAACCTTCCTTCGCTTCGATCATCTGATGCAAGCCACGCTCCCATGAGCGGTCCGCCATCATTCGGCCGGTGAATTCATCGATGATCTGCACTTTGCCTTGTTTGATCAAATAATGCTTATCGCGAAAGTAGATATGTTGCGCATTCAGAGCCTGAAGCACCAAGTCGAGGCTGCGCCGATGTGCGCGCCACACCCCGCCCAGCGAATAAGCGAGTTCATGAATGCGTGTCCTACCGCGCTCAGTGAGTTCGATCGTGCGCATCGTATCGATGACGAGAAAGTCGCGCGTTTCTTCCAGGCGCTCGGCTAACTGCAACGCCTGATGGTAGACGAGATCTTGATCCAGCGCGCCGCCCTCCTTCGAGATTATCAAGGGTGTGCGGGATTCGTCGATCAACACGCTATCCGCCTCATCGACGATCGCGAAGCAAAGTCCGCGCAACAACAAGTCTCTAACCTTGGATTGCTCGCCATGCAAACGATCCAGTTGAAGCTGCAGCGGACTGGCGAGCTTGCCCAGCGTCAAGCGGTCCTTGAGATAGTCGAACACTAACTGCTTATTGGATACATAGGTGATATCGCAGCCATAGGAGGCGCGCCGCATGGCCGCTTCCATTCCCTCGGTAATGGTGCCTACGCTGATACCTAATGCGCTATACAGCGGCCGCATCCAGTGTGCATCGCGATCGACCAGATAATCGTTGACGGTCACGATGTGCACCGGGATCCCGGCCAGCGCCGCCGTGCAGGCAGGAAGCGTCGCGGTCAGGGTTTTCCCCGCGCCGGTTTCTATCTCTACGACGACGCCGTTTAACATCAACCAGCCGCCGATGACTTGCTCATCGTAGTGCCGTAGCCCGAGCGTTCTGCTGCCGGTTTCCCGAACTAATGCGAAACTCTGGGCCACGAGTTCCTCCTGAAAGCCCTGGCGCGCCAGTTCGGCGCGCAGCCTTGTGCATCGCAAGACCAATTCTGATTCAAGGAGGGACTTAAACTCTTGTTCGTAGCTATTTACCCGCATGACAAAGCGCTCGGCTTCCCGGCTTGGTCCGCGCAGCACCTGCAGCAAGCGCCCAGAAATATTTGTGAGGGCCATCTCTAGCCAGCCAGCACTAGGCTGCTGCCGCTGGGGGTAAAGACCGTGAAGAATTCCGGGCGTTGGGACGATGACGTCTTGCATCGCTTCTCTAACCCCCAAATCTGCTTGAAGTCTTCATGCTCTATAAACGGTTAAACACCATATCTTCGCAGCAACAACTGTCTTGCCTGACGAAACCATTGACTCGCTAACGGTTCTTTGCCGTGATCGAATCGCACGAACACGCGGCTGCCGATATTTTTCAAATTATGCTGATCGACGATTTTGAGATCGAATTGAAATAGGGTTTCGAACGCTTTCGCGCCGTGCCCGTCATCGGGGTGAGTGGCGATCTCGCCACCGCCACCCTTACCCAGCGCCATGCTAGGCAAATCACTGGAGGCCGCTGGGACCTCGCGCTGGATCACGGCGGCGTGACGATTGCCGCGGTCACCGATCGGCCGGATTTCCACCTTTCGCGTGTGGCCTCGGACTAAACCAATCCGATCCTGGGTAACGACGGCGCGGATAGTGGTTACCGGATATTGGATCACATACGCGACCAGTTGACCGTGCTTAAGCCAACCCTGTAATAGATCTTCCGCATGCGGTACAACGAATACGCCGTCGGAGGGGCTGCGTATGATACTGTTTTCGAGGTCCTGGTTCGCGCTTTTTAAATCCGCTCGTACGGCAGTTATCGCTTCCTTGATTATCTGGGATTTGCCGATATCGCTTACCCACTGCGCGTCGTATTTGGCCACTAATTCCTTCAGTCGAAGTTCAAGTACGTTCCGGCGCACGGTCAACACTGGGTCCTCGGTTTCGAATAACGGCTCTCCTCGCTTCACATACGTGTTCGGTGGTCTGAGCACGCGTCGTATAAAGCCGTCGACGTTGGCTCTCACATAGGACTTCTCCGGCAGCCAAACGACGCCCTCCGCCCGCGTGTCCAACGGCATTGGAACCAATGCCAGGAATCCGACGCTAGCGGCCAGGAGGACCGCGGTCATGGTGACGGCACGAGCGCGTTTGCGCTCGATGACGGGGCTGGTGAGGAGGAAATGAGCGCTCTTGCCCAGCGGAAAGGCGATCATCGTTGCTACACCCCAAACGGCCAGAACGATGCCGACGAAGAAAAATTTCTCGGCGACAAACAGGATGATTGCGCCGACGATGAAACAGCGATAACAAAACGCGGCGACACCATAAATGCTGAACCAGACACGTTCACCGTTGGACTGTGCTGGCGATTGGGCTTGGGTTACACCAAACAAGTAGCGTTGTACCACGTACGCCAAGTATTGAGTCGAACGCGCCCCCAGATTGGGGGTTTCGATCAGGTCGGAGAAGATGAAATAGCCATCGAAGCGTAGCAGCGGATTAGCGTTAAAGAACAGCGTGGAAACGCTGCCGATCAACATAACGTTAAAGGCGACAGAACGGACCCAACCAGGCTCCACGCTTAGCCAAACAAACAGGGCGATCGCCGCCAGGAATAATTCGACCATCATGCCGGCGGCGCCGACGATCATGCGTCGCTTCTTGTCCCGGAATGCCGACGCTGCCGAGGCATCGACGTACGGCACCGGCATGAACACGAGTAGCATAATTCCTAATTCGTGCACTTCGCCACCCCAGCGTTTGGTCGCGAAAGCATGACCTAATTCGTGCAGCAGCTTGATGATGGGGTAGACGACAAACAGCAATAGCAGATTACTAGGGGCGAGAACGAGGTCAGTAATGTTCATGGTCAAATCGGTCCAGTGGCTTGCCGCCGCCACCAGCGCGCCACCGATCACCATAGACCAAACCATCCCGCCAAACCAACTGAATATTAAGTTGGCCAAAACTTTCCAGCGCTCTAGAAAGCGCTCGGGATCCCACAATGGAATCTTGATCGACAGAGGACTCGATAACCGCTGTCTCCATTTGGACCGCTGATGCTTCTGATAGCGCTGGAACAACTCCAGGCTGTCCGGCGGTACGTCGCACAACAGCAGATCGCTGGCATGAAGTTGTCCCAGCAGCCGTATCATCTCATCTTGCGTGGGCGCATCGTCGCCTAAGTGCTCGCTTGCCGTTTCCCAAATGTTTTGAAAAATGCGCTTGCCGTCCATCAAAGCGATGACGTAATGTGCCGCCGGTGTGAAGCGGTGCTGTCGGCCCGATAACCGGTCCTGCAGCACGTACCAACGCTGTCCACGGTAATGGTGTCGATGAATTTCGGCGTGACTGCGCAAGCGCGGTTGCAGGCTCGCCACCCGATACCAAGAAGGACTGAACACCGATTCATTCATGGTGATAAGCCCGGACTCAAGGCCAATAACTCCATAGCGCCAGTTTCAGCCAGTCGATCAAGCCGCGGGTCCAAATCCAAATCAGTTTTCTCTCTCCGATATCGATTTTACCGACACCCTTCATGCCTGGCCGCAGAAATTTAGGTGCTTGCTGCAATTTCGCTTCGACCCGGAAAAAGTTCCGCCCCTCGCGCGTCTCGGAAACAAGCGTGATCTTCTCTACATGAAAGGGCAGCACCTCTGCCGACTCGCCGGTTAATACTAAGCGGCCGGTTTTCCCAACTTCTACGTCGCTCATGTCGCGCTCATCGACTTCAAGAATTACGCGATAGGCATCCAATGGCGCCACCTTAAATAAAACATCGCCCTGCGCCACCGGCGCGCCCAACGACTGCGTGAGATCGCCACTTACGATGACACCAGCGAATGGCGCAACGAGCCGTGTTCGCGCCAATTTTTCCGCGACCAGCGCGAGCTCCGCTTCGGATTGGCCGAGTTGCGCCTTGATGACGGCGATGTCCCCGCGGTTGGATTTAGCTATCGCATCGCGAAATTCCTGCAGCCGCTGTTCGCGCTGGCTCGCCCATTTCGCGCGCTCCAGCAGCAGTTCCCTATCGTCCAGCTTGGCGATCAACTCGCCTTGACGCACTAGATCACCGGCACGTAGCGGCGCTGCTACCACGTAGCCATTCAGCGGCGCGACCACCACGCGTTGCACGGAACCTTCGATTCGCGTATCCGCGGCGATCCGATATTGGCCGGTCGCGAACGAGAAAAGCAACACCAAGAATGCCAGCGCGGCCAAGCTCAGCTTCAGCGCTAGGTGGCCGCGCCCGGTCAAATTGTGTCCGAACGTTCGCCACGAATCCGCGATCTTGCTGATCACCCATCGATCTTCTCTGCGTTTTAGATCAAGAATCGGCCCGACAACCGCCGCTACCGCTTCGCAGAATTCCACCGTCTGTAAATCGAAGCCAACGTCCGCCGGGCGTTCGAAGGTTAGCGCACCGATTACTCTTCCGCCCTGGCTCAGCGGCACCGTACATACAGCGCATCCGCCGTGGGCTCGCGCCAGCTTCGCGTGGTTAACGAGCACGCGCACCGGGCTGCCCTCTGGAGCCGGATACAGCAGCGTTGACCGCTGGTCCATCGCTTCGTCCATCGCCGATCCGATACTCTCCACTAAACTCGATCGTGGTGCGAATTGGGCACTGTGAGACAAAGCCCGCACCTTGATGTGCTGGCCGTCTAGAAATCCCAAGCTTGCGAGTTCACATCCCAGGTAGCTCGATAGCTCCGTCACCACGGTTGTGGCGGCGTCCTGAAAGCGTTCTTTTTCGACGCTGGCGCTGACCAGGTCCAGCACCGCTGACAGGCGTTTGTTAGTGGGGGAGAATCGGCCCTCCGAGCTACGCTGCAAGCGGATCTCGACCCAAGCGAGTCCCCATTGCAGATTGCGCATGGCTGCGCGCAACTCCGTTTCCGCACGCGCCGCGAGTTCAATCGCGACCACCCCGTGCAACCGGCCGTCAATCAAGAATGGGTACGCGATATGGCAAGCGGTCTGCCTGCGTTCTAGATCGGACTCGCCGTACTCGGGATCACGCAGTACGCCGCGCCGCTCCTCGATGGCAAGCTCGGTGACGGCGGTGAGTCCTAAACTACCGCCTTTGCCTTCGGGCCAAAACGCAGCGGGACTGTACGGACCTCGGTCCGGCGGTCCGGTCACGGCGACACCACGCCTCACGCCTTTCAGCAGCGTGCACTGAAGCGACAACCAAGATTGCATAAATACCTCTAGCGTCGAGGCATCCTGCATTTGCCGCCAAATAGCCTGGTCCAGATAAGCGGGTTGGTCCGGTTGAGTTTCGCTGACCGGAATCAAACTCCCCAAGGTTACATCTCCCTAACTTTCTGTTCAACACTACACTAACGTAATCGGCCAAGCCGCCACAACCCCAACGCAATCAAGCCGATGCTAAACAGGACTAGCGATCCCGGTTCCAGTACGGTCAAGGGAGCATCGGTAGCAGGATCAAGATCGGCTGTTTGAAGGTCTAGGGCCGCATCGGATAGTAGTCCCGGGCGAGACGTTGCAGTGGTGCTTTGGACGGGCTCGACTTTCGCCTCGTTCAGAATCGGTAAGGCCTGCGTAGCAGAACACCACACCGTTATGACTAATGCGCCCAATAGACGGCCTATCCGTGCCGTCGAATGTCGACCGGCGTTGGCGGTTGGCCTTGCAGTTGACAGTAAGGCGGGTAGCGGGAGAGGTTTCATTTCAGTCCGCGCCAAGAAATAACGTACCGCGATGTTTTCAATGTAGCAATCCTTAGATGCGAACGCCTTGGGTCCCCAGGTCGGTTAAGTCCGCGCTCGGTCGATGTAGCCCAGGCCCGCGACGTTTAGCTCCGGTAGGCGAGGTGTCGCTTCTACTCGGAGATTACCTTCCCAACAGCAACCCAGTTGCTCGCAGCGAAATCGATGTACTTCATGAAACTGGCTGATCAAGCGATCCCGCATGCGCCGTTTAATGCGTATCGTGCTGCCACCGCATTTGGGACACGGATGAAACTCTTTGCGAATGTAATAGCTAGCGATGTTCATAGGATTCCTTTCGAACTACGCCAATAATAGTGTCGTGCCTCACTAGATCCTCAACCACGCCTATGGCGATGCTCGATGCTGCGTGGATGATTTTTACGCCGATACAGGCCGAATACGAGTAAGCCCACGCCGAGAAGCGCCAGGAGCGTCGGTTCGGGAATAGCCCGCTTTTCCAAACCAAACGTAATCGAGTCCCCCGGCGCCAAATCCGAAGGATTATCAAAGGCCAAAGCACCGGCGAAATCGCCAGGGCCAAGCGGTCCATCGAGATTATTGTAGGTTCCCGTTTCGACACGCGGGATGGTAGGCCCTCCGCTTGCGGCACAACTGGGATCTAATCCAAGTATGTCGGCGCAGCCTATGTCCTGGCGCGTCGGCGTTAGCGGATTACCGTCAGCGTCGAGGAGGCGCATTTGACCACTGGCAATGAAACTCGGCAGTGAGCGATTACCGCTGGTCGTCACCACACCGTTGTTGATTTTTGTAGTGCCTTCCTGAGTCTCTGCCACCAGTGATCCATTGGGATGAAAATTAAAGTAGTCGGCGAACGTCATATCGGTAAGGAAGCCATCGGCATTGTTCTGTATCGTGTAGAACTGCCGGACCGTTCCATCGCCTAGAATTTCCGTATCGATAATCGTGTTGACGCTACCAAAACCAGGCAAGGCTAGACTTATCGTCGACTGTGTTGCCGTCTCGCCATCGGTGTAGTGGACCGGGTCGAGCACGGTCCAAGGTGAGCCGGTATTGTAAAATGGGAAAAGTGCACCGGCATCCAAGGTCGGTGTCAACCATCCCTTTTCCGTAACGCGGACAGGCGCTTCGCTTCCCGAAAAAAAGCTGAAGCCCAGATTGACCGCGTCATCCCCAGAAAAAAGATCTAGCTCCTGGTCATAGGTCGAAGGTAGAGGATGCGTGCCGTCTGCGCCAACTGAATACCACGTATTACTCCAACCAAAATCGGTTACGCAATAGGCTCCCCTGCGAATTATTTACCGCGAGGACGCTAGGCGTGCCATCGGTGTTGCAGCCTATTACCGCCGCCTGTGCGCCTCCGCCAAGCCAGCACAGGATGCCGAGGTACAGTAAACTTATTTTTCGTTTCGCTTCCATTTTCTATTCTCCGAGAGGTTGAAGAAATCTGCGTGCTGTTAAACATCGTTGTTGCGGCGCGCGTCGGGGCTTACGCTTCCCCACATCGGCGCCGCACGCGGCATTGTTACTATCTCAAGGATCGCGCCTTCACATGCGCGCATCTTAGTCGAGGTCGCAGCCGCTCGTGTGGGAGACGGTTCCAACTGGATCACACCGTGTTCGCGTTCGTGACGTTCGATTGCCTCCACCAGCATCCTGGAAAGTAACTTCGCATACACTGGCCCAGTCACAACACGCATCTGTAATTGCACGGCTACCTGCTCGGGGTGGTATTGGCCCAAATCAACAATGAATTCGAGCGCGTTATGCCCGACTTCGAAATAGTTGACGTAACGCGCTTCCGGTGCGGTATGTGTCTTGAGGCGAGTAGAGGGTCTAGGCATGGGTAGTCGTCGTGGTATCCAACTAAACCTAATGCAACCGGCGTGCCACGTGACAAAACGCTTGCACTATCCGCGCAAGCAAATTGATTCAAAATGTTTAGTTCGAGGCTTTCGAAAATTGTAATTGAAGATACTGTCACATCGAAATGTGACACTGTCAGCGTCACTGATCCGCTGCGCCTTTGCGCATCGATCGGGATTTGTTACGTTGCGTGGTTACAAAATGTAACGCTTGTTACAGCGAATGGGCGAGACGGAAAGGGAGATCTTCGGTTAGGGATAAGCCGGGGCGGTCGCGTGACTCGCGCATGTCAACGGCCCTGATCCTGTAGGCGATACTTTACTAACTTGCGATAAAGCGTCATGCGTGACCAATGCATCTCGGCTGCGGCTTGGCTCTTGTTCCAATGAGTGGCCGCGAGCACCGCAATCAGGCGCTCACGTTCGTTGCTGACGGTGCTCTCATAGCCCGAAAAGATTTGCTGGAAACTTTCCGGTAGGTCGCCAAAAGCGATCGGCTTGGAGGGAGGATCGATGAACACCGCCTCGACCAGATTACGCAATTCTCGCACGTTGCCCGGCCAATCGTACCGCAGCAGACGTTGCGTCAACTCAGTGTCCGGTCCCGGCACCTGGAAGCGGTAATGGGTGTTGTAGTGGGCCAAGAAATGCGCGAACAAGTCCGGAATATCCTCTTTGCGCTCGCGCAACGGCACGAGCGGAATGCGTGCCACGTTGAAGCGATAGAAAAGATCTTTGCGAAAACGATTTTGCATGACCAACGGTTCCAAGTCTTGATTCGTGGCGGCGATGAAGCGCACGTCGATGAGATGGGCGCGGCTTGCGCCTAACGGAAATACTTCGCGGCTTTCGATGACGCGCAGCAGCTTAGCCTGCGCATAGGGTGTCATCTCACCTATTTCATCGAGCAACACCGTGCCGCGATGCGCAAGCCTCAGTTTCCCCGCAAAGCTCACTTGCGCGCCGGTGAAAGCGCCGCGCTCGTAGCCGAACAATTCGCTCTCGAACAAACTATCCGGTATTGCCGCGCAATTGATGCACACCAACGGCTGCCTAGCGCGCGCACTGGCCCGGTGTATCGATTCGCTGACGCGCTCTTTGCCGGTGCCGGTCTCACCGGTGATCAGAACATTGGAATCGGTAGCCGCGACTTTTTGAATGTAGGAGCGCAGGCGTGACATGCTTGCGCTGTGACCAATCAAGTCGGCAGTACTTGTTATCACCATGACCCCATGGAAGACGGTTGATCAATTTTTACGCTGCGCGCTGGCCGCAGATCTGCCTCGGAAACGAAACTGAGCTTCCGATCTCGCCGCCGATGAGCGGCCCGTTCAGCTTTGGAACAGCCTAGTGTGGTGTTTTGTACTTATCAGGCGAAACGGACTAATTGCAATGCGATTGACTAAGGAAGCTCGGATTTATTTCGAGTTCTAAGCGAGACAGGGCGTGAACACAAAATATCGACGCAGCATACGAATAGTATGTGAGGAGATTTTTTTGTGAGCAAACAACGAGCCGCGACGAAATCGGAATTAATCAGAGCTTCCATAGATCAGTCCCGTGTAACCAACAAGGAACCAAAACGCGTTTCGTACTCCTTTAATACCCCCGCGAGCAACAGCGACAACCGCTTTGCCGCATAGGGATTAAGCACGATGCGGTCGCTCAGTTGCACGTTGACTTGATTGTCTTCGCCTACGTTCCAAGTCTGGTTGGTGCCGAAGAACAACGAAACCTCTTCGCGCGTGCTGGTGACATTGACCGCGTTGGCATAGGCCGTCTGCATCTTCGAGTCGTCCCATTTCAGGGTGGGTTCTCTTTGTGCTGTTGCTTCGGTAGCGGATTCGGTCCCCGCCCGCTGTCTTTCTTCTGCCGTCATGACTCTCTCCTCAAAGAGTTAAACCTACTAAACCGTGGGCGGGAACGCCCACGCATCAACTACTTCTTAATATCCACATTGCCGGCGACCATCAAATGGTCTTGGCAACAAATCCGACTCGGACAGGCATAGGCCGGCGCTAAGGTCTCGCTCCCTTATGCGCATCGGTTCGCCATTTGCCGGCCTCCAGCGCATACAAAGCTTCACGTTGGCTCGGGCGGCCGTAATCGGTCACCCGGACAAAGTCATCGTCCGCGTCGTTCGAGACACTGGATTTTGCCCGTGTCACAAACACACCTAGGCGCTCGTCAAATACTCGCACCGCACCTGCGCTGTCACTCTTGCCCGTGTCAAGTTCGAACGGCATGACACGCTCGCCGGCGGCCAGTGTGTCATCCATGAAGTCCGGAGTGTCGCCGCTAGGCTTATCTTCCAGACCCAAGAGGTGACCGATCTCATGGTTCACCACACTCAATAAATCCATCTTCCCGCTCGCCTGGCTAGCTTTGGTGGCTACCGCAGCCGCGCCAAACTCCTCGCTGCGCGTCGGCGTCTTATCGATAAACCAGCCGTAGCCTGCGGCATCGCGGTCGATCGAGATGTCGGTACCGGCAGCTAATCCTAACAAGCGACCATCCAAACTCTCGATTTGGAAGCGCGCTTGATGCAGCTTATCCAGTTGGCCCTGATCGAGCTTGCCTGAGCTCTCCCAGCCCGCGACTGCGCTGCCGACGATGCCATCCAAAGCCGATTGTGTGAGCATGGTGCCGGCGGGTGCAGATACTGTCGGCGCCAGGGCGAGCAGTGGTTGCGGGAAGGACAATACGGTCCCGGCAAACTGATCGGAAAAATTCAATGCCACGGTGGCATTTTGCGAGCTATTGCCAAAATCGATGGAACGTGGATCTCGCACCGTATTGTTCATGGCCGGAAGTACCACGCCGGTGGCTTGAACATTGCGCGTCTGGGAATTGCTAATAAACTTCGCATCGCTCGGCGCGCTGAGAACCGAGGTCGCGTTCAAAGCACCGAACGTCCTCGAATAACTACCGCCGAACACGCCTGTGGTTTGCGTGAAGGCGGAATTGAACGCCAGCAATGTGCCGAAGCTGGCATTCAAGTTCACCGCGCTACTGCCGGTGATGACCGCCTTGCCCCTGATATCCGTTCGGTTAGTCAAGGTCGCATTGAGCGTGGACTCGCCCACCGCCTCCGAGGCAAAGCCCGCTGAGCGTGCATCGGTGGAGACGAACAGCGCTGCATCGGTGCGCGAATCGAGCGTGACGACGGTGCCGCTTAGCTTCGCTTTTTCGAGCACCTCGGTGGTGTTCGTGCCGGGCGCGTTTAAGAAAACCGAGGCCTTGCCATTGGCGCCAAAGCCCTTGCCATCGGCTTCCACGCGCAGATTCGCGGTCGTGACAGCGAGCGAGCGGGCGTCGAGCGTGGTGGTGGAGTTGATTTGGACATTTTGGCCCACGCTGGCGGAATTGTTGTACAAAATCGTTGCGCCCTGGCTGCCGTTGTTCGCACCCGCCAGTGCGATTCCCGCTCCGGCGTCGGCGCGCACAAACAGATTGCTGCTCTGGGCGACTCTGCTGTCGAGATTGAATTTACCCTTCGCGGTGATGCTGACGTCGCTGCCCAAATAGGCTTTGTTGCTGTTGCTGATCGATGAACTCGCCAACGGATTTGTGGCTGCCACGAACGAGCCCGTGCTGTTGGTATCCGAGGTGCCGAGGTCCGCGCTCGACGAGGACAAGATGCTCACGTCCTTGCCGGTGATGCTGGTGCGCTTATCGACGAAGGTGTTCACCGTCGGATTAACGGTCACCTTGGTTTCCGATCCGGTGCCCGCGCCCAGCACTGAGAACGCAGCCGCGTTCGCCGTGGCGGTGGCGATGCCGTCCGCCGTGCCGGTGCCGAGGCTCACGCTGCCCTGCTGGATGAGGCTCGCCTTGGTGGTATTGGCGGTGGTCTTGAGCGCGATGGTCAAGCTTTGCGGGTTGGCATTGGCTGCGCTCGCTAAATCGATCGGGCTTGCCGTTAGGGTCTGTGTGCCGAACACGCCGGCAGTATTAAGCGTGATCGCCGTGAGCGGGCCAGACAGCGCCGCGAGGCTGATGGTGCCGTCGCCGTTGTCGATGACGCGATAGCGTCCTGCCTCATTCAATCCGCCGATGGGACCATTGCCGCTGAAGCGGTGCTGACTGCCCACATTCGGATTCAGGTGCAGTGCGATTCCACTCGCGGCCGAGCTCGCCGTCGAAGCAAGCCGAATCGTGTCCGGCAGCGTGCTATCGATAATGACGAAATACGTTGCGCCATTGACAAGGCCGCCGATTGCCACGCCGTTTTGCGCCGTGTACGTCAATTGATCGCCGGTGCTAAGACCCAGTGCCGCCAGGTTGCTCACCTTGATCGCGCCACCCTTGCTGTCATCGGTCACATCCGCGCTGGTGAACAGCGCCGCACCGAGCGCGTGCTCAGTGGGGGCAACGCTAAAGGCCAAAGCGGGCCCACCTGCGGTAGCAGCGAGGCTGATGGAGCCGTCACCGTTATTGATCACAAAATAATCGGTATCGTTGACCAGGCCCGTGAGCGGCCGATTGTCGGTGTGATATCTGATCGTCTCGCCGGTGTTAAGCAAATGAGTCTTCAAGTATTCGGTGCCGAAGAAAATCGTGTTCGGCGCCGGCGTTCTATTGCCCGCGGCATCGATCTTCACCCCGACAACACTGTCGTCGAAGTTGGCCGGCGTCGTGGTATACGTTACAACTTGTCCGTTGGCAAAGCTGACACCGGGCGCCAAGGTGATGTTATTGCCGGTCACGGCGCCGGGCGAAAACGCCACCGGTGCGGCCGTAGCCTCGCCTTAGGTCGCGAATAACTGGATAGTGTTGCCGTCGATTACCTGCACAAAATAGCGATTGCCCGTTTGCAACCCACCGGTATTGGCGCCGCCGCCATTGTCATAGGTGACCTCGTCGCCGGTCTTGAAACTATGCGGTTGGGCAAAGGTGATGGTGTCCTTCGCGCTATCGACGTTTGCCGATACGAATTGATCGCCCAACTTAAGGGTATTCGCGTCGATCTCGATTACGTTGTAGCTGCGCTGATCTTGCAGGCCGATGTCGCCGCCACCGTTCTGGCCGTACAGCACTTGCGTGCCGGTGTCAAAGCCGTGATTGGAGAGGCTGATGCTGCCGTCAGCGCGCACCGCGGTCGACGGATCAAACTGGCCGTTGGAGCTCGATGTCGTAATGGTCTTGCCGTGTTGCGATTGCACGGTCACGTTGCCAAGCGCGGTGACGCTGCCGTTCTGGCCGATGAAGGTGGTGAGCGTCGGGCTCACCGTGGTAAACGCATTGGTAAGGCCTACGCTGATGCCCACGCTACCGGCCAGACCGCTGGCCTTGGCGTCGCCATCGGTAAAGGAATTCGACAACACTTTGACATTGCCGCTGACACTGACAAACGGCGTCGCGCCGGGTTGGGTGAAGCTTTGCTGAGTGCCATAGCCGCCTCCAGCCAGGATTATGGTGGCAACCAGACTATCGTCAAACGCGATCGCTTTGCCGGCGAGCGCGTCGGCAGCGGTCTCCGCCAGCTTGATCTTGGTGGGACTACCCGCCACGGCGATCACAAAATAGGTCTTGCCGTTGATCAACTGTGTGCTGCCGCCCGCCACGCTGGGCGTAATCAATAGACCGGTGCGATTGCTATCCACGCTGTGCAGCTTGCCGGTAGCCTTCGTGCCATCGAGAAGAATTGCGTTTCCCGCCGCCGCATCGGCGGCCGTCGCCGCGAGCCGGATCTTATTGGGATCGGCGGTGGCAATAACAAAGTAGGTCTTGCCTTCGACTAAGCGCTGGGTGCTGCCGGCGATGCCGATGGCCGCACCACCGCCGGTACGATAAATCACCGTATTGCCCGTCGCGAGCCCATAGTTGCCACCTAGGTCGATGGTATTGCTTGCCACGACACCAACCTTGGTCGGATCGAATGTCGCTTTGTCTTTCGGATTGCCGTTGTCATAGACTAGCCCTTGGCCGTTGGCGAAGCCGTGGTCGTAGCCCAAATCGACGGTGTCGTCTGCGAGATTGATCGCAGCGGCGGGATTA
Source organism: uncultured Pseudomonadota bacterium (assembly GCA_963714525.1). Classification (GTDB taxonomy): domain Bacteria; phylum Pseudomonadota; class Gammaproteobacteria; order Burkholderiales; family JALYOK01; genus JALYOK01. Next base: position 289,132 of record CAVQPB010000001.1, read on the forward strand.
AAGCTCTGATTACCGATGCGCGCAACCAGCGTTGGTTTGACATCGGTGGTCGAGGTGGAATTCTGACCCGCTCCACCGATCGCCGCCGCCGTTGCATCGGTGACCGCATTGCCGGTGTCCGAGCTCAGCGCTTGCACATCGAGGTTCTTGCCTTTCGCGACGCGCCCATCCAGGAAGGTGCGCGTCGAGCCCAGCGTGTTCGCGTTAGCGGTCTTGCTACCGCCGCCCGCAATCACACTAAAGGTCACACCCGAACTCAAGGCGTGCGAATCGTTGAGCGACAAGGAAAGCAACGATACGTTGCCGCCTGCATTGATCACGGCCCCGGTGTCGACGTGGGTGCTTAGCTGCGCCGAGGCGTTGGCAGTCGAGGTGGCGCCGTTGCCGCCGATTAAGTTACCGCTGGCGGCAAACGACGTTGCATAGGCGCCGTAATCCCGGAGCACACCGAGTTGATCTTCGGGGTTGCGGCTACCGGCGATATCGCCGGGGCGCTGCACCCGTGCGGGATTGGTTTCGGTGATCGGCCGCCGCGTGCCTTGCGCATCTTGGGTGACCTTGAAGTTATGCACCGCTTGCACGATCACATCCTGGCCGGCGTTTACAAACGCGCCCTTGCCAAAGTAGGCATCCAGAATAGGGCTGGCGGTCGCCGTGGCGTTCGATACGCCCACTGATAACCCACCCACATCGACGCCATAAGCATGGGCGTCGGCGTCGTCTTCCGAACGTGCGGTGATGCTGATGCTGTTCTTCGCTTGGGTATTCGTGTTACCGGCAATGAAGGCGGTCACTGTCGGCGTGACGATCGCGCTCGCGTCGTTGCCGGCGCCGGCGCCTATGCCGCCCGCTGCTTGGAACATGTCGACCTTGGCGGTGGCCGCGGCATCCGCCGTCACGTTCACGTAGTTCACGATCAAACGAATGGTTGCCGGCTTGAGGGTAAATTGGCTATCGCCGATAAATGCCGTGGTTGAGCCAAGCAAGTTTACTTTGCCGACCGACGCGCCGGCGGCGATGCCGCCGATGCTGACTCCACCCGCCGTCGCCTCGGCTGGGCGCTCCGCGCTCGCAAGAACATTCAAGTGATCGGCACGAGAAATAACGGTGCCCTGGTCTATGTAAGCGAGCTGACGGCTCGAATCATTGATAATGACGACTTGTGCGCCTAGCGCCAGACCGCCGCCTTGGCCGCCATAGGCCTTGCCGACGAGCTTCTGCTCGACCAAGCCCGCTTCGACGTTGATATCGTCGCCCAAATCCGGGCCCGCACTGACCGACGCAAACGGTTCGATATAGGCCTGCGCATCTTCGCTGATGTTGGCCACGATTACCGAACCGCCAAGGCCGACGAAGCCCAGAGACCCTTGTCCGACAGTGGCCGTAAAGCTCAACTGCTGCTTCGCGCGAACGTTAACGTCGTCGCCGGCGCTCACCGTCGCCCTGATCCCAATGTGCGCCTTCGTGGCGCCGGTGACCGGCTGATTCAGATCGCTGCTTGCGCTCGGGACTGACAATTTGCTCTGTGCGTCTGTGAGCGCATCGCCTTGAGCCGTACCATCATCCTTATAAGTCGCGAGCAAATTGATAAATTGTTGCGCGGTAGCTTGGCTGTCCAACGTGCTGGTCAGCGTCGAGCCGCCGGAGGGCGAGAGAAGATTGCGCGCGTCTTGGGTAATATCGGCGCCGATGGAATACACCGACACCGCGCCCGTTAGACTTGCAAGACCTCCGATACCGCCGCTCACCGCGAGGCTATCCACGTCTTTGATCGAGAACGCGTCGACATCTACCGTACCGCCGGCAGTGACGGTAGCGTTGTTGCCGATAAACGCCTCCGTTTGATTCTTGACGATACCGACATCCACGCCACCAGCCACGCCGGCGATGCCCGCCAACGTCGCGCCGACCTCGACGCCCTTGATTTTCACGTTGTTGAAGGCGCCGACGCTAATGGTCCCGGCGGAGTTCACATTAGTGCTCTCACCGATGAACGCTCGGGTGTTGGAACTCACCAAGCTCACCGACACGCCGCCGGCTAACCCGACAAAGCCACCGCCGCCGCCCGCTGCTGCCACGGTGAACAGATCTTCGCTTGAAGTCGCTTGCACGCCGACCCCTTTAATACTCTTGGACTGCAGCCCGTTGGTCTTGTCGAGATCGCTGTAGACCGATAGCGTGGCGGGGGAATTCGCGCCGGCCGTCACGTTTGCTCCTACCGCAACGTACGCCAGCGTGTCTTTTTTGATATTGGTCACGCCCACCGCAGCACCGATCCCCGCTCCCAAACCGAGGCCACCGCTGCCGGCGATTATGTCGGTCTTAGTATTGTCCGCCGCGGAAACTAGCACATTGCCGCCGGCCGCCACGTCGGTGCGCGGCTGATTGGTGTCCGCTTGATCGATATAAGCGTGGGTACGATTGTCCAGACTGATCACGGAGACCGCCGCTCCCAGTCCGACAGCGCCGCCACCCGCGGCACCGACAGCTATGGAGAGAAACTCTTCGGTCGCGTTTGCCGATACCTGCACATCGCGCGCGGCCTTCACCTGCGAGGACTTGCCGATGTGGGCGTTGGTGGTGTTCGATACCACCGCGATATCCACGCCCGGACCAAACCCCGCGCCCGCCCCTCCTGCAACAGCGCCACCAACGCCCAGATGGTAGTGATCGTTACCCGCCGCAACGATAACCGACTGCTCTGCACCGGCCCCCGCATTCGTGCCGGCGCTATCGACGTTGATCTTGACCCGGTCGCCGATATAGGCGCGCGTGTCGGTGGTGTGCACATTGACCGAGCCGGCCAAGGATATCGCGATGCCGCCGCTTAACGCACCACTGACGGCGATCATCTCGATGTCGTCTTGGTTGAGCGCGATGACAGACAAGCCTTTGTTCGCGCGTACTTGCGATGTCGCCAAGCGATGGCCTGAGAGCCCACCGCTATCGCTGCGCGATTGCGCATCGGTATTGCTGTAGTTGGGCGGACGCACTTCGCCTTCAACCGGTGCCCCGGCATAGGGCGTGAAGCCGACATCGAAGTTGCCGTTGTTGATGCTGGTCGCGTCGCGGTTACCCTTTGCGATGACTTGCGCGTCGTTGTCCACGTAGGCGTGGGTTTGCTTGGTGATCACCGGCACGATCGCTGCCGCGCCCACACCGGCGGCGCCGCCGAACGCGCCGCTGCCCGCCACACCCGCGACTTTGGTTTTGTCGTTGGCTGCTAGATCGACGTTGCCTTCGGCTACGACGATCGCGCCTGCGCCGACGATGGCCTTAGTCTTGAGGTCCATCACGTACACGCCGGCCGAGCCGCCCAAACCAGCGCCCGAGATAGCGGCAGATGCCGAAATCGACAAGATGTTTTCTTCCGACAACGCTTTGACGGCAACGCTGTCATTCGCGCCGACTTTGGCCGTAGCGCCGATCGAGGCTTCGGTATTCTTGTTGATCACGTTCACGCTGGCGCCGATGCCGATACCGACCGCACCGAACGCGCCGCCGCCAACGCCAGCGGTGAGATCAGTGAAATCGGCCGCGATCAGTTGCACGTCTTGACCGACGCTCACGCCGGTCGGATCTTGATTGATCAGGGCGCTGCTGCCGATCGTAGCCTGGGTGGTCTCGTTCAGCACCACCACGGGCGCGGACGCGGAGATCCCCGCAAACAGACCGCCTGCGAAAGAGACGGATACCGGGTCGAGATCTTGGCGCGACATTGCCGTGACCGATACACCGGTGAAATTCGCACTTAATAAATTACCGTTCTGGTCGCGCAAGCCGGTTCGAACCGATACCGGCGCTCGCGTACTCTTGGCCAATACCAACGCACCCGTGCCGATGAAGGCTTTAGTAGTATCGGTTTCAACGATGGTAGCATTGGATAAACCGACGCCCGCTTTTGCCCCCGCGCCGACCGAGCCGGCGATCGGTAGCGCCTTGACGCTGTTCTCAGCCCCCAATACCACACTGCCGTCCGCGACGACCGTGGCGTTATCACCGATCGATGCATCAGTCGTGTTGTTCAGCACCAGTACCGCGGCCGATCCGCTGATACCCGCCGTGCCGCCGGCCGCCACCGAGGCAGCGACATTAATCATGGACTCGCCCGAGACGGCGTTAACCGCGACATTGTTGAGTGCGTTCACGTCTGCGCCGGCATCAATATGCGCTCTGACGTTGCGGGTAAGAATTTCCACATCCACGGCGCCGCCTATGCCCGCCGTTCTCGATGCGGCGAGACTGCCCGCAACGCTGATGATCTCGGTCTGCTCACGAGCGCGCAACTGTACCGATTGATTTGCCGACGCACCGGCGTTGTTTTCATTGATCTTGGCGCCCGCACCGATGAAAGCGTCGACATTGCTGGTCATGGTGTTCACCACGACCGATCCGGAGAACGCTACCGTGCCGCCAAAACTGCCGCCGGCGGCGACCGAGATCAGATTGTCCTTCGCCGTCGCGTCGATCAACATGCCGTTGCCGGAAAGCTCTCCGCTCGGGTCGGTAATCACTGCGCCATTGCCGAGCGCGGTTACGTTTGCGCCATTGCCGATAAAAGATTTCAGGTTGCGGTTTAGATTGTTGTTGGCGATGCCGATGCCGATACCGGCGGTTTGCAAACCCAACCCCGCGCCGCCGCCCACCGTAATGAAGTTGGTGATCTCGTCGGCGTCGATCAACAAGTTTTGGTTAGTGCTGAGCGTTCCTGCCACCGACGCTTCGACGTTGCTGGCGAGATTTTGGCTGGATGCAGACCCGGCGATGCCGATGCCCTGCGCGCCCGCCAGACTAATGGCGACCGATACGACATCCTGCCGCGAGGCTGCGGCGACCTTGACATCCCCGCCAGCGCTCACCACGGCGGTGCTGCCGATTTGCGCTTTGACCGTAGGCTTGAACACACCCACGTCCACCGCGGCGCCAAAGCCGACGCGGCTCGCAATCGAGAGTCCCCCCGCCACCGACACCAGCGACAGAGTATTGGCGGCATTCACATTGAGGCCACCCGACGCAGTGAGCGTGGTGCCGTCGCCGATGCGCGCCTGAGTATCAGCGTTGATCAGGTTGACGTTGACCGAGCCGAGCAGCGCCACGGTGCCGCTCGGCGCTATCGCACCACCGGCGGCGACCGTCACCAATTGATCGTTCGTATGCGCTTCGACCTTAGTATCGCGCGCGGTAATGGTAGCGTTCTCGGTAAAGGCGTGCACGGTGCGATCGAGCAGATTGACGTTGACCGCGCCGGCAAGCGAAGCGCCGCCCTGGGCGGCGCTCAAGTTGAGCGCACCCGCGCCGGCGACGCCGAGAATAAAGGCGTCGTTATCGGCGATCACGTTCACGTCCTGATCCGCGCTGACGCTGACGTTGCCGGAGATAAACGCTCTGGTTGTATCGCTTAGGTCATTGACCGAAGCGGCGCCGGCGATGCCGATGCCAGCTCTGCTCTGTGCATTGCTTGCCACCGCGTCCGCATTGGGCGGCGGCGGATCCGGATTGTTAGGATCCACCTGTACGATTTCTTGGGTGGAGGAACTCGTCGGCGTTTCGGGGGCTTGGGTGGTCGTGAGGCCACCGCCCACCGATACGCTGTAAATACGTTGATCCGATCCAGCCTGCACACTCACGGCGCGTCCCGCGTCGACCGACCCGTTGATGGCTAAGTTCGAATCAGTGAGGTTACCGATGAAGGCTTCGGTTTTGGAATCGATCTGATTGATGGCGACCGACACGCCGATGCCTAGCGAGCCGCCCTTGAACCAGCCGGCCCCAACTATCACGCCAAAAGTGTCATTAGCGGCGTCGACGATAACGTCGTTCTTCGCGGTAACGATTGCCTTGTCCTCGATGTGGGCAATGGCTTCGCTCACGACGTCGTTGTAGTTCACTACGCCTTCGAACACAAACTTGTTGGCTGAGGCGCCTGATTCGCTGATATTGATGATGAAGTTTGAGGTGTCAGCAATGACGGACACGCCGGTGCGCGACAGCCCATGGCCGTCAGCGGCCGCATCCGTCGCGTCCAGCGCAATAGCCCCGACGTTTGCGGTGGCGTCATCCGCCGATTCATGCAGGGTGATGCGGTTAGCATTCGCCGGATCGACTCGCAAATGATAGACCTTGCCTTGATCCAAGCCGCCGATGCTGGCGCCACCACCGTTGTTGTAGAACGCCGCGTCGCCGGTCGTTAGGCCGTGACCGGGATTGAGCGTGATGGCGTTGTTGGCGATGGCCGATTTGCCGAAGGTCGCTTGCGGGCTGGGCGCCGCCGGGTCGCCGGCATTGACGATCGCGCCATCGGCGATAAAGCTATTCGATTTATTGCGCAGGGTAAATCCGGTATACACGCCGCCCACGGCGGCGCCGCTCGCCTTGGTTTGTCCTGCCAAGCTCAAAATGCTGGGAATGCCGACAATGTTGATGACTTCTACTACCGCGTTGGCCGCGACGGACACACCTTGCGTGACGGACTTGAGTGACGGCAGCGCCACGCCGCCGAATGCAGTGCTCGTGGCATCGGTGTTGATCTGAGCCGCGCCGATGAAAGCATTGGCTGTGTTGTTGATGGTGTACAGGTCGACGCTGCCGGAGATAGCGAACTTCGCCTGCCCGCCGGGTGCATCTTCAGCGCCGCCGGCACTGGCGCCGACATAGGTCGAAGCGAGCTTGCTGTCCGCGCCGAGATTGGTAGTTGCATAGGGCACCAAAGCGCCGATCGCATCGATTACGCCGCCTAGGCGTGTGATCTCGGTGTCGACGTCTTCGAAAAACTCGACTGGACCATTGCTGGTAGACGGCGTGTTGAGGGTGTAGCCAATACCTCGAAGGGTCTCGATATCGTTGTCGATCTCGATTTGGTTGGGCACATTCGCCGTGGCTTCCACGGTCAGAAGTCCGCCCGCATCCACGAGAGCGCCGTCGCCGATGGTCGCATTCGCCGTGTTGTTCAAGGTCGTGATCGCCACCGCACCACCGATGGAAGCCTTGGTGCCAAACTTGGTGGAGCCGACTGCAACCGCGCGAAGGTTTGCCTCGGCGCTGGAGATGATCGACAAGTCGCCGACGCTGCGGACCACGGCGTTGGCGCCGAGCGCCGCATCGGCTTGATTAGAGGCTTTCACGAACGCCACGCCAGCCGCAATGCTCAGCGCGCTGGGCTTGTTGGCGTCTACGAATCTATCGAGAATCGCCCCGCCGAGCGGCGTCGTCGCCAGCTTGGTCGTGATCGAATTAAATAGTTGCGACATCCGTTGATCTAGCCCTGGAGGCAAGTTGGTGGTAACCACCGATCGCGCACGCGTATCGTTGACCGCGTTGACGGCGCTGGCGTCCACGGTGATATCTCCACCTGCCTGTACTTTGCCCGAGATCGAGGCATTGCTGCGCGATTCCGTATCGCTGAACGCCACGCCGAGCGCCGCGGAAGTCCCGGTCATCCGGCCAACCAAGATGTTGGGCGTGCGCTTGCCGTCTACTTCCACTTTGAACACGTTGTTGTTGCTGCTCACCACGTCTAGGTTGCCGCCGCTGGTTACGCCGGCATTTGCTTCGATCACCGCGTCGGAGACCGAGCGGGCTTTGCCGTAAGCTACTTCCAACGACGGTCCGGGTGTGCGGATGAAGTTTCCTTGGAGCGCGATAAGCAACGGATTGGTTTGGAACACCGCACTGCTGCCCGGGGTGACCTCGGAGGTCATGTTGTGGCGCGTGGCCGCGCGCAAGGAAACATCGCCGCCGGCGTTGATGGTCGCGCCATCCTTGACGAACACGCCGGTGGTGGATTCGGAATCGACGTAGGACACGCCGACTTTCATCTCCGGCAAGGAAACCTCTACCGTCGAAACCGTATTCGCTTCGAGCGTCACCGAGCCGCCGGCGTTTAGCGCCGCGCCGGACTTCAGCATGATGGTGCTGGTTGCCTTGCTGATGATCGCTTCCGCCGGGATCAGCGAGCCGACCAGCGTATCCAATATCCCTTGGCCGGCCAGGGTGCCGGCAAGCGATTGAGCGAGGTTACCCGAGGTGATGCTGCCCGGAATCGGGTTCAGGGCATCCTGCAGAATAGGAACGCCGGCCGCATCGACCAGTGGAACGATGTTGCCGTCGGCATCGATCGCGTTGCCGTCGGCGTCGACCGGCCGCAGCGGCACCGCATCGGGAAGAATATTGGAGAGCTGCTGGCGAATGATGGCGGAAGGATTTGAGGTGGTGTTGTCGATCGTTTCCGCTGCCAGCGTGTTCGATAGCTCGAGCGTGATCTGATTGCCGGTGACGGCGGTGATGCGATAGTCCTCGCCGGTGTTCTTCCCCAACGCCTCGTTGGAATAGACAATCTTGATATAGTCGCCCACTTCGAACGGTACGTTGGGGTTGCCAAGGCCGTCGACGCTGCTCAAGAAATTGGTTGTGCCGCCGCTCAACGTGATCTTCGGCGCTACGGCGGCAGTGCCGGGCACGAAGGTCAGCACCGCCTCCGGATCGTTGAAGGTGGCCAGGTCCTGACCCGCGAGGAAGTTCAGCATGTCGCTTTCGAAAATGTCGAAAGCCGCGAACTTGCCGCTGCTGGTGTTGGTAACAAATGTGATGTTGTCAGCATTGATCGTCGCATCGCCGATCTCGATGTTGGCGAAAGCCGTGAGATCTTTGAATACCGGCGTGATTGCCAACAAGTTGAGTTGCATGCCGGCGATGACGCTGAAGTTGACGTCACCGCCGGCGGAGATTGTGACGCCGTCGGCCACGGTGATGCCTCCGCCGACTCGGGACCCGGTGAATCCGGTCAAATCGGTCAGCGGCGCGGCCGCGGCGGCGACGATCTGCAAGTTGCCCGGCACGATAATATCGCTGGTAATGGTGATATCTTCCGGATCTTTGATGATGAGGTCGGTCGCATTCTTGCCGCCGACGACCGCGTTGAATGCATCGTCCAAGCTTTCGACGGTGATTGTGTCGAGGCCCGTACCCAAGTTGATAGTGAGTGACCTATTGGGCACAACGAAATCGATGCTCTCGAATGTCCCGGGTGTAGTGTCGCTGGTGAAGCTCATAGTGCCGTCGGCGGCATTGCCGTTGTCTCTCAGCACCGTGCTATCCGCGACTGCGGTGGCGAAGATGGTGAGATCATCCACATTGCCCGCTTGCAGAATCAGCGGTTCGAGCCCGGCATAACGAATGACGTTGGCATCGAGTTCGATACTGCCCGAGGTCGGGCCAGTGGCAATGAAATTCACACTGGCATAGTTGCCGCCATCGACAACGAGCGTGTCGAACCCGCCGTCGCTGCCGTCCACACCGCCGCTGAGGCTACCCGTGGGCTTCAGGACGAAAGTATCGCGGTTGTTCGCGCCGCCGGTGAGTTGCTCTACGCCGATAAAATCGAAGCTCGCGCTATTGCCGGTGTTCGCACCGGTGATGTTCCAAGTGGTATCGCGCGAATCGCCGATCAGCTCGTCGACCCCGGCGCCGGCGTCGAATAAAACACGGTCCGTGATCGAAGTTAGGTCGGATTCAACGCGGAAAATATCGTCGAAGCCAGAGCCTACGATCTCAATAGGACCGTCGATGCTCGCGAGCGCGGCGGATCTTACGACCCCGCTCGTGCTATCGATGAGTTCTAAGGTATCGACGCCGCCCTGATTTTCAAGGCGCAAGGTCAGGTCGACGCCTGATTGCGCGGCTACCGCAGTGTAAAAAGGTGTCGCGGACAGGAGCACCCGCGGTTCGAGCTGCTCGAATAGAAATTTGGGGGAATTGCGGCGCAGGTGAATGTGAGGCGGGGGATTATTTTTGACGCTGCGACGGACGGCATTTCCGAACAATTGCGCGACACGACCCATGAGTTTCTCCCCATTTATTAACAACATTGAGGCGAAACGACGAGAAATACACAACCCTCATTCCCGTGGTTTCACATTCACCACGAGTTACAGCGCGCTCCGGGTCTGCCTTTCCAACCTACCGGACTGGGGTCTTTTTTGTTCGGCGCACGCTACAACCGTAGTTGCAACGCAAGCTTACTAACACCAACTAACGAATGTTCTCACCATAATAAAGTCGTTGTCAAATATCAGTGACGTCGCTTGGGAGAATGCGATTCCAATCGACCTCGACACCATCGCCCAGCATCCGCGTCCAGCTTGCCTCGCGGCATGGCATGCCCTGAGAGGTAATATACATGCGGCTTGCAGGCATGCATCGAAAAGTATTGTTGCATAAGTGTCTTGAGATATTCGATTAGATCGGCGCGGTCTTTTGCGTCGGATACGCCGACGGCCATGAAGGTTCCGGGGATACGTTGCGTGGGAGTGGCGATGAATTCATCGAGGGTGCATTGGTCCCAAAAGAGCCCCGATTCGCTCCGAGCGTTGGAGTATCAGAAACCTCAGAGCATGCTGGCCACACCGCCAATTCCACGATCCATGACTCAGCAAGCGATAGCGGCGGTCCCTCACCTACCTGTCCGTTGCAGACTTTCGGTGAGAACTATTTTGCGTCGCGCAATCACGCCACCAGGTTATTTGACTTGATGGTTTAGTAGACGTACATTCGATGCGGACGTCCCTTGATCCGATTGTAAGCAGGCTGGGATCGGACGCCACGTCAACTCAACAAACACATTAGGAGGCTGCGATGAAAAGAACCATGTGTTCTGTTATACGAAAGGGGTCGGGAGCGATAATAGCCGGAGTATTGGCTGCAACGTACGCGACATCGTCCTACGCGCTGGATCTTCCATTTTCCGAGACTGCGGGGTTTTTTGCAGGTCCAACCGCGACGGTGGTTCAACCGGGCGGCGGCGCCCCCATACCGGGTCGCGGAGGTCTCGAGTTTTCCAATGCGGTATTAGCCCCGGCGGGGCCGCCGTTCGGCACCGCCACCGCGCCATCCAACATCTGGCGCGGTGTTGCTTGGGGTTGCCTACAGTCATCCCCTACCCCCGCCAACTGCGCCAACTTAGGCGTCATCGGCAATGGGACCGGATTTCCCGATGCGTTTGCCAACCCCGGCCGCAGCTCGCTTGCTGTAGAAGGTAAGTTCGGCATCATGACCGATGCCGGCTGGACGGATGTCACCATCGTGAGTCATCACAACAATGTTATCAGCGGCCAAAGTAACTTGCTGCGCACGGTGGAAATTCACTCGTTTCTACGTCTCGGCGCCGCGGGTACGATCGTTGATACGCCTGCGCCCAGCATAACGAATATCACTTTCACCGAGACGTTTAACGACAGCACCTGCACCGATTCGCCGGCGGCCGGCGCACCGTTGAACCCACTCGGTTCGAATTGCGATGACTTCGTCGTTGTATCGGGGCTCGACTTGGCGCCCATTTTTCTTCCGGCTGGTTCGGTTGGTAATCCTGTAGCGATGTTTGTCGATTTCCGACTATTTGCAACGCCGGGAGCGGGCGCGCTGGTGTGCGATGGGTCGACGGATCAGCCAGCGGCATGCGGCGCTTATGCAGGTCCGGATACTATCGTCTATACGGCCGAGGGCTCGGACAATAGCCTGTCACTTCAGGCTCGTCTGCGTCCCGCCAATGTCGGCGGGCCCGTGCCGCTATTTGTCATCGGGGACGTTGAGCCCCATGCCATCGGCGATGTCGTGAACTTTTGGGGCGCGCAGTGGTGGAAGAACAACTTCATGAGCGGGTTCGTGAGCAACGGCGTGGCAAGCTTCAAGGGATACGCCAACAAGGCCGAAGACTTTTGCGGTGGTAGATGGGAAAGCCGACCAGGCAACAGTTCAGACCCACCGGCAACGATCCCCGACGACGTTGCGATTATCGTCACTGACACAGTGGTGAAGGATGGACCGAACATCAGCGGCACAATCAAGCAGATCGTTCTCGTGCATCACGACGGCGGCTATGGGCCTAACCCCGGCCATCGCGGGAATGGACCAGTAACGACCATCGTTTGCACGCAGCCATAACTCGCGCAGTTAAGTAAAGTCTTACAGCACTGGTCAGGGAACGTACCCCCCTGACCGGTGGTGTTTTGCTGCCTATCGTTTTTTTTGCAAGCACTGATCGAGATGCTGTCTAGCCAGATCTCATTCCATATACGCGATCGTCCAGCATCCGCGTCCAGCTTGCCTCGCGGCATGGCATGCCCTGAGACGCAATATCCATGCGGCTTCCAGGCATGCATCGAAAATTACTGCTGCATAAGCGTCTTGAGATATTCGATCAGGTCGGCGCGGTCTTTCGCACTCGATACGCCGACGGCCATGAAGGTTCCGGGTATGCGTTGCATAGGATTGGCGATGAATTCGTCTAGCGTTCGCTCATCCCAGAAGATGCCCGATTCGCTTAACGCGTTGGAATATTGAAAGCCTTGCAGCACGCCCGCTTGGCGGCCGAGGATATTAAATAGATGCGGTCCGGTCGGGCGATGCAATGGCGTATCACCGTGGCAACCGACGCAGAGTAAAAACACTTTTTCACCGGCTGCGGCGTCGCCGGATTGCGGCGCGCCGGTCGTTTCTTCCGCGCGCGCAAGCGACACCAGCACCAACAATATGATCAACCCAGCGAGTTGTCTCATCGCTTTCCTCGATTGTTTTTAGTGAAGCGGGAATTGTGCCTAGGGTTGGGTTTTGGAAGCAAGCGTTTTTGCTTCGGTCTGCCAGCCGCCGCCTAACGCTTTGATAAGAGCGACGCTGCCGACCATGCGTTGGCCCGCGAGTTGCGCGATCAGGCGTTGGTTCGCGAGAGTGGTTCGTTCCGTATCAACCACTTCGAGATAGGTGACGAGTCCCGCCTTGTAGCGGCTGATGGAAATTTGTGCGCTCTTTTGAGCGCTCGCCACCGCGCGGGCCTGCGCATCGCTTTGTTCCGCCAAAATGCGCAGCCCCGCGAGCGAGGATTCGACCTCTTGGAATGCGACTACCACGCGGCCCTGGTAATTAGCGAGGTTTTCGTCGAACGCCGCCTGGGCACGTTGCAGATTTGCCTTATTGCGGCCGCCTTCGAACACCGGTAGCACCACGCCGATTCCCGCCGTCCAAATCCGGCTGGACATGCGCACGATATCGCTTAGATCGGCACTTTCGAATCCTGCTTGGCCGGTCAAGCGTATGGTCGGAAAAAATGCTGCTTTCGCGACGCCGATCTCCGCGTTGCGCGCGGCGAGATTGCGCTCCGCCTCTGCGACGTCGGGCCGGCGCTGCAGCAAATCGCTCGGCAGACCCACCGGGATCTTGGGTACGGAAGCGCTTTGCGGCAACTCGGGCAATTTGAATTCACTTGCCGATTTTCCGAGCAACACCGCGATCGCGTTTTCAAGTTCGGCGCGGCGTTTGCCGATGCCGATATACTCCGCTTCCGTGGCGGCCACTTCCGCTTCACCGCGGGTGACGTCGAGTTCGCTGGTAATGCCGCCGCGATAGCGCGAGCGCGCCAACTCCAAGCCTTGCCTTCGCAGTGCGATGGTGTTGCGCAGGATCACGCGCTCGGCGTCGAGAGAACGTAGTAGGAAATAGTTTTGCGCCAAATCCCCGGCTAAGGTCAACGCCACGGTTTGGTAACCGTATTGCGCCGATTGTGCACGCGCCACCGCCGATTCCGACGCACGCCGAATCTTACCCCAGAAATCGATTTCGTACGACATATCCAACGGTACGCGGAAGCGGTTGGAAGTAAAGTCGCGAACGGTTGTCCCCGGCTGTGCGGGGCGGTTGGCCGATTGCCGATTGCGCTGCGCGTCGGGATCGAAGTTGACCGTGGGCAGCAAGTCAGCCTCAGTCACACGGGCAATGGCGCGTGCCTGGCGTACCCGCGCGGCAGCAGCCTGAAGTTGGAAATTACCCTTTAGCGCATCTTCTTCCAGCTCGTTGAGCTTGGCATCGCCGAACACTTCCCACCATTTTTGTTGCAGTTGGATTGCGCCTTTGTTGTCGGCGGCGACTTCTTTCCAGCCCTTCGCCGTGGTGTTGACGGGCGTTTGATAGGTCGGCCCTACAACGCATGCGGATAGCAACGAGGCAGTTAGCAAATAAGCGAGGCATAAACGGTGCTGCGCGATCTCCGCCATGTTGTTATTTCACCTTCGTTTCAGCGATGTGCTCAGCCGCCTTGGCCGTGGGCTTGTCGGCGGGCTTCGGCGCAACCGGTTTATCGTCAGGCTTAGCAGCGGCCGGTGGCGCAGCGGGTTTCTCCGCTTCGGCGACCTTGGCGTTGACCTTGAGGCCATCGCGCATGGCATCGGTCGGGTTGCTGATAATCATATCGTTGTCGTTCACACCGCCGAGGATTTCGATCTGGGTGCCGAGATCGCGGCCAAGCTTGACCTTACGCAGTTGCACGGCACTGTCGGTCACCGCCGCGACTTGCGGTCCATCCTGGCGGATGATCAATGTATTCGACGGCAACAAAATATTGGGCGCCGATTGATTTAGCGCAAACTTCACCTGCGCGTACATGCCGGCAGCCAACTCACCGTTCGCGTTCGGCACCTGCACTTCCGTCAGCAACGTCTTGGATTGCGGGTCGAGCGCGCCGGCGGTGCGTAGAACCTTGCCCGCGAATGGCTCGGGGAATTCCTTCAACAACACGTTGACGGTCATGTCGGGTTTGATCAAGCGCATATGGCTCTGGGGCACGTTGACGTAAAGCCGCAACGTGTCCATCTTTGCAAGTTTGAACATCCAGCGGGTCGGATCCGTATTGTTGGCGCTAATGAGATGACCGACTTCCACATTGCGACCGGTGATGGTGCCGCCGAAGGGTGCGGTGACTCGCTGAAACGACTTGTATTGGATCAACCGTTCCACGCTCGCTTGCGACGCCGCATAATCGGCCTGGCGGGCCTTCACGGCGCTTAACTTCTCATCGACTTCTTGCGGTGACACGGCGTTCTCTTTCAGCACCGCTTTCCAGCGCTCCGCCGTGGAGCGGGCCAATTCCATATTGGCTTTAACCTGTTGCTGGTTGGCAAGCGCTTGTTTCAGCTCGCGGTCGATTTCGGGTGTTTCGATTTCCGCCAGCAACTGACCCGGCTTGACCAGATCGCCGATGTCGACCAACCAGCGTTTGACATAACCGTTGGTGCGAGCATAAATCGGCGTCTCTTGTATCGGCAGGGTCGTGGCGGGCAGCGTGAGTTCGCTATCGGCCTTGGCGCGCTTGGCCGCGATCACCATCACCAACGGGCGATTGTCTTTCTGAACATCGGCGATGGCCTTACCAGCCTGCATGCGCGGCCATACGGCGAGCAGGAAGAACACGCCCAGGACCACGGCCACGAGCACCGCAGCGAATGTGCCGAACTTGCGCGAGCCCGGTTCGGGTCGGACCGGTTCCGGCATCCCGCCGCGTTCACTTTGGTTAAGGTCCATCTCGTTCTTTTGCATAATTATTACCTTAAAAAATTCGCACCATTTAAGCGGGCTGCGGCGACGAAACCCCGATGGGCTCCCGCTTTTGCTCACGCCACCCGTGTATCAAACTGAAGACCACCGGCACAAACAGCAAGGTGGAGATCGTGGCGAAAATCAACCCGCCGATCACCGCTCGGCCCAGCGGCGCATTTTGCTCGCCGCCTTCGCCCAGACCCAACGCCATCGGCACCATGCCGATAATCATCGCACTTGCCGTCATCAGCACCGGACGTAAGCGCGTATACCCCGCCGCCAGAGCTGCCTGCATGGCATTTTTGCCCGCCTGCATTTGCTCATTGGCGAAGGATACGATCAAAATGCTATTCGCGGTCGCCACCCCCACGCTCATGATCGTTCCCATCAGCGACGGGACGCTAAAGGTCGTACCGCTGAGGAACAAAATCCAAATGATGCCGCACAGCGCGCCCGGCAAGGCGGTAATGATGATGAACGGATCGGTCCAGGATTGAAAATTAACCACCATGATGAAGTACACCAGCATCGCAGCAAACAGAATGCCGTATCCGAGATTGGTAAACGCAGTTTTCATACTGTCGACTTGGCCGCGCACTTCGATCCGAATGCCTGGTGGTAAATTGGCGCAAATCGGGTTGACGTCCTTTTTGACCGCGGCTTTTTCGCCGCCTGGCGTGGTCGGCTGCACTTCGCCTTTCGAGAATAACCGGCTCCACCAACTGCCACCGTTGCCGGCTTGCGGTGGGCAATATTCGGCCACCAGTTTATCGAGATGTGTCGCCACGGTACCCAAATCGGTGCCTTGAACATTCGCGAAAACATCGAAGGTCGGCTGAACGTTGGTGTGGTTGATCACCAACGGTGTTTCCTTGCGCTCGATGGTCGCGACATTCGACAGCATCTGGGAACCGCCACGGCCGCGTTCCGGCAAGTTAGTGCTCATCACATCGTCGATGGAATTCACCAAGTACTGCGGCGTTTGCACCGCAACCGGATATTGCAAACCGCTCTTGGGATCCGGCCATAGATTAAAGTTGACCACCGCGCTGGACGACAAAGTCGTCAACACGTTATTGGCCACTTCGCGTTGCGTCATACCCAATTCGGCCGAGCGCTGGCGATCCACGGTGATCTGCAACGCCGGGCCGTTGGTGATTTGATGCAGATGCACGTCGACCGCGCCGGGAATGGCTTGAACTTTGTCTTTCACTTCTTTCGCGATCTTTGCCGTTAGCGGGCTCCCGCCTATGATCTGAACATCGATCGGCGCCGGTAGGCCGAAGTTCAAAATCTGGTTGACGATGTCTGCAGGCTGGAAGAAGAAATCGACCATGGGGAAACGTTTCGGCAGTTCCGCGCGCAGCCGGCGCACGTATTCCTGTGTGTTGACTTTGTGGTCGTGGGCGAGCGAAATCAAAATTTCGCCATCGGCTGAGCTGATGGTCGGCGTGTCGGTAAACGCCATGTTAATCGCCTGCGGCAGACCGATGTTGTCGAGGATTTGGCGCCGCTCCTCAGCGGGAATTATTTCACGAATGACGTTTTCAACTTTCCCGAAAATCATCTCGGTCTCTTCCAGACGCGTCCCCGCCGGCGCCGTAACGTGCATGCGTATCTGTCCGGCATCGACCAACGGAAAAAAGTCGCGTCCGACAAACGGCAGCACCATCAGGCTCACCACACCGACTGCGCCGAACACCAGGAACACCGCGGTCCGATGGAATAAGCCCCAGTTCAAGAGCTTCACATAACCGTTACGAAAGCCCTCGAATCCGCGCTCGAAGCCGCGATGGAACAGCGCAAACGGATTACGCGACGCGCGTACCGGCTGACCATGCTGATCGGCCTCCTTGGCGAGCAGGTATTTCACCATCACCGGCACCAAGGTGCGCGATAAAACATAGGAGGCCAACATGGCGTAGGCCACCACCAAGGCCATGGGCGTGAACAAGAATTTCGCCGGCCCGGTCAAAAAGATGACGGACACAAACACAATACAAATGGCCAAGGTCGACACGAACGCGGGCACCGCGATCTGCTGCGAGCCTTCAATGATGGCATCTTCGAGCGGGTGCCCCATCTCGATGTAGCGATGAATATTTTCGACGGCTACCGTCGCATCGTCCACCAGGATTCCCACCGCCAGCGCCAGGCCGCCGAGCGTCATGATATTGAGCGTTTCGCCGGTCAGATACATGACGCACAGCGAGGTCAGAATCGATAGGGGAATGGAAACGGCGACGATGATGGTGCTGCGCCAACTGCCAAGGAACAACAAAATCATCAGCGCCGTCAAGCA
Source organism: uncultured Pseudomonadota bacterium (assembly GCA_963714525.1). Classification (GTDB taxonomy): domain Bacteria; phylum Pseudomonadota; class Gammaproteobacteria; order Burkholderiales; family JALYOK01; genus JALYOK01. The sequence continues at coordinate 306,788 of CAVQPB010000001.1, forward strand.
CGCGGCGATCAAACCCTCGACCAGCACGCTGTTGATCGCTGCCTTGACGAATACCGATTGATCGAACAGTTCTTTGAACTCCATGTCCGGCGACGCCGCGCGCACGCCCACCAGCGCCCCCTTAACGCCTTCGACAATATCCAGCGTGGATGCCGAGCCGGCCTTGAGGATAGTGAGCAACGCCGAGCGACGCCCTTCATCGCGCACGATATTGGTCTGCACGCCAAAGCCATCGCGCACATTGGCGACATCACGCAACAATATCCAGGCGCCGTTGGCTTGCTGCTTGATTGGAATATCGTTCAGTTCTTCGATGCTGGTGGGATTGCTGTTGATACCGACGATGTAGTCGCGTTCGCCGATTTTCACCATGCCCGTTGGCAGGTTGGAATTCTGAGCAGTCAGCGCCGAATTGATATCGGTCATCGTCACACCGCGGGCCGACATCAATTGCGGGTCGGCATCGATTTGAATTTGCCGCGGTTTGCCGCCGTAGGGCAACGGCATGCGCGAGCCACGTACGGGCGCAATTGCCGTGCGAACTTTATATAAACCGGTATCGTAGAGTTGCTGCTCGGACAGCGTATTGCTCGCCAGCGCGATCTGCAAAACCGGCACGCTCGAAGCATCGTAGCGAAAAATGAAAGGCGGTGTGGTGCCCAACGGCATGCGGCGCAAAATGATTTGCGACAATGCCGTGATCTGCGAAAGCGCCGAGCCGATATCGACGCTCGGCTGGAAAAAGACTTTGATGATGCACGCGCCGTTGACAGTCTGCGACTCGATCGACTTGACGTCATTGATGCCCGACGAAATCGTAAACTCGCTGAACGTGGTGATGTATTTCTCAAACTGTTGCGGTGGAATGCCTTGGTATTGCCACACCAACGCAACCACCGGAATTTTGATCGCCGGGAAAATATCCGTCGGCGTCTGTTTATAGGACAGGCCGCCCAAAATCAGAATCAGCAATGCCATTACAACAAAGGTGTAAGGGCGGCGAAGCGCGAGTTTAACTATCCACATGGTGAGATTGTAGTTTCGGGGCGAGTTGTATTAACCAATCGAATTAATTATAATACGATCCGTTTCGAAATGTAAATGTCGTTAGGAGACGATCAACCGTGGTCGATGTCAACTCCGTGAAGGAGTTAGTGGATGAGGCGCCCTGCCGCGCGCCGGGAAGGCCCCGTTGCGCTATCACACATCAGGCGATCCTCGATTGCGCCAACGGTTTGCTGGATGAAATCGGTTTTTCCAATATGTCGATCGAGGGTATCGCCGCTCGAGCCGGCGTCGGTAAAGCGACCATCTACCGGCGTTGGCCCAACAAAGCCAGCGTCGTCATGGATGCGTTTCTCGCCGCCACCGCTAAAGAATTACCCTTCCCCGACACCGGTTCCGCCCGCGAAGACATACGCAAGCAAATGCGCGCCGTGGTAAAAGTGCTTAACGGGCCGCGCGGCCGCACTATCGCCACGCTAATCGGTGTGGTGCAATCGGATAAAGAACTCGCCGAAGCGTTCCGCACGCGTTTTGTCGCCGTGCGCCGCGGCGAAGCGAAAGCGGTGTTGCAGCGCGGCATCGCCAACGGCGAGTTCAAACCCGATATGGATTTAGAATCCGTATTGGATTGCCTCTACGGCCCGCTTTATTTCCGTCTGCTGATCGGACACGACAAATCATCGGCCAAATACGCCGATCAACTGGTCGATTTAGTTCTGCATCGATAGCATCGCCAACAGCCGCTCCTATATTGGCTCACAGCATCGCATGTTCTGAGCGCCGCTCTGGCATTGCCTCTCCAGTTAATCGCGGTTGACCGTCATTCTAACGAAGGTCGAGGTTAGTAGCGGATGCATGCATAGCCTTGTAGAATTGCGTGGCAGAGACGGAGACTTTGCTTGAGTTCTCGTTGACGAGCCATGGTCAGGCGACCAAATTTCTAGGGGGAACGTGAAGGTTATGCACACGCCAATTCTGAATCGAATGTTCAGGCAACCGCGCGCTACATGTGTACTGCAGCGATCATCACAGGGGGAGCAACCATCATGAGACAGCGACGCACAAACCAAGCAGGAATAAGTATCGACCGGCGAAATTTCATATCCGCGGCTTGTGCACCGTTGTTGCTGACCGCGATCGGCCCGTTGGCCGCCGCGGCCCGCGCCGCTGAGCCAAAGAAGAAACCTATCGAGACGCCCGGAAAAACTTGGCTCGAAGTTTCCGTGAACGGCCCTTGGTCGCGCGACCGCCAGCCCCTCATTCCGATTTCGGTAAAGGAGATCGTCGCGGATGGCATCGCCTGCGCTCGCGCGGGCGCCGCGGTCATTCATGCTCACGCCTACGATGAGAAGACCGGGCGGCAGAAAGACGATGCCGATCTTTACATCGCGATCATCGAAGGCATACGCGAAAAGGAAGATGTGATCGTGTACCCCACGCTGCCTTTCGCCGGCAGTGTCGATGCGCCGAACATGATGACGGCGCAGGCGCGCTTTGCGCATACGGAAACGTTAGCGAAACGCGGATTACTGGAGTGGTCGGTGGTCGACCCGGGCTCGACCAACCTCACCAGACTGGATGAAATACCCGCGGGCAAGGAAGGCTTTGTGTATGCCAATCCCGAATCGCACATCCGGCTTGGCCTGGAGCTCGCTACTCGCTACGGCTTTCATCCTGGTTACGCGCTATACGAGCCGGGCTTCGTGCGTTTGGGCGCCGCGTTGGAGCGCGCCTACCCCAAGGTGCCGCAGTGCATTTATCGCTTCATGTTCTCGGACGGTTTGAGTTTCGGCTTCCCGCCACAGCCCTATGGCTTGGATGCGTTTTTGAAGCTGCTCGCGCAAGAAGCGCCGCATGCGCCGTGGATGATCGCCGGGCTGGATGTGAACATCACCCCGCTCATCACCTATGCGGTTGAGCGCGGCGGTCACGTACGCGTCGGGCTCGAAGATGCGCCGTTCGGCGCGCGCAAGACCAACGTGCAACTGGTAGAAGACGCGGTCCGCTTAATCCGATCGGTAGGCAAAGAGCCGGCGAGCACCAAGGAAATAAGGCGTGCGCTGGGGCACGCCTAACCCCGATACACCAGATTGACACAAGGAGACCCTCATGGCTGTGGACCCCAGGAATAAAAGCCGCACATTGCTCGATGGGCCGGACCGCGCGGTGGCGCGCTCGATGATGAAAGCGGTGGGATTCACCGACGCCGATTTAGCGCGGCCGCAGATCGGCGTGGCCCACTGCTGGATCGGGACGATGCCGTGCAACTGGAACCATCGGCAATTGGCGCAAAAAGTGATGGAAGGCGTGCGCGCCGCCGGCGGAACGCCGATCGAGGTCAACACCATCGCCATTAACGATGCCATCACCACGGGCAGCGAAGGCATGAAAGCCTCGCTCGTAAGCCGGGAAGTAATAGCCGATTCGGTTGAGCTCGTGGCGCGCGGGCACATGTTCGACGGCCTCGTGACCATTTCGGGTTGTGACAAGACGATTCCGGCGATGGCCATGGTGTTGGGGCGGCTAAACATTCCGAGCGTCACGCTCTATGGCGGGTCCATTAGGGCGGGCCGCTGCGTCGGCGACAAAGGCATGTTCAGCGGACGCAATCTAACCATCCAGGACGTGTACGAGGCGCTCGGCGCTTTCAACGCCGGAAAGATCTCGGAAGCGGAGTTCAGAGACGTCGAAGACCATGCCTGTCCCGGCGCCGGCGCTTGTGGCGGCCAGTTCACCGCCAACACCATGGCCACTGCCTATATGATGCTCGGCATCTCGCCTCTCGGATGGAACGATATCCCTGCGGTCGATCCGCCTAAAGAGGATGTGGCAGTCGAATGCGGCAAGCTGGTCATGGACCTGGTGCGTAGCGGCGTCACGCCCCGCTCTCTGGTGACGCAGCGAAGCTTCGAGAACGCCATCACCGGCGTCATGGCGACAGGCGGTTCCACCAATGCCGTGCTTCATCTGCTCGCAACCGCGAGCGACTTTGGCGTGCCTCTCTCCATCGACGATTTCGACCGCATTTCGCGCAAGACGCCGGTGCTCGCGGATCTCAGACCGTGGGGCACTTACACCGCGCCCGAGATGTATGAAGCCGGCGGCATGGCCGTAGTGGGCAAGCGGCTGCTGGAAGCGGGCCTGCTGCATCCCGATGAGCAAACGGTTACCGGCCGTACGCTCGGCGAAGAGATTGCGCGCGCGGTTGAACCCGCAGGCCAGAACGTTATCAAGCCTCTCGCGCAGGCGCTTAAAAAAGAGGGCGGGCTCGCGATCCTACGCGGCAGCCTCGCGCCGGGCGGTTGTGTGATCAAGATTTCCGGCCAGACAAAGCGCCTGCACCACGGGCCGGCGCGCGTGTTCGAGCGCGAGGAGGATGCATTCCAGGCGATCAAGGAAGGCCGCATCCAGCCCGGTGATGTAATGGTGCTGCGCTACGAAGGGCCGAAAGGCGGGCCGGGAATGCGCGAAATGCAACTCGTGACCGGCGCGTTGCAAGGCTCAGGCCTCGGTGAGACGGTAGCATTAATGACCGACGGACGCTTCTCCGGCGCCACTCGCGGCTTCGTGATCGGACACATCGTACCGGAAGCGGCGGAGCGCGGCCCCATCGCAGCCGTGAGAGATGGCGACATGATCACCGTCGATGTCGACAAGCGCCGCCTGGATATCGATATTGACGCCGATGAGTTGCGCGCGCGGCTTGCTGGATGGAACCCTCCCCCGCCGCGCTACACCACTGGAGTCTACGCGAAGTACGCGCGGCTGGTAGGCGACGCGTCGCGCGGTGCGGTGACCGATCAGCCGGACACGACACCAACGCAGAAGTCGCCAAGTATTTCTCGCTGAAGGCCGACACAGTGGTTGAATCCCCGAGTTGCGGATACAGTAAAAACATTAATAAAATGACATGTCCTGAGCCAGAAATTGTTCGGTTGCGTGCGCTTTGCACGCGATGCTAATCATCGGCCGGCGCGCGCAGCGCGTTATGCCGAAACCAGGAGGAGAGTAAGCATGCTGAAGACAGAGATCGAAAAAGGTAAGAGCGGTCGTGTGATCATTATGGACTCGATTACCAAGGTAACGCCGGACGATAAAGGCGCGATAGTTGTCTGCGCGTCCCACGGTGGCGCGAGCTCGGGTGAATTCGCGCTCGAGGTGCCGCTCAAGGCCGTGATCTTCAATGATGCCGGCGTGGGTAAAGATAACGCCGGTATTGTGGCGCTCGACATGCTTCAGGCGCGAGGTGTTGCCGGTGCGGCAGTGGCGCATACCAGCGGGCGCATCGGCGATTCGCGCGACATGTGGGAGAACGGCGTGATATCCCATGTCAATGCCGCTGCGCGAGAGTTGGGCCTTGCGCCCGGCGCCAAGTTGCGCGCAGCGCTCACTGAATTCGTATCACGCTAAAAGATGTCGACGTTACTTGAACTCCTCTAAGGGCGCAAAAAGAAAGGGCGATCAATGCGGCTTGAAAATCGCGTAGCCATAGTCACCGGAGGAGCACAGGGTATTGGCAAGGCGATCGCAGCCGCATTTGTCGACGAGGGCGCGCACGTGCTCATCGGCGACATCAACGGTGAGCGCGCCGCGCAAACCGCGGCCGAACTCGGTGCAGGTGGGCGAGGCGTAAAATCGGTCGCGGTAGATGTCGGCGCAGCAACCGGCGGCCAACAACTGGTCGATTATTGCATGCGCGAGTTCGGCCGCGTAGACATCCTGGTCAATAACGCCGGCATCGGCAGCAACAAGCGCATGCTGGATTTCCCGCTCGACGAATGGGAGCGCGTGATCAAGATCAACCTGACCGGCGCTTTTCTGTGTGCCCAAGCTGCGGCGCGCAAAATGGTCGAGCAGAAATCCGGGAAGATCATCAACATCTGCTCGCTTTCCGGACAGCGCGGCGGCATCGGGCGCGCTGCCTATGGCGCCGCCAAGGCGGGCCTGGAGCTGCTCACCAAGGTGATGGCGGTGGAGCTGGCCGAACTGGGCATCCAGGTGAATGCGATCGTTCCTGGCCCAATCGCCACGGACGTTGGGCGAGCGATGCACGACCCGGCAACCGTTGCGGCCTATCAATTCCTAGTGCCGCAGCGACGCTACGGCGAGCCCCATGAGATCGCCAGCGCGGCGGTGTTCCTCGCCTCCAGCGAGAGTGATTACGTCAACGGCCATTCGCTCAATGTCGACGGTGGGTTCCAGGCGGCCGGGTTGATGTACCCGTTGCCGTCCTCGCCGAAGGCGTAGCCGTTTGGCTGTCGAGCCCAGCGGCTTGTATAGGCGAAAAGCGAAAGTAACGTCGGATGGATAACGACCGCCCGAAATAGTCGACGGAAAATAAATAATTCCATTCGCAAATCAAAAAGGACGCGAAGGCCAGCCGTAGACGCTGCTGTAGCACGGCAAGGCGAGCAGCGCCACGCCCGCCACGTTAATTTGAGTTCAGACCGATGTAATCATCCGGATGTTTTCGGCGATCGCATCGCGCTCGAATACTTTCTTCCAGTCAGGCGCGAAGATTTCCTTTCTTCGCACGATCACCGCTTTGTTGGCTGCGTCCGACATTCTTACGCCGGGCAATTGGTCGAACAGAATCGCAAGCTCGACATTCAGATGACCTAGGATGAAGTCGCGCGCCGCCTCCTCCGCCACGCCGCGCCGCACTGCCTCGTCGGTGGCTTCGCGGATGATGGTCAAGCAGGTCGCGCATATCGTCTCCGACAACACCGGCTCCAAGATCGCCATCTGATCGACCGACGCGCGATGGGAGCGCATCACCGGCGCGTACATGCGTTTGGAAACATCTTCCGCCAGATCGAAGTTTTCTTCGTTTCCCCGCAGCAGCGCACAGACGATCGCTTGCTTGGCCTTGATGCCGCCAAAATAATCGCGCTTCGCTTCCAGATCGGTCTCGTCGTTGAAGATCGGCGGATGGCACGGATGGGCGACGAAGATGGTGAGATCGGCGCGCTCCGGCAAATGGCCCGCGAACGGCGCCGCCGCGTCGAGGGCGATCAGGGTCGCGCCCTGCTTGAATTTGTCGACCAGTTGTCCGGTGACTTTTTCGATCATGTTATCCGGAATCGCGAGGATAACTACATCGGCATCCTTCAGCGCCGTATCGACATCTATGCAGGTTATTTGCAGTTCCTTCAGGCGGTTGCGTCCCGCTTCGCTTACCTCGACGTGGCTGACTTGATATGGGGAATTTTTCAAGTTTGCCGACACCCGATAACCCATCTTGCCGCCCGCGCCAACAACCGCTACCTTTTTCATCGCTCACTCCTCGTGTTGAAAACAATGGCCATCCGACACCGACCGGCTAGATGGCGCTATAAATTAATCCTGTTGCGGCGTTTACGTTTCAGGAACCTCGCGCCAGGCCAAAGAAATCCGCTTTGCCCATCTGGCCGCCCTTCAACGCGATTTCCAGACCATCGAAGCGCGGGTCATTCGAATAACCTCGGCACAACGGGGCGCCGGGGGTCAACTCGGACAGCATCTCCAGCCCATATAACCCCAATTCCTGCGTGGCATAGCTTGACGTGTCGCCGCCCGCGATGACCACGCGGCGCAGGCCGCTTTCCGCCAGTAGCTCGCGCGTCATGCGGCCCATTTCGGCGCCTAGCACCTTGGCGATATTGCCGGCGCCCGCAGCGGGATTCGATCCGGCGCGCTCGCGGGTAGCCTGAATACTCGGATCGTCCGGGCCCTTGGCCGAATAGATCAACACGCTGTTGCCGCTCGCCAGCGACTTGCGTGCGCGCTCGAATAGCTCGCGGCGCGACGCCTCTAGCGTCTGCGGCCGGATGAATTCCTCCGCCGGTACGCGTATGCAATCGAAACCGTTCTGCGATGCCCAATCGATCTGCTGCGCGGTCATGGGCGATGCGCTGCCGGAGGCGACCAGCAATTGCTTCACCGGCTTGATCGGCGGCAGCGCTGCCCGTTCCGATCCGATCTCACCGCTGGCGCGCCAGTATGCGGTGAGAGCATATTCGACGCCGGACGATCCTACCGCGAAATGCTGGCCGCGCTGCGACTCTTGCCAGATCAGGCGGCCGGCGGTACACAAGCGCTCATCGTCCAGCACGTCGTAGAGCAACAGGTCAGGCTTGTTCTGCAGCCTCTCGGCATGGCGCGCATCGACGCGCGCCGCATCGCCTTCCAGGTCTTCCAGACTCATGAGCGCAATGCTGGCTTTCGTTTGACGCGACAAATGCACCCGCAGATCCGCTTCGTCCATGGGCGTGCTCGGGTGGCGCGACATGGTCGGATGCCGATCCAGCCGATAGATCTGATCTCCCGCGGCGGCGAAGTGGTTGCCGAAAATGGTATAGCGGCGCAGCGGCGGCGCGCCGGCCAGCACGGAAATGGTCTTGCCGCCGCTGAACATCTCGCGCGCCATGTCGACCACACATCCGATGTTGCCCACCGTGGGCGATGAATCGAAGGTCGAGCACACCTTGTAGTGCAACAGCGGTGCGGCGACCGACCACAACTCGCGCAAGATCGGCTTGAGTTCGGCTTCCATCTCGGTTGGCGACATCGCGCGGCTGGTGCCCGCCACACCCATGCAACGCAGATCGGGAAACTTGTTACGCAGCAACTCCGCCGTTGGCGGCGAGAAGAACAGTACCGTGCGCAGCCCCGACAGCGCAAGCGCTTCCATGGCATCGGTGGAACCGGTGAAGTCGTCGCCGTAGAAGGCGAGCAGGAGCGAAGAGCGCGTCGTCATGAGCTTCGCTTGCCGAATTTTTCGATGGCGCCGCGCAATTCCGGGTGCGTCGCCGCGTATTCGTTCAGGGGCGTGCCGGCAAGCGCTGCTTCCCAGCCCTGCTGCATGCTGCGCACTCCTGCCGCGGTGCCTGCGGGATGGGCGATAATTCCGCCTCCCGCCACGTGGATCAAATCGATGGTCTTGGTGGCGGCATAGATATCCACGGCGGAGCCCGCCCATTGCGCCGACGAGATAACCGGCATGACGCGGTAATCGCCGAACATCGGGCGTGACGCAGTCGACGATTGATCGCGCCACCTCCTCGTTGCTCTCGTAGAACTTGCTATTGACTCCTCCGACATGTAAATGATCCACCCCAGCCACTCGGCAAAGCTTCTGATAGGCCGTGTATCCGATGCCCAGCAGCGGATGACGCGACATGGCGCCGAAGTTATTGCGGTGGCCGTGGATCGGCAACTCGCAACGTTGCCGCAAGTAGGTCACGGCGGCGAAGCCGACATTGTTGATGTTCACCATGACACAAGTGCCACTGTGCTTTTTCACTAGATCGTGGCCACGCAACATGTGATCGATGTCGCCGCTGATGTTAAATGCATACATGGCCTTTTTGCCGGTTTCATCGGCCACCCGTTGGATTTCGGCCATGGCCGCCGGCACGCGCTCGGCCAATGGCGCATAGGGTGGATCGGCATTGAGCTCGTCATCTTTGATGAAGTCGAGCCCTGCCAATGCCAGTGCCCGCACCAGCGTTGCCAACTCCGCTATGGATAAACCGATGCTGGGCTTGATAATCGTGCCGATCAATGGACGATCGTAGACCTGGGCTAGCTTGCGCGTGCCTTCGATGCCAAACGCGGGACCGGGATAGCGCTCGGCAAAGGCCTGCGGCAACTCCAGATCGAGCAAGCGAATGCCGGATAACTCTTGTAGCTCGTAAAGATTTCCGGCCACAGTTGCCAGCAGGTTGGGCAGCGAAGGCCCGAAGTTATGCAGCGGAAACGAAATGACGATCTCGCCGCGCCGGTACTCGGTTCGCCCGCCCGCCGAGCGCGGCGCCTTGGATCCGGGCAAACTGGGTGTTTCTACCGTGTCGAGCGCTTTGATGCGCTCCACATTGGCGCCGAAACGCTGTTTCAACTCCGGCGTTTCTCCGGGAACCGAGACGAAAGTACCGCTCGACTGCTCGCCGGCGATCACGGCCGCGGCGTGTTCCAGCGGATGCGGGGTCTCCACCAAGTAGGTTGCGACAACTCGCTCCTGACCCATAGGCCATTCCTCAGTTGAACGGTTGACAGGCTCTATTTCGCGAGCCTTGATATGCGTGAAAGCGTAACATATCGGAGTGCGCAAAAAAAGGGAAAAGCGCTTGGAACTTGCGGCGGCCGCTGTTAAACGTGACCCATTACGGCATGGGGTTGATACGGTTCTTCCAACGCTTTGATGTCGGCTTCGGAAAGCTTCACATCCAACGCCGCAATCGCATCGGGCAAGTGATGCGGCTTACTCGCGCCGATGATGGGCGCGGTCAAGCCGGGTTTGCTCAGGATCCAAGCGAGCGCGATTTGAATCGGCTTGACACCCAATTTCTTGCCGACTTTTTCGCAGCGCTCGGCGATCTTAAAATCCGTTGGATGATAGTAATAGCCTTGCGCTAAGTCGTCCGACTCGGCGCGCGCGGTCGCTGCTTTTTTCTTATCGAGATCGGATTTGTCGCGATTTCCCGCTAAGAATCCGCGCGCCAGCGGGCTCCAGGGCGTGATGCCCAGGCCTTGATCGCGGCACAGCGGCATCATTTCGCGCTCTTCTTCGCGATACACCAAGTTGTAGTGATTCTGCATCGACACGAATTTCGCCCAGCCGCGCTGCTCGGAAATTTTCAAGGCTTGCATCAACTGCCACGACCACATGCTGGACGCGCCGATGTAGCGCGCCTTGCCGGCGCGCACCACATCGTTCAATGCTTCCAGAGTTTCCTCGATCGGCGTGTGGTAATCCCAGCGATGGGTGATATAGAGATCGACGTAGTCGGTGCCGAGGCGCTTCAGCGAGGCGTCGATGGAACTCATGATGTGTTTGCGCGACAGGCCGCGGTCGTTGGGTTTGTCGCTCATGGCTTGGTAAACCTTGGTCGCGAGCACGATCTCGTCGCGCTTGGCGAAATCTTTCAGCGCCTTGCCGGTAACTTGCTCGCTCATGCCAAGGGAATACATATCCGCCGTGTCGAAAAAATTGATGCCGGCTTCCAAAGCCTGTTTAAAGAACGGCCGGCTGGCTTTTTCGTCGAGTATCCATTTACGCCACTTCGACGAGCCATAGGTCATGCAGCCCAAACACAAGCGCGAGACTTTCATGCCGGTGTTACCTAAACGAACGTATTCCATGGTTATTTCCTCCTTGGCTGTAGTGTAGCGAATGTGCAAATTTTTGTCGTCGCGGCTGCGGAGAATCCCTTTCCCGTCAGCCATGCTCCAGGCACCGCCTCCAGCCCGCCTGCTGGCACACTATGCCTGAAGAGCCGCGCTGCGCTTGCCTCTCCAGCCTGCTATTCTAGCGATTTCGCATCGACATTCCGGCGCCGCGCCAGCCGCTTGTTTAGCGCTTGGCGGGAAATGCCTAGCAGTAGCGCCGCTACGCCTTGATTGCCATCGGCGCGACGCAATGCTTCATCGACCAACATTTCCTCGGCCTGATCCAACGTCGGAAGCTGTTCAGCGAAGCACGCCGTGAAATCCAAAGAGGTGTTACCCGGCTGCATATCGATTTCTTCATACTCCGGTTTGCCGGACATCGCATCTTTGAAGCTTTGCAACGACAAGATCCCGCCCTGATGGCGCGCGACCGCGTCGAACACCATCGCTTCCAGTTCGCGCATATTGCCGGGAAAGCTGTAGGTTCGCAGCAATTGATACAGCGCCATCGGCACCGACGGGATCGGTTTATTAAGCGCACGCGCGGCTTTCTCGATGAAGTGATTTATCGCCAAGGGAATATCGCCGAGTCGAGCGCGCAGCGGCGGAAGATTCAGGTGATGGGTGCGCAAGCGATAGTACAAATCCTTGCGAAACGTCCCTGCGCTGACCGCCTTGACGACATCGCTGTTGGTCGCCACCACCACGCGCGCGCGGCTTTGGCGCGGGCGATCGGCGCCGAGCGGATAGAACGAGCCGTCCTGCAGCAGCCGCAACAACTTCACTTGCGACGCGGCGGTTAGATCACCGATTTCGTCTAAAAATAATGTGCCCTCGTCGGCGGTATTGATCAGTCCGTCGCGTGCACGATCCGCGCCGGTATAGGCGCCCTTGGAATGACCAAACAACGTATCGGAAAACATCACATCGTCCAGACCCGCTACATTCACCGCGACCAATTCGCCGCGGCGGCCCGATAAGCGATGCAACGCGCGCGCAATGAGCTCCTTACCCGTGCCCGTCTCACCGGTAATTAACACGGGCTGCGGTGAAGGTCCGATTGCTTCGAGATAGCGAAAAATAGCGTGCATCGCTTTGCTTTGCGTGACGATCTCCGCAAAAGCTTCGGGGCGATGTAGCGTATCGGCCAGAAAGCGCTCTTTCAACGACAATACTTCAGCACGGAGGGCACGAATTTCCAGCGCGCGCTTGACCGACGAGACCAGCCGATTCTTCTCGACCGGCTTCACCAAATAGTCGATCGCGCCCGCCTGCATGCATTGCACCGCGGTATCGAGATCATTGGTGGCCGTCATCAGAATCACCGGGAGATCGGGATAGGCGACGGCGACCTGCTCGAGCAGCACCTGGCCGGAAATGTGGGGCATCGACAGATCGAGCACCAGCACGCCGATCGGTGTTTCCGCCAACAGCGGCAATACCGCGCGGCTATCGTCGAGCGTCTTGACCTCGGTGATCCCCGACGTGCGCAGCACGATGCTGGCGCTGTGCAGCAACTGCGCCTCGTCGTCGACCAACAACACCGGTAAGCTTGCGGTGGTCCCATCGACGGTCATATCGAGCGCTCGTGAATCAAGATGCGGTCATGGCGCCGGCGACAGCCACTTCGTCCTCGAGGACAGGAAATCTGACCACTGCTTGCGTACCGCGACCGAGCTCCGAGACGAAATCGAGCCGAGCACCATGGGCGCGCACCAGGGACGCGGTGATGGCGAGTCCCAATCCGGTTCCGCCGCTCGCTTGCTTGGTGGTGAAGAAAGGATCGCACAAGCGCGCCAAGTGTTCGCGGGCGACTCCCACGCCCTCATCGCGCACCTCAAGCACAACGCAACGCTGCTCGGGTTCGAACCGAGTTGTGAGCAACACCCCTCTTTCTCGATCCGGTAACGCCTCCAAGGCATTAACCAATAAATTCACGACGACTTGTTCGATTTGCTGCGCATCTCCATGCAGCGGCGGTAGATCGTCGGCGAGGCGGGACTCGAAGCGAGCGGTTCGCTTGTCGATCAAATGCGTGAGCAGCCGCAACGCTCGCTGCACCGTTTCATTGAGTTGAAACACCGCGCGTGTTCCCATTGTTCGGGGACGCGAAAAATCTTTAAGATCGTTAACGATGCGTTCGATGCGTAGCGCGCCGTCGTGGATATCGCGAACCAAGGTCGGAATGCTAGGCCGCATTTCAGCATAGGGTAATCCGCCCAGCGTGAATCCGGCATTGCGTTCGTGATAGTCATCGAGTATGCCGAGCGCATCGCCCCATGCCTCCGCCAGTACGCGCGAGTTTAATAATACCAGTTGATTCGGATTATTGATTTCGTGTGCGACGCCGGAAACGAGGGTTCCAAGCGCGGTCATTTTGTTGGCTTGGATCAGTTGCAGCTCCTGCTGCCGCGTGGTGTCTTCCAAGCGCTTGCGTTCAGTGATGTCACGCATGATAGCGGTGACATGGCGCCGGTCTTGCATAGCCCAACTCGACAGCGACACTTCCAGCGGAAATTCGGTTCCATCTTTCCGCAAACCGTTAAATTCGATCGTGCCCTTAGGCAACTTAGAATAATCCGCCGCGAGCCACGCCGCAAACGCGCGTTGGTGGGCGGCCTCATGTCGCCGCGGCAGCCATTGTGTAAACGGCTTACCCAGTATTTCATCTGGCCCATAGCCGAATATCGCCGTGGCGCCGGCGTTCCACGAAACCACGTTGCCGGCGCTATCGGCAGTGATGATCGCCTCTTTGGCGGAATCCGTGATGGCGCGCAAGCGTTCTTCACTAGAGCGCAACGCCAGCTCTGCCTGCTGCCGCTCGCCGATCTCGCGGCTAAGATCAGAATTGGATCTGCGCAATTGCTGTGCAACGGCGCGCAGGCGGAGAAACTGATAGGCCAAATAGCCGAGCAAGATAACAGCGACGAGATAGAGCAAGAAGCGATACACCTGGGCACGGGATTCGACGCGGCCGGAATACTGCCACACCGCATCTTGCAGCGATCGCGCATGGGCAGCCGTCGGCGCGGCAATGATTTGGCGCAACAGCGAATCCACTTGCGGCAGTATGTCGACGATGAATCGTCCATGGGTTACCAGAACCTGGAATTCCGCATCGCCCGGACTGATGTTGGACAGCCGCGTCAGCACGAACTGTATTTCATTACCGACGTCGGATTCCGGCGTTTGCATGAATCGCAGCAACGAGTGCGAAAGATGCCCCATTTCTTCCGCGACCGCTCGGTCCTTATCTAGCTTTGCCCGCAACACCGCCTGGGCGTGGGTCAAATACATCAGCGAATTGCGCAGCAATGCATTGTCCGATTTGAAGTGCTCGACCCCGCTCAATTTGTCTCGTGTTGCGGCTGCTAACGCCTGGACATGTGACAACGAGCTGCGCGCGCGCATCGGAATCGGAAGCGGTCAGGCTCTCGCTGTGCAATGTCGCCAGATCGCGCGTTAGGTTGCGGCCGCTCTCGGCAAGACTATCGTAGTTAGGAAGCAGTCCAGCCCGCGCGAGCAACACGTTGCGCGTGAGTTCCGCATCGTGCAGTTCGAAGGTTTGTAACGCATTGTGTATGTTAGCGCGCAAAGCTAAATCGGGGCTGCGGCTTTCATGTAAGAGGTAGGTTAGAAGAAACAGCAGGGCTGCTACAACGACAACCGGTTTCCAGGCGCTACGCATCATCGATCCGCCTTGGCTGAAAGTGCGAGCGGTTTGCCGCGGTATTCACCGGTCAGCGTCTGAAGAAAACGCACAATGGCGTTGATTTCCTCGTCTTTAAGTTCACGACCCAACTGAGCGCGGCCCATGATCTCCACGGCGATCTCCAATGTCGGCGCGCGCCCATCGTGGAAGTACGGCGCGGTCAGCGCAACGTTGCGTAGGCTCGGCACGCGGAATACGCCGCGATCGCGATCGATTGAGGTCACGCGGTAGCGCCCCACGTCGGCCAGTACTTGGGCAGTGCGCGGCGCACTAGGGCTGCGAAAAACGCCGAATTTCTGAAATAAATTACCGCCGATATTCGTGCCTTGGTGGCAAGCGATACATCCATAGGACTTGAACAGACGGTAGCCGTGCAGCTCCTCGGCCGTGAGGGCTTGCCGTTCGCCGCGAAGATAGCGATCGATGCGCGCGTTCGGCGTCACCAGCGAGCGCTCAAACGTCGCAAGAGCACTCAGCACGTTGGCTTGCGTGAGCCCATCGGCGAAACCGGCGATGAAAAGAGTCGGGTAGTCAGGGTCCGCTCGCAGCTTTGCCAGCAGCGCCGGCCATTTCGAATTCATCACGGCGGGATTGCCCAACAAACGCTCGGCGTGATCTTCCAAAGTCGTTGTAGCGCCATCCCAGTTGAAGGAGAAATTGAGCGCTACGTTATAAAGCGTGGGTGTATTGCGCAGCCGCGCCTCGCCGTCAAGGGCGGTAGCGCGCGCGTTACCATCCATCGCGGCTCGGTCGAGGGGGTGGCAACTGCTGCAAGAGCGGCTGTTGTTACCGGAAAGGCGCACGTCGTTGAACAGCCGCTCGCCCAGTGCAACGCGTTTCGGATCGAGTGTCACTTGCACCGGGATGGGTGTGATGGGTTCAGCGGCCGGCGGCGCGAATACGGTTTGTGAGAAGGAAAGCGAGTGCGCGGCGATAAAAAAGAGACAGCCGATCAGAGCGCAGGCAAACAGCCACGCGTAGCTATTGTGTCTCGCGGAGCAATATCTGCGATCCGAAACCTGGCGACTCATCGCCGAAAACCTCTTATTGCCAACGAACCCTCCTTGCAGCAGAGTTATGATCCCCGCGCGCTTCACGACAGTCAAGCTGGTCTACAGCTTCAGAATTAATACGACTTTTCGCTCCCTTAGTAATAGGCCAACCCAAAGCAGCGAGACTACTCCTTCCCTTGTGCGCATCGCGCACGGGGGAAGGTCGGGATGGGGGCGGCCTTACTTTCATTTTAAAAAACGATTTATCTTCTTAATTTACTTACTGAGTCAAAAAAACGTTGCCCCCACCCCAGCCCTCCCCCGCGCGCGTTGCGCGCAAGGGAGGGAGGAAGGCTGTCGCCACGAAAATGTAATCACGCTTTAATTTACGCATAAGGCGTAAAGAGAATGAATTACTACACTAACCTGGTTCCTTCAGCGCCCTCCGCATGGAATTACGAATAGGCTCGGTCAGGTACTGTAAAAAAGTATGATCGCCCGTGCGAAGAAATACTTCCGCCGACATTCCCGGTTGCAGGTGGATACCAGGCGCGGCGCGCAAGGATTCCGCGCGGACGGCAATCAGCGCCAAGTAATAGGGTTGGCCGGTCGTTGGGTCGACCATGCGGTCGGCGGACACGTAACGTAATTCACCGCTGAGTAACGGCGCCACGCGGGCCGAGTACGCGGTGATCCTGACATCGGCCGGCATACTCAACGCGGCGTATGTCACATCGTCAACGTTGAGCTTTGCTTCAATGGTGAGCGACGTATCCATGGGCACGATGTCCAATAACGGCGCGCCTGGTGCAACCACCCCGCCGACCGTAAAAACTTTCAAAGCGACTATCGTTCCGGAGATCGGCGCGACTATCGCCTGGCGCTTTGCGGCGTCACGTGAGGACCGCAGTTGTTGCTCCAATGCCGTAATACGGGCGCGGACCTGTGGCAACTCATCCGCGGCACTTTGGCGATAGTAAGTGCGAAACGTCTGAGCACGTGTCGCCAGTTCCGCGCGGCGCTGTTTGGCTCGCGCCGCGTTCGCTACATATTCCTGACGCTGCGCTTCATAGTCCTCGAGATTACGTTGTAAGCGCAGCACCTGCATCTTGGAAACGAAGCCGACACGGCTTAAGGATTCATGGGTGCGTACTTCTTCGCGCATCAGCCCGGTCGCAGCTTGTTTCGACTGCGCCTGCCGTTGCAGGCCGTCGATTTCTTGCTCGATTTCGCCGCCTTGATCGCGCAGCAGCGCGAGCTGCTCTTCGAGCGCGCGGCGCTTGGCATCGAAGGCCCCGCGCTCTAACTGCATTGCGATGCCTGCACTGGACTCGCCTGCACGTGCCGACAACGCGGATGGGAAATCGACATGCTGTGCGCCGTTGCTTTCCGCGCTAAGCCGCGCTGCCTTCGCCGTTTCGGCATCCAACTGAGCCGCAACTGCATCTAGGTCGGCGGCGACTCTTTCATCGCCCAGCACGATCAGCGTACTGCCTGAGCGAACGTAGTCGCCCTCCTTCACCAGGATCGCTTTGACGATGCCGCCTTCGCGATGCTGCACGGTCTTGCGGTTATCTTCCACTTTCACGAATCCCTGCAGGATGATCGCGCTGGATAACGTCGCTATTGCTGACCACACACCGAAACCACCGACGGCCAGTGCGAGCACGATTAGCCCGCATCGTATGGCGAAGCGTGCGTCCGCCGCGCGGTGAAGGTCCGAGGGCAATATGCTTGAAGTTAAGGAATTCATTTGACACCTCCTGCGACTAGATGCGGCGTGAGAGTTTTAGGAAACGTCGTGACTGGCGTGACGCTTTGCATGATCTGATTGCGCGGACCGAAGGCCTCGACTCGTCCGGCGTTGAGAACCAAAAGCTTGTCTACTTGCGCCAGCAGCGACGGTCGATGGCTAATGACGATAAGCGTAGCTCCGGCCTGTTTTACGTCGCGCATCGCGCAAAGCAGCGCCTGTTCACCTTCCGTATCCAGGCTTGCATTGGGTTCATCGAGCACGATAATGCGAGGATTCCCAAACAGCGCGCGCGCCAGTGCAATGCGTTGGCGTTGGCCACCGGAGAGCGCGACACCGGCATCGCCGATTACTGTGTCGTAACCATTCGGCAATGCCAGTATCATCTCGTGCGCATAAGCGCGTCTTGCCGCTTCGATGATGGCTACACTGGATGCCTCGGACAGCCGGCCGATATTCTCCGCGACCGTGCCGGAAAATAACTGCGCGTCCTGCGGCAGGTAGCCTAAATGAGGGCCTAGTTCTTTACGTGGCCAGTCGGCGATATCTGAGCCATCCAGTCGCATGACGCCGGAACTTGGATTCAGCCATCCGGTCAGCACTCTTGCCAATGTCGATTTGCCCGAGCCGCTTGGACCGATGAGTCCAAGGGATTCACCGGGCTCCAAGGCAAAAGAAATGCCTTTCAGCAGCATGCTTTCCGCGCCGGCCGGCGCATAGGTAAGGCGATCAGCGACCAGCCGGCCTTGCGGCGCGGGCAAACGCGTATGCTGCTCGACCTCGCAACCCGTTGTGAGTAGTTGCTGCAAACGCCGATAGGCTTCACGCGCTTCGACTAAACCCTTCCAAGTGATGATGGCGTTTTCCACCGGCGCCAAAGCTCGAGCGAGTATGAGCGTACCGGTAATCATCACGCCGCCCGTCACGACATGATCCAATACGAGTACCGCCCCCGCCGCCAACATCAGCACCTGGATCAGCAGCCGGGCAAACTTGGTAAAGCCTCCGATAAGGTTGCCACGGCCTGCGGCGCGTACTTGGGCGTCGATGACCGCATGGTTGAGTTTATGCCAGCGCCGTTTAACGTCTCCGCTGAGTCCCAGCACGTTGACGATCTCGGCGTTGCGCACCCCGCTGTCGATTTCGCGGGCGGCACGTCGAGCGGCCGTGCCCATCTCATCGAGCGGCGCACGAGTAAGCCGCTCATTTACACCGGCGAGCAAGAATAGTGTGATGGCGCCCAGCGTCGCGATCCAACCGAGTTGCGGATGAAACAAGTAGATGACGCCCAAATAGAGCGGCGCCCACGGCGCGTCGAACAGCGCGATCACACCGGGGCCGGTCAGGAAGCTGCGCAAGGTGGAAACGTCTTTTAACTCGGCGCCACCCAAATTGTTTTGCGGCTGCCCCGAACGCCGCAGAATTTCCGTGAGGGCTGCGGGGCTCGCCAAGCCATCGAGCGTCACACCCGCGGCGAGCAGCAGCCGTGCGCGCAACAAGTCCAACAGTAACGAGACCATTAGTGCGCCGCCTGCGACCAGGGAGAGCGCAACCAGCGTCTCATACGATCGGCTGGTGAGCACGCGGTCGAACACTTGCAGCATGTAGAGCGGCACGGTCAATTGCAGCACGTTGATGAGTAGGCTGAAGAGCGCGGCAAACAAAAAATGCTGCCGGCAGTGACGCAAGAAGCTGCTCATGATCGCGGTGCTCCTTCGTCGTGGATTGCAGTTATTGCGGCTTTCATAACGCTCCTCCTAAGGTGGGTCTCCCACACTGCTTTGCAATCATCGTGCCACCGCTTGCGAATCACTTACAAGCCTTGTCGCGTCAAGCACTTGGGGGACTGACACCGATTACAGTAGGCAACCGCACAGTGCGACGAAAGTTGCGGCTGGTAGCGATGCTCGGTGCGTCTGCATGGCCGCGCTGTCAACTTCCGTCGCTGCCTTGTTTCAGCGGCAAAGTCTCACTCATCAAAATTACTGCCTTGATTGCTAACGCGATTTCATAGTGGCTTGCAATTGGCATGTCGCTTGCCTAGCTCATCGCAAAGCGCATGGGCGCTGGCGAATTTTTCAACAACGCGCTCCGCGATGGGCGCAACTTTTTAGGAGCACACACTATGGCTATATTTAACGGCAGCGCGGGTAACGATATCTTTATTGGTGGCCAGGGCGCGGATGTCCTTCGCGGTTTCGGCAACAACGACCGATTGGTTGGCGGTGGCGGCGACGACACGATCGAGGGTGGAACAGGGCGGGACTTCCTCGAAGGACAAGATGGCAACGACTTTCTCGATGGCGGCTCGGAAGCCGATCAGTTATTTGGTGGAGCCGGCAATGACCAGCTAATCGGCACGGACGTGGGAGACCGTCTCGAGGGCGGAACGGGAAACGATCGCTACGTCGTCTTCGATACGGGAGTAAGCGTCGTGGAAACAGCAGGCGGCGGCGTCGACACCGTGGTGCAAAGAGTATTGGGTTATACGCTGCCGGAACAGGTTGAAAACCTCGAAATGTTCTCCGGGACAGTCGGTATCGGCAACACTTTGGATAACTCGATCACCGGCAATGAGTCTGGCAACAGCTTGCAAGGCCTCGAAGGCAATGACTTTCTCTCCGGCGCAGCCGGCGACGACGATTTACTGGGTGGCGCGGGCGTTGATCGCCTTGAAGGCGGCGCGGGCAACGACCTGCTCGACGGGGGCGCGGACGACGATTTCCTTTTTGGCGGCGCGGGCAATGACACTCTGCATGGCGCGCAAACGGGCGATTCCCTCGACGGCGGGGCGGGAGAAGACACCTACATCGTCTCGAATACCTTTGTGCGTGTAGCCGAGGATGCAGGCGGGGGTTTAGACCGCGTCGTGGCAAGCGCGAGTTACACGCTCGCCGATCAGGTCGAGAACCTTAGCTTATCGAATACCGCCGGCGCGATCGACGGCGCCGGTAATGCTTTGAACAACGACATCATCGGCAACGATGCCGCCAACACCTTGCAGGGCCTCGACGGAAACGATCGTCTACTCGGGGCGGCGGGCGATGACACGTTGGACGGAGGCGGCGGAAATGACGAGTTGCAAGGCGGCGCGGGCAATGATGCGATGAAGGGCGGCACGGGAGACGACCTTTATTTTGTTTCCGAGGCGGGAGATCAGGTCATCGAATTCGCCGATGAGGGCTTCGAGCACGTGTTCTCTACCGTGGACTTCACGCTTCCTGACAACGTGGAAAATCTCGTCCTCAATGGCGGTTCGGTCGGCATCGGCAATGACGACCGCAATGGTATCGGCACGAACGTGGGCGCCAGCGTGCTCAAGGGCCTCGGCGGGCAAGACGAACTCAACGGCGGCGCGGGCAACGATGTGCTAGACGGCGGCACGGAAGACGACATAATGAACGGCAATGAGGGAAACGATCTCTACATCGTCGATGACGAAAACGATCTGATACAAGAAAACGGGGTGGGAGATATCGATACTGTCCAGAGCAGCGCCTCGTACGCGTTGTCGGCGAATCTTGAAGTGCTGCAATTGACCGGCATCGGCGACGTCAACGGCGGCGGCAACGAACTTAACAATACGCTAACCGGTAATTCAGGCAACAATGTGCTGGCTGGCGGATTAGGCAATGACCAACTAGACGGCGGCGCGGGCGTGGATATTTTGCGTGGCGGTGCGGGCATCGACACGTACACCGTAGACAACGCCCAAGACTTGATCGAAGAAAACGCCGCGGAAGGTATGGATAGCGTGCGCAGCAGCGTGAGCTACACCCTGGCCGCCAACGTCGAGCAGCTCACGCTCAGCGGGAGTGCGGCGATCAACGCCACCGGCAACGCGCTCAGCAATGGGCTGACGGGCAACAGCGGACAGAACGTGCTCGGCGGCGGCGCCGGCAACGACACGCTCAACGGCAGCGGCGGCGCCGATATTCTGCTGGGTGGCGAGGGCAACGATGTGTTCTTGTTCGATGCGCTCGATCTCTCGATTTCCGGAACGCGCTGGGATGGCGGTAGCGGCGGCGACACGGTACGGTTTATCAGCTCCGGAAAATCCTTCGACCTAACCGGTCTATCGGATGAACGCGCGATTGGCATCGAGATCGTCGATTTGACCGGCAGCGGCAACAACAAGCTTGCCTTCAGCGCGAACGATTTGAAAGCGCTGTCCGACACCGATGCCTTGCGCATCGACGGAAATACAGGAGACGTCGCGAACATTGTCGATACCGGCTGGACACCAGGCGCCGATTTGAGCTTCGGCCAGAATCTTTACCACACCTTCTTCAACGCCGGCGCGACCTTGTTGATCGATTCGGACGTGACGGCGGCATTTGTGTGAGTGCTTCGCGGCGGCCGACCTTTTTGCGATTCAGCCCGCCCCGCTTGCATAGCGCTTACTTGAGATTGATTACAGAACGCGTCCTAGGACGGACGCATTGAGATAGGAGATTTCATCATGGCAGTGTTCACTGGTGGTGATGGCGTAGTCAACAACATCTGGAACGGTACAGCGGATGCCGACCAGATGTATGGCAAGCAAGGTGACGATATCGCTTACGGCCACGGCGGCAACGATACGATGTTTGGCGATGGCTCCAACGCGCATAAGCATACGGCGCCCGACGGCGCGTGGATGCGCGGCAACGATTTCCTGGACGGCGGCGATGGCGACGATTTCATGGTCGGAGGAAACGATCAAGACGTGCTGTACGGCGGTGCAGGGAATGACACGCTGATTGGTGACCTGATGGTAGGGTCTCCAGGCAATGCGTCCACCGTGCCACATCCAATAGAGTACTTCCCTAACGCGGATCGTCTCTATGGCGGATCGGGCAATGATCGCGTCTTCGGCAATGAAGGCAACGACACTATGTTCGGCGACGACGGCGCCGATTGGCTCGAGGGCGGTGTCGGCGACGACCACTTGGACGGCGGCGTGGGCAACGATATGTTGATCGCGGGCGACGGCGCCGACAACGTGGTTGGCGGGGAAGGCGACGATACGCTTACCGGCGGAACGGGTAACGACCAACTCTTCGGCATGGCGGGTTTCGATCAAATCTATGGCGAGTCCGGCGACGATCTCTTGGTCGGTGGGCCCGGTGGCGACAAGACGGGCGATCATCTCTATGCCGGCGATGGCAATGATCGGCTGTTCGGCGCCGATGGCATCGATAGGCTTTTCGGCGGTAACGGCAACGATGAACTGAACGGCGGCCGCGGCGCGGACTATATGGACGGCGGCGCGGGCGACGACAGCTACGTGGTCGACGACCTCGGCGATGGCACCATCGAGGCGCCCGGCGGTGGCATCGACCAAGTGACGGCACGCGTGAGCATTTTCCTCGCCGCCAACGTCGAGAATCTCACGCTCGATGCCGGCGCCGGCGCTATCGACGGCGCCGGCAATGCGCTTAATAACAAGATCGTGGGCAACGGCTACGCCAACACCCTGATCGGCGGCGATGGCAACGACCAGTTGTTCGGCATGGCCGGTGACGATCTGCTCGATGGTGGCACGGGATTGAACGCCATGGCGGGCGGGTTCGGCGATGACACCTACATCGTCGACGACAACGGCGACACGCTCACCGAGGCCGCCTGGACAAGGCATCGACACCGTCCGCAGCAGCATGCACTACATGCTCGGCGACAACGTTGAGAATCTCACCCTGGTAGGCATCGCGTCCATCAACGCTACCGGTAACGCGCTGGACAACACGCTCACCGGCAATTTGGGCAACAATCTTCTTTATGGTGGCGCCGGTGCAGACGCCATGCTGGGCGGAGAGGGCAACGACTACTACGTCGTCGATCAAGCCGGGGACGTGGTAACGGAACTGGCTGGTGAAGGCACCGACACCGTGCAAAGCTTCATCAGCTATACGCTCGGCGACAACGTCGAGAATCTCACGCTCGACCCCTCGCCGCTGTCGATCGACGCTACCGGTAATGCGCTCGACAACGTGCTGCGTGGTAACGCCGGCAACAATCGGTTGGATGGTAAAACCGGCGCCGATGCGATGTTCGGCCAAGGGGGTGACGACACCTATGTTGTCGACGATGCCGGGGATAACATCACCGAACTCGCTGGCGAGGGGATTGATACAGTCGAAAGTGATATCAGCTATGCCCTCACTGCCAACGTAGAGAATCTGAAGCTTAACGGAATCGCCAATCTCAACGGTACCGGTAACATCGACAATAATCAGATTAACGGTAACGCGGGCAACAACATCTTGAACGGTGGAGCGGGTGCTGATCACCTCGAAGGTTTAGCGGGAAACGATACCTACATCGTCGATGACGTGGGCGATGTTGTTATCGAAGGACTGAATCTGGGGACGGATACGGTGCAAAGCAGCATCACGTATTCGTTGACCGCCAACGTCGAGGCGCTGTTGCTGACCGGCGCCGCTGATATCAATGGCACCGGCAATGAACTCGCCAACACGCTCACGGGCAACGCCGGCAACAACGCGCTGGATGGCGGTCTCGGCAACGACACCCTACGTGGCGGCGCCGGGGCGGACACGTTGATCGGTGAGTTGGGTAATGACCAACTGGACGGCGGCGCGGGCGTGGACCTCATGCGTGGTGGCGCTGGCCACGACAGCTACATCGTCGACAACACCCTCGATTCGATCGAAGAAAACGCCAACGAAGGCATCCGACACTAGTGCGCAGCAGCGTCAGCTACACGCTTAGCCGCGAACGTCGAACACCTCACGCTCACCGGCAGCGCCGCGGTCAACGCGACCGGCAATGCGCTCAACAACACGCTGACAGGCAATAACGCACAGAACGTGCTCACCGGCGATGCCGGCAACGACACGCTCAGCGGTAGCGGCGGCGCCGATATTCTCCTTGGCGGAGATGGCAATGACAGCTTCACATTCGATGCGCTCGATCTATCCATTAGCTGGAACGCGTTGGGATGGCGGTACCGGTAGCGATACCTTGCGTTTTAGCGGCGGTGGGAAACTGCTTGATCTCGTGACTCTATCGGATGAGCGCGCGATTGGGATCGAGATCGTCGACTTGAGCGGTAGCGGCGACAACAAGCTGGCGTTCAGCGCAAACGATCTGAAAGCGCTGTCCGACACCGATGCCTTGCGCATCGACGGCAACGCGGGCGACGTCGCGACCATTGTCGATTCGGGCTGGACCGCCGGCGCCGACTTGAGCTTTGGTCAGAATCTCTACCATAGCTTTTTCAACGCGGGCGCAACGTTGTTGATCGATTCGGATGTGACGGCGGCGTTTGTTTGATGGGTTGCACATAAACGAAGTCCGCAAGGCATATTCTAGCCCTCGCTTCGGCAACGCGGCTACTCCTTCCCTTGTGCGCACCGCGCACGGGGGAATGTCGGGATGGGGGCAGCTTTTACTAGCGACTTGAAAAACCAATTCATATTTATATCGACATTGCTTGTTCAAAATATCGTTGCCCCTACCCCTTCCCTCCCCCGCGCGCGGTACGCGAAAGGGAGGGGGATGGTTGCCGCCACTAAGATAGGGTTCATCGAACCGTGCATATTTTCCGCAACACTACATCGCGTAAGAGCGCAGTTGCCGCTGCCAAACCCCAACCCAATGCGCGGGAAGCAATCGGTCTAATTGTGGATTGACCTTAGTTTTGTATTCATGCGTCCGACGTCCGCGCAGGCGGATCGATTGCAGCAACATTGCATCAAACTCGATACGCATCGAAAGAATAATCGCCTTTACAATGTTCGAGGATGGTCCTGACCGAAAATAGGCAAAGCTTTTTTTCGCTACCGTTCGTCTGGTAATTTCCAGCGGCCACAGCGCTGACGCCCTCGCCGAAATCAAGGCAATTGTTATCGAGCAAATCGGCATCGGCCGTCAAATATCGCGCACCCAATTTCCCCGCGATCTTTACTATCGATTTGCTTAACCACCGTATTACGGCAGTTTGCCCTTCGCAATCGCCAATGGCTATGCTCCGCACATGTAGTATTCGGTCCAAAGATGCCAGGTGCTCAAGATCGAAGGCTAGTCTATGCGAACACGCAGAGTAGGAATCGTAAGCCTGATCGTAGAAGAAAAATTCCGCCATGCCGATAGGCTCGGTCTCAACGCCGCACCAAACGAATACGTAGAAGGCATAAGGCAATGGCTCGGCATCAAACTCAGTGGCAGAGAAAGCTTTGCGTCGGCAAAGCTCGGTTCGAAGCCGCAATATGACGCCGCGGTAGTCTTCCGCGCGACCGAGTGTTATACGCATAAGAACTCCTAGTCTAGTCTTACCCGAGGGCGATTATTTGATCGCGGCGCCCTATGACCTTCTATGGCAGTAGTTCCCTCGTATAAACCGTAAAGTTCATTAAGGAGAAACAATATCGCTCGGTGTAGTGTGAAGCGCCAGACTAAAATTCCGTCCACTCCTCCTCTCCTTGAACTGGTAATGGCTCCGACTTACGCGATAAAGGTTGCGAACGCTTCGCTTCGATATCGGGAATCGGTACGGTTTTATTTAGTGGCATCGCAGGAACGAAAACTCCGTCCACTCTCCTCGTCTTGGGTGGTGATGGTTGTGGCCGACGTGGCAGCGGTTGAGGATTTGGTGTCTTCGTATCGCGCTGGATTTGGTTTTCGATGTGGGGAGCCGCGCTAGCGCGAATGTCGATCTTAAAGCGTCCGATCGCACTCACCAGCGCGTTGGCCTGGTCCTTGAGGGATTCGGTGGTGGCGGCCGCTTGTTGCACCATGCTGGCGTTTTGCTGGTTGGCGTCGTCCATATGCAAGACCGCACGGTTCACTTGGTTGATGCCATCGCTCTGCTCGCGCGAAGCGCTCGCGATCTCGCCCATCAGCGCGGCGACACGCTGGATGCTGATGAGCGATTCCTGTATGGTCTTCAGCGTATCTTCAACCGAAACCACGCCGGCGGAAACTTTCTCGCGCGTCTGCGCGATCAGTCCTTTGATTTGCTTCGCGGCATCGGTTGAGTTCTGCGCCAAGCTGCGAACTTCGGCGGCGACGACGGCGAATCCGCGCCCCTGCTCGCCTGCGCGTGCCGCTTCCACCGCCGCATTCAAGGCGAGGATATTGGTTTGAAAAGCGATGTTATCCATCAAAGAAATGATGTCACCGATCTTAGTGGCGCTGGTTTCAATCTCCGCCATGGTGGCGGCGACGCGCTTCATCGCCGCGCGGCCAGATTCCGCGACACGGGCGGAATCTTGCGTGAGTTCGTTGGCATCGCTCGCGGTCTCCGCATTGCGCTGCACGGCGGAGGTGAGCTCCTCCAAACTCGCAGCGGTTTGTTCCAGGGTAGAGGCTTGCGATTCGGTCCGTCGCGAAAGATTATCGTGGCCATCGGCAATCTGATTGGATGCGAGGAACACCTGCTCGGCCGAGCGGTTGATATCCAAGGTGAGAGTCCTCAGCCGATCTTGCGCGTCTTTCAAACTGACGATCACGGATCCGATTTCGTCATTGGCCCGCGTTTCGATTTTGCCGGTTAAGTCCCCTTCCGCAACCCGTTTCAAGGTTTTCTTGAGAAACGCGATACCGGACTTCACGGCGTAGTAAAACGCCACGAAAAAATACAGCGCCAGCGCCAGGCAGCCGATCGCGATGCCGCGGGTGATGCGTTCTTGCACGACCTGCCGGTCTATCCGCTGACTGAGCAGGTTCTGTAGCAGCGGAAGCGCGTCATCCGCGACTGCGTCGACGGCGCCTATCGCCGTACCTCCCATTTCGAAAAACCTATCGCCCTTAAGCTCATAAAAGCCGGTGGGGCTTAGGAGATACTCGAAATTGCCCAGAAACGCCGTTACGCTTTGCAAGCGTTTTCGCGATTCACCTAGGCTTGCCGTAATCTTCGCCGAGTCCGTGGTGAGGATGGCGAGGTCGGCTTCGAGCGCTGCGTGGCGGTCTTTCGCCAGGGCTTGCAGGGTCGCCATGCGCAAGCGATCGTCGGCCGACAATCCCCCGAGCATAATGGACGCCATACCGTTGTCGCGCGCGACGGCCAGTCGCTCGGAGAGGTCCGGAACTTTACCGGTGATCACACGTATCAAACGATACGAAGTGGGATCGGAATCGAGAATTAGGTTCGACTTTAATGTGACTAACTCGATCAGGCCGTGAATGTCTCTGATCAACACGCCATGCTCCGCAAACGCGCTTTCTGCATCGGCCGAAGCGTTGGCTTGCAGCAATCGATTCAGCCGATCCGTCACTGCGCGCCATTGGGCGGCGGACCCATAGGCTGCGCCAATTTTTCCTTGGAACCGGTCGATTTCGCTGGCGGTTGTACGGATTTCTTCGCGGATTTTCAAACGCGATTGTGCCGGCCGGTCGTCGCCTTTGGCGATGACGTAGCTCGCCGCGCGGTGGGCTTGCGCCAGGCGGCTGAGCTGCAACAACGGTTTGATATAAATGAGGCCGGTGCGCTCGCCGACCATGAAATCGATTTCTTTGCGCGTCTCGCTCAGATAGAGGAATGCCGTATAAGCGAGTGGAACCAGTAAGAAAAAGCTGACTACGAGGAATTTGTTGACCAAAGACAACCGCTGCATCAACCGCACTCCCGGGTCGATTAGCCATTTCATTCTATACCTCGACTAATTCTTAAATTAGTCTCGTATTATATTGATTGTCATGAATATTTGAAATATTTATTTTGTCGAGTACATAATGCTTGATTATAAAAGTCAAAATGATCATCGCCAGGAGCCGCGTGGATACTGGCTCACGGCAGGGCATGGCTTGGAAGCAGCACCGGTATTGGCTTCCAGCCCGGCCTGTAATTAATTTCAGTATGTTCTAGGCAGGCCTAAAACATGCTCAGCGACGTAGGCAAGAATGAGATTGGTGGAAATGGGTGCAACTTGGTAGAGACGGGTTTCGCGAAACTTGCGTTCGACATCGTATTCCGCGGCAAAACCGAAGCCGCCATGGGTTTGCAGGCAAACATTCGCCGCTTCCCACGAGGCGTCGGCGGCGAGGAGTTTGGCCATATTCGCTTCCGCACCGCACGGTATATCGGCATCAAACATTTCGGCCGCCTTGAAGCGCATGAGATTCGCCGCCTCCACGTTGACGTGGGCGCGGGCGATGGGAAACGCCACCCCTTGATTTTGGCCGATCGGCCGATCGAACACGACACGATCTTTTGCGTAACGGGTAGCTTTATCGATAAACCAATGACCATCGCCGACGCACTCCGCGGCGATCAAAATACGCTCGGCGTTCATGCCGTCGAGAATATAGCGAAACCCCCTACCCTCTTCGCCGATGAGGTTTTCCGCCGGCACTTCGAAGTTATCGAAAAATACTTCGTTGGTCTCGTGGTTAGGCATGTTCCGAATCGGCTTTAACGTCATGCCTTTGCTGGTCGCGTCTTTTAACTCCACCAGAAATACCGACAGTCCTTCGGATTTTTTCTTGACCTTCGCGAGTGGTGTTGTGCGGGCGAGTAACAACATCAAGTCGGAATGTTGTACCCGCGAGGTCCAAACCTTTTGACCGTTGACGACATAGCGATCGCCTTTTTTTACTGCGGTGGTCTTGAGTTTAGTCGTGTCGGAACCGGTGCTCGGCTCAGTCACGGCGAAGGATTGCAGCCGCAACTCACCTTCGGCGACACGTGGAAGATAGCGCTGTTTCTGTTCCGCCGAGCCATGACGCAACACCGTGCCCATGACATACATCTGCGCGTGACACGCGCCCGAATTCGCGCCGGAGCGATTCACCTCCTCGAGAATGATCGATGCTTCCGTGACACCCAGGCCAGCGCCACCGTATTGCTCGGGTATCAGCGCCGCCAACCAACCGGCATCGGTCAACGCTTGCACAAATTCTTCAGGATAGGCGCGCGCCTCGTCGAGCTTGCGCCAATACTCAGACGTGAACGTTTCGCATAGAGAACTGACACCGCGACGAAGTTCGTCGTGGTCGGATTTTGGGGTGGGCGCTGGCATGCGTATCGTTAAGGCAAAGAATGCATCTTACCTGACTATGTAATCTCCTTAAGTCCAGGCCCGTCCCTTAACGATATCGCGCTGCTTGGGATACGTGCATATGGTACGCCTGCAGTCTACGGGCAAGTGGCCGCTAACCATGTTGACGGTTCACCACGCTCGCTATATTCTTCAACAAAGAATAAGGTCGTTACCGAAGAGTAATAAATATCTCGCATCACATCACCGGTGTGATGTTGTGCGGTACTCGGAAAGTAGGAATGGCTGGAACGCAGCAGGTCGACAACCAGGCTGGATCACCGTCTCACGAAACGTCGCATAGCTTTGGGCGCGTTGCGTGCAGCTATTTGCTCAAAGAGTGGCCGAGCGCGGTACTCGTTGCGGCCGTCGTGTTTATCATTCACCACCGGTCTGATTGGCTCGATGCGATAGATGGTTATGCCTTCGTCGCGATCGGACACTTCGGTTTCTATGCCGAGCCACTACAAGCCGAACAAGTCCTCGCGCTTTTGATTGATAGTGCTACCTACGAGTCAAAATATCTCGAGCGATCACCTCTGAGCCGGTGCAAGCTCCACGACGACCTGAAACTTTTGTACGATGCAAAGCCGGACGTAGTCGCGATCGATATCGACATTTCACCCGCTATCTGGTCTTCGGAACAACCTAAGCTCCTCGACACGGGATGCGTGACCGGTCAAAGCATCCAATCCAACAAACCGCCTAGACATGACGAGGTCGTCTGTGAGGAGAAGTTGTATGGCATGATCGAGAATTCTCCCAATACGACGACGATCATTATCGAGCCATTTCCCGTGTCTGATTCCAGGGGCGAGCTGGGTCGCCGGAAGACATGCTGGAAAGAGCGCATGAAAGAAAAGGATTGGGTGAAATTCGGAGAAGCGAAACTACCGGTTGATTATGGCCTTGTTATCAAGCAACCTGGCGGGCCTGATTCCTTTGTTTCCTTAGCCCGCGCCGCTACTCCCCGCCCGGACGAAAAACTGGAGCGGTCAGAAGAACCCAAGCATATCGATACGCGTCAGTACGCACGGGTCAAACCCATAACCTTAAAAGAGCTCGACAGCCAGCCAGATCGCAGTGGGTATTTAACGAGCATTTTCGCCAAAATGAATGGGGGATCGCCTGACCGCCCCTACAAAGTCGCGTTCTTCGGTGGAGCATATGGCAAGGACGACTTATTCATGACGCCGGTCGGCAAGGTCTATGGCGTGGAAGCTCAGGCCGCTTCGTATCTTTCCGATGGTCTAAAAGAACATCCGGGGCTCGATTTGCTTGTCGACATCGCGATCGCCATTTCTTTCGGTACCGTAGTTGCCTATTTTTGGACGAAATATTTCAGTTCACGGTTCAGCAGCAGTGCGGTACGCCGACAATCGGCTCGGTTATGGATTGTCTTGCTAGTCGCTGCCGTTGTGGTCATGGGATTCTTCGTCACGGGGTTGTCCTTGTGGTTACTTTCCCGGTACGGAATTTGGTCTTCTCCTATTCCGATAGCGGTGGGAATGTTGATTGATAGTTTCGTCTCCGGATCGATTGATCAGGCCATTCATTCGAGCGAGCACGACAAGCAGCGGTTAATAGTCAACCTGAAAGCTCTCGCTACGGAACCCTCCGTCCGATTGCTATTGGAAAAAGAGAGTAAACAGCGTAGTCATGACCCAACAAATTTGCGCAAAAGTCTAACCAAGATTTTTGGCGGCGATATTTGTGGACTGTGGAGAGGGGGAAAGTTCATGGCCGCCGGGATGCTCGCCTCATGGAGTATCGTGTGGCTGCTATTGATCGGAGGTGCAGTCATCACTTGTTTTATTCACTAAGGACGGGATCATCATGCACAAAAAACTCACCAAGCTACTTGCGATCGCGCTTTTGTTCACCATGACGGGATTGTATGCCGAAGAACAGTGCGAAGGCTTGACCAAACTTAAAGAGGCAAGAGGCCAGTCAGATAAGGATTTTTTTTCGTCGCTGATCACATGGTGGACAGCCGATAAGGTTGATTGCGGCTCGGTTTCTTCGGTTGTGGCCAAGGTGGTTCACCACAACCAAACCAGCGGCAAGCGGCTGGAAAAGGAAAAGCCTTTCGATCCGAAGGAAGCGGAGGCAAACCTCAGTACCGCTCTCGCAGACCCCGCAATACAGGCTCGGTTCAATAAGTTGTCGCAAGCCGTTACCGACGAAAATGGTCGTCTTTTCTTAGAGGCAGCGATTCTCGACGAGGAAGGCTACTACCCCGCGCGCGAACTGCGTATTCGGCAACTTCTCGAGAAAATGAAATAGGCGAATCCTATCCGGCGAGGAGAAAATATGTATTCCGGCCACGAAATAGTAAACATATTGTTGATTGGTACGCTTGCGCTCGCAACCACCGTGGTTACACGCGCTGAGGAACAACCTCAACCATCACCCTCGGCTCCCAGCGCGTCGGATGGCGTCCAAGTTAAGGAGATTAAGAAATTATCGCCGATTGCGCTGGTGGTCCTGGACAAGAACTGTCCGGACATCGTCCAACCTTACAAGCTTACGGACAACGTCGCTTCTCTAGCCGCCTTCAGCGCCAAAGAGGGCGCCAAGGACCTCATCAAGAGAGGGCTTGATCTGCTTCCGGGACGCACCACGGCGGCTCCCACAAACAAAGGGGAGTTATCGGATTCGACGCGACTTGCCGCGAAACAGCTTAATTGGTTGCCGATGAACGCGGAGCTGCGCTACGGCGAAGAATCACATAAAGGCGAGACAAATGTGCTGGACCGCCAGAGCAAATTGGGGCAGAAGTACTATCCGATCGCCGACGGCATGCTAAAAGAAATTCTTTCAAATGTTCAGGAAAAGCATGAGTACAACTTCCAATTATTCATTCTCAAAAACTCGACGCGAAATGCGATGGCGCGACCCGGGGGGTTGCTATACCTTGATCAGGGATTAGTGGACAATCCCGAGCAGCGCTCGAAAGCCTATTTTGCACTCGCGCACGAAATTGCACACGTATTACAACGCCATGAAACGAAGGAATTGCAAGGCATGATCGTTGATTCGGTCCACACCAAGGACGACCTCATGAACGTCATGCGCAACGTCAAAACAGATCCTGCGGTAATCCTCGCGCATGTCAAGACGAGCAAAGACACGTTTAGCCAACATCACGCGGATCAAGAACTGCAATCCGATTCTTGCGCAGCCAGGTTGTTGAGCCGAGTATTTACCGATCGCACGGATCTTGCGAATACGCTTGATGCATTTTTGAAAGACCTACCGCCGCCCGAGCCGGCCGCTCCGCGCGCAGCGCCAAAATCCGATGCCGAGAAACTCGCCGGCGCGGGCCATGAAATCGTCAACACACCGCTTAAGCGCCACCCCAGCACCCAGGAACGCAAAGCAAATCTACAGGCGATTTACAGCGAAATTCTAAAGTCCGAACCGTAACCGGCAAAGATTATTTCACACCGCTAGCCTGGCGTATCGATTGCAATGTGTCTCGCCCGATTAATGCTTCGAATTTTGGGTAAGCGGACCCAAGCGCTTTTTGTATTTCTTTGCGTTCCGCTTCGGGGAGTACATAAATCTCGGTTTTCTTTCCGGCGCGTATCCCAGCCAATGCGCGATCGTTTTCCTGCTGCGCTACTTGGCGCTGATAACCCGTCGCTTCCTTCATCGCCTGGGTCAGGCTCGTGCGTATGTCCACGGGCAGCCCATCCCAGAATTTTTTGTTGACGATCACACCGTAGCCGATGTAACCGTGATCGGAAATCGCGATGTGTTTTTGCACTTCGTGCATCTTCTGGGTGTAAATATTCGACAACGTATTTTCGCCACCGTCAACCGTGCCGGTCTGCAACGCTGTATAAACTTCGCCAAAAGCCAGCACCTGGGGGCTTGCGCCTAACGCGCGCATTTGCATGTCCAGCACTTTGGATGACTGAATGCGCAGTTTTTGACCTTTGATATCGGCGAGCTTGCGGATCGGTTTGTTGGAATGCAATTGCTTGTAGCCGTTGTCCCAATAGGCTAGGCCATGTATGCCTTTGCTCTCAAGTTTTGCGAACAAGGATCTGCCGATTTCGCCGTCCATCACCCGGTAGAGGGCTGCCTTATCCGGAAAAAGGTAGGGCACATCGAACACTTCAAACTCGCGTGTACCCAGCGGGCCGAATTTGGATAAAGACGGCGCCAGCATTTGCACGGCGCCGAGTTGTAGCGCTTCTATTTCTTCTTTGTCTTTGTACAGTTGGCTATTGGGATATATCTGTACCTTCACCCGGCCGTTGGTTAGTTTTTCCGCAAGCGCCTTGAATTTTTCGGCTGCCAGTCCCTTCGGCGTATCGGGCGCAACGACATGACTGAATTTGATGTTGATCGCGTCTGCCCCATGCGCAAACGAAACCGACCCGATCGCGAGAGACGCTATAGCGATTCGCGACCACGTTAACAAAATTTTCCGAGTTGTTTGATTTAAGTTATTTATCGACGCCACCCATGCACAGATACTTGATTTCCAGGTATTCGTCGATGCCGTACTTAGATCCTTCCCGACCCAGACCCGATTGCTTCACACCACCGAACGGCGCGACGTCGGTACTGATCAGCCCCGTATTGATGCCGACCATGCCCGATTCCAGGCCCTCGGCAACGCGCCAAATGCGGCCGATGTCGCGGCTGTAAAAGTAAGCAGCCAAACCGAATTCGGTATCGTTCGCCATGCGTATCGCCTCGTCGTCGGTTTTGAACCGGAACAACGGCGCGACGGGCCCGAACGTTTCTTCCTTTGCGATTTTCATATCGGCGTTAACTTCGGTAATCAAAGTCGGCGCGAAGAATTGTCCGCCTAGGGACTTTCCACCGGTAGCGATTTTTCCGCCTTTCGCCAACGCGTCGGCGACGTGCTCTTCGACTTTCGCCACCGCCGCGCGGTCGATGAGGGGTCCAGTGGTGACACCGGCTTCCACGCCGTTGCCGACCTTGAGTCCGTTAACTTTTGCCGTAAGTTTGGCGGCGAAGGCGTCGTACACGCCGTCTTGCACATAGATTCGATTGGCGCACACACAGGTCTGACCCGCGTTGCGGAACTTCGATATCATGGCGCCCTCGACGGCGGCATCTAGATCCGCGTCGTTGAAGACGATGAACGGCGCGTTGCCGCCCAATTCCAACGACATTTTTTTGATGGTCGGCGCACATTGCTGCATCAACTTTCGCCCGACTTCGGTGGAACCGGTGAAGGACAGTTTGCGCACGATGGGATTACTGGTTAACTCACCGCCGATGGCGCCGGAATCCCCAGTCACCACGTTGAATACACCCTTAGGCACGCCCGCGCGCTCGGCGAGCTCCGCTAGCGCCAAGGCGGAAAACGGCGTTTGCTTCGCCGGTTTTAACACCATCGTACAGCCGGCGGCCAGAGCCGGGCCGACCTTGCGCGTTATCATCGCCGCGGGAAAATTCCACGGCGTGATCGCCGCGCACACGCCAATGGGTTCTTTCAACACGACGATGCGCTTATCGGCTTGATGCGGTGGAATAACATCGCCGTAAATGCGTTTGCCTTCTTCCGCGAACCATTCGAGGAACGACGCCGCATAGCCGATCTCACCACGGGATTCGAGCAAGGGTTTGCCCTGTTCCGTGGTCATGAGCAATGCCAAATCTTCCTGGTTTGCCAACATCAACTCGAACCACTTGCGCAGAATCGCGCTGCGCTCTTTCGCTGTTTTCGCTTTCCATTGCGCTAACGCGCGATTTGCGGCTTCGATGGCTTGTCGCGTTTCCGCAGCGCCCAGATTGGGCACGCTGCCGATAACGGCGCCGGTCGCAGGATTATCGACAGCGATGGACGCGCCCGACGCGGCGCTGGACCACACACCGTCGATGTAACACTGTTGTCGAAATAAATGGGGATCGGATAGCGCGGGCAGGATGGACAAATTAGGTTGGTCGAGCGGACTCATGATCAGGCCCTCGGGTAAAGCACGAATTATACGCGAAGGGCTTTTTTATATGGAGGCGACGACGACTCGCTTACGGCCCGTCTGCTTCGCGTGGTAAAGGGCTTTATCCGCGGCTTTGAGCACTTCTTGCCACGTCTTGCCGTGCGTTGGGAAGCAGGCGACGCCGAGGGACACGCTGAGGTTGCCGATCACTTGCCCGCCCCACTGAACTTTCATGGCTTCGATCAATTGCCGCAATTCTTCCGCGCGCTGCCGGCTCACTTCGGTATCGGCGCCGGGCAAAATCACGGTAAATTCCTCGCCGCCATAGCGGCAGGCGATATCTTCTTCGCGCACGTGATGCAATAACACTTCGCCCAATTGGCGTAACACCGCATCGCCCATGTCGTGACCATAGTGATCGTTGACCCGCTTGAAGTGATCGAGGTCAAACATAATGATGCCGAGTTCCTGGTTATCGCGCGCCACCCGCGCGACTTCGCGGGCGATGGATTCCTCCAGATAACGGCGATTAAACAATCCCGTAAGCGCATCGCGCACCGATTGATAGCGCAAGGTTTGCTGCAGACGGAAATTACCGAGCGCCAGGCCGAGGTATTCCGACACCGTGTGTATCAAGCGGGAGCTTACTGCGCAGCGATTCTTTCGCCGCTTCAGTGGTCGCGCGCAAGTGGATGAGCCCCTGGGTTTCGCCGTGGGCATTGAGCGGCACACACACGTAACCGGTGGTTTCTCCGCCGGCCACATGGCGACAGGCGACATCGTCGGTGCGGGTCGCCACAAAATGTAATTTGGAGAGCTTCAACGCCCAACAATCTTCCGGATGAAACACGGTGTCCGAATACTCGACCTTCCCCCACGTAATGTTCGCCTCGACCAGATCCCGCGACGAGCGAATCGAGTAAAGGCCGCCGGCCTTTGCGTTGAATAATTGCTGCATTGCGTGGGAGATGATCTTGTTGTATTCCTCCGATGTCTTCGCGCCCTGAAGTAGTTCGCTCATCTCGTGCAACAACTCCATCTCGCGCGTCTGTTGTTGCACGCGATCGAGGGAAATCCGCAGCTCGCGGTTCGCTTCTTCAAGGCGCCGTTGCGTGGCTTGATGTCCGGCGATCTCCCGCGTCAAATCAGCGGTGCGTTGCATCACCCGCTGTTCGAGTTCCGTATTGAGTTGTTGAACTTCCAATTCGGCGTTGCGGCGGGCGTTAATATCGGAGATCGATCCGACTATCTTGACCACCTTGCCATCGGCATCGCGCACCGATTTTCCGCGTCTGGACACCCAGCGATAGCTTCCGTCTTTTGCGCGGAGACGAAATTCGTCCGCCAGCGGCGTGCCGTATTTGATATGGTTATCCAGCGAGTCGATGGTGCGGCGGCGATCGTCGGGATGCAGCAATACTTCATAGGCATCGCGATTGTCTTGAATATCCTCATCGGCATAGCCTAACAACCCCTTGACCTTGGGCGACACCGTAACGGTTTTAGTCTTAAGATTGATTTCCCACAGCCCATCGGTGGTCGCCTCGAGGGCGAGATCGTAGCGCGCCTCGCTCTCGCGCAATTGGACGGTGTTACGCTCTAAATTGGCGGCCATATTGTTGAAGTCCTCGGCAAGGCGGCCCACTTCACTGCTGGTTTTGACCGCCGTTCGGTGAGCTAAATCACCGCCCGCGAAGCGACGTACATCGGTACTGAGTTGCCGGATAGGTTCGGCGATCCGGCGCGAGATGGCCGTTGCCAATGCCAACGCCAGCAGTACCGTCGCGATGGCAAACCACCATAGACGATTGAGCGAATGCTGCACCGGCGCCAGCGCCGCGGACGTCGGTATACCGACATACACTAGCCAGGGCGTGTGCCGCGTCGTGGTGTAGCTGTAAAACCGCTCGACGTCATCCAAGGACCGTGTTTCAACGTTCCCCCGTTTGTCGCGAAACATTTGCTGAATGCTGGCCTGATCCAACAATTTTCGTGAGATCCAGTTCTTTGGATCGAGCGAGCGGGCTATTACCATGCCGGTTTCGTCCAACAACGTCACCTCGGATTTTTCCGGGAATCCATCGGTCAGCAGAAACTCCTGAAAGTTTTCCACCAAAATGGATAGCGTAACCACATACTCGACGTCACCCTTTGCGTCGACTATCGGCCGCGCCAGAGCGACACTCATTCTGCCGGTAGCCCGCGAAACGACGGGTTCGCCGAATCCGATGCGGCGTTTAGCCATTGCCTCTTTGAAATATTTCCGGTCCGCCACGTTGTAACGCGCAGTGGGGCTATCGGTATCGGCCGACAAACTCACCACGTCCCCGGTCTTGGATATCACCTGGAGTAAGTTGATATAAGGTGGGAGTTTGCCTTTGAGTGCTTGCAGCTTGCGGTTGTTGGCCGATGGATCCTCGGCGACGAGAACGCCGACGGCGTCGAGCAATTGTTCGGCGCCTTCGATAAAGTGATCCAATCGCGCGCCCGTCGAACGTGCAAGTTCGGCGGTGCGTTCGAACGCCTGCTCGCGATAGTGGCTCGATAGATCGCGCACGCTGAGCACTGCCAAAGTCGAAAAAGGCAGTATGGATACCAGCGCCAATAACAATAATCGGCCCTGGAAGCTGCTGCGCAGATTGATTGATTTAGGCGTGTCCATTCCGCTTACGCATCCATAAGACCGTAATTCTGACACGATCGCTTGTCACATTTCCCATGCAGGCCTATAGATAATCGCACAATCGCACGTGGTCGATTCATGCAGACGTTCCTACCCTAGCAGAGGATTTCGTCTTGTACAAGGCCGGTCACACGCCCATATCGACCGGTTGTCGGACATCTCGTGCAACGCGCTGGGTTCTACCGCCAAGAATGATCAACCATACAAATCTCCTTGGCCTCGATGGGTTTTTTTCGTACACTGCGTGGCGAGCGTTAAATCTGTGATCCATCGATCGTCGGCTCTTGGGATAAAGAAGTAAACGACTAAGATAAAGGAGTTCTCTAAACATGCAACACCACACACGATTCACCCGTTACGCTAGCGCCGCTGTTTTAGCGCTGGCGCTAACCGCGCCGGCGCTGGCAGCCGATTCGATCAAAATCGGCATCGTCACTTTTTTATCGGGCCCGGCGGCGGGGCCGTTCGGGGTGCCGGCAAAGAACTCGGCGGATATGATGGTCGAAGCCATCAACGGCGGGAAAGTCCCCGGCGCATACTCCAAAAAAGGATTTGGCGGTAGGCCGATCGAGATTACGATTATCGACGAAGCCGGCGGCACGACTAAACAAGTCGAAGAATATCGTAATCTCGTACAGCGCCAAAAAGTCGATATGGTGATCGGATATATCTCCAGCGGCGATTGCCTCGCCGTCGCGCCGGTCGCGGAAGAGCTGAAGAAACTCACCATTTTGTTTGATTGCGGCACACCTAGGGTTTTCGAAGACGCGAGCTATAAATACGTATTTCGCACCGGCGCCCACGGCGCCATGGATAACATCGGCGCCGCCTTTTACATCAACGAACAGGTGCCCGGCATCAAGAGCTACGCCGGCATCAATCAGAATTATGCGTGGGGACAAGATTCCTGGGCAGATTGGGACGCGTCGATGAAAGCATTGAAACCCAATATTCAAGTCACCACATCGCAAATGCCCAAGCTTGGCGCCGGGCAATACGGCGCGGAAATTTCCGCGCTTCTAGGCAGCAATTCCGAGGTCGTTCACTCCAGCTTATGGGGCGGTGACCTGGAATCGTTCATCCTACAGGCGGCGCCGCGGGATTTGTTCAAGAAAAGCGTTGCAGTCTTTGTCGCGGGCGAGCACGTGCTGAACCGCATGTCGGCGCACATGCCCGAGGGCGCCGTCATCGGCGCGCGCGGCACACACGGCCCGTTCGCGCCCGACACGGAACTCAATCGTTGGTTCAAAAAGACCTATTCCGACAAATACGTACTGCAACCAATTTATGCGTCCTACAAAATGGCCCAAGCTCTGCTGGGTGTGAAAAGCGCCTACGAGAAAGCGCACGCGGCCAACGGTGGCAAGGAACCGAACCAAGATCAGCTCATTGCAGCGTTGGAAAATCATACTTGGGAAGGACCCAGCGGCAAGGTCATGATGAACCTCGGCAAGGGACACCAAGCCACGCAAGGCATTGCCTTCGGTCGCGTTAAAAGGGTAAACGGCAAGATTACCTTGGTCGACATCAAGAACTATCCAGCAGAGAAA
Source organism: uncultured Pseudomonadota bacterium (assembly GCA_963714525.1). Taxonomy (GTDB): domain Bacteria; phylum Pseudomonadota; class Gammaproteobacteria; order Burkholderiales; family JALYOK01; genus JALYOK01. Next base: position 346,543 of record CAVQPB010000001.1, read on the forward strand.
GTGAACCCGCCCGAGGGTGTGAAAACCGTCGACTGGATTAAGTCTGGGTTTAAGGCGAAATAGTCGTGAAGGGTGAAAAGTGAAAGGTGAAACAAACCTCGTCGCATTTTATTGTGCTACCGATTGACTACCAATTGTGTCATTCCCGCGAAGGCGGGAATCCATACTGTGTTGACTATTTCCACTGCCAAATGGATTCCCGCCTTCGCGGGAATGACAGTGTTCACAAGCCTGCGACTTAAATTAAATTGAGTTCCCTCGCTAGCGTCTTCATCGACGGGATCATCTATTCCTCGTGGCTGTTCATCATGGCCGCAGGACTTACGCTGATCTACGGCGTGATGAAGATACTCAACATGACCCACGGCAGCCTCTATGCGCTGGGCGCTTACACAGCGGCCTCGTTCGTTGGCTACTGGCTGAATCACGGCTACCCACCGTTGGCGACCTACGGTGTCCTGCTCGTTGCCGCAATCGTCGTCGGCATCATCGCCGGCGCGTTGATCGAGCGCGGCGTGTTGCGATTCATGTACGGTAAACACGAAGTGATCTTGCTGCTGGTCACTTATGCGCTGTTTTTAATCTTGGAAGACACAGTCAAATTGATTTGGGGCGTGGATTCCTACGCCGTCGCGGATCCTTATATTTTGCTCGGCAATTTTGAAATCTTCGGTTTGAGTTATCCGATGTACAACGTGTTGCTATTAGGTATTGCCATCATTGTCGGTATCGGCCTGACGTGGCTTCTTACCCGCACCATCACCGGTAAATTGCTCACAGCGGTAATTCACGACCGAGAAATGGCTGCGGCCGTGGGTATCAATGTCGAACGTTTCTACACCCTAACCTTCATACTCGGCGCGATTTTGGCGGCACTGGGCGGTGCGTTCACCGCGCCGACGGTTTCCATCGTCCCCGGCATGGGGGTGGAAGTGATCGTGCTGGCCTTTGCCGTGATCGTGATCGGTGGCCTGGGAAGCTTGCCTGGCGCGGCGCTCGGGGCATTACTGGTCGGCATCGTGCGATCGGCATCGGTGCATTACTGGCCGGAAGTGGAGCTCTTCAGCATTTATTTCGTCATGGCGCTGGTATTGATTTTGAAACCTAAGGGATTGTTCAGCGCACCCGAGGCAAGGAAAATATGAACAGCCGGTCGCTGTTGATTTTCAGTGCGGTATTGGTTGCGCTCATCGCGCTGGGGGGATGGCTGCCCGAGTGGGCGACATTTCATATCACCCGCTCACTCGGCCTCGGGCTGGTTGTGTTGGGCTTGATGCTGATGTTGCGCGCGGGCTTGGTATCCTTCGGCCAAGCGTTGTACTACTGCCTCGGCGCCTACACCGCCGGAGCCTTGATGCATTTTTATCAAATCAAAGAGGCCTTGCTATTGATTCCGGCCGGCATGCTAACCGCGGCGCTACTAGCCGCTATACTCGGAACGTTGCTCGCGAACTATCGCGGAATTTTCTTTGGTCTGTTGAGCCTCGCCTTTTCGATGATTTTGTACGGCGTGATTGTTAAGAGTTCCAGCCTCGGCTCGACCGATGGATTCACATTGACCTCGCCAACGTTCTTCGGTATGGCGTTGGGCGAATCGTCCCGCTATGCGGTTTACATCACCGCCTGCGTTCTAACCTTAATTGCCATTTGGGGACTGGAACGCTATCTGCGCACGCCGCTCGGCCGTCTAGCGCCCGCCATTCGCGATAACGAAATCCGTGTCGAATATCTCGGCCAGTCAGTTCGCAACGCAATTCATATCAAATATGTCATCAGCGCTGCCTTGGCGGGACTTGGCGGAGCGCTTACGGCGCTTACCGTGGGCCACATCGATCCGGAAATGGCTTATTGGACCACATCCGGAGAATTCGTTTTTATTTTGATCTTAAGCGGTTCGCAAAGCGTGATCGCGCCGTTCCTGGGTGCATTGTTGTTTGAATCGCTACGCACCTATGCCTACCAGGAATTTCCCTACGTCTGGCAAATGGTACTGGGTATCGCCATGCTGCTGGTCATCAGTTATCTACCCGATGGCATCTGGTCGTTATTTAAATCGCGCAAGGTTAAGCCCGCGTGAACACCATACTCGAAGCGCGTGGCCTGATGAAAACCTTTGGCGCGGTCACGGCGGCGAACGATATTTCCACCAGCATAGCCGAGCACAGCATCACCGGTCTCATCGGCACCAACGGCGCGGGTAAAACGACTTTCGTCAACATGGTGACGGGTTACTTAAAGCCATCCAGCGGCAGTATCCACTTTGCCGGGCGCGATATCACACCGTTGCCGCCGCGCCAAATTACGCGGCTCGGCATTGCCCGCTCGTTCCAAATTCCGCAACTCTACGACACCCTCACGGTGCGGGAAAATCTCATCGTCGCGCTCGGTATCGTACTGCGCAACGCTAAGCCGTCGTTTTTTTCCAAGTTACCGATGCAAGTGCCCGGCCACAACGGGCCGCTTGAAACAGTCGCGGACAATCTCATGGCCCAGTTCAATTTGACGGAATACGGCGACCGCGTCGCGCGTGTGCTGCCGCAAGGTGTGCGCAAGCAACTCGATATCGCCATGGCCATGGCCGGCAAACCGCAAGTGTTGCTGTTAGACGAACCCACCAGCGGCGTCGCGGCGGAAGAAAAATTCGGTATCATGGATATGATCATGAACGTGGTGCGCGCGGAAAAAGTCACCGTGTTGTTCGTCGAGCACGACATGGATATTGTCAGCCGCTATTCCGATCGGGTGCTGGCTTTTTACGATGGCCGCATCATCGCCGATCAAGCACCGGAGGATGCGCTCGATAACCCCGAAGTTCAACGCTATGTAACCGGCAAACGCCATGCTTAAATTGATGGACTTAAGCGTCGCGATACAATCGGTCGAGATCCTGCGCGGCGTATCGCTCGAACTGCCGCGCGGCCGCATGGCGGGCCTGATCGGCCGCAACGGCGCCGGCAAAACCACGCTGCTGCGCAGCGTCATGGGATTGTTGCCTTATCAACGCGGCACGGTAATGTTCGATGAAGCGGATCTCGCCACGACACCCCCGCACCATCGCAACCAGCTCGGCATGGGGTACATGCCGGAAGACCGCCGCCTGGTGCCGGAACTTTCGGTGGAAGAAAATGTGTTATTGCCGCTATGGGCCGTCGGAAAGAAAAATACGGCGACGAAACTGCAACAGGTTTACGCGATGATTCCCGAAGTCGAAAAATTTCGCGACCGCAAAGCCCTGCAACTCTCCGGCGGCCAGCAAAAACTCGTCGCGCTTGCGCGCGCATTGATGAGCGGGACAAAATTGTTGTTGCTCGATGAACCATTCGAAGGTGTGGCGCCGGCGCTCGCGCAACGCTTGGTCGAAGTCATCGCCGCACTCAAGCGCGAGGGGCTGACGGTGCTGCTGTCGGAATCGGATCTGCAACACTCGGCGCCGCTGCTCGATCACGTGTTTCGTATCGATCGTGGCGTGGTGCAACAATCCGCATGAAGTGGTCCTTACCTGATCATCAGACTATTCGTTACGAAAGCCATTTCGGCTCCCGTATCGTGCGCTGTTTTAGCCAGCGCCCGACCAGCCTTCACCAGTTGTTTAGGCGCTCGGTCGAACGCTATCCCGAGCAGGAAGCCATCGTTAGTGGGAGCGGCGAACGCATTACCTATCGAACGCTCAACGACCGCGTTGACCGCGTTGCCGCAGCGCTGGCAGCAAAAGGCCTGGGTGCGGGCGAGCGCATCGCGCTACTCGTGAGTAACGATCCTGCGTTCGTCATCACTCTCCTCGCGGCCACACGCTTAAACGCCATCACCGTGCCTCTCAACATCCGCGAGCAGACGCCGGAGCTGGAGTTCACGCTCAATCAATGCGGCGCGAAAATAATCGTGTTTGAGGCAAACCTCGCCGCGCGCTTACCCGCACCCGCCGCCGTGCCGGAACTGAAGCTGCGCTTTGCGGTAAACGGCGATGCGGCCGGCTCCGAGTCCTTTGCCGGATTGGAACAATCGGACGCAAAAAAAATAGCACCGGCAACCGTAAACGAAGAGGACGTCGCAGTCATTCTTTACACTTCCGGCACAACGGGCAAACCCAAAGGCGCGACGCTCACCCATTTCAACCTCATACACACGCTACTGCATTACGAGGTCTGCATGGGCTTGCGCGCCGGCGATCGCTCGCTGCTGGCCGTACCCGCGAGCCATGTCACGGGTCTCGCGGCGATCATACTGGCCATGATTCATTGCGGCGGCTGTATCGTCATAATGCGCGAGTTCAAAGCCAAAGCCTGTCTTGCTGTCATAGCGAAGGAACGGATAAGCCACAGCATCATGGTGCCCGCCATGTATAACCTGTGTTTGCTGCAACCGGATTTCGACGCTTACGATCTATCGGCCTTCCGCTGTGGCGGCTACGGCGGCGCGCCGATGCCGGAAGCGACCATCGCCACCCTCGCGAAGAAACTGCCGCAACTGGTGTTGACGAATGCCTATGGATCGACCGAGACCACCTCGCCCACTACCATCATGCCCGCCGGCCTTGGTGCAACCCATGCCGACAGCGTCGGCCAAGTCGTGCCGTGCGGTGATGTGCGGGTGATGGACGATGAGGGCCGCGAAGTGCCGCGCGGCGAATCGGGCGAACTGTGGATCGGCGGGCCGATGGTGGTGCCGGGCTATTGGAACAACCCGGCCGCCACGCAAGCCTCATTCGTCGCCGGCTACTGGCGCTCCGGCGACATCGGCAGCATGGACGCCGAGGGTTTCGTGCGCATCCACGATCGCATGAAAGACATGATCAACCGCGGTGGCTATAAGGTCTACAGCGCGGAAGTGGAAAATGTCATGAGCCATCACCCGCTGGTGATGGAAAGCGCGGTGGTGCCGGTGCCCGATCCCGTGCTCGGCGAAAGAGTCCATGCGTTCGTCGTGCGCCGCGATGCGAGTTTGCTCGCCGACGATCTGCGCAGTTTCTGCGCCACCCATTTATCGGATTACAAAGTCCCGGATTTTTTACGTTGCGCGACGAACCGTTGCCGCGCAATGCCAACGGCAAAATTCTCAAGCGCGAACTGCGTGATCATCGCGCTAGTCAAATCCAAAATAGATCGGCCTGAAAGGCAATACCAAAGCCACTCCTGGCATGGCATGCCTTGAAAGGCAAACTGGAGCGGCTCGTGGCGATGAACGCCATTCATCACGTTGGTGGTTGTAAAGCTGCAGCAGATTGCAAAGCGACCAACCGGAATTCCCTTAGTGACTCCGCATTCAATAACGTCCCTAGTTCATCGCATCGGGAAAATCAGATTTTCTTGCGAGAATTCAACGCGACAATCGTGTGTCATGCCGAGACGCAAAACGATATTGCCAACAATAGAAATTTGGCACGCTGTGTGCTTATATAGGAAAAGGGAATAACTCCCCTGCCTCCCCTGGGATATTTGGATGCCCTAGGATTAATCAGGTGGTTCACGAGAACCACCTGCTTTTTTTGTGTCTGTAGTACGTCGGTTCATCTCTCGGAAAGGAAATCCCATGAAGCATCGCTACTTGATAGTCGCCACATCGCTGATCGCTTGCTCACTCAGCTTTAACAGCCACGCCGAAACACCACGCTTATCAAAAAATAGGGTTGGGATCGAAACCTGTATCCTTGCGGCACAAGCAAAACATAAAGGCAAAATGGTAAAACTGGAAGTGAAAACAGAAAAAAATCAACCGGTGTATGAATTCGACATTGAGCGTGCGGACGGAACCGCCTGGGATGTGGAGTGCAACGGCAGAACCGGCAAAATCACCGAGGTTGAGCAAGAGGTAAAAAATGCGGACGCCCCGCTATTCAAAGCGAAGATGAAAATTTCCCTCGATGAGGCGAAACAAATCGCGCTCAAAGCCTACCCGGGAACCATCGACGACGCCGAGATCGAATATGAGATTGAGGAAAACGGCGATGCATCCTATGAAATGGATGTGCTAATGAAAGACGGCAAGGAAATGAAAATAGAAGTGGATGCCGCGACTGGAAAAATTGTCGAGGCCAACGAGGAGCTCTATCAAATCGGCCGCGAGTAGGGAACGATTGAGGTCTATTGAAGAAGGCCTGAATCGGTGATCGCCGGCTGAAGCAGCGTTCCGTTTAACGTAATGGTTTCGCCTGACGCTAAGCTGGAGGTCAAAACCGTTCCTGCAAACGTTAATACGCGTTCACCCTTCGCATTCGGTGGCGTAATCGAAAAACCTGTACACGATTCCGCCGTACACGCTAAATCGTCGCTACCGAAACTGATTTTTCTAAGGCTCTCGTCTTCGCCAACTTCGATTCGGATTTCTTCATTCTCCAAGTTGCTGAAATGAAAAATCTTCGATCCTTCCTCGGTCATTGAAAAACCATGACCGCCGAGAGGACAAAAATCAACGGACGAATTATCGCTGCCGATTAAAGTAACGCCCTGCCCAATACACGCAAGCCCGGGAACGTCTTGATCGCGCATGGTGTTCAACTTTGCGCTTATCGTGGCCGACTCGGTGGCGCCGCTGTCGGCTTCGAGTTTCAAAGTCGAATCGAGGCCGATGACTCGCTTACCTTCCGCGTTACGCTTACCGATCACGACGCCTGTACAACCCTCGGCTTCACAGAGGAATCGTTTTCCACTGGCAAGCGTCAATTCAACATGATCAATAGCAGTACCGGTCGCGTTCACGCTAAGGATTTTTGCGTTCTCACCCAAGAAGGCAAATCGATAAGCTCGGCTGCCTCCATTCTGAATAGTACTGCGCGTGTCGACACAGACTTCTTCACCCTTACCGGGAGAAAACGTAACAGTAAACACTTCGTGCTTACAGGACTCGGCAAGAGATTTTTTCTCCGTGGTATCTGGTGATGCTTCAACTGCGTCGACTACCGTTGCGGTAGTGGGTTCATTCTGTGCAACGATTAGGGTTGCCTGACCAGAGCGAGCCGCTTCAGGCGCGAGAGTACGCGGTTTAACCGCAGCCGGCTCGGTAAAACTCGATGCGAGATAGTCCCAACCAAAAAGCACCAGTGCCATTGCAACGGCAAAAAAAGTGAGTGGTTGAAGCAGTGGACGCGACATGTAGTTTGAAACGTTAGAAAAGCAAGGTACTAAGAACATCGACGAACTGCTCACGCAGTCCGTCGCAAGAGATTCTCAACTGACGAAATAACTCAAAAACCTATCACGGCTTATAACCACTAAGCGTTAGGCGATATTTACACTGCCCCTCTTCACCGCCTTGCTCTAGGCGCACGGCACTAGCGATTGCTGTCCATACGGTCTTAGTTGAGGTTGTCTTGACATACATCCACTTGGAGCTTTGCGCATCCGTGCCATCGGGATCTTCATAGTTCACATCTGTCCGGAAATTCACGAAGTCGTTATTGCGCACCGGTTGCGTACCAACCGGTGTTTGTGCCAAGCCCCTGTCTGTACGACCGGAAACCCACAATCCTTCCTCCGCCGGCACAACGGATGACTCACGATAAGCGACGGTCAATCCCGTTTTCGCGGAGTAACCATTTCTAAACATGTCATTAACTTCGAAGTATTGGCCAGATTCAAGGTTACATCCATTCGCTCCCGGTAGTCCAAGATTGTCGTTATTCGGCTCAGTCCACGTGACGTTGATCACCTCGAATCTCATGCCCAAAATGTGTTCGTTACTTCCAACGCGCTTCCATACCCGATCTCTAAGCGTGCCAATTGTCGTGCCGTTAGCGATTACCGCAACATCGCGACCGGCAACGGCCGCCCACGTGCCCGCTTGACCAGGAAACGCGCTGCCGTTGTTTGCGCCGTTGAGCGTCAAATCAGGAATCGGGTTGGTAGGGACTTCACACACACCGTTATCCACTGGTGGAAGACCTTGGCAATTTCTGAGCACGGTTGCACCGGAATCGGAAATCGCTTCGAACGCAGCGAATGAATTTAAAGAAACCAAGCCGAGCGCTATGGCGAGGGTTGTTCTTAACATATAAGCTCCTCTAGATAAATTGATGTTAATAATGTTAAAAAATTCAAAGAGAAAACTACGGTAACCACGTCAACATGGTACAAAGTAAACCAACGTCATGTAAGGGAAAACCTCCTAAACTATCCTGGAAAAGTTCCCGTTGTATATGCCGTTACAGTTGGTTTGATAGATTTGAATTTGAAAATTTTCATCACTTACGCGGATCAAACTCATAGCTCGCACCGAGCCAAAATCCGCGCTTCGCGCCCGGGCCGACGAACGTCGTGTTATCCCACTCGCTGGAGTTGTAATTCCAACCACTTGGTCCGATCGTGCCAACCCCGGATGCGGAAAACGGCGTCACGCCAAGACGTGACGCCGTGAAGTACTCTTTGTCAAACAGGTTAGTCACTTGCGCAAACAGCGACCAGCCGCGTTTGAACTTATACGTGATGTCCAAATTGAATATCGCAAATCCCGGCGTATTCCCTTTCTTGGTAAAGGGACGCCCGGCTCTTGTCACAATGCCAGAGTTTGAACTAAATTCCTCGTCCGTGCCCTCGGGCCGATCGGCATTGTTTTCATTGCCGCGAGCGAAGGATCGCGAGCGCGAAATCATGGAAATCCCGGCGCTTAAGCCTTTCGTAATTTCGTAGCTAAAAGACGCATTAAAGTTGTGTAACGGAATGCCGGGAATTCGAGCACCGGGGTCTACGCGCGTCATGCGAAATGTACCGATTCCGTTATTGTCATTGGCGGTGGGCGAAGGCGTCGGTGACCCCGGCTGGGAATCTTCATCGAAATCCGCACTGCTATTGCGCGGGCTCAAGATGAAAAATCGCGACTGATACGTCGCATCCACCAACGAGTAGTTGAGCTTGATTTCCGCCCTCCCCACTTTTCCGCGTACGCCTACTTCCAAGCCCTGACGACGCGTTTTTCCGATCGTATCGAAATAACTGCGCTCGGCGGAAACCCCGATAAAGTAGATATCGTCGCGCAAATCGGTTCTATACAAGCTGAAATTCCAATCCCAGTCCTTGAACAATTTCCCGCGCGCGCCGACTTCGTAGGACATCGCCTTAATCTGCGGCAAGAACGGATCGCCGGAAAGAGTGGAAGGCAACGTGCAAGTCGGGCCCAATAAGCTTCGCGGCTGGAGTTGTTGGGGTAAAGGTGCGCCATCTTCGTCGAAGAGGCCGGCGTTAATGTCAACAAGCGAGCCGTCGAACGCACAACCTAGTTCGACTACCGACGGCGCCCGGGTGCCCCGGCTAAAGTTGAAGTAGAGATTCGTATTCGGCGTGGGCAACCAATTCATGCCTACACTTGGATTCAATGATTCAAATATGAATTCGTCTTGCGTCGGGGCAACCCTTTCCCGGCTGAGATCGTTCAGACTGAGTTGGGGTGCACCCGGGCAGGACGCCGGGTCTTCCGTTGGACACAGAATGAAATCCGGCAGACTATTGCGAATCTCGTGCAAATCGATCCCCAGCCTCGTATCGAGGCGGTTTTTTATTCGCGTGTGGTTGTAACGAGACGTCAGGGTGAAATGCAGGTTCGCTACCGGCGACCATGTTTCGCTGAAGTATAGGCTTCTGGTGCGGGACGTCCCTTCAAACGCGTTGATCGGAATATCGATCTGCGCAGCGCGGTAAATCGGATCGACGTTATCCGGATCGGCATACACTTGATGGGAGGCGTCGATTAGCCCTAATCGCTGGCGGCTGGAGTATTCGGCCTCGCTACTGTCGACGGAAGCACCGATCATGAATTTGTGTTTGGTCAAGTTCCAATTGAACTGAACGGCGCCGCCTGTCGTAATTTGATCGATTGCGGTATTGGTCAGCAGGCCGATTGGCGTTCCTTCGACTACACCACCTCGCGTTGCTGGCGGCGCGCTGGGCGGGTTAAAGCCTCCCCCATTGCGTGGAAGTTGATTTGGATAATCGAGTTCTTGGCAGCTTACGTTCCGGATGCCATTGAGTGGCGGACGGGAACTCCGGACTATCGTTCCATCGTCAAGTGTGACTAAATCGAAATCTCGACGACCGTTGCCGTCAACGTCCGCATACTGGCAAATAGGAAGTCCATCTGGCGTTCTCCCCTCATTCCGCTGAATATCTTCCGACCGTGAGAATTCGTCAAAGCCCTCGTAAATATCGCCGTTTAACCCTCGCCGTTTGCTGTCACGTCGATAAACTTGGCCCGTGATATTGAAGTCTTCAGAGAAATCAAGCGCGCCGCTGATGGCGAATTGAATGAGTTTATTTTTCGTTTCGTCGGGGGACGTAAAAACCGTTTCTCTGCGTTGATCGTGCAACTCGATAGGTATCAGTCCGTTACCGATTAAATCGGTTTTTGCCAGCAATACGCTACCGGTTAATTGGCCTAAACGGCCACGCCAGTCCCCTCGCGAGAAAAACTGATTGACTTTAGAAGGGGAATCGTCACGCCAACCGTCTTCGTCGAACCACTGCAATGCCGCGAAACCGCCGAGCGTGCCGTTATTCGCGCCGCCGGAAAGTTGCAATTGCTTACGGCCAAAGGAACCACCGAGCACTTGGACGTCCACGCCTGGCGCGGTAAATCCACTCTTCGTGCGAAGCGACAACGCGCCACCCAGCGTATTCAACCCAAATAGAGGATTCGAGCCGGGAAACAAATCAAAGCGCTCGATGGCATTCAGCGGAATCAAGTCCCAATTCACCACATCGCCGAAGGGTTCATTCACGCGGATACCATCGAAAAAAACCGACAGTCCTTGCTGTGAGCCAATCTGCGGACTCGCCGTAAACCCGCGGTAGCTGATGTCCGCCTGGAACGGATTACCGGAATAGTCATTAACGTTGATCGACTGCATTTGCGAATTCATGAAATCGCCGATGCTCAACGTTCGCGATTTTTTGAGGTCTTCCTTGGAAACATTTTGGATGTTTCCCGGCACTTGGTCTTTGCTGATAATCAAGCCAGGCAGCGGCCCCGCCTCGGTTGGACGGGTGCCGGTAACGGTCACCGTTTCAAGTTCTTGAACTTCCTGAGTTGTCTCTGTTTGTTGGGCAAATGCCATACTTACCGACAGTGTCAGCCCAAGCGCGCAGCAAGCGCCGCATTCAAAGGCGATACCAATTAATTTGGAATAGGTCCTCATGGTAGACACCGATTAAAATCAAGACAATCTGTGGTCACCGTAAGCAAAGTGCCGCTCAACTCAGCAGTACGTTCTCCAGCGAACCCGCCGATCTCAGTCTCGCGCAATTGAACCCCCGCTAGCGAGATAACTCGTCTTGTATCGGCATTCAAATCAGAAACTGTCACACCGCCACACTCGGTTCCTTTACACTGGAAATTTGCAAATCCGACCGTAAATGTCAGCTCCTCCACCATCGTCCCGTCTCTTACAACTAGAGCAATGGCTGTTGAGAAATCACCACGGGTTGCATTCGAGGATGAGTAAAAGACTAGTGTTTTTGGATCATCTAGGTAGAAGCCAGCGTAATCAGATTCATCTCCCCCAACGGCAGGACAAAGCGTGACCGACCGTTCGCCCGGGATGGTTAGAACTGCTGCATTTGAGATGCCTGTGCAATCAACTTGGTCCGGCCGAGGTTCGATAATCGTCGTGAACGCGGTGGTGAGAAGTGCAAAACCTGGGCCGACCGGCCTACCCTCTGATGAAACTTCTTGAACTAGCGTATCGGTGAACGAAAATGTCCTGGTGTTTTCATCACTTAGGGGACTAATGGCGACCCCAGTGCAGCCCGCGAATTCGCACTTGAGCATGTTGATTACTGTCCAGGTATCCGGGTCAAAACCAAAGGTCGTTACGCTGACAATTTGTTCGCCATTTGATCGTATTTGGAGACTGAGGAGGCTGTTTCCCTCGGCATCGTTAAGGGAGAAATCGGTGTAAATGCGATCGCCTGCAGTGGCACTGCCTCCACTCACGCAACCCGCAACAATCGATCCATCACTCTTGAAAACGTACCCTTTGTCGCCGTCGCATGCGACGGGCGGAAGGCCCGCTCGAGCCGCTAACAACGATCCGGTGAGCGTGGCGCTTGCGCCGGACGCATCGACACCGGAAGTCCCGGCAAATGCGATCGTTCGGGTTCCGTTGGCGGCGATGTTGCCAATCGTTACGTTTTGGCAAGCGGCGCCTGTGCACGCGAAAGCCTGGTTACTTTTTACCAATAACTCGATGGACTCGACCGTTCCGCCGCGATTGCGCACGGTCAACTTATTACCAAGCACGTTGGTGAATGTGTAAATGGTTACCGAAGCGTCCACAGGATCGGTCGCCGTCTCGCGACTCTGGGGGCAAAACAGTGACGTCCTTGTGGCCGTAACCAAAGTGAGTTTTTCTTGGTTACATCGGGTGGTCTCCGTTTTAATGTCTTCCGCGTACGCAGACAAATCCTTACCTACTGCGCTCAGTGCGTTGTTTATCTCGACCAGCGAATCGTCCATCGGATCCCCGGCAGTGGGTACGAACGGGGAAGTAAATGGATCGCTAACGCCGGCGGGAAGGGTCACGCCATATGCGATCTGAAGTAAATCTGTTGCGCTCGCGGTCGCTGTAATAAGTGCTTCTTTGGTGAACGGATTCGGATTTAAACCGCCACTACGAAACGCTTTGTCTTCCAGATCGGTCGTTGGCCCTCCTAACACATGGGCAACGATCAACTCGGTCAGCGGCGTGAGATTAACGTAGTCTCCTTCGACGAGCACCGAATGAAAAATCAAACCCTCAAAATTCGACTTCAAAATAAACGGCCGAGTCAATTGATTGACCCGCACAGCGAATCGGCCTTGCGCATCCGATACGGCACGATTCGCCTTACCGTCAAGGTCGATCAGAATAATTTCCGCACCAGCAAGCGGCACTCCATTCGCGACGATGCCGCTGATGGTCACGGGCTCTTCCTTGGGGAACGTGCTGCTGCGCTCGCCGTCCGACGGACACCCGGATAGCAAGAGCGCTACGAATAAAACAATTGAAAACCGCGATAAATAGGCGGTGAAAAGTGAGAGCTTCAAGCCAATTCTCCTCCGGCGCTTAGGTTTTAACGGCTGCGGTCCGCGCCACGTTAGGACCATGCATGCAACCGATACGCAATCATAGGTGGTGCATACATTTGGCGTGAGTGAAATTCTCCTCAATTCGATAGGATTTTCTCCTATTCTTCGCGTTTATCGAGCCGATTCCCCGATGAACCTTCAGCCGCCGGGGGTAGCGAGAATATCCGCTTGTGATAGGAATTTTTCCTAAAGCCACTAGGCGTTCCTCGCGTTCGAGCCGATAATTCGGCCTTCGGCATCAATCATCGGCATTGCGCCGGGATATCCGTAAAGAGAAGCCATAAACCGCCATGACCGAATCCCATGACCTGACTTCGCCGCAGCTTAAACATCGTGCGGCGCTCGATTTCGCCTTGGTTATCGCCATCAGTATCGGCGTATTTTTGTTCGCGGCGTTCGTTGAGTTGACCGAAAAAGTTCTAGCGTGGACGCGTCCCTTCGAACCTTGGCAGATCGATGAAATACCCTACATATTGTTGGCGTTTGCGATCGGCATGGGATGGTTCGCCATGCGGCGGCGGCACGAGCTGCGGAACGAGATCGCGCTGCGGGTTGAAGCGCAGCGCCAGACCTCCACTCTGTTAGATCAAAACCAGCAACTCACGCAACGGTTGCTGATGTTGCAAGACCAGGAGCGGCATAGCATCGCGCGGGATTTGCATGATGAGTTGGGACAAAACCTAACCGCGATTAAAGTCGAGGCGATTTCACTTGGGAATTTAGGCGCCGCGCAGCTCGATGAAATTCACTCGGCGCCGGACGCATCGCGCAAACGGCGGAGCAAATATACGGCGTAGTGCGATCCATGCTGCGGCGCCTGCGGCCAGCAACTCTCGATAGTCTTGGACTGTCCGCAACCCTGCGAGAATTGGTCGAATCCTGGCAGTACCGCCAAGAAGTCGAAACGAACTTTAACGCTAACGGCCCTATCGACGACCTCGGAGAAAGCATCAACATTAATCTCTATCGAATCGTGCAGGAAGCATTGACGAATATCAGCAGGCACGCCAGGGCGCGAACCGTGGCTGTCGATCTACGTGGCTACGGCTCCGGCTCAGCGCCGGAGAGCGAAAAAAATTGGGTGCGGCTCCTCATCCGGGACGACGGCGTTGGGATGCCCATTGTTGAACAATCAGCGGGACTGGGCGTACTGGGTATGCGCGAGCGGGTACGCGCCCTCGGCGGCCAGATCGGCATCGATAGCCCGCCGGGTGGTGGAACCACGATCACCATTACCATTCCCTACACAAAAACCCGTGGCTAGCAATCACATCAAGGTGTTGATGATCGACGATCACGAGATCGTCCGCGCCGGCTACCATCGCTTTCTAGAAAAGCATGCGAATATCCGCATCGTCGCCGAGGCCGGCGAAGCCGAACAAGGCTATCAAGCGTTCTGCGACTATCAACCCGATGTCTGCATCATCGATTTATCGCTGCCGGGCGCGGGTGGGCTGGAGTTGATCCGCCGCATCTCGACACGTGACGCTGACGCAGCGATGCTGGTCTTCAGCATGCACGAAGATGCGCTGTTCGCATTGCGTGCGTTGGATGCCGGGGCGCGCGGCTACGTCACCAAAAGCAGTTCGCCCGATGTGCTGGTCGAAGCAGTGGTGCATGTCGCGCGGCGTAAACTTTATTTGAGCCCTGATATCACGCAGCAAATCGCGCTGCGCCGCGTGGCGAGAGTTCAAGACCCTTTCGCGGCGTTGTCGAGCAGGGAGTTCGAAATATTCCGTTTACTCACATCCGGCACGTCGATCGCGGATATTGCTTCAACATTATTTCTGAGCCAAAAATCCGTCGCCAACTACCAAACACAGATCAAGCAGAAGCTCGGCGTCAATTCAATTGCGGGGTTGGTGCATATCGCGATCAAACACGACGTCATCAAACTTTCATAGCTATAAAAAACAGGCGAGCCAGAACGTCCGCCCCGCTTGCCATCTGGCGGTGCATGCCATGGACGCCAATATCCATGCGGCTTTTAACGATCGTGTCATATTCTTTCAGACCACCTGGGAACTTGTAGAGCATCCCCAAGCTCTGAGTAATCGCGGCATTTATTAACTTGTTTTTCCGGAGGATCAGTATGATAAAACGATTGTTGGTAGGACTTGGATTGTTGTGCGTCTCATTCGTTAGCTTTTCCGCCGGCGACTTGACCAAGCAAGAACCGCTGATAGTAACGGTAACTTTAGGTAATGAAAAAGGCGAACATCGCTTTGTCCCGGATGTACTCACCTTTGAGACGGGAAAGCTGTATCAGCTCCGTCTGGAAAACCGCAGTTCGAATGCCTACTACTTCGGGTCGCAGGGTTTAGCCGATGCGGTTTATTCCCGCAAAGTCGTCGCGCTGGGTCTGGATGGCAAGGCGCTCGTGGAGGTTTATGGCCCGGTACGTAGAGTGGAACTCAAACCCGGGAGCGTGCTTGAGTGGTGGTTCTTTCCCGTGCGCACAGGAAAGTTCGATGATGTTATGTCGACGCGCACTCATAGCGAGGCCGGCATGCGCGCGACGGTGGAGATTAAGTGAACCAATAAATTTTCACCGGTTTGACTGCGCGACAACTAGCGACTCTCGTCGAGTGATGCGATTACGGCGCGTCGATGCTACCTAAACCTTTCGGATATGTCACCACACCCCAAGGCATGTTCATGCCGTCGATTCGTTTAACCACTTCAAAGGTTTGCGCATCGATCACAATAACCTCGTTGGATTTTCCGCACGCCAGCAGTATTTTGCTGTTATCCGGCGTAAAGGTGAAATGTCAGCAGCGCTCGCCCGTGTCTACGTTTTTAACTGGCGCGTAGCTTTTCGCATCGAATACCTTCAACTGCTTTGCCCGCGACGCTGCGACGAGCAGATTTTTGCCGTCCTTATCGAATGCAACGCCATAGCGTTTTCCCAGTCTGAATCACTGTAGACGGATAGATCGCCACTATTGCGATTCGCCGTCAACACATGTTTGCCATCGTCGGTTACGCCAATGCCACGCGGCGTGCCGCCGCCACCCGTAAGTTCGCCGATAACCGTCAGCGTATCCAGTCCGATAATCGAAATGCCGCCGTCCTGGTTTGAAACGTAGGCGACAGCACTTTCAGCGGCCGATTCATGCATCGCGCCTGTTGCAATAGTGATGCCAAACACCAGCGTGGCGATCAGTTGAGTGGATCGATTGCTTTTCATGTTGATTCCTTCATCGCATTCGAGAGATTCACTTACGTTGATGTTTCAAAAGGCATGGCTTGAGAGGCAATAACAGAGCGGCTTCTGGCTCGGTATGCCTGGAGAGGCAATCAGGATGCGCCTGCTGGCGCATCCTGTTTTGTATCATTTATTTGAACTCGTAACGTAGTCCCACCCATATGCCGCGCGGCGCGCCTGGAGCGAAAAACGTTTCGCGAGTCCAGTCTTCCGAGTTAGTCTGGAATACGCCACTCGCGGTCAAACGGGTTTTCCGCTAATGCGCCCCCGGTGAAATACTTTTTATCGAAGACATTATTGACCCGGCCGAAGATCTCAAAACCTTTTCCGATTCGGAACGAGGTTCGCAGATTTAAGATACTGTAGCCATCGACTTTGCCGCTGCCGAGAAATTCACGGCTCTCGCCGAAGTTATCTTCAAACGTGCCGGCTTGGTGTTCATTGTTTTCATTGCCGCGCACGAACTGGTCGGAAAAGTACATTGCGGTGGCGCCGATCGACCAACGCTCGGTAACGTCGAAATCCAAACCCAGCTTGAGGCTATGTTCGGGGATGCCCGGAATGGTGCTGCCTTCGGCAATAAAGATTTCGTCATCGCTGGCGCAATTGGCGGAGGTGCCGCGAGTACTATTGTTCTCGCCGAGCAAACAGGCGGATGACTCGAACGTCGCTTTGGTGTATCCATAACTGACGTTGACATTGGCGCGCCCAAGCTTTGCTGATACCCCCGCTTCGAGACCTTCACGTTTAGTTTCACCGAAATTGGTGAAGTAACCGGCTGCCGCCGAAGTGCTGATAAAGATGATGTCGTCGCTATTTACCGAACGAAACGCCGACACATTCCACCTCACGTTCTCGCCTGCACGGCCACGCAATCCCGCCTCGAAGGTGCGCGCAACGACCTGCTCCAGGAAAGGGTCGGACGCCAAGGCGTTCGGCAATGTGCAGGGGTTTTCAGGGTCGGCACAACCCAGTTCGATCGGTGATGGCGCCCGGTTACCCTGGCTCCAACTGCCGAAGGCGGTTACCTTATCCGCTGCGAAACGGTGGGTAACCCCGATGGCGGGATTAAATTTTCTGTAGGTGAAATCGCCATCTAGGTTCGGCGGTGTCGGATTCAACTCATCGGTCGTCTTGACGCGGGTTTGGTTGTAGCGTCCGGACAGGGTCAGGTGTGTCCCCGGCGTAATCGCAAAGGTGTCGGTAAAGAATAAGCTCGCGGTCCGCGTGCGCCCAGTCAGTTGGTTTTCTAGCTCGTCATCTTCGTCCGATTCCACGGCTCGGGTGTCGTCGAACACGCCTTCCTGGGCTGACTGCGAGAATTCACTGCGCGAACTATCCAAGCTGGCGCCGACGGTGACCTGATTGCGCGGGTCGATCCGGCTAAGCTGCAGCGTAAATCCAGACCCTTTCTGCTCCGTTTTCGTGCGGTTATTCACTGCCGTGTCTTCGTTAAAGCCGAGACCACCGTTGGCGCCGGTTGCGCCGTCATTATCGCTGTCTTCGAAGTCATCGTTCGAGTCGCCGTTCAAGCCGATGCGATCGCTGCGGCGATGGTAAATATTTCCGGCGATCTGCCACGTGTCTGAAAAATAATGCGACCCGGTCAAATTAAGCATGGTCATCTCATTCAACGATTGGTCCGGCCGCGTAAACACCGATTCGCGCTTGCGATCAAAAAACGATAGCGGAACCAATTCGTTGCCGATCAGATCGTTGTCGGCGTACGTGAGGCTCAAGTCAAAGTCAGTGGTTTCCGTCTCGTGCCCCACTTTGGCGAATAACTGCCGCACGTCGCTGGGCGAGAAATCACGCCAGCCATCCTCCTCGAACAGATGCCCGCTGATGTAGTAATCCCACACCCCTTTTTGCCCGCCGTATTCGACCTCGGCAGCTTTGCGGCCGAACGAGCCGCCGTACACCTCAGCGCCCAAGCCCGGGTGCTGACGTCCCGATTTGGTTCTAATGGCCAACGCGCCGCCCAGCGTGTTTAGGCCGTATAAGGGATTAGAACCGGGAATGATGTTCATCGACGAAATCGCGCCTTGCGGAATCAAATCCCAGTTCACAACATCGCCGAATGGTTCGTTGATGCGAACGCCGTCTTGGAATACCGAGAGCCCTTGGGGCGTGCCGAGCAACGGCGAGGCGGTGAAGCCACGGAAGTTTACGTCGGGCTGGAAAGGGTTAGTGCCAATCTCATTGATATTCAGATTGCCGATGTTCTGATTCATGAAATCGGCAATGCTTAAGGCCTTTTGTTTCTTAATCTGCTCCGACGTACCGCCTTGGACATTGCTCGGCACTTGATCTTTGGGAATACCCAGCGTCGGCAACGGTGTCGTGCCGATCACTTCCACGGTAGGCATTTCCAGTATCTCGATGGGGTTTTTCCCTTCTTCTTGGGCGGCAAGCTGGCCAGCGCACCCCAAGCCCACGAATACCGCCAACAAGCTTAGCCTTGGTTGACGCCTTGAATTATGGTTCTTCAATTTACTGCCTCCTATTATTTATCGTATCTTCAATTTTTTGGTGCAACGTTCTCGTGCTAGCAATATTTACGCCCAGACGCGTTTCGTGTCATCACCCGCGCGAGCATCAAAGTTCCGCTAAGTACCAGCAGCTCTTAGGCGGCATTTGGCTGAACGACACCATAAGGTTTACTTCAACCAATGTATGGCGGCGTGACGCTAGTAATTTACGGCGCGTCTAAACTTCCCATGCCTCTCGGATACGTGACAATTCCCCAGGGCATTTTTAAATCGCTAAATCTACTGGTCACTTCGTAACTGGTGGCATCCATTACGATTACTTCGTTGGACTTGCCGCAGGCGAGCAGGATCTTGCGGTCGTCAGGTGTAAAAGTGAAATGCCAGCACCGGTCACCGGTGGGTGTGTTCTTTATCAACTCATAGGTATTTGCGTCGAATACTTGCAGTTGCTTAGCTCGCGAGGCGGCGGCAAGTAACAACTTACCGTCTCGATTGTAGGTCACACCGTTCGGCGTTTTTTCTGTCGTGATCAATTTTTTAAGCTTATGTTTTTTATTCAATATCATTATCTTATCGCCATACTCTAAGGTTACAGCGTAACTTTGCCCGTCCGGAGAAATCTTGATTCCTCGCGGGCGCGCACCGAGTTTTTTGGTGTCTATCTTTGTCACTAGCTTGCCTTTCGGCAGGCTATACACCGTAACCGTATCGTCGCCTTCGTTGGTTACCAGCATCAATTTTCCATCGGCGGAAAATTCAATGCCCTCCGTTTCGGGGCCGCTCATGATCGTGCGCAGAACTTTGAAGGTCTTAAGATCCACCACTGAATGCCAGCGGGAAGCTCTTCCCCTTCTTCCTCGTCGTCTTCGCCCTCTGCTTGCCCCGGCGGGCCGCCCTTGGAACTCGGCTCGTAAGTAACGTACGCGTAATTGCGGTAAACGCGGATAAATTCCGGGTTTTGCCCAATGGGAACATGCTTAATCGCTTTTCGAGTGGCCACGTCTAGAATCGACATGTCACCGCTATCTCGATTGGCGGTCAATACGTATTTGCCGTCAGCGGTGACGCCTATGCCGCGGGGCGACTTACCCACGCCTTCAAATTCGCCCAGCAGGGTCATTGAGTCGAGGCCGATAATGCTTACACCGCCATCTTGATTCGAAACATAAGCGAAGGCGTTGTCATCGGCCGCAAGAGCCGATCCGTAAATCCACAGCGCCAATACGGCTAAGAACTCAACTGCGGAAAAATTTTTATTTACTTTAGGCATCACATTCTTTCCCTTAGAAAATCATCCGACGCATATCAAACTGGTTGAAGGCGAATTGAGTTCTTGTCCCCTTCGATAATCAAAGTAATAGGACATACTTTGGCCACCAATTGGTTTAATACAGCCAAGATTGGCTGTAGACATCCACCAATCCTTAGTGCTAATCCTGCTAATTTATCCTCCAAATCTTAATATAATTTAGAGATAAGACCTTCAGTAAGCTGAATCCTATATAAAATAAGCCGGGCATAAAGCCCGGCTTCTAAAGGAGGCGTCACTATTCACTCAAAGCCGCAAAAGCGACATCTATAACAAATGCAATGTCTGTGCCAAAACTCGTTAATCGTCGGGATGTGCTGGGAAGGTTGTACTTCTCCAATCGGTAGCGCAAGGTCATGCGGCTTACGCCTAAGCGCCGTGCCGCCTCGGAAACATTGTTCTGGGTAGCGTTTAGTGCATTGACGATCAGCATCCGCTCTGCCGCCTCCAAAGTGAGCTCCCCGAATATCGGCGAACCTGCAACCGTCGGCGATGTTTGAGAGGGTTGGAGCCCTAAGTCGGCTGACGTGATCGAATCGCCGTGGTTGAGCAATAGCGCCCGTTCCACTTGATGCTTTAGTTCTCGAACGTTTCCTGGCCAGGTGTAACTTGTCAGCGCCTGCTGCGCATCGCCGCTTAAACTCACGCTCGCCAGACCATATCGGCGGCAAGTTTGCTGGGCAAAATGGCGCGCGAGCAACAAAACATCCTCGCCCCTTTCCCGCAATGGCGGCAGGGTCAAGGTAACGACATTCAAGCGGTAAAAAAGATCGCTGCGGAACTTACCCTCGGCGATCATCTCGGGCAAATTGCGATTAGTGCCAGCGACAAACTGAGAGTCCACGTTGGATTCTTTCGTCCCACCCAGCCGGCGTGTCCTTCGTCGCTCGATCACGTTAAGCAACTTCGCTTGCAACTCCAATGGCAACTCACCGATTTCGTCGAGAAACAACGTGCCGTCCTCGGCCGCCTCGATCAATCCCGTGCGGGCTATGCCAGCACCGGTGTAAGCGCCCTTCTCGTGCCCGAATAACTCCGCTTCAATTAAGTCCTTTGGTAACGACGCACAATCGATTTGCACAAACGGCCGTTCGCGGCGTTTGCTCGATGCGTGAAGTAGTCGAGCCGCTACGTCTTTGCCGGTTCCTGTTTCGCCGAGTATCAGTATGGTCGGCGGCGGGCCGGAAGCATTTTCCGAGAGCCGTGCCAGACGGCCAATCTGGGTGCGGACCTTGGCGATGGCATCGCTGTCACCCAGCATCTGCGCGCCTTCCAGGGCACGGCTGTCGCGCTCGCGAGAAAAGTCCAGTTGATGTTTCAGGCGGACGTTGCGCAGCGCTTGATCGACTGCTAATTGCAGCTCATCCAGATCGATGGGCTTGCGCAAATAATCGAGCGCGCCCTGCTTCATGGCTTGCACCGCATCGCCGATTTCACCGAACGCCGTCAACACGATAATGGGCAAACGTTCTTTCTCATTCGATGAAAATTCCGCCAGGAAATCCAAGCCATTGCCGTCCGGCAAACGTAGATCGAGCAAGACCAAATCAGGACGCGCGGCTCGCACACGATTACGCGCGTCGGCAAGATCCGCCGCGATGCTGCATTGGTGTCCCGCGCGCTCCAACCGCTTCTTGGTCGCGCGCGCAAACAGCGGCTCGTCTTCCACTACTAGAATGTGGGCTAGTTCGGCGGGGTTCTGCATTATTAGTTCGGAACTATTCGTTGACATCTAAACTTCGATCTCCACTGTGGTGCTTCGGAATGATCACAACAACCTCCGTACCGTGGGGCTGGCGCGAATTAAACTGAATGACGCCGCCATGCTCCTCGATGACCCGTGATGCAAACGGTATGCCAAGGCCCGTGCCAAAACGCTTGGTCGTCGGCCCCGGGGCGAGATCCGTGTTCGCCGGCGAGAAAGGCATGCCGGGCCCATCGTCCAGCAGATGTATGTTTACGCGGTCGCCATTATCCACCACTCGCAAATTCAATCGCGCCTTTTCGGGCGAAGCTTCGATGGCGTTAACAATCAGTCCTTGCAACGCCTGTTCCATCAACTCGATATCGAGCGATACGAACAAGTCAACGTCGTCCCCATCTCGCACAACGGTTAAATCTTTTTGCCCGATGCGTAGGCGGCAAAGGTCCAGCACATTATCCAACAACCGGCGCAACTCGGTGCGAGTGAAACTTGGCTTCATGGGATGCAGATAGGATAACAACGAGCGGGTCCAGCGCTCCAAGCGATCAGTGGTGGCAATGATGCCCGCCAGATCTTCTTTCGTCTCCGCCGTCAGTGCGGGATCGCTGATTACCTGCGCCGTGGCGCGGATCGCGGCGATGGGATTGCGAATATTGTGCGCCAAGACCGGAACGAGGGATCCTAAGGTCGCTTGTTTTTCAGCGCGCAGTAACGATTGCCTGCTTTCGGCCAAGTCGCTCGCCATGCCGTTTACTTTTTCCGCCAAGGATCGCAATTCACGCGGACCACGGAGCGGCACGCGCTCATCCAACCGACCGGCGCTGATTTTCGCCGTCGCATCCTCCAGCGCAGCGAGCGGTGCGACGACTGCCCGTTGCAAAAACAAGCGCGAGAAAACTAATAGCATCAAGGCGAGTAGAAACGGCAACGCGAGCAGCAGCGGCACCAATTGGTTGAGCTTGGTCAGCCGCTCATCGAGTTGCGCTTGTTGCAAGTTCAGTAGCGCCTCGATGCGTTTGATCGCCTCCTCGTGGTTATTGATGCCGTGCATCTCCAATTCGGTATTCAACACCCGCTGCTTTTCCTTGAGCGGCATATTCGCCGCGCCTTGCAATATCGATCCACCCACATCGCGCAGCGCTTGATAGCTTTTTCGTAGCCCATTGATTGCCGCCCGTTCATCCGCACCGCGAGCCATGTTTTCCAGACGGTTTAAATGAACTTGAATACGTTGCTCGTATTCGCGATATTGCTTAATAGCATCGTCATCGGCTAGAAAAATAGAATCGAATACTTCCTTTAGTTGCAGATAAAGACTGCCGCGCATCTCCTGAACCTGCTGCATCATGGAATTGAGCCGCAAGGTTTCGCGCGAAGATTGATGCCAAAAATACAGCGCATAACCACCCAAGCCACCGGCAATGGTGACCAGGGCGAGAAAGCCGATGGCGTACAGCAACAGATATTGCTTGAGGGATTTGGCTTGGGACACGTAAGGATTATCCGGAATAAGCTCAAGGCTATTGTAGCGCCCCGAGCGTAGCGTGACCGCTGGGTCGGTTTACTAAGCGCTAGCGACAACAGTAGCAGCAGGTGTAATGCGCGCAACGCGCACGTAGCGCGTTTCCCGCATCGCTCAATTTCCTAGCCGCGTGCGCCGTGCGCACCCTACCGGCGTAGCGCTTTAAGAGTTTTTAGATCGGAGAGGATCGCTAAAAACTAAAACTCAAAAGCATGGTTGTTCGGCGGGTTGCACCCACCCTACATTTTTTGTTGTGCTGCCGCGAGGCATATCTAGCTTGCCTCGTGGCAACGCATCGCCTGAGAGCCTCTTGGGTATTGCTTTTCAAGCCATACCAATCCACGAACCAAGCTGGAAGCCGGTTCCGGCTTGATAGACCTAAAACTTCGCCATCACGTGCCGCGCGACGGTGTAATCCTCCAACGCATACATGGAGAGATCTTTGCCGTAGCCGCTGGATTTAAGGCCTCCGTGCGGCATTTCGTTCGCGAGCATGAAATGGGTGTTGATCCAGGTGCAGCCATATTGGAGTTTCTTGGCGACCTTCATCGCTTTGGCAATGTCTTGTGTCCACACCGAAGATGACAATCCGTAGTCGGAATCATTGGCCCAACCGATGGCTTCGTCGACGTCGCTGAAGCGCGTGATCGACACTACCGGACCGAACACTTCTTTGCGCACGATCTCATCGTCTTGGCGCGCGCCGGCGATGACCGTTGGCTCGTAGAAAAATCCGCTGCCGGCGCGGGCTTGTCCACCGGCGGTGATCTCGATATGGCTTACTTGTTTCGCTCGATCGACGAAGCCTGCGACTCGATCCCGTTGCCGCGCGCTGATCAGCGGCCCGATTTCCACGTCGGGCTCGTCTTGCAAACCGACTTTGATGGACTTCACGGCGCTGGAAAGATCGGCGACTAAGTTATCGTAAATTTTCGCGCCGGCGTATAGCCGGCAGGCGGCGGTGCAATCCTGCCCGGCGTTGTAATAGCCGAAGGTGCGTATGCCCTCGACCACTGCCGATAAATCGGCGTCGTCGAATATTAGGACCGGCGCTTTACCGCCCAGCTCCAGGTGAGTGCGCTTTAACGTCGCCGAAGCCGCGTTCAAAATCTTTCGCCCGGTGGCGATATCGCCGGTGATCGACACCATGCGCACACCGTTATGTTCCACCAGCGGTTGCCCGACCGTCGCCCCGCGGCCACAGACCACATTCAGCACGCCTTTCGGAAAAATATCCGCTGCGATTTTGGCCAGGTACAGCGCCGTCAACGGCGTTTGCTCGGATGGTTTTAGCACTACCGTGTTGCCACCCGCTAGCGCCGGCGCGAGTTTCCACGCTGCCATCATAAGCGGATAATTCCACGGCGCGATGGAACCGACCACACCGATGGGATCGCGCCGGACCATGCTGGTGTGGCCGGGTAAATACTCGTTGGTCACGGCGCCGCTCATGCAGCGGGCCGCGCCGGCAAAATAACGGAAGCAATCGGCGATAGCGGGAATCTCGTCGCCCAGCGCGCGCGCATAGGGCTTGCCGCAGTTGAGCGATTCCAGCCGCGCAAACGTTTCTGCATTTGCTTCGATAGCATCGGCGAGCTTGAGCAA
Source organism: uncultured Pseudomonadota bacterium (assembly GCA_963714525.1). Classification (GTDB taxonomy): domain Bacteria; phylum Pseudomonadota; class Gammaproteobacteria; order Burkholderiales; family JALYOK01; genus JALYOK01. The sequence continues at coordinate 371,431 of CAVQPB010000001.1, forward strand.
TAAACGCGAACGCTCCATGGGCGTAGTCTCGCCCCAAGTCGCAAAGGCGCGGCTCGCCGCCTTCACCGCTTGATCGATTTGCTCGACGGTCGCTTCGCGCACTTCGACCAGCAGTTCGCCGGTCGAGGGGTTAAGCACGCGCTCGGCTTCACCCTTGCCGGTGACGAACTGGCCATCGATGAATAAATCGGTAATCGGTTTAACAGATAGTTGCGACATGATGATCTCCTAAGGAACCTCTGATAAAGCCCATCGCGGCGAGGGACTTAATCAGAGGTTCCTTTATCAGTGGGCGGCGGGCGCTTCGTCACCACGGGTTAGCCAGTAAGCGGCGATGATAGGGATAAAGGTCAAGGCAATGATTATGACAGCGACGACGTTAGTCACTGGACGCTGCCGGGGCCGGATAAGTTCCTGCAACATCCAAATCGGCAGCGTAGACTGCTGGCCGGCGGTGAAGGTGGTGACGATGACTTCATCGAAACTCAGCGCAAAAGCCAGCAAACCACCCGCCAGCAACGCCGAGCCGAGCTGCGGCAAAATGATGTAGCGCAGGGTTTGAAACATGTTCGCGCCCAGATCCATGGAGGCTTCGAGCAGCGACGGGCTGGTGCGGCGCAAGCGCGCGACGGCGTTGTTGTAAACGACCACCACGCAAAAAGTCGCGTGGCCGATGACGATGGTCCAAAAACTAAATGGAATGTCGAGGGTGTGGTACGCCGAGCGCAAGGCGATGCCGGTTATGATGCCCGGTAAGGCGATCGGCAGGATCAACAGTATCGAAACGAAGTCTCGACCGAAAAACCTCGTGCGCGCAAGCGCCGCAGCCGCTAGCGTTCCAAGAAGCATGGAAATGGCTGTCGCCCAGCACGCCACTTGCGCAGAGAGTTTAATAGCGCGCCACACATCATCGCGTTCCAGGGCAACGGCGAACCATTTGGTCGTCAGTCCCGGCGGCGGGAATATATAGGATTTGTCTTCCGTGCTGAATGCGTAAACGATGATGAGCAGTAAAGGAATGTGCAGAAAAGCGACGCCACCCCATACCGCGAAGCGCAATCCAAGCGGCGTCTTAGAGCGCATCGAACGCGCCTTTACGTTTGGCGAACCAAAGATAAACGAAAATCACCACGATAGGCACCAACGAAAATGCCGCGGCAAAAGGAATGTTGCCGGCCACACCTTGCTGCTTGTAAACCACGTTGCCGATGAAGGGCGTGGAATTGCCGATCACCTGCGGAATGATGTAATCGCCCAAGGTCAACGAAAAAGTAAAAATCGAACCCGCCGCGACGCCGGGCATGGCGAGCGGCAAGATGATTTTCCAAAACGTGGTGGAGTCTTTCGCGCCCAGATCGCCGGACGCTTCGATATAAGACGGTGGAATCCGCTCCAGCGCCGCTTGGATCGGCAGGATCATGAACGGCAGCCACATGTAAACAAACACGATGAATGTGCCGAGCGGTGAGAACGACAAGGAGTTGGCGCCAATGAAGGGTGCGCTGAGCACTGCATCAAGCATCCACGTCAAATGCAGTTGCTCAAACGACCAGGCGATGGCGCCTTCCTTTGCGAGCAATAATTTCCACGCGTAGAGCCGCACCAGATAACTCGACCACAGCGGCAACATAATGGCGACGTACAACAGCGCCTTTTTCGCACCGCGAGCATAGCGCGCCATGTAGTAAGCGATGGGAAAACCGATGATCGCGCAGGCCAATGTCACCAGCAGCGACATCGACGTCGTGCGGATGACGATGTCGCGATTGGCCGGTTGAAATAGCTCGACAAAATTGCTCAAGCCCAACTCGCGCACCACTTGGCCGGTGTATTCGTCGAGCCGGAAAAACGCATTGGCGAGCAATGCAAACAATGCGCCCAAGTACATGACGGCGAACCACAGCAGTGGCGGCCCGAGCAGCACGGCGAGCGTTACGCGTGGATGGTGATAGAGGTAGTCCGATAAACGGCGCAATAAACCGTCCGGTGGAATCTGCCTGGACGAAACCGCGGTATTCATTCAAGCGTCTCGCTAATGAACGGTGCGTTAGTCGGCAAGCGCATGGACGGCGCTGTCGTCCCAACTCAAACCGATGCGGTCGCCGACATTCGGTAGCGCTACATCACTGCTGGCGGGAATATCGGCGGTCAAAAATGTGTCGTCGATGCCGACTCGAACGCGGGAGAATGAACCGAAGTATTGAATCTCTTCTACTTCGCCTTGTACTCGCGCGCTTGCCAGATCGGTAAAAACCACCCGCTCCGGACGCAACGTCGCTGCGTTGGCGCCGGTGAGCTTACGCGCTTGCTCGCCTTCAAGCACATTGGCGGCGCCGATAAACTGCGCGACAAATTTCGTTGTCGGCGCGTTGTAGATTTCCGCAGGGCTGCCGATTTGTTCGATCTTGCCTTGATTGAACACGCCGATGCGATCGCTCATGGACAGCGCCTCGTGCTGATCGTGGGTGATAAATAAAAAGGTGATGCCGAGGCGGCGCTGCAGTTGCTTCAATTCGCTTTGCATTTGTTCGCGCAGCTTGAGATCCAACGCACCGAGCGGTTCGTCCAGCAGCAACACTTCCGGCTCGTTGACTAACGCCCGCGCCAAGGCCACACGCTGGCGCTGGCCGCCGGAGAGTTGCGCCGGTCGACGATCGCCGACACCGGGCAAACGCACCAGTTCCAACATATCGTTCGCCCGTTTCACCCGGGTGGATTTGTCGACGCCCTTCACCATCAAACCATAGGCGACGTTTTCCGCGATAGTCATGTGGGGAAACAAAGCATAGTCTTGAAATACCGTATTGACAGGCCGGGCATACGGCGGAACTTGCGTCACATCCTCGTCGCCGAGGAATATCTTGCCGGAAGTCGGCAGGGTGAACCCGCCTATCATGCGTAAGCACGTGGTTTTGCCGGAACCCGATGGGCCGAGTAAAGTAAAAAACTCGCCTGACTTTATTTCCAGATTGACATTGTCAACGGCGCGTACCTCGCGCGCTTTACCTGTTGCGGGAAATATGCAGGACACGTCTTTTAGGGTGATGCCTGCGGTCACTTTGTTTTAGCGTTATCTGTTTTTGTTACGACGCCCCCTCACCCTAACCCTCTCCCCGTAAACGGGGCGAGGGGACAACTCCCTCTCCCGCGCCGGCGGGAGAGGGTGTGGGGTGAGGGTGGGCGCCTTATTAAATCGATTTAAGAATCGAGATATGACTTATCGCCCACCCAACACCGCAATGTAGTCGGACACCCACTTGTGGTAGGGAATACATTGGTTGTTTTGCGTCGCGCACTTGCTCGTGGGCGTTTTCCAGAACGCGATCTTATCGAAGCTGCCTAGACCTTGGCGATTGCAGCCGTCGTCGCCGAGCAGCGCGTTGCCCTTACAGGCTTCCAGCACCACCGGCACCGAGCCGAACCACGCGGACAAGTCACCTTGTAATTTCTTGTTCAGCGAGTGCTCCATCCACATATATGCGCAGGTCGGGTGTGGCGCCTCGGAATGCATCATGGTGGTATCGGCCCAGCCCGTCGAACCTTCCACCGGGACAACGGTGGCAATCGGTTGTTTTTTTGAACCGAGCACATTCGCTTGGAATTGCCACGACGACGAAGCCACCACGCCTTCATTGGTGAAATCATCTATTTGCACGAATGCGTCGTGCCAATATTTGCCGACGATTTTACGTTGACCACGCAACAGATCGAGCGCTGCCTTGTACTGGGCCTCGTTGAGTTCGTACGGATCCTTGATGCCAAGCTCGGGCTTCGCTTTCATTAAATACAACGCCGCATCAGCGATGTAAATCGGCCCGTCGAAGGCTTGCACCCGTCCCTTGTTGGATTTGCCGTCAGGCAACGTGGTCTCTTCGAACACCACTTTCCACGACGTCGGCGCCTTGTCCTTGAACACGTTGGTGTTGTACATCAGCACATTCCAGCCCCATTGATAAGGCGTGCCGTAGTGAACGTTATTCACCGTGTGCCACGGCGCGTTTTGCAGACGCTTGTCGATGTTCTTGAAGCTGGGAATCAAATTCACATTGATCGGCTGCACGCGTTTACCCACGATGAGACGCATGCTCGCGTCGCCCGACGCGGTCACCAAATCGAAGCCGCCTTCGTTCATCAGCGCGACCATTTCGTCCGAGGTGCCGGCAGTTTTTACATTCACTTTGCAGCCGGATTTTTTCTCGAATTCAGTCACCCAGTCGAACGCTTTATCGGTTTCGCCGCGCTCGATGTAGCCCGGCCAGGCAACGATGTCGACTTGACCTTCCGCTTTGCCGAGTTTTTGTAAAGGAGTTTGCGCGAATGCGCTTAGGGTCGACGTCAATGTGAAACAGGCCGCAATTGCAGCGGCGATTCCGCGTTTTAGTATTTGCATCACTACCTCCGTATTAATTGTAATTGAGTTCGATACCGCAATCGAAAGTGTACCCGCGAGCCGCCATCCTGACAAACCGCTGTCGTAGAAAATGGCATGCGCCAGAAGCCAATACTGACGCGGTTCTCCGGTCATCATGGCTTGTCAGCCAAGCTGGGTGCGCCTCCTGGCGGAGCGATTTCTAGGAATTGCGCTGTAACACGGGAACCAAAAGGGGCTGGTACAATCCAAATGGTGCAGTGCGCAATCGTAATGCCGCTCCCGCTCAAAAAAAGAAAACACAAAATTTCTGTATTCAATCCGTTGGTTAATGAATGCGGTGGGGCTTTAATGCGCAGTCCCTAGTGTTCGCTGTCGAAAAATACCGCTCGCTATCGACTACTAACGCTTGCTGTCGGCTACCAACTAAGAGGATTCTATGACCGTCTCGTTATCTCACGTCTTTTTGCTCACCTCCCTCGGCGCTGGAATTTTACTAGCCGGCTGCGGCAAGGCCACTTCCGAAGCAAACGCCAATCAAGGCGCCGGCGGGCCGCCGCCGGTATCCGTGGCGCCTGTGACTAAACGAGTGGTTCAAGAATTCGACGAGTTCACCGCGCGCCTGGAGGCCGTGGAATCCGTCGACATCCGGGCGCGGGTCGCCGGCACGTTGGACAAAGTGCATTTCCGCGAAGGTCAAAAGGTGAAAAAAGGCGAGGTGCTGTTCACCATCGACCCGCGGCCATTCGCCATGGAGGCCGCGAGAGTCGAGGCACAGATCGCCGCCGCCCGCACCCAGTGGGGCCTGGCAAAGAGCGAGCTCGCGCGCGCGGAAAAGTTGCTGCCCATGCAAGCCATTTCGCTGCAAGAAGTCGATCAACTGCGCGCCGCCGTGCGCAACGGTGTCACCTCCATCCAAGCAGCGCAAGCGGAGTTGAACAGCGCGCGACTGAATCTGAGTTTCACCCGCATCACCTCGCCCATCGACGGCCGTATTTCACGCGCCACCGTGACGCCGGGAAATCTCGTCAACGCCGGCGAACCCGTGCTAACCAGCGTCGTATCGATGGATCGCGTCTACGCCTACTTTGATGCTAGCGAGGCGACCTATCTCAAATATGTCCGCGCCGCGCGCGACGGGACGCGGCCGTCGTCCCGTGAAACGGCCAATCCGGTGCTGATGGGCCTGTCCAACGAGGAGGGTTATCCGCATCATGGCAGCATGGATTTTGTCGACAATCATCTGAACCCGGCGACCGGCAGCATGCGGGCCCGCGCGGTGTTCGACAATGCCGATAGCCAATTCACGCCGGGACTGTCGGCGCGGATCAAGCTTATCGGCAGCGGCTCCTACGAGGCGACGCTGGTGCCCGATCGCGCCATCACCACCGACCAAACCCGCAAGATCGTGATGGTGGTCGGCGCGAACAACATGGTCGAGCCGCGCGAAGTCAAACCCGCTGCGTTGGTGGACGGCATGCGCGTCGTCACCGGCGTCAAGGCTGGAGAGAATATCATCGTCGATGGTTTGCAGCGCGCCTTTCCGGGCGCCCCGGTTACGCCCCAGATGATGAAAGTGGACGACAAAGGTATGCCCGTGGTCGCCGCGCCGCCCGCACCGCCGAGTAAAGAAGAAGCCAAACCCGCGGATAAGAGTTAAGGCACGTATGGACATCTCGCGCTTCTTCATCGACCGGCCGCGCTTCGCCGGGGTATTGTCGATTTTTATTTTCCTGATCGGCGCACTGTCGATATTTCAGTTGCCGATTTCCGAGTATCCCGAAGTCGCGCCGCCGCAAATCGTGGTGCGCGCCCAGTACCCTGGCGCTAATCCGCGGGTGATTTCAGAGACGGTCGCAACGCCCTGGAAGAGCAGATCAACGGCATCGATAACCTGCTCTATTTCGAAAGCCAAGGCACGGCCGACGGCGTGATGAGTTTGACGGTGACGTTCAAAATCGGCACCGACCCGGAGGCAGCGGAGACGGCGGTGCAAAACCGCATCAATCGCGCGTTGCCGCGGCTGCCGGACATCGTACGGCAGATCGGCGTGACGACCGAGAAACAGTCGTCGAATCTGACCATGGTGGTTCACTTATTAAGCCCGGATGACAGCCGCGACGCGCTGTATTTGCGTAACTACGGCCAGTTGCGCATCCGCGACGATTTGTTACGCATACCCGGCATGGGCTCGGTTTTGCTATTCGGCGCGGGCGACTACGCCATGCGCATTTGGCTCAACCCCCACGAACTCGCCGCGCGCAACCTAACGGCAGGTGAAGTTATCGCGGCGATCCGCGAACAAAATGCGCAGGTCGCGGCCGGGGTCGTCGGCGCGCCGCCCTCGCCCAAGGGCACTGATTTTCAACTGCAACTCAACACCCAGGGGCGCCTCAGCACAGAAGAAGAATTCGCCGACGTCATCGTGCGCGCCGAGCCCGCCACCGGCGCATTGGTGCGCATCAAAGATATAGGCCGGGTCGAGATGAGCGGCAACACTTATGCATTGCGCAGCTTGCTCAACAACAAAGAAGCGGCGGCGATCGCGGTGTTTCAGGCGCCGGGCAGCAATGCGCTGGCGTTATCGAACAACGTTCGTGCGGCGATGGAGCGCGCGAAGGTGGACTTCCCGCCGGGGGTCCAGTACAGCATCGTCTACGATCCCACCCGTTTCGTGCAGACCTCGATCGAGAAAGTCGTGACCACGTTAGTCGAGGCGGTGCTGCTGGTGGTGTTGGTGGTGATTATCTTTTTGCAAACTTGGCGCGCATCCATCATTCCCTTGCTGGCGGTGCCGGTGTCGATCATCGGCACCTTCGCGGTGTTGCTGGCGTTGGGTTTTTCCATCAATACGCTAACTTTGTTCGGCTTGGTGCTCGCCATCGGTATCGTGGTTGACGACGCCATCGTCGTGGTCGAAAACGTCGAGCGCAATATCGAGAATGGGCTGACGCCGCGCGACGCCACGATCAAAGCGATGCAGGAGGTGAGCGGCCCCATCATCGCCATCGCGCTGGTGTTGTGCGCGGTGTTCGTGCCGCTTGCTTTCGTGCCGGGCTTGTCGGGCCAGTTTTACAAACAGTTCGCTGTGACCATCGCGATTTCCACCGTCATTTCGGCATTCAACTCGCTGACTCTTTCCCCCGCTTTGTCGGCGATTTTGCTGCGTCCCCACGATGCGCCGAAAGATCGTTTGACCCGCATCATGGACGCGCTGTTCGGCTGGTTCTTCCGCGGCTTTAATCGCTTCTTCCGCCGCAGCAGCAACGCGTACGGCCGCGGCGTTACCGGCATCCTCGGACGCAAATCCATCGCCATGGTGGTTTACGCCTTGCTGCTCGCGGCCGCGGCGCTGTTGTTCACCCGCGTTCCGCCGGGCTTTGTTCCGGCGCCCGATAAACAATACTTGATCGGCGTCGCTCAACTGCCCGCCGGTGCATCGCTGGACCGCACCGAAGCGGTGATTCGTCAAATGAGCGACATCGCGCTTAAAGTGCCGGGCATCGAAAACTCCGTCGCATTTCCTGGATTGTCCATCGCCGGATTTTCGGCGGCGCCGAATGAAGGCATCGTATTTTTTGGTTTGGATGATTTTGAAAAACGCACTACGCCCGAGCTGAGCAAGTTCGGTATCTTGGGCCGGGTAAACGGTGCGATCCAGCAGATTCAGGGCGCGCGCATGTTTGTCGTGCCGCCACCGGCGGTGGACGGCTTGGGCAACGCCGGCGGCTTCAAGATACAGGTGCAGGACCGTAGCGGCCAAGGTGAGCAAGCCTTATTCGGCGCGGTATGGGGAACGCTCGGGCAGATCTACGGCAATCCCAAGTCCAGCATCGGCACGCCCTACTCTACTTACGATATCAATGTGCCGCAACTGTTCGCCAACGTGGACCGGACCCGCGCCAAGCAAATGGGGGTGGCGCTGAACGATATTTACGATTCGTTGCAGATCAATCTCGGTTCGCTCTACGTCAACGATTTCACCCGCTTCGGCAAGACCTATCAAGTCATCGTCCAGGCCGATGCGCCGTTCCGCGCCGACGCGCAAGCCATCACACAAATTCAAACGCGAAATAGCAAGGGCGAGATGGTGCCGCTCGGCTCGCTGATGAAGGTCGATCCAACCTTCGGGCCGACTCGCGTCACGCGTTACAACGGCTATCCCTCGGCCGACATCAACGGCGCGCCGAACCCCGGTTTCTCCAGCGGCCAAGCGGAGGGCGAGATCGAAAAACTCCTCACCCAGTTGCCGCGCGGCATGGGTTATGAGTGGACGGAATTGTCCTATCAAGATCGGCTAACGCGCGACGCCGGCATTCCCGGCACCAACTGGAAAGTTCCGACCTTGGCGGCGGTGCTGATTCTATCGTTGATCCTGGTGATCTTGGTGCTCGCGGCGCAGTACGAAAGTTGGAGTCTGCCGCTGGCCATCATCATGATCGTGCCGATGTGCATACTGTCGGCGCTGTTCGGCGTGTGGATTTCGAGTTTCCCGCCATTTATGCAGCCGGGCGATTTGAATATATTTACTCAAGTCGCGCTGGTTGTGTTGGTCGGCCTGGCCTGTAAGAACGCTATTTTGATCGTTGAGTTCGCCAAGGAATTGGAAGAGCGCGGCAAGGACGTGGTCGACGCGGTGATCGAAGCCTGCCGCCTGCGGCTGCGGCCGATTTTGATGACCTCCATTGCCTTTTGCGCCGGGGTAATCCCGCTCATCATCAGCACCGGCGCCGGCAGCGAGATGCGGCGCGCCATGGGTATCGCGGTGTTCTCCGGCATGGTGGGCGTGACCTTGTTCGGTATTTTTCTGACGCCGGTGTTCTATGTGCTGCTGCGCAAGGGCACCGCCAAACGTCGCGCCAAAGCAGCTAGTTTGCGCGCCGCGGTCGATGCTTCGGCCCATCCCTACCATCCAGGCGAAAATGGTACTGTCCCGGAGAGCACGAAATGATCATGCCCAATAAACTTCACGTGGTCGCCATCGCGCTATTGGCAACGGGTTGCGCCACCACGCCGGATCTGCCGGTCTATAAGGCGAAGCTCGCCGCTGATTTCGCCAACGCCCCGGCAACCAAAGCTGAGCCGGTGGCGGAGTTCTGGCGTGGTTTTGGCGATGTGGAACTCGATGCCCTGGTCGAACAAGCCATCAAGGCTAATACCGATCTACGCATCGCCGGTGCAAATCTGCGCGAAGCGCGGGCGCTGGCGAATTTCGCCGACGCGCAATCGAAACCTAGCATCGGTACATCCGCCCAAGCGGCACGGGTGCGCGCTCGCGACGCGTTCGGCGAACCGCAAACGAACAACGTGTTCGCCGCTGGTTTCGACGTCGCGTGGGAAGCGGATTTATTCGGCCGCTTCAGCAGCGAGCGGCAAGCGGCGGCAGCACAAGTGTTGGCGAACGAAGCGCTGGTGCGCGCCGCGCAGGTCAGCGTCGCAAGCGAAGTGGCGCGCAACTATTTCGAGTTGCGCGGCTTGCAGGAACAACTGCGCGTGGCGAAGGCATCGCTGGAAACCCAGCGCGCCGCGCTGAAGCTGGTCGAAGCCCGGCTCGCCGTTGGCCGCGGCAGCGCGTTTGATACCGAACGCGCCAGCGCGTTGGTGCAGACTACCGCCGCCACCATTCCCTCACTCGAAACCGCGCTTATCCGCACGCGTTATCGCATCGCCGTGCTGACGGGCCAAGTGCCCACGGCCCTCGATACGCAACTCGCGGCCCAGAAAGCGCTGCCGGGTATTAAGCCGGTTGCGTTAAATAGCATCGGTTCCCCGGAAAACTTGCTGCGCCGTCGGCCCGATGTCGCCGCCGCCGAACAACAAGTTGCCGCGGCCGCCGCACGCATCGGCATCGCCCGCAGCGAATTGTTCCCGCGCTTAACCTTAGGCGGCACCCTAGGACTAAACGCCGGGCGCCTAGGCGACCTCGGTAAATCGGCCGCGTTTGCCTACAACCTCGGGGCGTCGCTGCTGTGGACCCTGCTCGACTTCGGCCGTAATCGCGCGCAAATCGCGGCGGCGTCAGCGCGCGGCGAAGCGGCGGTCATCAATTACGAAAAAGCGGTGCTCGGTGCGCTGGAAGAAACCGAAGGGGCGTTGGCCGCATTCACGCGCACGCAACGCCAAACCGAAAGCCTGTTCGGCGCGGCACAATCGGCGAGCAAGGCCGCCGACATCGCCCGCGCCCGCTTCGGCGCAGGCACCAGCGACTTCCTTGCCGTGCTCGATGCGGAGCGGGAACTCCTCGCCGCGCGCGACCGCTTGGCGCAAGCGCAGACGGCGGGCGCGACGTCGTTGGTTGCTGTTTACAAATCCTTTGCGGGTGGCTGGAAACAGTAAGCGGATTTTTAAATTGATCGGCCTAGGAGGCAATCAGAGAGCCCATCTCCAGCCACCCTATCTTAGGAGGCAAGCTGGGCGCGGCTCCTGGCGAACCACACAACAAGCGTAGGGTGCGCATGGCGCACGCGGACTTGTTTGATTGACAGACACCGCGTGCGCGATGCGCACAAAAATTATTGAAGCGTCGGCTATTTCGAAATACCGTAGCGCGCGGCCCAGCCTAGACCGGCGCGGGTCTCGCCGTTCGGCCGATATTCGCAACCGATATATCCCTGGTAACCTAGTTCGTCGATTAGATCAAATAGAAATGGGTAGTTGATTTCGCCCACATCCGGCTCGTGACGGCCGGGCGTGCCGGCGATCTGATAGTGGCATGCAATATCGCGATAGTCTTTAATTTTTTGCGCGAGGTGGCCTTCCATGATTTGGCAATGGTAAAGATCCTGCTGCAAAAATAAGTTGTCGCTGCCGACTCGATCGATGAGCTCGCGCGCTTGTGCTTGCGTATTCAAAAAATAACCGGGAATGTCGTAATAGTTAATCGGTTCGATCAGCGCGCGAATATTTTCTTTTGCGAGGCGCGCGGCGGCAAAGCGAAGGTTGGCAATGAACACGTCGTTCAATCGATCGCGCGCGATGTTTGCCGGCGCGATGCCGGCCATGCAATGAATCTGCTTGCAGTCGAGCGCTTTTGCATAGCTGATCGCTTTTTCCACCGACGCGGCGAACTCCGCTTCGCGGCCCGGCAAGATCCCCATGCCGCGTTCGCCTTTTTCCCAATTTCCCGGGGCTAAGTTGAACAGCGCTAGGGTGAGTCCGTTTTGTTGTAAGCGCACTGCGATTTCATCCGGCGCATGCTCGTAGGGAAACAAAAATTCCACGGCGCGAAACCCCGCATCAGCGGCGGCTTTGAAGCGATCGAGAAACGCTACTTCGGTAAACATCATAGATAGATTGGCGGCAAAGTTCGGCATCGGGCGTATCCGTGAACGTGATAAAATTGAGCTTAAATTCACTAAGGCGTGACCTACGCGCATCGTATCATGGGTAAACCTGAAACTTTCCCGCCTCTGCTGGAAAAAGACGCACTGGTCGCCAAGCTCAAAGTAATTTTGCCGGAAGCCAACGTGCTGGACGCCGGCGAGGATCTCAAACCCTACGAGACCGATGGCCTGTCGGTTTATCGCCAGACACCGTTAATTGTCGCGTTGCCTGAAACGGAAGAACAGGTCCAGCAAGTTCTCAAACTTTGTCACGCAAGCAATGTGCCGGTGGTCGCGCGCGGCCAAGGCACGGGCCTCTCCGGCGGTGCGATGCCGCACGCGCAAGGCGTGTTGTTGTCGATGACCAAATTCATGCGCATCCTCTCCATCGATCCGTTGGCGCGCCTCGCGCGCGTGCAGCCCGGCGTGCGCAATCTTGCGATTTCCGAAGCCGTCGCGCAGTATGGCCTGTACTACGCGCCTGACCCGTCGAGCCAAATCGCCTGCTCCATCGGCGGCAATGTGGCGGAGAATTCCGGCGGCGTGCATTGCTTGAAGTACGGCTTAACGGTGCACAACATTCTCAAAATTCGCGTGGTCACCATCGAAGGCGAACTGTTGGAAATCGGCTCGGAGGCCCTCGATGCGCCGGGCTACGATTTACTCGCATTGCTCACGGGGTCGGAAGGCATGCTCGCCGTGACGACGGAAGTCACGGTGAAATTATTGCCTAAGCCCGAGTGCGCTCAAGCCATCCTCGCCGCATTCGACGATGTGGAAAAAGCCAGTTTAGCCGTCGGCAACATCATCGCTGGCGGCATCATTCCCGCCGGATTGGAAATGATGGACAAGCCGGCGATACGCGCCGCGGAAGATTATATTCATGCCAGTTACCCGCGCGATGCCGAGGCGATCTTGTTGTGCGAATCCGACGGTACGGCCGAAGAAGTCGGCGACGAAATGGCGCGCATGAAGGAAATACTGGAACAGTCCGGCGCCATCGAAGTGCGCTTCTCGCAAGATGAAGCGCAGCGGCTTAAATTTTGGGCAGGCCGCAAAGCGGCATTTCCGGCGGTCGGGCGCATCTCACCCGATTACTATTGCATCGACGGCACGATCCCGCGCAGAACGCTGCCGTTTGTGTTGAAGCAAATCTACGCTTTCACCGAAGCAGCGGGCCTCGCCGTGGCGAACGTGTTCCACGCCGGCGACGGCAATCTGCACCCGCTGATATTGTTCGACGCGGGCAAGCCGGGCGATCTGGAAAAAACCGAAAAACTCGCCGGCCAAATTCTCGAACTTTGCGTCGAAGTCGGCGGCACCATCACCGGCGAACATGGAGTCGGCATCGAGAAGATCAATCAAATGTGCGTGCAATTCACCGATCAAGAGCGGGAACTTTTTCACGGCATCAAAGCCGCGTTCGACCAAAAGGGTTTGCTCAATCCCGGCAAGGCCGTGCCTAGCTTACACCGCTGTGCAGAGTTCGGCGCGATGCACGTACACCACGGACAAGTGAAGTTTCCCGAACTGCCTCGGTTTTAGGTTACGGCCATGGAACACATACGCGCGCAGTTGGCGGAGCGTGTCCGCGATGCTGTGGTTAACGAGATGCCGCTCGAAATCCTGGGTGGTGGCAGTAAAGCGTTTTACGGTTACCCGGTCAGCGGTGATCCCCTAGACGTCAAATCCCTATTGCGGCGTGGTCGAATACGAACCCAGCGAATTGGTGATTTCCGTTCGCGCGGGAACACCGCTACGGGAGGTCGAGTCCATACTCGCCGAAAACAAACAAATGCTGCCGTTCGAGCCGCCGCATTTCGGCGATAACGCCACCATCGGCGGCTGTGTCGCTACCGGATTGTCCGGCCCAGCACGAGCCTATCGCGGCTCGGTGCGCGATTTTGTGCTGGGCGTGCGCATCATCGATGGCCTCGGCCGCGATCTACGCTTTGGCGGCAAGGTGATCAAGAATGTCGCCGGTTATGACGCATCGCGCTTGATGACCGGCGCCCTAGGTACTCTGGGTGTGATCACGGAAATCTCTTTCAAAGTTCTGCCATTGCCGATCGTGGAAGAGACCTTGCAATTCGATATGGCCGCGGGCAACGCGATCGAGCAAATGAATCGTTGGGCCGCGCAACCATTGCCCTTATCGGCCACCTACCATGCCGGAGATCGTCTCTGGGTGCGGCTCTCCGGCACATCGAGTGGAGTAGCGGCAGCGAAAATAAAACTGGGTGGCGCGGATGTAGCGAATCCAGGCGAATTTTGGCGTGGAGTGCGCGACCAGAAAAATACATTCTTTGCATCGACACTCCCATTGTGGCGACTATCGGTTCCATCCACTGCTCCATCGATCGAATGTCGCGGTGGGCAAGTTCTGGAATGGGGAGGCGGACAGCGCTGGCTTGTCAGCGACGAGCACCATGAATCTATCCGCCAAATCGTCGCCGGTGTCGGCGGACACGCAACGCGCTTCCGCAGCGATCGCGGCGAGGGCCCCGTATTTCATGCACTGACTCCCGCTATAGCCGACATTCATCGCCGCTTGAAGAGTACGTTCGATCCCCGGCGCATATTCAATCGCGGTCGCATGGATAGTTTCTAAGTATGCAAACGACCCTCACCGATTCTTTTAAACAGACGCCAGAAGGCCTAGAGGCCGAAGCGATTCTGCGCACCTGCGTGCACTGTGGTTTTTGTCTCGCCACATGCCCGACCTATCAATTGCTCGGCGACGAACTAGACAGCCCGCGCGGCCGTATTTATTTGATGAAGCAATTGCTCGAAGGCAAAGACGTCAGCGAAAAAACGCAATTGCATCTCGACCGCTGTTTAACCTGCCGGGCCTGCGAAACGACGTGTCCGTCGGGCGTGCAATATGGCCGTCTGGTCGACATCGGTCGCGGACTCGTGGAAAGCCGCGTTCGGCGAAGCTTTCCCGCCATCCTTAAGCGCAAGGCGCTTGCCGCCGTGCTGCCCAACCCAGCCATTTTCAAGCCGGCCTTAAAGCTTGGTCAGCTTGCGAGACCCTTGTTACCGGAACTATTGAAACGAAAAATTCCGCAAGCGCAGCCTGCGCATACCTGGCCGGCCTCGAACCATACCCGTAGGATGTTGGTGCTCGACGGATGCGTGCAACCGACCTTAGCGCCCAATATCAATGCCGCCACTGCGCGCGTTCTCGATCGCTTGGGCATCTCATTGGTCAAAGCCGAACAGGCGGGCTGCTGTGGCGCCGTTGCTTATCATTTGAACCAGCAGGCCGACGGACTCGACTACATGCGCCGCAATATCGATGCTTGGTGGCCGTTCGTTGAAGCCGGCATCGAATCTATCGTCATGACCGCGAGCGGATGCGGCACGACGGTAAAAGAATACGGCCACATGTTAGCCAACGATCCTGCTTACGCAAAGAAAGCGGAACACATTTCTGGGTTGACGAAAGATATCAGCGAAGTCATCACGGCGGAGGCGGATCGCTTTGTCGCGTTGTTTGAGCCGGTGCAAAAAAGCAAAGGCAAGATCGCCTTTCATCCGCCCTGCTCCTTGCAGCATGCACAAAAACTAACCGGCATCGTCGAAAACTTGCTGCAAAAAATGGGCTACGAATTAACGCCGGTGCCCGATGCTCATCTGTGTTGCGGATCGGCGGGAACCTATTCTTTATTGCAGCCGGAACTATCACAACGCCTGCTGAAAAATAAAATCGCCAACTTGGGTTTCGGCAAACCGAGCTTGATCGCGACGGCGAACATCGGCTGCCAGAGCCACATCCAAACGGCGACGGCATTGCCGGTTAAGCATTGGATCGAACTGGTCGCGGATGCTTGAGGGCGACATGGGCGAAACCGAGCAACGCCTTCGTCCGCAAAATGTGCTGAGCGTCGCGGAACTGAATCTGCAAGTCCGGCAGCAAATCGAGCGCAGCTTTCCACTGCTTTGGGTCGGCGGAGAAATATCTAACTTCGTCCGCGCCACCTCCGAACATTGGTACTTCACGCTGAAAGACGCCAAAGCGCAAGTGCGCTGCGCCATGTTCCGCAACCGCAATCAACACGCCGAATGGATACCGGGGAACGGCGATGCGGTGGAAGTAAACGCGTTGGTGACATTGTACGAAGCGCGCGGCGACTATCAACTTATTGTCGAGACCCTACGCCGCGCCGGATTAGGCGCGCTGTACGAAAAATTTCTCAAGCTTAAAGCGCGATTGGAAGCGGAGGGATTGTTCGATCCGGTACGCAAGCGGCCGTTGCCCGCATTTCCAAAACGCATCGGCGTCATCACCTCTCCCGCCGCCGCGGCGCTACGCGATGTGTTGACCACGCTTAAACGCCGCGCACCGCAAATCCCCATCGTGCTCTATCCGACGGCGGTGCAAGGCAACGGTTCTGCCGCAGAAATCGTGCAAGCCATCAGCAGCGCCGGCGCCCGTGGCGAATGCGATGTTCTGATTCTATGTCGTGGCGGCGGCAGCATCGAAGACCTGTGGTCATTTAACGAAGAGATCGTCGCGCGCGCCATGGTTGCATGCCCGATACCGATCGTTACCGGTGTTGGCCACGAAACCGATTTCACCATCGCCGACTTCGTCGCCGACGAGCGCGCGCCTACGCCGACCGCAGCCGCACAACGAGTGTCGTCGGATCGAGCGGATTTGGTCGCGATGCTTTTAGAGTTCCAACGTCGTGCGAACCTGTCTCTGCAACGTCTCCTCCAAGTACAAGCCCAGCGCCTGGATCAACTGACGCAGCGCCTGATTCATCCCGGCGCGCGTTTACAACAGCAACGGCAGCAACTCGATCAACTTGCCGCACGCCTGCACGTGACGCAAACCCACCGCATCGAAATTCTGACTTGGAAACTGCAACACCTGGCGCAACGCTTTACGGCCCACAAGACATCGTGGCGGCCGCTGCACGAGCGCGTTTCGCGCAATGGTGTGCGCATGATTCATGCGCTACGGCAAACGCTCGCACTACGCGGCGCTGACCTTCAGCGGCTCGGCGGCGATCTTCACCACCTCAATCCGACCCGAGTGATGCAACGGGGTTATAGCGTTATTCGCAACGACGTTGGGACGATCGTAAAGTCGAGCGATCAGATTACGGTGGGACAGGATCTGCAACTATCGTTCGCACGCGGTGGAGCCGTGGCCTCGGTCAAGCAAAAAACTTCAGATACCTAAGCCACGAGCCGCACCCAGCTTGCCGACTGGCATTGCATTGCCTGCAAGCCAATATCCATGCGGCTCTCAGCCGTGTGCAAGCCGACGCTGAAGATAGCTTGTGACGTTATCTGCGAGGCATTTTTCCAGGCAATCGAATACGACTAGTTCCGGCATGGCCCGTAGCCAGGTCAGTTGGCGCTTGGCGAGTTGGCGTGTCGCCGCCGTACCGCGAGCCAGCAGCGTGGCGCTATCGTACTGACCGTCCAAGTGTTCCCAAACTTGGCGATAGCCCACTGCGCGCATGGCAGGTAAGCCCGCGTGGAGCGCGTAGCGTCGTTGTAACTGTCTTACTTCCTCGACGAGCCCTTGATCGAGCATGGCCTTGAATCGCATGTCGATACGCCGGTGCAACACAGTGCGATCGCTCGGCAACAGCGCAATAGGCAAAACAGCATAGGGAAACGCGGCGGTGTCGCGCCGATCGAATTGCTGGGACATTGCATCGCCAGTGAGGTAGCAGACCTCAAGTGCCCGTTGAATGCGTTGAGCGTCTGTGGGCTTAAGTCGAGCGGCTGCGTCGGGATCGAGCTGCGCTAGCTCTGCGTGCAAACTAGGCCAACCGTCACGGTTAGCTCGGGCCTCGATCTGTGCTCTCAAGCCGGCGTCAGCACTGGGTAAAGTGCTCAAACCTTCAGCCAGCGCCTTGAAATAAAGCATGGTGCCACCGACGAGAATGGGAAGCTTGCCTCGCGATACGATGTCGGCCATTACCTTCAGCGCATCGCGGCGAAATGCAGCCGCGGAATAAGCCTCGATCGGATCGATGATATCGATTAAATGATGCGTTACGGCACCAAGGATTCCAGCATCGGGTTTTGCCGAGCCGATATTGAGATCGCGATATATCAATACCGAGTCCACGCTGATAATTTCGCTTGGAATTCTTTGCGCCAATTCCACCGCGACGCCGGTCTTGCCGCTGGTGGTGGGACCCATCATGAAAATTGCGCGCGGCTGCGATTGATTGGGTGACATAAACGTCGGCGCCGATGTTGCGGTCAGTTTGCGTGGGGAAATCTAGTTCCGCGTTGCGGGAGTCAGATAAGGCGCTAAGGCTTCGATGATCCGCTGCGCGGTATTCTGCCGCAAGCTACGATGAATCGCCGTAAATCGATTCTCTAGTTCATCGCGCCGATTCAAATCGCGATAAACCTGCAGCACAGCCTGTGCCAGCTTTTGCGGCGTTGCGTCTTCTTGCAATAGCTCGGGCACGATGAATTCGCCCGCCAGTATGTTCGGCAGGCCGATATAGGGCAGATACCCGCGTCCTTTGCGGCGCATCAGCCAGGCTGTTAACGCGGAAACGCGATAGGTGATGACCATGGGACACTTCATCAACGCTGCTTCCAAAGTCGAGGTGCCGGACTTGATCAGTGCAACATCGGCTGCGGCGAGCGCCGTTTGCGAGGCGCCTTGCATGCATTGGATGCGCAAATGGCCGGCGCCGATTTTCTTCACCGCTGCTTCGAACTGCATCTGAGTTGACGGCGTTGTAAATGGCGCAACGAAACGTGCTTGCGACAAAGTCCCTTGTAACTCGACGGCAGTGGCGGCAAACAATTCGGCGTGATAGTCCAGTTCGCTGGCGCGGCTACCAGGCAACAACGCGATCAGTGGTTCTCCAGCCTGGATATTCAACGAACGACGCGCCGACGCTCGATCGATTTCCAGCGGAATGTCGTCAGCGAGTGTGTGACCGACATAGGAAACTGGAATGCCGGCGTCTTCATAGAGCTTAGCTTCGAATGGGAAGACCGTCAGCATGTGGGATACCGCGCGCTTGATGCGATGAATTCGTTCGCGGCGCCACGCCCAGATTGAGGGACTGACATAGTGAATGGTCTTAATTCCAGCCGACTTAAGAGGTTGCTC
The DNA here is from genome assembly GCA_963714525.1 of uncultured Pseudomonadota bacterium. Lineage (GTDB taxonomy): Bacteria > Pseudomonadota > Gammaproteobacteria > Burkholderiales > JALYOK01 > JALYOK01. Next base: position 390,230 of record CAVQPB010000001.1, read on the forward strand.
GACGCCGAGATTGAAATCGGGTGCATCGATGCCGATGAACAAGTCCGGCGGATTACGCAAAAAGGCTGCGGTGATTTCGCGCTGTATATGTCGTATCTCGCGGTAATGTTTCAGCACTTCAACATAACCGCGGACCGCTAGCTTTTCCATGGGAAAAAGTGACGTGGCGCCGAGGGCCTGCATACGCGGCCCGGCGATACCCAAGAACTCCAATGCGGGAAAACGCGTGTTCAAGGCCTCCATTAGACGAGCGCCCAGCAAATCTCCCGATGCTTCGCCGGCAATGATGCCGATTCGATGCACTATCGCACAATACCTCGGGTCGAGGCGTTGAGAAAATCGCTGAGGAGTTTGAGTTCCGGGCAGTCATTTACTTGCGCAGCGATCTCCGCTTTTGCTTGATCGAAGCTCAGTCCGTTGCGATAGAGGGTTTTGTACGCGCGTTTAATCTGCGTAATAGCATCGCTGGAGAATCCCCGGCGACTCAATCCCTCGCTGTTAATGCCGAACGGCTTGGCGGGGTTGCCGGCTACAGTCACGTAGGCGGGAACGTCTTGCGTCAGTATCGTCGCAATACCCATGAAGCTGTGGGCGCCGATATGTACGAATTGATGCACGCCGGTGAAGCCGCCTAAAATAGCATGATCACCGATGTGTACGTGGCCGGCGAGTTGCACATTGTTGGCAAACACTATGTGTTCGCCGATCTGACAATCGTGAGCAACATGGACGTAAGCCATGATCCAGTTGTTATTACCAATTCGAGTCACGCCGACGTCTTGAACCGTGCCGCGATTGAGCGTACAAAATTCGCGTATGGTGTTGTTGTCACCGATCTCCAGCGATGTGGGCTCGCCGCCGTACTTCTTATCTTGCGGTGCTTGGCCTAAAGAAACGTGATTGTAGATGTGATTATTCTTACCGATTCTGCTGGGCCCACCGATCACTGCGTGGGCGCCGATCCGCGTTCCGCTATCGATATGAACACCGCGGCCGATAACGGTATAGGGACCAACCTCGACATCGCCCGCCAATTGGGCACCGGGATCAACGATCGCGGTCTTGTGGATCATAAATACAAGGGCCTGGTAAAACTAATTAAAGAATTTTCTCGGTGCACATCAGTTCTGCTTCGGCGACGGTCGTTTCGTGGACTTTGGCTACGCACTTAAACTTCCATATACCGCGCTTCACTAGGATAAGGTCGCTGTGCAGCATCAATTGATCGCCGGGGAAAACCGGCCGTTTGAATCGAGCGTGATCGATCCCGACGAAGTAAACCACGGATTTTCCATCCGGCTTACGATCTAAACTCCGAAATGCCAGGATCGCCGCAGACTGCGCGAGCGCTTCGATCACCAGCACGCCGGGCATTACCGGATGGTTGGGGAAATGGCCGACGAAAAACTCCTCGTTCATCGTCACATTCTTCAGCGCGACGATCTGTTTGTGGGGCTCGCAGGCTAGAACGCGATCAATTAATAAGAACGGATAGCGATGCGGCAAATGACGCATCACTTCTTCAATATTCATTTCACTCATTCCGCTCTCCCCTTAATATCCTTTACTTCTTGTTCCAAGGTTTGTACTCGTTCTAGTAGTTTATCCAACCGCCTCAGATGCGCCGTCGTTCTTAACCATTCACGGTTACCGCTATGGGGCAAGCCACCGCTGTAGATTCCGGGCTGGGTAATCGATTTCGTCACTAACGTGCGCGCGGTCACCGTCACGCCATCGCAAATGTTCAAATGTCCGACGATTCCGACACCACCGCCAATTCTACAATGCCGGCCTATGCTGGTGCTACCTGCGACCGCGGCGCAGCCGGCGATGGCGGTGTGGGCGCCGATTCGCACGTTGTGACCGATTTGGATCTGATTGTCCAATTTTACGCCAGCCTCGATCACCGTATCTTCGATGGCCCCACGATCGATCGTGGTATTCGCACCTACCTCTACATCGTTACCGACAATGACGCGGCCCACCTGCGGCACCTTAAGCCAGTGATCCGCATCGAACGCGAAACCAAAGCCATCGGCGCCGATCACGGCGCCAGCGTGGATAATCACCCGTTCACCGATCTCGCAGCCGTGGTAAATAACGCTATGCGCATAGACGATAGAATCTGCCCCGATCCGGGTATCGGCGCCGACGTGCACTTGGGGATGAACAACCACACGCTCCCCAACTATCGCCCCAGGCCCTATGTATGCCAATGCGCCGATCTCTGCTGACGATGCAATATTCGCGCTGGCAGCGACAATCGCCGTCGGATGACATCCGGGATCAGGGCGATGCTCCGGCGCGAATAGCGCGGCGGCATGAGCAAAATAGGCGTAGGGATTAGCCGCGAGTATGCGCGGACGTTCGGTGAGATCGCGATCGATGGGACTCACAATCACCGCGGCCGCCCGCGTTGAATTCAGTAGTTGGCGGTAAACGGGGTTGGCTAAAAACGCGATCTCATCGGGCTTCGCGCGTTCCAACGTGCCGATGCCGGCCACCAGTGTTGCGCCGTTGCCGACCACTTCCCCGCCCAATCGGGACGCGATTTCGCTGAGCGTCAAGGCCATGGACTCGGCGTCCCACCACAACGCTTACTTGTCTGCCCCGAGCGCTTTCAGAACCTTATCGGTAATGTCGATCTTGTTGCTGGCGAATACCGCGTCTTGCACGATCAAGTCAAACTTCTCGCTTTCGGCGATATCCTTGATCACCTTGTTCGCGCGCTCTTGCACCGTCGCCAACTCCTCATTCTTTCTCATGTTAAGGTCTTCGCGAAACTCGCGTTGGGAACGCTGAAATTCGCGATTCAGGTTAGCTAGGTCCCGTTCTTTGTTGCGCTTATCGGCCTCGCTCATGGTCACGGCCTCCTTTTCGACCTGGGCCTGCAGATCCCGGACTTGCTTCCCCATCTTCTGCAACTCCGCATCCCGCGCAGCAAATTCCTTTTCCAGCTTCTTCTGGGCCTTCTGGGCGGGCCCCGCCTCGCGAAAAATTCTTTCCGTATTGACGAATCCGACCTTGAGTTCTTGGGCCGCAAGCGCCTGCGTGGCGACACACGCTAATGCAAAAAATAAAGCTTGTATGACTTGTTTCAAAGTAATGCTCCTTCCTAATCGTCTTTAGGAGTATGGTAAAAAAATTAGAACACGGTGCCCAACAAGAATTGGAAACGTTCAATCCTGTCTTCCGGTTTACGCTTGAGCGGAATACCGTAGCTTAGCTTCAGTGGACCGATAGGTGAAAACCAAGTCAAGGCGACACCCGTGGAATAACGCAGTTCGCCTAGGTCGAACTTTTCGCCTTTGCCGTACACGTTGCCCGCATCGGCGAATACGCTAAGGCGAACGGACTTCTCGTCTTTAACACCGGGCAGCGGAAAGAATAACTCCATGCCGCCCACGATGCGCCGGTCGCCGCCGAGCGCCCGGTTGTCATTGTCCTTCGGTCCCAACGAACTGGTTGCGAAACCACGAACACTCGATACCCCGCCGCCATAAAAATTCTTGAAAAACGGCAGTTCTCGGCTTTTTCCATAACCATCACCGTAGCCGAGTTCACCATTGAGTAACAGAGTGAACGCGCTCGATACCGGTATGAACCACTGGTGCTGATAGTTCAATTTATAATAATTAAGATCGCCGCCGGGCAAGCCGAATTCGCCGTAGATACGTTGATAATTTCCCTTGGTTGGATAAAAGAAACTATTACGCGTATCCCGCGCCCAGCCGATATCTCCCTTAATAGTCGAATTCTTTTCTCCGAACTCACTGACATAATCTCGATAGCGTTGCGGGCTGTCGTCCACCAACGAGATGCGGCTTTGTTCGTAGGCGAGGCCGAAGTTCACCGTGTCGGTTTCCGTAATGGGTATGCCGTATCGAACACCCGCACCAGTGGTTTTGATTTTATAGTGGTCGACGTTGTCCAGCTCGGTGGTGTCGTTGATGCGGTGATATAAGTCAAATCCCCTGCTGACACCGTCTACGGTGTAGTAAGGATTAGTGTAAGACAGCACGTAGGCGCGGTTCGTTCTACCCGAATTTACCTGCGCCGATACTTGATTACCGGTGCCAAACACATTTGCCTGGCTGACCGATCCCTGTAAAACCACCTTGTCGATGTCCGAGTACCCCGCACCGACTTGTATGGTGCCGGTAGAACGCTCGGCCACATTGACGTTGACATCGACTTGATCGTTGGTTCCCGAAACCGCAGGTGTGTCGATCGTGACCTCGGAGAAGAAACCGAGTTTGTCGATACGGTCCCGAGAGCGATTTACCTTTTCCGCCGACAGCCAGCCGCCCTCCATTTGGCGCATTTCGCGCCGGATTACCTCATCGCGAGTCTTGATATTGCCGGTTACATTGATTCGCCGCACATAAACACGACGACCCGGATCGATTTGAAAAGTGAAGGCGACGGTTTTTTGTTCCTTATTCACTTCCGGCGCGGCGTTGATATTAGAAAAAGAGTAGCCATCATTTGCCAACCGGTCACCGATGCGTTTGGTGGATGCGGTAAGTTCTTCGCGGGAAAAAAATTCACCTGGCTTCATCGAAATCATATTTCGAATTTCGTTCTCGGGTAGCGTCAGGTTGCCGGCCACTTTGACATCGGAAACTTTATACTTCGGCCCTTCAACGATATTCACCGTGATATAGATATCTTCCTTATCCGGGGAAATCTGTACTTGAGTGGAATCGATATTGAATTCTAGGTAGCCTTGATTGAAATAAAACGAACGCAAATTCTCAAGGTCTCCGGACAGTTTTTGCTTCGAGTACTGGTCGTTCTTCGAAAACCACGTGGTAATCCCGGGTGTAGTGAGTGCGAACAAGTCGAGCAGCTTTTTTTCTCGGTACTCTTGACTGCCGATGATGTTGATGCCGCGGATGCGAGCGACTTCGCCTTCGTCGATATTGAGCGCGATAGCGACACGATTGCGTTCCAAAGGCGTTACAGTCGAAGCCACCTCGGCGGCGTATTTTCCGCGGCTCAGGTATTGTCGCTTCAACTCCTTTTCGGCTTTGTCCAGAATTGATTTATCGTAAATACGTGATTCGGCCAGACCAATTTGCTTTAGCGATTCCTTGAGCTCGTCCGCCTTGAATTCCTTTGCGCCGTTAATATTGACCTCGCCGATTGCAGGACGCTCCTGCACCACGACGATTAGTAGATCTCCATCCCGCTCAAGCCGCACGTCGGAGAAAAAACCCGTCGCATATAGCGCCTTGATTGCGGCGGCCGCCCGATCCGCGTCGAGCTCATCGCCCACTCTAACCGGCAAATAGCTGAAAACCGTACCGGCTTCAATTCGCTGAATACCTTCGACCCGGATATCTTTGACTACGAATGGTTCTATGGCTTGGGCGCCTATGGCAAAAAAAAGGCATAGGGCGCAAACCAGCACGCGAAAATTCATAAATTGGTTAACCCGTGATGAGGCGGTTGATGTCGTTGTAAAAGGCAATGAACATCAGCCCGATCAACAGAACTAGGCCGATTTGTTGCCCCGCCTCCATTATTTTTTCCGAGACCGGACTGCCTTTAATTATCTCGGCGATATAATACATCAAATGCCCGCCATCTAATAACGGTATGGGCAACAGATTAAGAACACCGAGGCTAATGCTAATCACCGCAATAAAGCTGATGAATTGGATGATCCCCATCTGTGCGGACTGTCCTGCGTAATTGGCTATGGTTACCGGACCGCTCAAATTTTTCACCGATAGTTCGCCGATCAGCATGCGTGCCAGCGACTTAAGGCTTAACCAACTCATATCCCATGTTTTCGCCAGTGCTTTGGAAAGCGCGAGAATCGGCGAATAGCTCGCTTTAACGCGGGAAGTAGGTGCATCGGCTTCTCCGACCTTGGCGCCGATAATGCCCTTCGCATTCCCGCCACCGGACGCCGCTTCCGGCGTAGCTGTTAACTGGATTACCGCGCCGTTTCTTTTAACTTCTATATTTAACGGTTTACCCACGCTCGCTTGGATAGTCTCTATGAACTCCTGCACGCCACCGGACAAGCGCTTGCGGTTAATGGAGAAGACTTCATCGCGGGCTATTAAACCCGCCCGCAACGCCGGGCTGTCGGCCATGACCTCGACAATTTCTACGCTCGGACGATTACGGGTTAAACCTAGCTTGGCGACGAAATCGCTTTCTAAATCCTGATCGGTCAATCCGGTCGGGTCGAGCATGCGCTCGCGTACCTGTCCCGCCGCATCCTCTGTGTTAACTTGAATGGGAGTATTACCCGTCATCCTTGTGGTGATCGCCCAGCCCACTTCATGCCAAGTCAATACCGGATCATCGTCGATGGCGACGATTTTCTCTCCGGATACAAAGCCAGCCCGTTCCGCCGCACTGCCCTTTACTATTTCGCCAAGAATGGGCTTGCTGCCCGGAACACCGACAATAAACAAGAACCAAAATAAAAAGATGGCCAGCAACAAATTCGCGAGCGGTCCCGCGACAACGATGGCGATGCGTTTCCATACCGATTGTCGGTTGAACGCGCGATGTACTTCGTTTGCGGCAACCGGCGCCTCGCGCTCATCGAGCATTTTTACGTAACCGCCCAGCGGAAACGCGCCCAACGCCCACTCCGTTTGATCGCTGCCGTATCGCCGGCTGAAAATGGGTTTGCCGAAACCGACGGAGAATCTCAGCACTTTGACGCCGCAGCGTCTGGCGACCCAGTAGTGGCCAAATTCGTGTATCACCACCACGATGCCCAACAGAACGGCAAACGCAAACAGATAAAACAACCAATTCATGTAACCGCTCCTATTTGAACTCTACCGCGGCGGCCGGCTTTGGACATCACCCAATCGCGCGCCGCGGCCCGCGCTTCGCGATCGGCCGCTAAAACATCGTCGAGATGAGTAACCGGTCTCGGATTAATCCTTCCGAGTACAAAATCGATGACATCATAGATGGCGGAAAACGACAATTCTTCGTTGAGGAACGATTCCACGGCAACTTCGTTGGCCGCATTCAAAACCGCCGTCGTGGTACCACCGGCGGCGATCGCTCGATAGGCCAACCCAACACAGGGAAATCGCACGGGATCTAACGACTCGAAATGCAGCGTGCCGATTTTGACAAGATCGAGTTCCGCCACGCCGGCTTCGATACGCTGGGGATAACCTAGACCATAGGCAATGGGGGTGCGCATATCGGGATTCGACATTTGCGCCAACACCGATCCATCGCGATAACCGACCATGGAATGAACGATGCTCTCGGGATGAATGACGATCTCGACTTGGTCAGGCCGCGCGTCGAACAGCCAACAGGCTTCTATGACTTCAAGACCTTTATTCATCATCGTGGCGGAATCGACGGAAATTTTTTTCCCCATTACCCAGTTCGGATGCTTTACCGCCTGAGCGGGGGTCACGTGTTTGAGGTCCGCCGGATCCATCGCGCGAAACGGCCCACCGGAAGCGGTAAGCGTTATGCGTGTCACTCCACCGCGCGCCAACCCGAGTTCACGGTCCGCCGGCATCGCCTGAAAGATCGCGTTGTGCTCACTATCGATAGGCAGTAATTCCGCGCCGTGTTCGCGCACTGCATCCATCATTAGATTACCGGACATGACCAGCGCTTCTTTATTCGCGAGCAGCACGCGCTTACCGGCGCGGGCCGCCGCCAAGGTGGGTTGCAATCCCGCCGCACCGACAATCGCAGCCATGACGATATCGGTTTCAGGGCTGGATGCGACCTGCTCCAACGCCGCCTGACCACACAGCAGTTGACTATCGAGTCCCTTGGTTTTCAAGAGCTCGCGGCAGCGCTCAAAATGGGTTTCGTCGTTGAGCACGATGTAGGCGGGTTTGAAGCGTTCGCACTGCTCGACTAGGCGTGGATAGTTACCGTTCGCCGTCAACGCAAATACCTGAAATTTATCGCTGTGTTGCGCTATCACATCCAGCGTGTTGACGCCTATGGTGCCGGTGGACCCCAACAGTGTTACTTGCTTCACAGAATGCCCCAATTCGATCGGCAACACATAAGCGCTAGAGCAACAACAGGCATGGTGGAGATCAATGAATCGATGCGATCGAGTATACCACCGTGCCCCGGAAACAAGTTCCCACTGTCCTTCTTGCCCTGCTGCCGCTTGAGCCACGATTCGAATAGATCGCCGACGATGCTTAATACGACAATTACAGCAAATCCGGCTATCAACAATGGCAAACCACTGAACGACATTGTCCCGAAATATTGCCCCAAGGACACAAAAATAACTGCGTACAGCACTGCCACGACCAGAGCGCCAAGCGCCCCCTCGACTGTCTTACCGGGACTGATGTCCGGCGCGAGTTTGCGCTTGCCAAATGCGCGACCGCTAAAATAAGCAGCGGTATCCGCAAGCCAAATGATCCCCATGGCGAAAAACACGTACAGCGGCCCAAACTCTTTAAGCTTAACTAGTGCCGCCCAGAGCGGAATCAGCGCCAGCCAACCGAGTATCAAGGGTGCGACAAGACCTTCGATCCTGACCCGCTTGCGCAGCAGCAAGGGCGCGACTGCAATCCAAAATACACCTGCGACGACGCAAAGTATCTGCGTCACTGCGGCGCTCGGCTGTAAGGTCATCCCGCCTCGACATAGCAACCACGCTACGACCGGCGTCGCCAACGCATAGGCAATTGCGACAGGCTGGCTGAAATCGAACAGCCGCGCCCATTCATGAGCCGCCACGGCCATCAACAATAAAATAATTGCCGACCAATAACTCACGGGGGAATAAAACAGCACCAAGAGAAACGCGGGGAAGACCACGGCGACGGTCAGAAGACGAGTGCGCAACATGGCGAGCCTACGGTCCCTTAGCTGTGGAGATTTTCAACCTAGAAACTGTAGTTGGAAGCGTCAGACGTTGCTTGCCTTACCAATTTTCGCGGCCTGCAGTTGGTCGCTCGTGCGACCGAATCGCCGTTCGCGGGATTGATAGGAGTCAATTGCCGAGTCGAGTGATTTACCGTTGAAATCCGGCCATAGGGTATCCGTGAAATACAGCTCTGTGTAGGCGAGTTGCCACAGGAGGAAATTGCTGATGCGCTGTTCACCGCCGGTACGAATGAATAGATCCGGCTCCGGCGCGTAGTGCATGGACAGGTAGGGTGTCAGGTCCGCCTCATCGAATCGGGGTGCTAGCTCCGGACGATCGCGCGACAACCGTTGCACCGCCTGCATGATATCCCAGCGCCCGCCATAGTTTGCGGCCACTGTTAGAGTCAAGCGGTCATTGTTCTGCGTTAGTGCTTCGGCGTTTCGTATCAGTTCTACGATCTTGCCATCGAAGCGGTCCAAATCGCCGATCACCTTAAAGCGGATATTGTTTTCGTGCAAGCGCGAGATTTCCTGCTCGAGCGCGCTCAAGAACAACTGCATCAGGACACTGACCTCTTCGGGCGGACGACGCCAATTCTCACTGCTGAATGCGAATAACGTCAGGTATTCGACGCCACGCTGGACACAACGGCGTATCGTTTCGCGTACCGCATCGGCGCCTTTGCGATGACCGGCTACACGAGGCAAATAGCGCTGCTTCGCCCAGCGGCCGTTGCCGTCCATGATGATGGCGACGTGGCGGGGAATCGCCGGAGCCTCGGGGATTTCTTGCGTGGGACTCGAGAAAATGGACACGGTATAAGCAGGGGTAGCGAGTAAACGGCGTGACCCGTTAAACGGTCATCATCTCGGCTTCTTTTGCGTGGCTCAATTTGTCGATTTCCGCGACAAACTTATCGGTCAGTTTCTGGATGTCGTCTTGAGCACGGCGTTCGTCGTCCTCGGAAATGGTTTTGGCTTTCAACGCGTCCTTGAGGTGGGAAATCGCATCGCGCCGCACATTGCGCACCGCTACGCGCGCGTCCTCCGCCTCGTGCTTGACGACTTTGGTTAACTCGCGGCGGCGCTCTTCGGTCAGCGCCGGCATCGGCACGCGTATCACATCACCCTGGCCCGCGGGATTGAGCCCGAGGTCGGAATCGCGAATCGCTTTTTCGACGGTCGCGACCATTTTCTTTTCCCAAGGTTGAACGCCGATAGTGTGGGCATCGATCAAGGTCAGGTTGGCGACTTGATTGATCGGCATCGGGGTGCCGTAATAGTCGATTTTGATATGTTCCAACAGGCCGGTATGGGCGCGGCCGGTTCGGATCTTGCCCAGCGATGCCTTAAAACTCTCGACGGTTTTTTGCATCTTTTGTTCGGATGTTTTTTTGGTATCAGCAATCATGATTCACCTCACAAAAAAAGAAGGTAAAGCTAAGCGGTAACCAACGTACCCTCGTCTTCACCCATCACCACGCGTTTCAACGCGCCGGCTTCAAAGATACTAAACACACAAATCGGCAGATTTTGATCCCGGCATAAGGTTAACGCCGTTGCGTCCATTACTTTCAAGTTACGGTTAATGGCTTCGTTCGGGGATGTTGATACCCATATACAGTCCATCACCGGGCAATGTTGTATTGGCGCGTTGGTGGGCACGAGCCAATGACCGGATCCCATCTCACAGCAAGGCGTTATCAATCATGCCCTCAATACCCTCAATAAAAAAAGAGCGCGTCGAACGCTTGTTTCGGTGGAAACAGGAAGGCGTGAAAGCAGCCTCCGCATATGAGGCTAAGGAACAGGCAACTCGCCTACTCACTGCCAAGCTACGCGCCGAGCGGTTGGCGCGCGAAGCAATCAGTGGCAAGCCTGACCGGAAGAAGGTCGCGAAAGCGTAAGCAAAAAGAATAAATAAGAACCATACCCCTAGAAGGATCAATGCCATGACGAACATCACGATGGGACTTGAGAAGACTGAAGAAGAGATACTTGCCTTCGAGGTTTCCGATGAAGCGCTGGAGATCGCGGCGGGCACGAAGGAGAAGGCGAACTTCACCCTTGGGGCCTGCACTGGTCTGTCCGTGTGCGATGGCTGATCGGCTTAATTGTACCTGATCGGATTTCGGAGAGACCGCCGCGAGGCGGTCTTTCTGTTTTATCGAACGTCATTTCGGCCAATGTCCGCTATTGGCATAAAGCGGACATGACTTTTTGCACTGCAAATGTCTGCTTATGACCCAAAGCGGACATTCGGCAGCCCGTTCCAGTCGCTGGTCTTAGCTCGCTACGATGCTGCTGTCTGAGCCTCGGGGCGGCACATGAGACGGCGCGAGTTCATCACGCTTCTCGGCGGCGCGGCGGCTGCGTGGCCGTTCGCGGCGCGTGCGCAGCAAGCCGACAGATGCGCCGCATCGGCGTTCTTGATGCGCCTGCGACGACGCTGGAACGCAGGCTCGCTCGGCGCATTTCGGCAGGGGCTGCAGCAATTGGGCTGGATCGACGGCCGCAACGTGCGGATCGACATCCGCTGGGCCGCGGCGATGCCGACCGACTGCCGCAGATCTGCGGCCGAATGGTCGCAGCTCGCGCCCGACGTCATCGTTGCGCCACAGCACGCCTCAGCGCTCGCACGCTGCACAGGCAACCCGCACCGTGCCAATCGTGTTCGCGACGTCGTCGATCCGGTCGGCGCCGGCTTCGTCGAAAGCCTGGCGCGGCCGGGCGGCAATGCCACCGGATTCACTCGTTCGAATACGACTTGAGCGGGAAATGGCTGGAACTGCTCAAAGAGATCGCGCCGGGCGTCACGCGGGTAGCGGTCATGCGCAATCCGGCAATCGGCCGGGATGTCAGATTTGCCGCAATCCAGGCGGCTGCGCCATCGCTCGGCGTTGGAGATTGCAAGCTGCATCGTGCACGACACGGCGAAATCGACGCGGCATGCGGCGTTCGCGCGCGCGCCGAAGGTGGTTTGATCGTGACCGCGGACGGCGTTCACTGCGTCATCGCGACGCTGATCATGTCGCTTGCCGCCGAACATCGATTGCCGGCCGTCTATCACTTACGCGATTTTCGCCGCACGCTGGCGGCCTGATCTCCTACGGACCTGATGTGTCGACATGTTCCGGCGGCGGCGGGCTACGTCGATCGCATCCTCAAGGGCGAGAAGCCAGCCGACCTTCCGGTGCAGGCAGCCGACCAAGTTCGAGCTGGTGATCAATCTCAAGACAGCCAAGGCGCTCGGCCTCGCCGTGCCGCCTGCGCTACTCGCGCGCGCCGACGAGGTGATCGAATGAATGGCGGAATGTCCGCTATTGGCACAAAGCGGACATGCCTAGTGCACTGCACATGTCCGCTTTCGGGGGTAAAGCGGACATGGCTGTTGCACTGCAAATGTCTGCTTTTGACCCAAAGCGGACATCGTTCTCTTTGGTATACTGGTGCCGGACAACTCCCGTTGCGCTGAACTTTCTAAGCCCGGCGTCGAATGCCAAAACTTTGGCTGGAAATGACAAGACCGGGCCGGTCCAGTCGTTTTAAGGCAGCGATCAAAAACAAAGCTGAGCGCCGGGATAGTTGCCCTGGGGGTTTTGGCGACAAGGATCACCTCGCGCTGCGCTCGCTAAATCAACTCGCCGGTCACCCGGCGGTATTTTTCCGAGAGCAAAATAATGGGAGCCGAGGAACACAACAGAGGGTCACGACTGCCAGCTGTTTGCGCTGGATGCGGCGACGAGTTGGTCCTAAGCCGGAGCGGGCACCAATTCTGCATCAACCGTCTGTGCAAAGACGGGTTCGATGTCAGGCCGGATTGGCGATTGATGCCACCAGCTGATGTCCGCTATTGGACCAAAGCGGACATTCTGGCCTCGATAGACAGCCACGGCCCTGAACCATAAATTAGGCGCCGCTGATATAGTTGGCGGTGCCACCGACATGGCCGAAGAGCGGGTAGATAGGCGATTGGCTGCCATTTTCGCGGCAGACGTCGCTGGCTACAGTCGGCTTATGGGTCGTGACGAGGAAGGCACACACGCGGCACTTAAATCTGTCCGTCATTCGCTTTTCGACCCAAAAATTGAGCAGCACCACGGTCGTATCGTTAAGTCAACCGGCGATGGCGCCCTGGTCGAGTTTGCTAGTGCTGTTGATGCTGTTCGCTGCGCGATAGAAATTCAGCGCGGCATGGTCTCGCGCAACAAGGATATTCCGAACGATCGCCGGATTGAATTTCAGGATTGGCATAAATATTGGCGACATCATTCCTGACGAGGGAGATATTTATGGCGACGGGGTCAACATAGCCACTCGCCTCGAAGGCTTAGCTCGGCCGAATGGCCTTTGTATTTCCAGCCAAGTCCATGACCAGGTTGAGGGGAAAATTCCATTCACCTTCCAACCACTCGGGCCCCAGTCGCTAAAAAACATCGACAAACGCGTAGAAGCTTTTGCATTGGACATTGACCAGGATTTTCAGAATGAAGGCGATAAAATCGCTCTGACGCAGCAAATCAACTATTGTCGTGCACCGGATCAAGTGCGTCTCGCGTGGGCGAAAGCAGGTCGCGGCCCGCCTCTTGTGCGCACCGCAAACTGGCTCAACCACCTCGAATACGACTGGCAGAATCCACTAAGGCGCGCAGTTCTACAAAATCTTGCAAAACGGTATACGCTGATTAGGTATGATGCTCGTGGCAATGGCATGTCGGATTGGGATGTCCCTGAAATTTCCCTTGATGCTTGGGTCAGCGATCTTGAGACGGTGGTAGACGCTGCCGGACTAGAACGTTTTCCGCTGCTTGGTATTTCACAGGGCTGCGCAGTTTCGATTGCTTACGCCGTTCGGCATCCACAACGTGTGTCACGCCTCATCCTGTATGGTGGATTTGCGCTCGGCGGCTACAAGCGCAGCGCCGAAGAACGAGAACAACGGAAGGCTATGACGACCCTTATAAAGCTGGGTTGGGGGACAGACGATCCTGCATTCCGGCAATTGTTTACCTCGCGGATCATGCCAGATGCTACTAAGGAGCAAGCGGACGCGTTTAATGAGCTGCAGCGAATGACTGCGTCCGCTGATTGCGCGGTTAAATATTATGAGACCGTGAATAATATTGACGTTCAGTATTTGCTGCCTCAGGTGAGCGTGCCGACTCTTGTATTGCATGTTCGTGGTGATCTCATGCAGCCCTTCGAAGAAGGGCGCAAGCTCGCGGCAACAATACCGGGAGCTCGCTTTGTGGCTCTACAAGGTCACAACCATAGTTTATTGCCCGGCGAACCAGCAGCGCTAAGGTTTTTTGAAGAACTCGAGTTGTTTTTGCAAAGAGAATGATTTCACCACGTCTTTTTTTCAGCGCGGCGGCACGCAGACTACTGACGCCGATAGCCCTGAAGCACCGAATCCTCGACGTCAGGCAGATTGATCACGATGTTGTCTGGTGTTCGACACGTCAGCCACACTAATTCTTCGGTGGTGCTCATGTTGACCTCGACGTGAGGCATATGCGCCGGAACGAATACAAAATCGCCCTCAGTCATGTCGATGAACTCTGAGTAGTTTGCTCCCCAGTAAATGCGCCCTTTTCCCTTAAAGACGTAACCGCCTGTCTCGGCTTCTCCGTGATGATGCGGTAGAGATCTGAAACCAGGTTCGTTGCTGACCTTTCCAAACCAGATCTTCGTCGCGGGGGTGTGCTGCGGGCTAACGCCAGAAATCCGTACAGCACCGCCAGACTGAGCCGTGCGAGTATGTTCACTACCTTTTCGTGTCACGGTCGGCTTCACTGCAACTGTCATTTTCGTCCTCCTGCTGTGTGCTTTTTCAGCATGTAAGATCATCTATCTCCCGCTCCCGACCGCTATACTAAACAGTTGTCCGATGTCTGGAACTGGCACTAGGACATTCCAACGGCGCCTGAGAATGTCCGCTTCTGGCACAAAGCGGACATCGGCTTGTGCGCTGCACATGTCTGCTTTTGGCCCAAAGCGGACATGACGTTTTGCGGTGCAAATGTCTGCTTTTGACCCAAAGCGGACGTTTTGACGCGGGACCAAGGTCCAACTGATTACCGCCGTTCTATGTTTATCGTCGCGTCCGAAATCATTCACCTACGTCCGATACCATTTCCCTCGAGGGAGAATGATTATGTCCGCACAATCTTCATCAGCTACCCGGCGCAGGACCACCGCAGTAGAACCCGACGAGATGGTTCCGTCGCGCTACGCGCTGAAGGTCGGCGAGATTGACGTGCTGGTTATCAGCGATGGTGTGCTGCCAATTCCAGGCCGGACTATTGGGCACAACGTCGACCCGGCCGTCCGGGCGGCCTGGCTGGAGGACGAGTTCCTGCCGCCGGAAATGCTCGAGTGGCCACTGAACGTGGTCGTGGTGCGTAGCGGCGGCCGGACCATCCTCATCGACGCTGGGCTAGGGATGGACCCGGACTTGAACTTGCCGCAAGCCGGGCGGTTGGTCCGGCGACTGGAGGCCGCCGGCATCGATCTCGCATCCGTGACCGACGTGGTGCTGACCCACATGCACATGGACCACATTGGCGGGCTGCTCATCGACGGGGTGAAGGACCGGCTGCGTCCGGATCTGCGGATCCACGTGGCGGCCGCCGAGCTCAAGTTCTGGGAGTCGCCCGATTTCTCCCGCGCCGTCATGCCGCCGGGATTCCCGGACGCGCTTCGGCGGGCGGCCAAGCGGTTCGTGAACGAGTACCGCAGCCAGCTGCGGCCGTTCGAGGAGGAGCACGAGGTGGCGCCGGGCGTGGTCGTCCGTCGCACCGGCGGCCACACCCCCGGGCACAGCGTGGTCCGCCTGGCGTCCGGCGGCGACCGGCTGACGTTCGCCGGCGACGCCGTGTTCCAGGTCGGGTTCGATCACCCCGACTGGCACAACGGCTTCGAACACGACCCCGAGGAGGCGGCCCGCGTCCGCGTCAGTCTTTTGCGGGAGCTGGCGGCGAACCGCGAGCTCGCTGGTGGCCACTCACCTGCCGTTCCCGTCCCTCTGCCATGTGGCGGTCGACGGCGACACATTTCGTTGCGTACCGGTCGTCTGGGACTACTGAACTGCTATGGCGAGAACCTATCGTGACATTGCAATAGAGGACATGCTGGGAACCGTCCAAGAAGCGATGTCTCAAGCTATTGACTGGTGGGGAGACCTGCCGCCGCCGATGAAAGAAGCGATCGAGCAGTTTCGCACCGAACTTGGGGCGGCAATTGATTCCGTAGAATTTGTTAAAAAGGCACTCAGCAGACAAGTACACGAAACTGACCGCGGGAGAGGCCCTCCCTGATTTTTTTTGCTGCGGTGCATGGGTCCGCTATTGGCACAAAGCGGACATCCCTAGTTGCACCGCACATGTCCGCTTTCGGGGGTAAAGCGGACATGGCGCTTGCGCTGCACATGTCCGCTTTTGACCCAAAGCGGACATCTCATTTTGCGCTGCGCATTTCCGCTTTTGGGGATAAAGCAGAACATTCCGCAGCGTTTTATGTCTGCTTTTTATGGTGGATCTTGGACGCAATTCGACGTGATATTGCCCTGACACGTCTTGTTACCTCCTGTTTCTGCGCGTCCCAAATTTGTACAATCGCTAGCATTCAAGGCGTGGCAACTTCTAGTGACCTTAGTTTTTTCGCCTTTCTGGTTTACCCATGTGCATTCGAGTTGGCATTGCTGCTGTTGGGCCAGTGCGATTGAGGGAATCGCTGTCAGTCCCACCGCCAGCACCATTTTTTTCAGCATAGTCGCCTCCTTGATCAAAGACGCGACACACGAGGCTAGCAGTTTATAGGTGACCCACAAAACTGGGGTGCGAACGTCCGCTTTTGACCCATAGCGGACGTCGGCCTGTCGTGCGATCCAACATAAATGTTCTAGATGTCGGATTTGTTCTTATGCCCCGGCTGGGTGCTGGCCTGTTTCCGAACCCATTGGCCTAATTTGAAAACTGGAGTGGCCCGATTTGATTGAGGTCAAAACGTCTATTTCTGTTTCGGGATAAGAGTACGAAACTGGATTCTGCTTCCTTCTGATAATGGAGGCTCCAATGGCAACGCACGATCATGTCACTGACGTCGAAGATGTTGCATTCGACAAAACCATGAAAATAGCGGGATTTGTCCTCGCACTGCTTGTGATTGCAGTCTTGGCGTTTTGGTATCTCGCGTAGTAGGCGCGCCACGTGGTGCTGGTCTGTTTCGAGCCCTGGCAGGTTCGCATGAGTAAAGTCTTGGCCTTGCCGTGCCGGCAACTCTACTCGCGCGCGCGGATGAATGGTGACCGAATGAGGAACTGCAAATGTCCGTTATTGGGGGTAAAGCGGACATAGATCATTCATGTGGATTTCCGTGTGACTCAACGTTCCTTAGGCTGTCAATAGATAAGAGCGTCGCTGTGGGAGTACTTCCATGTCGCCTAAGGTGCAGTTGGCAGTCGCCTGGGTGATAGCCGCAGTAATAGCAGTAGGAGCTGTGGGAGTAGTAACGTTTCGGTTCATGCCTCATAAAACTGAGGCGCTCCCGCCAGTACCGCTCCCGGTAGATGACAAGAAGCCACCGATACCGGTCCCAGCAGAAGACAAACAGGCTCAGCGTTGGGTCTGTTCACATACAACTCGGCAGACCGTTACGATACTGACGGGCGCGAGCGGTGCGTTCCAAGCTCAGATGGACCAATGTGACGAGTGGAAATTAAAATGAACGGTGGATCATGCCATGTCCTGATGTCTGCTTTTGGCACAAAGCGGACATCGCCTAGTGCACTGCAATGTCCGCTTTTGGGGGTAAAGCGGACATGAAACGGCAATTCGCGACCGACAGCACCCTCGGCAAATCCGGACAGCGCGCCGCGCGCGGACATCCAACCGGAGCCGTATTTGTCCGCTATTGGAGTTATAGCGGACATTGACGAACCGGCCCCCCCGGGGGGGGCATCAAGAAAACATATGCGATCAATACTGCGGACCGCCCCGTCAGTCGAATTGATACTTACTTTAAGGCCACCACCATGGGAATGAGCGGGAATTGGCGCCACGACCCAAAACGGACCGCAAAGAAACGTCCCGTGATCTCGCGCGACGTACATCCGTGGGAGCAGCCGGGCCTCAGTCGCGCCGAGCGCGTCATCGGTTTCGTCGAAACGCTGCCCTGTCACGGCGGGTCCGTTCGCCGGCACGACGTTGAAGCTGCGGCCGTGGCAGAAAAAGTTTATCCGCGCCGTCTACAGGACCGACAAGGCCGGCAATCGGCTGGTTCGAACGGCCGTGCTGTCGGTGGCTCGCAAGAACGGGAAGACCAACTCGCCGCCGCCCTGTGTCTCTGTGCCTTGTCCGGGCCGAGCAGAGCCGCGCGGCGAGTGCTATGCGGTCGCCTGCACACGCTTTCAGGCCGGCGCGTGTTTTCAACGAGATGGTCGCCATCATCACGCGCACGCCGTGGCTGAACGACGCGCATCAACATCGTCCGATTCCGCAAAGAGCTCGAAGACCTGGAGAACGGCTCGACGTTCGCGGTGCTGGCCGCCGACGTCGCGCCGGTGCACGGCTTTCCCGTCCTTCGTTTGTTACGACGAGCTCGCACAGGTGCCGAGCCGCGCGCTGTATGACGCGCTGGGCACCGCATTGGGCGGTCGCGCCCAGCCGTTGATGGTGGTCATCTCGACGCAAGCGGCGCCGCGATAGGCGCCGATGTCGGAGCTGATCGATTACGGCTTGCGATTGAGCGCGGCGAGATCGTCGATCCGGGTTTCCATCTGACGCTCTACACGGCGCCGCCCGAAGTCGACCCGTGGAAGCTGGCGACCTGGAAGCAAGGCAAATCCCGCGCTGGGCGATTTCCGCAGTCTCGAAGACGTGAAGCGCCTGGCACTGCAGGCGCAACGAATGCCGGCGCCGAAATGAGCTTTCGAAATCTGATCTTAAACCAGCGCGTCGACGCGACCGCGCAGTTCATCGACATGGCGGCGTGGAAGGCGTGCGGCGAACATTCTGACGTCCGGATCTGAAAGGCCGCGCCGTGCTATGCCGGTCTCGACTTGGCGCCACGAAAGACATGACTGCTCTCGTGTTGGTGTTCGCCGGCGACGACGGCGAATTCGACGTGCTGCCGTTCTGTTGGTTGCCGGGCGAGACGTTTGTACGAGCCGAGGACGCCGACCGCATGCCGTATCGCCTCTGGGCGCAGCAGGGACACCTGCTGACGTTCCCCGGCCGCACGACCGACCCGAAGGCGTCGCGCTGAAGATCGCCGAGCTGCACGGCCGCTACAACATCCGAGCGCTGGCCTTCGATCGGTGGCGGATCGAGGACATCAAGCGCGAGCTCGTCGCGATCGGCTGCAACGTCGAGCTCGTGCCTTTCGGCCAAGGCTTCAAAGACATCTCGCCGGCTGTCGACGTGCTCGAGCGGCTGGTTGAAGAGGGCAAGTTGCTGCACGGCGGTCATCCGGTGCTGACGATGGCCGCGGCCAACGCCAAGGTCGAGCTCGATGCCGCCGGCAATCGAAAATTGTCGAAGCGCGAAGTCACGGGCCGCATCGATCCGCTGGTGGCGCTCTCCATGGCGCTCGGTGTCGCGGCGCGCCCGGCTCCGGTCATTCGATGTCAAGGCATTGATTGGGTGACCGAATGGCGAAGTGGCCTTACACGACGCAACGATGGCAGCGCTTACGCGGTTCAAGTTGCGGCGAACATCCACTTTGTGAAGCATGTCTCCAGATCGGCCGGATCGAACCCGCCACGCTGTCGACCACGTGACTGCCGATCAAGGCCGGCGGCGACCCCTATCCGGCACTCGATAGGCTCGCGTTCGCTGTGCGAGTCTTGCCACAACCGGAAAACTCGACACGTCGAGCAAATCGGGAAAGCGAGGCGCCCAAGGTTTGGGGCTGCGACGTAGTTCGGATACCCGCTCGATCCGAACTCATCCCTGGAATCGGAGCGGAGATGAACATGACCCCAAGCCGCGCGGCTACAAACGTTGACGCGAGGCCATGCTGGCAATCATCAAGCGCGAGCAGAATAAGCAACGCGCGGCCACCTATTCCGGCCGCAAGAAGCGGGCGCGCCGTGCCGGAGCACCGGTAGGCGTAGCGGAGCCCACCGGTGCGATGGCGGCGCGCCCGGGGCGCAAGGTAGTGGCCCAATTTTGTGCCCCTGGTGTGACCCCGAGCAAATGGCTTTCAGATCGAGCCTAGGCGGTTTCCATAAGCGCCGGTGTTTGTTGGGTTTTTGTGGTGCCCAGGGGCGGAATCGAACCACCGACACCGTGATTTTCAGTCACGTGCTCTACCAACTGAGCTACCTGGGCGCCGGGCCGGCCCGGATGGGCCGCTCAGCAAGGCGCGGGCGTTATAAAGGCTCGAATCCACACTGTCCAGAACACCGCTCCGCACGCCAAACTATGGTTTAACGCCAATAGCGGCGCGGAACCGCTCCTTCAGCGCAACGCCGTCGCGCAGCGGCAGTACGCGGGGCGGCTCCTCGGCGGCAATCAGCACGCGGGCGAAAAGCGTCTCGCGGAGATTTTTCAGCCGGCGCGGCAAGGTCGGCCAGCGCATCCTCATCGCGCACGTCGAGGCACGTCGCGATGCCGCAGGCGCCGGCGACACCGATGAGATCGACGCCGCTTTGGGTGTGGCTCGGCTGCATGCCGGTCTCGCCATAGACGCCGTTGTCGAAGACGATGACAGCGAGATTGCGCGGCCGCTGGATGCCGATGGTCGCGAGCGAGCCGAGCCCCATCAGCATCTCGCCGTCGCCGGTGATCACCGCGACGCGCCGCTGTCGGCTGCGCCAGCGCAAGGCCCAGACCGATCATGGCGGCGCCGCCCATGGCGCCCCAGAGATAGAAATTGCGGTCGTTGTCGCCGGCAGCGGCCGCGTCCCAGGTGGTCGAGCCGAGGCCGGGCACGACCAGCAGGTCATCGCCCCGGTCGGCGAGCAGCGTGGCCATGGCGGCGCGGCGCTCGAGCCTCATTTGGTCCACACTTTCTTGCCGATCAGTTGCTGCGACAGGATCACGGCGGCGATGCGTTCGTCGCCGAAGGCCTGCTGCACGGCGCGTTCGGCGGTGCCGGCGACCTCGTCCGGCGTCGTGCACGCGGTAGACTTCGGCCTCGCACAGCTTGAGCACCGGATCGACGATCGATCCCATCGGCACCTGCCAGGGATTGAACTCCTCCCACTCGCCGCGCATCGTGATCAGCATCAGCAGCGGAAAGCGGCAGGTCCGCGCCAGCGAAAGCATGTTGATGCAATTGCCGAGCGCCGCTCGATTGCATCAGCAGCGCGGCACGCTCGCCGCCGAGCCAGGCGCCTGCCGCCAGCGCCACGCCCTCCTCTTCCGTGGTGAGCACCACATCGCGGATTTCATCGTCGGCGCGGCAGCGATCGATCAGCCGCGCATGGCCGGCATCGGGCACATAGCCGACCTGGCGGATGCCGCCGCGCTTGAGCGTTTCGAACAGCCGGTCCGGCCAATCATTGGCTCGCGCGCTCATTTCTCGCCCGCTTCACCTTCGGCCGGCCGTTCGCCGTCTTCGTCTTCATCTCGTCCTTCGCCGGGACCGCATAGACGCCGGAAAGCCAGCGATTGAGATCGATATCCGCGCAGCGCTTGGAGCAGAATGGCTTGAATGCCGGCTCGACCGGCTTGCCGCAGATCGGGCAGGAACCGCGCAGCGGATGTTTTGCGGTCGATCTCGTTCATAAACGCCGCTTCCTCTTACGAAGCCACGCAGACCGTCACACCGCGTTCAGCCAGCCGAAGCGAATCGGATAGCCCTCGCCGCCCAGCAGCGTCATGGCTTCATAAAGCGGCAGGCCGACAACATTGGTATATGAGCCGACGATCTTCACGATGAAAGTGCCGGCGATGCCCTGCGCCGCGTAGCCGCCGGCCTTGCCGCGCCATTCGCCCGAGGCAAGATAGGCTTCGATATCCTCTTCCGACAGCCGCTTGAACCGCACGCGCGTTTCCACCAGGCGCTGGCGGAAAGTCTCCTTCGGCGTCACCAGGCAGATCGCGGTGTAGACGCGATGATTGCGGCCCGAAAGCAGGCGCAGGCATTGCGCCGCCTCGTCGAGCAGCTCCGCCTTGGGAAGAATGCGCCGGCCAACCGCCACCACCGTATCGGCGGCCAGAATATAAGGCGCCGCGCAGTTCGTCATCCAGGTTCACATTTTCCAAGGCCGCCGTGGCCTTGGCGTGGGCGAGCCGGGTGGCATAGGCGCGCGGAATCTCGCCGCGATGCGGGGTCTCATCGAGATCCGCGGGCTTGAGCGCGTCCGGCTCGATTCCGGCCTGATTGATCAGGGCAAGCCGGCGCGGCGAACCGGAAGCGAGCACGAATTTGGGACGACCGATCATCTGTCCGCGTGGTAGCGATGACTTGAGGAACGCTTTGAATGGGCGCGGAAACTAGCGGAATGGGCCCGTTTTCACAACCCGACACGGCACCGAGCGATCTCATTCATTGCCGCCGCCTGGCTGCCCGAAGCGCTCACGGATGCGCGCCATCAATTGATCCCGCACTTCGCGATACGCATTGAGCCGCTGCTCGCGGCTGCCTTCACTCGCGGTCGGATCCACCGTCGGCCAATATTCGACTTCGGCCGCCACCTTGCGGGTCAATTCCAAGCGCCTTGTGATGGGCCGGCGGCGAGAGCGTCACGATCAGATCGAAATTGAGCCCTTCCAGGTCTTCCAGTTCCTCGAACGTAATCGGCTTGTGACGGGAGATGTCGATGCCGATTTCCTCCATGGCGGCGACCGCGAAGGGATCGAGCTCGCCTTTCTGCACCCCGGCTGAGCCGACATAGACAGTCGTTCCCGAACATCTGTTGGAGCAGTCCGGCGGCCATCGGCGAGCGCACTGCGTTCATGCCGCAGGCGAACAGCACCGCGTGGGGGCGCGACGAGGCTGCGCATCCCGAGCATGACGTGACCGATACCACCGGGATCATGCTCTAGCCCTTCCAGTGCAGCACGCAGATCAAGGTGAACAGGCGGCGCGCGGTGTCGAGATCGACCGTGACTTTTCCCTTGAGCCGCTCCATCAAAATGCGCGAGCCGTCATTGTGGATGGCGCGCCGGCCCATATCGATCGCCTCGATCTTGTCGGGGGTCGCGGTGCGGATCGCCTGATAGTAGCTGTCGCAGATCATGTAGTAGTCCTTGACGATCCGGCGCAGCGGCGTCAGCGAGAACAGGTGCGCGACCACCGGCGTGCCGTCCTCAAGCCGGATATCGAACACCAGCCGGTTGCCGTTGATGCTCAAATGAAGCGTGTAAGGCCCATCGTCATGCCCGACCGGCGCAAACGAGTTCTGCTCGAGCAGGTCGTAGATCGCGACCTGACGCTCGTGCTCGACGTCCGGATTGGATCGGCCGATCGATTCCTCATCGAGGACGACGGCGACAAGACGCCGCTTCATTGCAGCAGGCGTTGATTTCGCCGGGCTCATTTCTGATTGAGGCGGATCGCCACCGAGCGAGCGTGCGCGCTTAAGCCTTCCGCCTCGCCGAGCGCAATCGCGGCGGGCCCGAGCGCGCGCAATTGCTCCGGCCCGCATTTGAGCAATGAGGTGCGCTTCATGAAGTCGAGCACGCCGAGACCGGAAGAAAAGCGCGCCGAGCGCGCGGTCGGCAGCACGTGGTTGGAGCCGGCAACATAATCGCCGATCGCTTCCGGCGTATAGGCGCCGATGAAGATCGCGCCGGCATTGCGGATGCGCGTGACAAGCCGCTCGGCATCGGCGGCGATGATTTCGAGATGCTCGGGCGCAAGCTGATCGACCAGCGCGATCGCATCGGCAAGCTTGGGCACGACGATGATGGCGCCGAAATTGCGCCACGACGCGCCGGCGATGTCCGCCCGCGAGAGTGTCTTGAGCTGAGACGTCGACGGCCTTTTCGACCTGCGTGGCGAGCGCGGCATCGTCGGTGATCAGGATCGACTGCGCGCTGCGTCGTGTTCGGCCTGCGCCAGCAGATCGGCGGCAATCCAGTCGGCATTGCCGGTCTTGTCGGCCAGTATCAGGACTTCGGACGGCCCGGCAATCATGTCGATGCCGACCTTGCCGAACACCAGGCGCTTTGCGGCCGCGACATAGGCATTGCCGGGCCCGACGATCTTGGCAACGGGCGCAATGCTTTCGGTGCCATAAGCGAGCGCGGCCACCGCCTGTGCGCCGCCGATGCGATAAATCTCATCGACGCCGGCGAGCTTGGCCGCGGCCAGCACCAGAGGGCTGAGCTTGCCATCCGGCGCCGGCACCACCATTGCCAGCCTTGGAACGCCGGCAACCTTGGCCGGCACTGCATTCATAAGAACGGACGACGGATAAGCCGCGGTGCCACCCGGCACGTACAGGCCGACCGCCTCGATCGCTGTCCACTTCGCGCCCATCTCGACGCCGAGCGAATCGCGTAAAGCGCTCGTCGACTGGGCTTTTGGCGGCGGTGATAGGCCTCGATGCGGTCGCGTGCGAGCTTGAGCGCCGCCAGCGCCTCGCTCTGGCAGGACTTCTCCGCCGCCTCGATTTCGGCGGCGGTCACGCGCAAGCCCGTCTTGGCAAGATCGATGCGGTCAAATTTGGCCGTCAACTCAAACAATGCGCGGTCGCCACGCGCCGCCACGTCGGCAACGATGCCGCGCACGACCTGCTCCACGTCCTGCGCCGCCTCGCGCTTGACCGCGAGAAGGTTGCGAAAACGCTCGGGAAAATCCGCGCTTTGACTGTCCAAGCGAAGGGGCATGGCTTGATCCTGCCGGGTCGTGACCGGACGACAGGTCAATGGGTGATGCGCGCCTTGGCGTCAACCCTGACGCGGTCGCCCAAAAGCAAAAGGCTCCGCCGAAACGGAGCCTTGTCGCTGACCGATAAAGCCAATCTATGCTTCTTTGCTTTTCTTCTTGTGCATATTGGCCTTTTTCGGTTGCTGATAGTCGCACGGCAATACGCAGGCGCCGCCATTCTTGAGCGTGCATTCGCCCGGTCCCGATGTGCAGACGGCAGGCGAGCCAAGTTTTACGCAGGTACAGCCGACCCAGGCTTTGGCTGGCATTCCGCTAAACACCACAGCCCCCGTCAGCAGCGCCGCTAAAATGAAGATTTTGCGCATGATGCACCCCTGTTTGAGAACGCCGCGACTACGCCACCAGAGTTCCCGAATTTCAAGCCGCGTATGGTCTTGCGGGCGTTGCCACGCACAGTTTTGAACCGAAATTTTGATTTCCGTGCTTGGCCGGACCGCGATGCGGTCAAGCGGCTGCGCTTCGCGGCTGGCTTTTCGAGCTCGGCGTGGCATGGGCAGGCGGCGGTCGTCCAGGATGGACCGAGATCGGCCAGTTCGGCCTCCAGGCATTCGACATCGAGCCGCATCGTCGCCCCGCCTGAAAAGGTCAGCGTGACCACGCCCGAGGGCGCTTCGGTTTCGGAAAATTCGACCGCCAGGAGATTGAGAACCGCGTCCTTACGGGCGGGGTTCATTTGCCGGCATTTGCAGGACAACACGCGCTCAAAGCGCAGGGCGGCCCGCCGCCTCCGGTATTCCGGATTCGGCACTCTGCGCACTCTCCCAGTCAAAGCGGTTGAGCGCCACCACCAAGCGCTTTTCCTGCGGTCGCCAAGGATGTCGGAAACCTTGACCACCGCATCCTGCAGGTGGGTCGAAGCGACCTCGAGATCTTCCTCGTCAAGGACTACGAATTTCAGCGCGTCCATGGCGTCGCACTCCCCTCCCCGCGTAATTAGGCAAGGTCGTCGCGCCGTGCAAGATGCTTAGCGATCCGGGAACGCGGGCTCCAGGCCGGCCGCAATCCAGCGCGGACGAGTCGCCGGGTCGGTCAGCTTGCGCAACAGGGCCTCGGCGCCTTGGCGCGAGGCAGCGCCAGAGTGAATGGCCGCCGTATAGGTGTTGGCATTATGCAATTCGCCCGGCAGCGGACCGACGACCTTGGCGCCCTTCACCGGCAGAACCTCACTGATGAACGTGGTGCCGATTTCGGCGCGGCCTTCCGCGATCGACACTCGCAACGTCGTGGCCACCCTTTCCCAAGCACCGCCTTCTTGTTGATCTCATCGGCAATGCCGAGCTTCTCCAGCAGCGCCGAAAACATGATGCCGCCGGAGCCGCCCGCCTTCGGATCTGTATAGGCGACCGAGCGCGCCTTCAGAAGGACCTGCTTGAATGCCTCGGGCGTTGAAATGTCGGGGATGGGCGCGCCCTCGCGCACCATCACGCCGGTGACGGTGCGGCCAAGATCGGTGCGGCTGTCGGGCACGACAAGGCCGAGCTTTGCGAGTTCGGCGATCGCGGATTCCGACAGGATCGACGAGATCGGCGGTCTCGCCATTCTTGATCCGCTCGCGCAGCGAGCCGGCCGTGCCGAAATTGAGATTGAGCTTGTTGCCGGTCTCGCCTTCGAACTCGGCGCCGAGTGCCGCTACCATCGACTTCACGGCACCCGCACTCATGACCTTGATTTCAGCCACGACGAAATTCTCCCTCATTGCGGGTGGGATCGTGGCCGAGCAAAGCGGCTTCGTCTAGGCGCTGATGCGCTCGATCGCTGCGCCGCAGCGGGCGAGCTTGTCCTCAAGCCGCTCGAAGCCGCGATCGAGGTGATAGACGCGGTTGACCATGGTCTCGCCCTCGGCGGCCAGAGCAGCGATGACCAGCGACACCGACGCGCGCAGGTCGGTCGCCATCACCGGCGCGCCTTTCAGGCGATCGACGCCCTCGATGGTGGCGGTCTCGCCGTCAAGCTGAATGTGCGCGCCGAGACGCGCCAAGCTCCTGCACGTGCATGAACCGGTTTTCGAAGATGGTCTCGGTGATGTGCGATGTGCCCTTGGCGCAGCGTCATCAACGCCATCAATTGCGCCTGCAAATCGGTCGGAAAGCCCGGGAATGGCGCGGTGCGTAACCTCGACCGGGGCAAGCCCTGCGCCGTTGCGGGCGATGCGGATGCCTTCGTTGGTCGGCGTCACCGTGGCGCCGGTCTGCGCCAGGACGTCGAGCGCCGCCTGCAACAGCTCGGGGCGCGCGTTCTGCAACAGCACATCGCCGCCGGTCATCGCCACCGCCATCGCGTAGGTCCCGGTCTCGATCCGGTCCGGCAGCACCGCATGGCGCGCGCCGTGCAATTTCGGCACACCTTCAATAACGATCCGAGAGGTGCCGGCGCCGGAAATCTTCGCGCCCATCTTGTTGAGGCAATCGGCGACATCGCCGATTTCCGGCTCGCGCGCGGCATTTTCGATCACGGTGGTGCCGTTCGCGAGCGATGCCGCCATCAGCGCGGTATGGGTGCCGCCGACTGTCACTTTCGGGAAATCGATCTCGCCGCCACGCAGCCCTTTCTTGGCGCGCGCGATCACGTAGCCGCCTTCGATCTCGATTTCGGCGCCAAGCTTCTCGAGTGCCATGATCAGCAAATCGACCGGCCGTGTGCCGATGGCGCAGCCGCCAGGCATTGAGACTTTGGCTTCGCCCATCCGCGCCAGCAAGAGGCGCGACCACCCAGAAGCTCGCCCGCATCTTGGAGACCAGATCGTACGGAGCGGTCGTGTCGACGATATGCTTCGCCGAGATATGGATGGTGCGGCCCTGGTTTGGGTCATCACCGGCCCGTTTGCCGGCGATCATGACATCAACGCCGTGGTTGCCGAGAATGCGCTGAAGCTGGATGACGTCGGCCAGGCGCGGGACGTTCTCGAGGATCAAGGTATCC
Organism: uncultured Pseudomonadota bacterium; assembly: GCA_963714525.1. GTDB lineage: Bacteria > Pseudomonadota > Gammaproteobacteria > Burkholderiales > JALYOK01 > JALYOK01. The sequence goes on from CAVQPB010000001.1 coordinate 417,851, forward strand.
TCGGTCAGCAGACTCGCGATCATCAACGGGAGCGTTGCGTTCTTGGCGCCCGAAATCGGGATCGTGCCGCTCAGACGCTGTCCGCCGACGATGCGTATTCGATCCATGCTCGCCCCGCCTACTGACCTGCGGCTCTTTGGCGTGTCACAATTTGTGGCTCCGCGCGCCGCGTTCCTGCAAAGCTCAATCTTTAAAGGTTAGCACTTTCGCCGCGAAATTGCGGCGAAAGTCGGGCACTGCAAACGGCGCATTTCAGCGAAGGCTGACCATCACGTGGAGCTGAGCTCCGGCTTTATTTGGGCATTCGCGTGCCGGCGGCGCGCTCGCGGCCGCGTTCTTGCGCCTTGCGCCGGCGCAAGATTTTCGCGCAATGCCGCCGCCAGACGCTCGCTGCGGTTGCCGCTTTTCTTGGTTTCGCTGTTCTTGTCATTTCGGCGCATGGGCTGCATTATCCGCCCGCCAGGCGTGCGCACGCAAGGCTGAGCCATCGCCTTGCGCTCACGGGGGCCATTATGGCAGTTTCCGCCGCGTTCGCGCCGCGTCATTGGTTCTTGCGCGTTCTTTGCTGCCGTAGCTCAGTGGTAGAGCACCCCCTTGGTAAGGGGGAGGTCGTGTGTTCAATCCACACCGGCAGCACCATCAAAATGTCAGAGAGTTCAACAACTCACTGAGAGATCGAGGTCTTCGTAGCTGCTCCTGATACATGGAGCTGCTCCACATCACGGTTTTCGCTTGGGACTTCTGATCGCGACAAGACCACGTTAGCCCGCTCACACCCAGCGCTAATTCCGCCTGGTTCGTGTTCTACATGCCGAACTTCCTCGGGCATGCCGACAACTATATCCCGGCCAATCCGGCGGTGACGCCGACCCATATCGTGCACCGCCCAGACATGCAGAACCGCTACGAACCAACAATGCCACCGTTCGGCGTTCCTGAGAGCCGATCACGCATTCCTGAAGGACTTCCAGCGCGTCAGCTGCTCCGCAATGAGCGCCGCACGTTTTTGATCATCGCGACCGTCCAAAATGCTTATGTCGTCTGGATAGGCGCGCCAATAGACACCAGCTGTCCGCGCGTTCACATTCGGATCTGCATCCGCGCGAGTCGTGAAGTATCCGGATGCGCGGTCAGCGGATTCCAGCCGGATCTCCCCTACTCCGTCCAGCTGCGGCGCATTCGGATCCAACGGACGCTCGCCCTTCCAATAATAGAAGACGCCTGAAGACCCCTCCCTCTCCTTCGCCGCCTCGCTCCAGTATCTTGCTGACAGACTTCCATCCTCTCGCCATGAACGGCCCGTCAGTTCAAGCGCGCCATTGCGATCGCGCGAAATCTTCAAGAGGCTCAGGGCAGAAGGCTCCTTTGCGGTGCGCTCCGTCAAGGAGAACTGCCACCATGAGCCCTCGATACGAGTAACGCGACCCTCGTTCTCGATTGCGTTCCGAATTTTCTGGTTGACGATTCTCATCTCGGACGGTGTCAGCGTGTCGGCGTACCGTACGCACGTGAGGCCCAGGAGGTCGCTCGGAAGCTTCGCCCCGCTTGCATGGAGAATAAAGGTTCGGCGCATTCCAAGGACGCCGCCGAAAAGACCGGCTTCGAACACGACGTTATCGCGTGGAGACGCCTGACCCGACTCAGGTTGAGAGGACGCCGACGGGCTGCTCGTCGTCCAGTCGTCTTGTGCAAAGACGAACGCCGCGAAATCGACTTCTTGAGTGAGTTCAAGGAGGCGTTCCAGTGTAGACGTCCCTGGATTGAAGGATGTCATCCAGGGTTCGACGCGCGCGATGTCGCTGAGACCGCGCGTCAGTGCTTGAAGCAACTTCTCCTGTTTCCCTGACGAGCCCAAAAAGATTCGAGGCTTGTCCATCGGTTCCTCCAAACCGCTATTCACCGAAAGCAGAATTCACAAAAACGAGTGAAATGTCCGCTAGGCCAGAAGCGGACATCCGGAGCGAGCATCGCAAAACCGCTTGGAGCCCTCGCTTGGTGCCAAAGCCGAGAGGAGCCGTATAGTCTCCCCTCGGCTTTCAGTCACCGCTACGCTGCGGTCTTGGCCGCAAGTCCGGAACGCAGGAAGGCCAGCAGGTCGGCATTTATCGTGTCTGCCTGCGTGGTCGGGCATGCCGTGCGGGAAGCCCTTGTAGGTCTTTAGCGTCCCGTTCTTTAGCAGCTTGGCCGACAATGGCGCGGAGTCGGCGTAGGGAACGATCTGATCGTCATCACCGTGCATCACCAGGACGGGCACCGTGATCTTCTTAAGGTCGTCGGTGAAGTCGGTCTCTGAGAACGCCTTGATGCCGTCGTAGTGCGCCTTGGCGCTCCCCATCATGGCCTGCCGCCACCAGTTCTGGATGACGCCGGGGATTGGCTTCACGCCCGGCCGGTTGAAGCCATAGAAGGGACCGCTCGCGAAATCGAGATAGAACTGCGCCCGGTTGTCGGCGAGCGCCTTGCGCAAGCCGTCGAACACCTCGATCGGCAGGCCGCCCGGATTGGCCGGCGTCTTCACCATGATTGGCGGCACCGCACTGATCAAAACCGCCTTCGCCACCCGGCTTTCGCCGTGCCGTCCCAGATAGTGGGTGACCTCGCCGCCGCCGGTGGAATGGCCAACGTGAATTGCGTTCTTCAGGTCGAGATGGGCCGTCAGCGCCGCCAGATCATCGGCATAGTGATCCATGTCGTGACCGTCGCTCACCTGCGCGGACCGGCCATGACCTCGGCGGTCATGAGCTATGACGCGATAGCCCTGCCTGACAAAGAACATCATCTGCGCGTCCCAGTCATCGGCCGACAGCGGCCAGCCATGGCTGAACACGATGGGCTGACCTTTGCCCCAGTCCTTGTAAAAGATCTCGACGCCGTCTTTGGTCGTAATCGTACTCATGGGTACCTCCTGCGCGGGAAATCGGATTAGTGCTCTTCGCGTTTCACTGGTGATGGGCCGACACGCTCTTAACGTATTCGGACAGCAGATCACTCGATGCTAAGCCGCTGACGTCGCCAAGACTAAGGATGCCAATCATCCGCTTGTTCTTATTGATCACTGGCAACCTGCGAACCTTCAGTTCCTCCATGTGCCGCACCGCCTTGGCGAGGTCATCATCATCGCTGCAGCAATGGATGCCTGGAGTCATCACATCGCGTGCTGTCGCGCGGCCAGGATCGAAACTGTCCTCCGCCAACCCCTTACATACGATGTCGCGATCGGTCACTATCCCAATTAACTGATCGTTCTCTCCGATTGGAATGGCGCCTACATCATGCTTGCGCATCAATTTCGCGAGTTCGATGACAGGGGTGTCGGGACCAACCCATTCAACGCCCTTGTGCATCGCTTCTTTGACTTTCATGGCAGACCTCCGCTGGTGGAAGATGCAGCCCCCCATTCGCTGGAAGCAAATGTTAGCACTTATGGAATTCTGCCAATAATGAGGGGCAAAGACGATTGGACTGAGGTCCAATCGTTTTGACCCGCGAATTTGTGCTCCAACCAACGACAGCACCAAGAGAACGTTGGATGAATCACCTCGCACGATCGGTTCTAAGTCACTGTCTGTCGCCCACGCGTAACAGAACAGCAATCAACGGTCCTGTCACATCGGGGACCTACGCTCGAATGTTTCCGGAGCTGCCGTCGTTTGAGGCGAACGAAGAATTCTTGCACGCACTAGGCCGAGCAGGTGGACTGTGTGATGGCGGGGACGTTGACGACACTGCAGAATCCCTCGGTGAAACAGCCGCGGGCTGGCCCATATTCGGCCAATTTGTGGCACACGACATTACGGCGGATCGTTCGACGTTGCGGTCCCATGCCGATACCGCGGCATTGCAGAACGCTCGCAGCCCGCAGCTCAACCTCGAATGTCTATACGGCGATGGGCCAGTCGGTCATCCCTTCCTCTACCAGCGCAATGACCCGGCAAAGTTCCTACTCGGCACTCACGGCACAGACGTGCAACGAAACTCCGAAGGCATTGCAGTGATTGGCGACCCGCGCAACGATTCGCACACGTTAATGGCACAAATGCATCTTGCGATGCTCAAGCTTCACAACAGCTTCGTCGATGAGGCACGGCACAGGCAGGTCGCGAGTGATCGCGTGTTCGAAGAAGCGGCCAGGCAACTGCGGTGGCACTATCAATGGTGCGTCCTTCATGAATTCTTGCCGATACTCGTGGGTCAAACACTTGCCGACCAGGTGCTTAATGAAGGCCCTCGGTGGTTCCGTCCTGCTCACGGCGTTTTTATACCGCTTGAGTTTGCCGACGCGGCTTATCGATACGGCCACTGTCAGATCCGCCACCGGTATCTGCTGAATCGAGAGACTAAGCCGATGCCGATGTTTCCCGACCTCCTCGGGTTCCGGGAGATCCCGCGTGAGCGTGCCGTTGATTGGATCCTGTTCTTCGATACACCAGGCAAGCGCACGGCACAGCGCTCCAAAAAGATCGACGGGAAATTGGTGCGATCACTCATCCAGTTACCTGTTGCGATCACGGGCGAGTGCGAGATTGACGACTATCATTCCCTCGCGGTGCGTGATCTGCAACGCGGGCAAGGCGTCGGGCTCCCGTCTGGAGAGGCGGTAGCCCGTCATCTCGGAATCGCGACACTCACCGCGGAGCAGATCGGCGTCGCCTCTACAGGCTGGCACGCCGAGACTCCATTGTGGTACTACATACTCCGCGAGGCTGCCGCTTGCACCGGCGGTCACCGTCTTGGCCCCGTTGGCGGTCGTATCGTTGCCGAGGTTCTGATCGGTCTAATCGATAACGACAAGGGGTCGTTCCGCCAAGTCAGCCCGGAATGGCAGCCTCGTAAGACACTCACCGAACTGCTGGTCTCCGATGGCGAACTCGATCGCGCAAATCGAAGTGTTTAACGAACAATTTGGAAGCTAAACCGATCAGCGCGGCTTTAAGAATGCAAAATCGCAGCCTTGGTCTGCGCCAAGTATCTCCTGAGCATAAAGGCGGGCATAGCCGCGCGTCGGGAGCCTGCGCCGATGATTTGGATTCCGCCGATCGACGTTTGAGTTCGGCATCATCCACCACCAGATCGATGCGCCGTTGCTTGACAGAGATCCGGATGCGATCGCCGGTTCGCACAAGACGGAGCGGCCCGCCGGAGGCGCTGTCCGGCGTCACATGCAATACAATGGTACCGAACGCAGTACCGCTCATGCGCGCATCGGAAACACGCACCATGTCCTTGACGCCCTTGGTGGCAAGTTTCTTCGGGATCGGCAGATAGCCCGCTTCGGGCATCGCGGACGTTGAATGGGGACCGGCGTTTTGCAGAACCAGAATGTCCTTGGCGTCGACATCGAGAGCGAGATCGTCGATGCGAGCAGCCAGATCCTCCAGCGATGAAAATACCACTGCCCGACCTTCGTGCTCGAACAGATTGGCGTCGGCCGCCGAGCGCTTGAGGATCGCACCCTGCGGCGCAAGATTTCCAAAGAGAGCCACCAGGCCGCCAGTTGCTTCCAGCGGCTTTTTACGCTCCGCAATAATCGTGCGATCAATCCATCCGGTGCCTTCGTGCGAAAGTCGTTCGCCGAGCGTTTCACCGGTTACTGTCAGACAATCGAGGTGCAGAAGATCCTTTAGTTCGCGCATCAGCGCACCCATGCCGCCCGCCGCGAAAAAGTCCTCCATGTAGCCGTTGCCGACCGGCTTCAGATTCACCAGCACCGGCGTCGTATCGGACAATTCATTGAGGCGCTGCAACGTCAGCGGAATTCCGGCACGGCCCGCGATCGCGGTCAAATGAATGATCGCATTCGTAGAACCGCCGATGGCAAGCAGGACCCTCAACGCGTTTTCGACCGACTTCTGGTTGACGATGCGCTCGGGCGTCAGTTGCGAGCCTATGAGCTTGACGGCCGCCACACCGGTCGCTTCCGCTGCGCGCAGGCGATCGGCATGCACGGCAGGAATCGCAGCAGTTCCGGGGAGGATCATACCAAGCGCTTCGGCGATGCAGGCCATGGTCGAAGCGGTGCCCATCACGGCGCAGGTGCCGGCAGTCGTGGCAAGCTTGCCTTCGACCTCGACAATCTCGCTGTCCTCGACCTTGCCGGCCCGGTATTGCGCCCAGAAGCGGCGGCAATCGGTGCACGCGCCCAGTCGCTCACCGCGATGGCGCCCCGTCATCATTGGGCCGGCAACCAACATGATGGAAGGTTTGCCGGCCGACACCGCGCCCATTAGCTGGGCCGGCACTGTCTTGTCGCAGCCGCCCATGAGCACCACCGCGTCCATCGGCTGCGCCCGAACCATTTCCTCGGTATCGATCGACATCAGGTTGCGAAATTTCAGGCTGGTCGGGTTCAGGAACACCTCGCCCAGCGAGATGGTCGGAAATTCAATCGGCAATGCACCGGCTGTCAGCACGCCGCGCTTTACGGCCTCAAGCATTTCGGGGAAGTGGCGGTGGCAGTTGTTGAACCCGGACGGCGTGTAGGCAATGCCGACCACCGGTTTTGCCAGCATGGCGCGGGAATAGCCCATCGACTGCGCGAAGGAGCGCCGCAGATAGAGGGAGAAGTCGCGATCGCCGTAGTTGGTGAGACCGTTGGCAATGCCGGTGGGTTTGTCGTTCATGCAGACACGTTTTGCAGCCGGTCGAGCCCGGATGCAAGCCACCGCGACCAGGGATGTTTGGCAAACCGCTCCGAAAAAGTGGCTGCCGAATTATCTGCGCTGGTACGCTTACGCCTTCGCGACAACTTATGGACGACGGCCAGCGGACAGCGTGCCCCGCAGACATGCGGCCTGATACCGGCGCTGGCCCGGAATCCCCAAATCAATATGTGACTTTGGCGTGCGACGAATCTCGCCTCGACAAATACCCTGGAACCCTTCTAAAAGATGGCTACCGCGGGGGCGGGAAAGACAAGAACATGGATTACAGCGGTTTTTTTGCGTCTGCCCTGAACAAGTTGCGAGACGAGCGGCGCTACAGGGTCTTCGCCGATCTCGAGCGCATCGCCGGTCGTTTCCCGCATGCCGTTTGGCATTCCACGCAGGGTCCGCGAGATGTCGTGATCTGGTGCTCGAACGACTACCTGGGGATGGCGCAGCATCCGAAGGTGATCGGCGCCATGGTCGAGGTCGCCGCCCGCATGGGTACGGGCGCAGGTGGCACCCGCAACATTGCCGGTACCAATCATCCGCTCGTCGAACTGGAGCGCGAACTCGCCGACCTGCATGGTAAGCCGTCGGCACTGGTCTTCACTTCGGGCTACGTATCGAATGAGACCGGTATTGCCACCATCGCAAAGCTGTTGCCGAACTGTTTACTGTTGTCCGACGCACTCAATCACAATTCCATGATCGAAGGCGTGCGGCAGTCCGGTTGCGAGAAACAGATCTGGCGACATAACGATCTTGGCCACCTCGAGGAACTCCTGAGGGCCTGCGATCCGGCACGTCCGAAGCTGATCGTGTTCGAGAGCCTCTATTCAATGGACGGTGACGTCGCGCCGGTGCATGCCATCTGCGACCTCGCAGAACGCTATGGGGCCATGACCTATTGCGATGAAGTGCATGCGGTCGGCATGTACGGTCCCCGCGGTGGAGGTATCTGCGACCGTGATGGCGCAATGCAGCGCGTCGACGTGATCGAGGGCACGCTCGCCAAGGCGTTCGGCTGCCTTGGGGGTTATATCGCGGCAAGTACGGAGCTCGTGGATGCAGTGCGCTCCTACGCACCGGGCTTCATCTTCACCACCGCACTACCGCCGGCGATCTGCGCAGCGGCGACTACGGCTATACGCCATCTGAAGAATTCAAGCTGGGAACGGGAACGACACCAGGAGCGCGCGGCGCGGGTGAAATCGGTGCTCAACTCCGCCGGACTGCCCGTGATGCCAAGCGCGACACATATTGTGCCGGTCCTGGTCGGCGATCCGGAGAAGTGCAAGGCAGCGAGCGACTTATTGCTCTCCGAACACGGCATCTACATTCAGCCGATTAACTATCCCACGGTACCTCGCGGCATGGAACGACTGCGCGTCACACCCTCGCCCTATCATGATGACGCACTGATCGACGCTCTGGCTGAAGCGCTGGTGGACGTATGGGAAAAGCTCGGGCTGCCGCGGCGCCTGCAAGCAGCTGCGGCTGAGTGACCTAGAATCCGACCTTTTCAATCTTGAAACGGCGGCCGCTTTAGCGGCAATTTGCCAGGCTCGCTCGAAATTTTCAGCGCGCGTGCAGTCCGCCGCGCCACCAAAGGCATCATCAGCGATACGAAAAAGATTCGCGCCAGATGGTGCGCGCCGACGTATACCGGGTCGAGGTTGAGCGCGAGCGCCAGGAGCATCATGGCGTCGACCGAGCCGGGCGCGAAAGCGATCATCACTTCGGCGACGCGCAGCGACAGCATGCTGATCAGGACTGCCGCAAATACCGCAGCGATAATGACGGCGATGGCGAATGAACCAAACGCAGCCCCGACAAAGTTCAGCAACAACCGCGGCGGCGTGTTGGCGAAACGCGAACCGGTGACGGCGCCCATCGCGACCATCGCGGTATTTGCAACCCACCAGGGCATGACAGCATGGATCAGACCGCTGCCGTGCAGTACGGCAGACGTGAGCATAGCGCCGAACAACAATCCGCCTGGGAAGCGGATGCGATAGGCGATGATTGCGACCACGCTTGAAGCGGCCACGAGGATCGCTAACTCGTCGACCACAGCAAGGCTCAACGCGCCTGTAACTCTTGGTGGAACGTGGCCAACGAGGCCCAGCAAAGACAATCCGGCGGGCAATCCGACGGCGATGACGACCACACGTATGCTCTGCACGATCGCAATAGCGCGTAGATCACCGCCGAGTTCGGCACCGAGCGCCAGCACCTGAGACATTCCCCCTGGAGCAGCGGCGAGATATGCGTCGACATTGCCCCACTGATGAACGAGTCGCAGGTACCCCGCGCCACCGATTGAAATGAGGGTCATCGCCAGAAGAAGCACCACTATGCTGACCGGATAGGTCGCCATGCCGTGCAATGTCTCTGGGGTCACCACCGCGCCGAGCGATATGCCGATCAGCACGAAGATCGCGCGCATCAATAGCGTCGGCATCAGCATTGGACGGCCGGCAAGCGATGCGGCAGCCACTGCCAGAATCGATCCCGACAGCCAGCCAGCGGGGAGGCCGACAAGCCCCAATGCCGACCCACCGGCCGCCGCGATGACCAGCGTCTCGGCAAGATGGCGCAGAACTACAAAGCGGTCGTTGACGGACGGCGCGGACAAGGCTCAAGGCTCTCACGGAGCCACGCGCACCTTGCGCCAAGGCTCATCGGGAGCGATCAATGCCGCGCGCAGGCGCTCGCGTCAAATGCTGGCTAAGGTCAGTTTTATGTCGCCATTTCCGCTGAAGATGAGGTTGTCAGTCCGTAGCCACTGAGCACGATGCGCACCAAATCGGCGGCATTTCTGGCGCCAATCTTATCCATAATGCGCGCGCGATGGACTTCTACAGTGCGCGGGCTAATGCCGAGGTGGCGGCCAACTTCCTTGTTGGAGGCGCCTCCTGCAATCTGTATGAGCACCTCGCGTTCGCGCGGTGTCAGCAGAGTCTGACCGGGAAAATCGGTCAATGACGCGTTTCTGCCACCGGCGTTTCCGCTGCGTTTGCTGAAGGCGGCGATAGCACCGCTGACGCGCATGACGATGGACCGCGGGTCGAGCGGCTTGACCAGATAATCGAACGCCCCGTTTTTCACTGCCTCAATAGCTGACCTCACGTCCTCATCGCCTGTGATGATGAAAATGGGAGCCGGATAGCTATGCGCGTTGAGTTCCTTGAGCACCACGACGCCCGATTTGTCGGGCAGGTGCAGATCGAGCAAGACGCAGGCCGGCGTACGGCTTTGCGTGGCGACGAGAAAAGTTTGAGCGTCCGCAAAGCCGGTGACGCGATAGCCGCCAAGGGTGAAAACGACCGAAAGCGCATCGCGCATCATTGCATCGTCGTCGACGATGAACAGTTCACTGCGCGGTAGCACCGCCGGGGCCATGGTCGTGTCCTTGGAAATGTCGCACGTCCGATCGGGGGCGTAGTGTGCACCATAGGTGCGCGCAGGGTGAAGTTAAAAGTGTAGGTATCACAATAGTTTACGGTATAATTGGAAGGCGGAACGGTAAGTCGGTGCGGGAGTTGCGCAAGTGCGCCCAATGGCGTTCTGTTGTGGCTAAGTTCGGCAAGATTGCAGCCGAACCAGATGCCTAGTCCCGATCTGGAGAGTGCATGCTGCAAGGTTGGGTCGTTATCGCAGTAGCGCTTGCGTACATCGGATTGTTGTTCCTGATCGCGAGCTACGGCGACCGTACGCGTGGCCTCGGTCGCGAGGGTCGAGCGCGACTTTTGATCTACCCACTATCGCTGGCGATCTATTGCACCTCTTGGACTTTCTTCGGCTCGGTCGGTTTCGCTTCACGCACCGGATTCGATTTTCTAACGATCTATATCGGGCCGGCTCTTATGATCGGCCTATTCGGTCCGCTTCTGATGCGAGTCGTGCGCCTCGCAAAAGCCCAGAACATTACCTCGATCGCCGACTTCATCGCCGCACGTTACGGTAAGGGTCAAGCCGTTGCAGCCACGGTTGCACTAATCGCGATCGTCGGCTCGATCCCTTATATCGCATTGCAGCTCAAAGCGGTGTCGTCATCGCTCGAAACAATTCTCGCCCATATCACGTCAGGCACCGAGGTCACTCGCCCGCTGCTCGGAGACATTGCACTCTTCGTGGCCCTATCGATGGCAACCTTCGCGGTACTGTTCGGCACTCGCCATATCGACGCCACCGAGCATCAGGATGGACTGATGTTGGCTGTCGCCACCGAATCGATAGTCAAACTGGTTGCATTCCTTGCCGTCGGGATTTTCGTGACGTTTTGGATGTTCGACGGCCCTGTAGCGCTGTTCAAAGAAGCCATGCAGCGGCCGTCGACCGCAGCCATCTTCAGCCGAGAACCTCGCATCGACACGCTAGTCGCAATGACGTTGCTGTCTTTCGTGGCGTTTATCCTGCTGCCGCGGCAGTTTCACGTGGCCGTCGTCGAGAATAACAGCCAAAACGAGATCAAACGCGCCGTCTGGCTTTATCCCGTTTATCTGATCCTCATAAACCTGTTTGTTGTGCCGATCGCGCTCGCCGGTCTGTTGACTTTTCCGGCCGGCAAGGTCGACAGCGACATGTTCGTGCTCGCTCTGCCGCTCGAAAGTGGTTCAAACGTATTCACCATCATTGCATTCGTCGGCGGCTTGTCGGCTGCGACTGCGATGGTGATCGTCGAATCTGTAGCGCTCTCCATCATGGTGTCGAACGATCTGATCATGCCCCTCGTATTGCAGCGTCGAGAGGCCCTCATCAGCGGGCGTGAAAATGTGGGTTCGTTGCTGCTTACGGTTCGGCGGTTGGCGATTTTCGCCATTCTGCTTCTCGCCTACGTCTACTACCGTGCGGCAGGCGAGGCGCAGCTAGCCTCGATTGGTTTGTTGTCCTTCGCGGCTATCGCACAGCTGGCGCCAGCGTTTTTCGGCGGCTTGCTATGGCGGCGCGCCACAGCTGCCGGCGCCATCGCCGGCATGACGGTCGGATTTTTCGTGTGGGCCTATACGCTGCTTCTTCCGACGCTTTCTGATATTGGCATAATCGGCGAACGCATACTCACTGACGGGCCGTGGGGCCTGATGATGTTGCGTCCGCAACATCTTCTCGGGCTTGAGTTACCGCCGCTAGTCCACGGCGTGGTCTGGAGTCTGTTGCTCAACGTTGTGTGTTACATCGGTTTCTCGTTGCGCCGGGCGCCTTCACCGATAGAGCGACTGCAGGCGAACACCTTCGTACCTTCGGAATTCACGCCGATCGCGCCGAGCTTCCGGCTTTGGCGGTCCTCCGTCACGGTGGAAGAACTCACGACCACGGTCTCGCGCTATCTCGGCGAGGAACGCACACATTCTGCGTTCGAGACGTTCGCCACGGCGCAGCGCATCAGCCTCGAGCGGAAAGAGGAGGCCGATTTCCGCCTGGTGCGCCATGCCGAACACATTCTCGCCTCGGCGATTGGTGGCGCGTCTTCTCGGCTCGTCCTCTCCCTGCTGCTGCGCAAGCGCACAGTGTCGAAGAAAGCAGCCTTGAAACTGCTCGACGACGCTAATGCTGCGATTCAGTACAATCGTGAGATACTCCAGACTGCACTCGATCATGTGCGTCAGGGCATTGCGGTGTTCGACAAAGAGCTTCAGCTGATTTGCTGGAACCGGCAGTTTGGTGAAATCCTCGACTTACCCCCAGAGTCTGATCCGAGTCGGTGCCGGACTCGCCGATATCCTGCGTTTTAACAGCAGCCGGCGCGGCGATCTCTCCGCCGACCGCGCCGAAGAATTTGTGAGCGCACAGTTAGAACGCTACATCTCGGGTAGCGAGCCATTCCTGGAACGCTTCGCAGAAGGAGTGGTCATCGAGGTGCGCTCAAATCGCATGCCGGACGGCGGCATTGCAACGACGTTCACCGACATCACAGCGAGCGTCGAGGCGGCGGAAGCATTGGAGCGATCGAACGAGACGCTGGAACGGCGTGTGCGCGAGCGCACGGAAGAATTGACCCGTCTCAATGCGGCGCTTGCCCATGCCAAAGGGGAGGCTGAGGCTGCCAATATTTCAAAAACCAAATTCCTGGCGGCAGCAAGTCACGACATCCTGCAGCCTCTTAATGCCGCACGACTCTATGTTACCAGCCTCATCGAGCGCGGAGCCCGGGACGACCGCGGCTTAGTCGACAATATCGACGCTTCGCTCGAAGCAGTGGAGGAAATTCTGGGTGCGTTATTGGATATGTCGCGTCTGGATACGGGCGCGCTGAGGCCGGAATTCGCCAATTTTCGTGTCGACGAATTATTGCGCCAGATTGCGCTGGAATTCGCCCCGCTCGCCACTGCAAAGGGGCTCAAGCTCACTTTTGTCCCGTGCGCATTGGTCGTCCGCTCTGACCGCCGGTTGTTGCGCCGTTTGATCCAAAATCTGGTCTCCAATGCGATAAAATATACGCCGGAAGGAAGCGTACTGGTCGGCTGCCGACGGCGGGGCAACGATCTGCGCATTGATGTCTACGATACCGGCGTCGGCATTCCACAGGCGAAGTGGCGAGATATTTTTGTCGAATTCCATCGACTCGATCAGGGCGCCAAAATCGCTCGTGGGCTGGGCTTGGGCCTCTCGATCGTCGAACGCGTGGCGCGTGTCATCGATTGCAAAATCGAACTTGAATCAGAATCCGGCCGCGGGTCGCATTTCGCCGTCACTGTGCCTCGATCAAATGAGGCGCCGATCGAATTGCCCGCACGCGAAAGTGCGCGCGTTGAATCCGGTCAACTCGCCGGGATCACCACACTATGCGTTGACAACGAACCCTCGGTCCTCGACGGCATGGAAACCCTGCTGCGCGGCTGGGGCTGTGAAGTGCTCAAAGCTCCTGATCTTGCGTTTGCACTGACGGCAATCTCCGAAAGCTCTTTGATGCCAAATGGACTTTTGGTCGACTATCATCTCGACCATGGCAACGGCATCGAGGCTATCGCCACGCTGCGCCGACGCTATGGTGAGCTCCCGGCGATCCTGATTACCGCTGACCGCTCACCCGCCGTTCGGGAGCAAGCTCGCGAAGAGGGCATTCAGGTGTTGCATAAGCCGATTAAACCTGCAGCGCTGCGTGCACTGCTGGCGCAATGGCGCGTGTTGCGGGTAGCTGCGGAATAACGAAACCGATTAGCTTTCTACGCCGACACTTTGCGGCCACTGCCCGGCTTCAATCTTGGCAGCAGCGATGACCGCCTGCGTACGACTCTCAACCCCAAGCTTCTGCAGTATGGCGGAAACGTGCGCCTTCACCGTCGCCTCTGACACGCCGAGCTGGTAGGCGATCTGTTTGTTCAGAAGACCTTCCGACAACATCATCAGCACGCGTACTTGCTGCGGCGTCAATGTCGCCATACGAGCCATCAGCTCCGCGGCCTCCGCGTCTGAGCCAGTCGCAAGATCGATATCCGGTGGCGTCCACACACCGCCGTTGAGGATATGCGAGATCGCGGCGCGCATAGCCTCGACGCCGAGCGTCTTTGGAATGAACCCCGAGGCACCAAACTCCATGCAGCGACGGATGGCGGCGGGATCGTCGTTGGCCGAAACCACAATCACCGGCACACCAGGATACTGGGCGCGCATGTACATCAGGCCAGAGAAACCTCGCGCGCCCGGCATCGCCAGGTCGAGCAAAACCAGATCGGCATCACCGCCACGCTCGAGCAATTCCACAAGCTCATCGAACGTCCCGGCTTCCGCGATATCCACCTTCTCCAACAAGCCCGTCACCGCCTCGCGCAACGCGCCGCGAAACAAGGGGTGATCATCGGCAATCACCAACCGGTACTGGAGCACTTCATTCAAGTGGGACTGTCCTGCGGTTCAGTGGAGCAGCGGCGATGCGCCGCACCATTCTTTGCGGGTAAATCCGCGCTTTGAACCATGTTCCTCCCCCACCGCTTTGAGCGCAAGTCTTTCACCGCACGACGAAAATTGGTTTGGCTCAGCTACGCTGCAGTGCGGAAAAACGCTTATAAATCTATACCTTAGGAAGGCAGTTTGGCCAAAAGTCGAATATTGGTGTGGACACCTCGGGACTAGAGTTTTCGCAACCACCGCCAGGGCGGCGAAGGCCGGTCGGGCTTATTGGCACGGCATCTTCGTCGGCAGCGGCGGGAGCGTTGTTTTGAAAAACACGAATAACGGGGGGACTCAAGATGAGCACAGTGGCTGGTACCGCCGCCCGCGTCGGCGGCATGTCGAAGGACGAAAAATTCGTCATCTTCGCATCGTCGCTCGGCACGATCTTCGAATGGTACGATTTCTATCTATACGCGGTGCTGGCACCGTTCTTCGCAGCCTTGTTCTTCCCCACCGGTAACGACACGGCGGCGCTGCTGTCGGCCTTCGCCACTTACGCCGCCGGCTTCCTCATCCGCCCGTTCGGCGCGGTGATCTTTGGCCGTATCGGCGACCTGGTCGGCCGCAAATACACCTTCCTCGTCACCATCATGGTGATGGGCAGCGCGACCTTCCTGGTCGGCGTGCTGCCGACCTTCGCCAGCATCGGCTGGCTGGCGCCGATCCTGCTCGTCAGCCTTCGCCTGCTGCAAGGCCTTGCGCTCGGTGGCGAATACGGCGGAGCGGCGACTTATGTCGCCGAGCATGCGCGTCCGCATGAGCGCGGTTACGCGACCAGCTAGATCCAGACGACGGCTACTCTCGGCCTGCTGCTGGCACTCATCCTGATCGCGCTGTGCCGTGGCAACATGGTCGCCAAGGACTTCGCCGAGTGGGGCTGGCGTATTCCGTTCCTGATCTCCGTCGTCCTGCTCGTGTTCTCGGTCTACATCCGGCTCAAGCTGAATGAGACCCCGATCTTCCAGAAGATGGTGCAGGAAGGAAAAGGCTCAAAGGCTCCGCTGACCGAGAGCTTCTTCCACTATCCCAACAACAAATACGTGCTGCTCGCGCTGCTGGGCGCCACCGCTGGTCAGGGCGTGGTCTGGTACACGGGCCAGTTCTACGCGTTGTTCTTCCTCGTCATCACGCTGAGGGTCGACTACATCACGGCTTATGAACTGATCGGCCTGTCGCTGATCATCGGAACGCCGTTCTTCATCGTGTTTGGCTGGCTCTCCGACCGCATCGGCCGGCTCAAGATCATCCTGGCCGGCTGCGCCATCGCGGCGATCACTTACTTCCCGTTGTTCCAGGGTCTGACGCACTACGCAAACCCGGCTCTGGAAGCGTTCGCCGCAAAGAACCCGATCTCGGTCTCGGCCGATCAGGCGACCTGCAACCTGCACATCTTCGTCGGTCCGTGGTCGAAGTTCAGCGACTGCGATCGTGCGCAGGACTTCCTGACCAAATCGGGACTGTCGTTCAAGACCATCCACACACCCGGAGCGAAGTCAGCCGATCTGGATATCGGGGGGACCAAGGTCCAGGGCTGGGACAATGCGAAGTGGACGGCAGCGCTCGCCGCCAAGGACTTCCCGAAGTCGGCCGACCCGGCCAAGATCAATTGGTTCATGACCGAAGTGATCCTGGTCATCATGGTGATCTACGTGACCATGGTGTACGGGCCGATCGCTGCATTCCTGGTCGAAATGTTCCCGACCAAGATTCGCTACACTTCGATGTCGTTGCCCTACCACATCGGCAATGGGTGGTTCGGCGGGATGTTGCCGCTGCTGGCGACCGCAGTGGTCGCGGCGACCGGCAATATCTACAACGGCCTGTGGTATCCGATCGGGGTGGCGGTGATGACACTTGTCATTGGCCTGCTGTTCCTGCGCGATACCCGGGGCGTGGATATCAGAACCGGTTCTGGTGTGGCGATCCAAAAGGGCTGATTGCTCATACGGCCGGCGGCAGAACATTCGCCGCCGGCCATTTTTCTCCGAACGCCCCGCGCCGCGGGGCGTTTTTTCTTGGCGCATGATCTGTTCCGAAAACCGGTTCCCACTTTTCGGGGTCATGCGCGCTTCACTTCCGGCTGCCGATGAACTGGAAAATAACCTCGCGGCTGTGTGGCCGGCGCCGATGCTCAATAAGATAGATGCCCTGCCAGACACCGAGCGCCAGTTTGCCGTCGGTAACCGGTACGTGCAGCGACACGCCGTTGAGCATTGCTTTGACATGTGCCGGCATGTCGTCCGGCCCTTCCACATCATGGATCCATGGCGCGTTTTCCGGCGCCAAACGATCGAGCGCCGCAATAAGGTCGGATTGCACGTCGGGATCGGCATTTTCTTGGATCGCAAGGGACGCCGAAGTGTGGCGCAGGTAAACGAACAACACTCCCTCGCCGGCACTGATCTGATCGATGAAGCCCGCAGCATTGACGGTGATGTCGGTGAACCCGGTACCGGGCGTATCCACGCGCAAGGTCGCACTGGCGATCAGCTGTGGAGCGAACTCGACAATGGCGGACATTCGGCCGGGCATGGATAAAAGCTACTCAGCCCTTGCGCATGATGTCTTTCTGCATAGCGACAATCATCTCGACCAACCGGCGCCAGGTTTCTTCGAGATAGGCGCGCGCGCGCGCGATATCGTGCTGGGTTGGCAATTTGATTGACAGATCCCTGCCTTTGTCGGCGGGTGATGTCAGGTCCGCTGACGGTCGCGGCGGCGGAGGTTCCTTCAGGACTGCGATTTCATTCTTCAGCGACACGATCTCTTCTTTCAATCGTGCGATCTCTGTATCCAAATTCTTCAGTGACGCGACTTCCTTCCGCAAGCTTGCGATCTCTGTTTCCAATCCAGCGCGATCAATCGCCGCCGCTTGCGAGTTCTCCGGCGTTTGCATCGGAGGTTGAGGCAAGGTTTGGGATTGGCCTTGGTCCTGCACTTGTGCCGGCGCCGCTTTCTGGGCCTCGACGTCGATCACGGACTGCGCCGATGCGGGCGCCAGCGAGCAGGAGAAGACTAGGGCAAGGGCAAATCTCGAAACATGCATGGCGATGGTTCCGTTCCGCTTGGCGCCTGGAGTTTGTAAGCGTACCACTGGCCAACGGACGCTGAACACGTGTGCCGACGTCCTGTTGACATCCAATTCGTGCTGCACAGGCGAGGCGTTCGCAGCATGAAAATCCCGTGTTTGCTTGCTGATATCAAACACTTATGCCGCGGGGTCGGTTCCTTGACTCGAAGAAACGCGATAAGTATGGTCCGCGCGGCTTTTAGGGCGGCGGGACACGCGAAACCTGAAACCCACGCGAGTCGAAAGCATGGCTGACGGCACGCGCGGCAAAGGCAATCGTAAAGAACCGCCGGACGACGAGGCTGCTCTCTCCGCGAGGCTCCAGCGTCTCGGCAAACGGCTCGCACAGGCGAACCGGCCATCCGAAAACGGCTCCGGTCCTCGTCAGACCGCCGATCTTTCGGCGATCGCCCGCGGTTTCCGGTTGTCGACCGAACTGGTCGCAGGGGTTCTTGTGGGCGCGGCAATCGGTTGGCTGCTTGATCGCTGGCTGGGAATTTCGCCGTGGGGGCTCATCGTATTTTTGTTGCTCGGTTTCGCTGCCGGCGTACTGAACGTGATGCGAGCAGCAGGGATCCTGCGTGATAGGCATCTGAACGATCAATGATCATGGCTGTCGACCCCATCGAGCAATTCCAGATCGAGAAACTGTTTCCGGTTGTAAAGATCGGCGGCACCGAGATCGTCTTCACAAATTCGGCCGCGTTCATGCTGGCCGCGGTGCTGGGCCTCACTATCTTTCTCGTCGGCGCCACGGCGCGCCGCGGCCTTGTACCCTCGCGTCTCCAATCGGCCGCCGAGATTTCCTATGAATTCGTCGCGTCGACGGTGCGCAGTACGGCCGGCTCCGAAGGCATGAAGTTTTTCCCCTTCGTGTTCTCGATCTTCATGTTCGTGCTGACACTGAACATGATCGGCCTCATCCCCTACTCCTTCACAGTCACCAGCCATATCATCGTCACCGCTGCTCTGGCGCTCACGGTGTTCTTCACCGTGCTGATATACGGCTTCATCCGCAATGGGCTGCATTTCTTCAACCTGTTCGTGCCCAAGGGTGTGCCGATCTATATCCTGCCGCTGATCGTGGCGATCGAGATCCTCTCTTTCGTGTCACGGCCGATCTCGCACAGCGTGCGGCTGTTTGCCAACATGCTGGCAGGACACATCACGCTTCAGGTTTTTGCCAGCTTCATCATCCTGCTCGGCACCGGTCTCGGCGTCGTTGGCTGGATTGGTGGCGTGCTGCCGTTCCTGATGGTCGTCCTTCTCTTTGCATTGGAGACGTTGGTCGCATTCCTCCAGGCCTATGTCTTCGCCATCCTCACCTGCATCTATCTCAACGATGCGATTCACCCGGGCCACTGATGGCCCGAACCGAAAAAAGGAGTTGAATATGGATCCAGTGGCAGCAAAATATATCGGTGCAGGCATTGCCTGCATCGGCATGGGCGGCGCCGGCGTCGGCGTCGGCATCATCTTCGGCAACTATTTGGCCGCTGCTCTACGCAATCCCTCGGCGGCGCAAGGCCAATTCGGCAACCTGATCTTCGGTTTCGCAATCACCGAAGCGCTCGGCATCTTCTCACTGCTGATCGCGCTCCTGCTGCTGTTCGCGCTGTAGAAGCAAGTTCGGGTCCGTATCGATGGCCGAGCCCGCGCACACGACGAGCACAGGGCACCCTGCGGAGGGTGGGCACGGCACCTTTCCGCCGTTTCAGTCGGAGACCTTCGCCTCACAGCTCGTTTGGTTGGCGATCGCCTTCGTCCTGCTCTACGTGCTGATGACGAAACTTGCGTTGCCGCGCATCGGCTCAATCATCGCCGGCCGCCAGAAACACATCGCCGACGATATAGCCGAGGCCTCCCGTCTGAAGGGCGAGTCGGATGCAGCAGTTGCGGCCTACGAAAAGGCGCTGGCCGATGCGCGTGCGCGGGCACAGGCAATCGCGAACGAAACGCGCGAGCAGCATGCGGCGGAGGCTGGAAAACGCCGCAAGACGCTCGAGGATGCGCTCAATACAAAGCTGGCGGACGCCGAAAAAACTATCGCCGCCACCAAAAAGTCAGCCATGTCGAACGTTCGGGGTATCGCTGAAGATGCTGCGCGCGCAATTGTCGAGCGGCTCATCGGAGAAGCTCCGAGCGAAAAAACGGTCGCTGCGGCCGTCGCTGACGTATTGAAAGGCCAGTAGCCATGTTCATGGAAGCTGAAACTTGGGTGGCTCTGGGTTTCGTCGTTTTCTTGGCCGGACTCGGATATATCGGCGTGCACCGTATGGTGGTGAAGTCGCTGGACGATCGCTCAGCTCGTATCAGGGCCGAGCTCGACGAGGCTCGCAAGCTCAAGGACGAAGCGGGTCAGCTTTTGGCCGAATATCAGTGCAAACGGCAAGCCGCTGAGGGCGAGGCGCAGGACATCATCGCCGGGGCCAAAGCCGAGGCAGAGCGGCTCGCGACTGAAGCGAAAGCAAAGATCGAAGATTTCGTTGCTCGCCGCACCGCGCTGGCCGAGACCAAGATCGCACAGGCTGAAGCCCAGGCGGCCGCCGATGTCCGCAGCGCGGCTGCTGAAGCTGCTATCGCTGCCGCGGAAAAGATCCTCAGCGCTGAGACCAAAGGAAAGCTCGCGGGCGAGCTGATTGCCAAAGGCATCGAGGACGTCCGCAAGAAGCTGAACTAGCTGACGGATTGCATCTCAGATCTGCGCGCTGAAGCGTAAGTTTTGTTCAGCTTTGGCGCGGTTTCGCTACCGATTTCGGTTTTGGCTTCGGCTTGCCCGCAGGCTTTTTCTTTTCCTGCTGTGCTCCCGCCGGATCGAAGCCAACGTAAACCACATAGGAATCGATGTTCGCGATCGGCTGAGGCAGCGGAAACGATATTTCGGGGTCGATATGCGTAAACGCCACCCGATCAACCGCGCTAGCTACGGTCACCTCCACACGAGCAAATTTCGAGGTAATGGTCTTCGGGCTGACGCCCTCTTGTATCACCGCAATGCGAAGCGGCACATCGATCGTGCCGGGACCGCCGGCAGGACCAGTGATGACCCGGCCCTCTATTCCAACCTTCATGGTCATAATGCCAGAATTAACCTGACACTCGCGAGCAGTGCGGACGATCGTTGCCTGATACCGCAGATCGAGAGCGGACGGTTCGCCTTCCCCCGGTTTGCTGCCAATCATCAGCGTCGCTGCGCCGGTACGCACGCTAACGCTGGGGCATTCGACATCTGTTGACGACCCAGGACCCGTGTCGGCATTGCCAGTTGTCGCCTTCGACGACGTACTGAAAAGGTCCAGAGCGGAACTACTGAATAGATTGCTGGAGCCGCACCCGGCAAGCATGAGCGATAAGCTCAACAGTACCGTCGTGCTGGCGCTCACCCGCCCGCACTGCGCAGTTTGTTCCTCGGGCATTTTCATCTCGCGTTTCTCGGCGCCTTTTTGTTTCTGCATTTTATCAAGCCAAGCGTGCTCGTCGTTCAATCGGTGTCGTCCTTAAGACGCGCATAGAGCAGATGGTCCTGCCAGGTTCCATTGATGCACAGATAACCACGGGCATAGCCCTCTCGCTTGAAGCCGGTCCTTTCCAACAAGCGAACCGATGCGACGTTGTCGGGAATACATGCTGCTTCCAGCCGATGCAGCCGCAGCGTTGTGAAACTATAGGGTATTAGCGCGCGTACCGCCGCTGTCATGTAGCCCTTACGGGCGAATGGCGCACCAATCCAATATCCGATACTGCCCGCCTGAGCCACGCCTCGCCGAATGTTGGCAAGTGTCAGCCCCCCGACCATGGCGTTGTCGTCGCTGCGAAATATCAGGAAGGCGTATGCCAGATCGCCGCGTTGGTCTTCGGCGTATCGCTTAAGCCTGCGGCGAAAAGCGCCGCGCGTGAGATCGTCAGGTGGCCACGTGGGCTCCCAGGGAACGAGGAACTCACGGCTCGTCTCACGCAAGGCTGCCCATTCGGCAAAGTCACCGCTGTGGGGCGCGCGCAATGAAATGCCCGCGCCGGCAATGCTCGGCATAGTTTCGTTGGAACTGACGGTCCTGAAAAACGCCATGGACAATGTCGGTCGAGCACCCGCGGCTCAGGCCGCGCGACGAACTAGACTTTCAGCGATCGCGGCGGTGCTTGCAAGGCCGCTGCCGGGTCCGAGGGCTGCAATTGCAGGCTTGGCGCGACTAATCAAGGCGCTACCGGCGGCGCGGGCACTTTCGATGGTAACCGCATCAACCTTGGCGACGATCTCCTCCAGCGGGATCGGACGCCCATAGGCGAGCATCTGTCTCGCCAATTGGCCGACGCGGGCCTCAGAGCTTTCCAGCGCCATCAAAAGCCCCGCCTTCATCTGGGCCTTGGCGCGGTTGACCTCGGTATCATTCAGCGTTTCGGTCGCGTTGCTGATCTGATCAATAACCACGCGCATAAGTTCGGGAGCGTCCGATTCGTCGGTGCCGGCATAGAGACCGAACAATCCGGTATCGGCAAACGGCATGTGGAAGGCGTGAATTGCGTAACAGAGACCGCGAATTTCGCGCACCTCCTGGAACAGGCGCGACGACATGCCTCCGCCCAGCACGCTTGTGAAAACTTGCAAGCTGTAGAGTTGCTCGTCGCGCACTGGCAACCCTTGTAGCGCCATGGCGATGTGCACTTGCTCAAGCTCGCGTGTTTCCACTTTCGTGCCGCCCCGGAAATGCGCAGGTTCTGGGTCCGGAGCAGCCGGGCCTTTGAAACTGGCGAGGCGCTTGTCGACTTCGGCAACGATCGCGTCGTGCTCGATCGCGCCGGCGGCAGCGACCACCATGTTCGGAGCGCGGTAGTTTCGCGTCAGATAAGCCCGCAGGCGAGACGAGTTGAACGAACGCACAGTATCCGGCGTGCCGAGAATGGAGCGGCCGATCGGCTGCAGCGGAAACGCCGTTTCCTGCAGCCGGTCGAACACCAGATCATCGGGAGCATCCTCAGTCGCGCCAATCTCCTGCACGATTACGTTTTGCTCGCGCCGCAGTTCTTCCGCATCGAAAATCGGTTCGGACAGGATGTCGGACAACACATCGATTGCGAGCGGTACATCGGCCTTGAGCACGCGCGCAAAATAGCCCGTCGATTCTGCACTCGTTGCCGCGTTGAGGTCCCCGCCCACCGCCTCGATCGTCTCCGCGATCTGCCGTGCGGTGCGCCGCTTGGTACCCTTGAAAGCCATGTGTTCAAGCAGATGCGAGATGCCATGCTCGTCGCGCCTCTCGTTGCGGCTGCCGGATCCGATCCACACGCCGAGCGAAGCCGTTTCAAGATGCGGCATCCGATCGGTCACCACTGACAACCCAGAGGGAAGACGAGTAACTTCAACACTCATGCCGCTGCTCCTTCACGCGCCGCGCGCGAAATCGATGTTACATACCGCTCTACAGCCGCCTGATCCACCGGCAGAACGGTGATCCGCTCTTTCCGTTTTGTCAGATCAGCAAGCCTGTCTGGTAGTGCCGGAACGATACCGCAAGCGGCTTTGACCGCGTCTGGAAACTTCGCGGGATGCGCAGTCGACAAAACTACCATCGGTACCGAAGGGTCGCGCGTCTCTTTTTCGGCCACTGCTAAAGCGACAGCGGTGTGCGGGTCTACGCAATAACTGGCCTCGCGCATCCAGGCCCGAATTTCGGCGGCGCTCTCCTGCTCGTCTGCGCGATCGGCAGTAAATAACGCGCGTAGCTCCTTGAGCGCCTGCGCCGACACGGCGAAGCGGCGCGACTGCGCCAGCGAGCCCATCAAGGCGCGCACGGCACCAGCATCCCGGTCATAGGCATCGAACAATACGCGTTCGAAATTGGAGGAAACCTGAATATCCATCGATGGCGAAGTTGTCGCCACCACGTCGCGGAGTTCGTACGCGCCCGTGGCGAAGGTGCGGACAAGGATATCATTGACATTGGTGGCTATCACCAACCGATCAATCGGCAGCCCCATACGGGAAGCGACGTAGCCGGCATAGACGTCGCCGAAATTTCCGGTCGGCACGGTGAACGCAATTTTCCGGTGCGGCGCGCCGAGCGTTACAGCAGCGGTGAAATAGTAGACGGCCTGTGCGACGATACGAGCCCAATTGATGGAATTCACCCCGGAGAGACGCACGCGATCGCGAAAGGCATGATGATTGAACATAGCTTTCACCAACGCCTGACAATCGTCGAACGTGCCTTCTATGGCGAGCGCATGCACGTTGGAATCCGGCGCGGTGGTCATCATCCGGCGCTGCACCTCCGAGATGCGGCCTTGAGGGAAAAGGACCGCCACATCAGCTTGCGCACGGCCTCGGAAGGCCTCGACGGCAGCGCCGCCCGTGTCGCCGGATGTAGCAACCACGATGGTGGTGCGTTCACCGCGTTGATGAAGCGCATGGTCCATCAGCCGCGCAACCAACTGCATCGCCAGATCCTTGAAGGCGAGCGTCGGCCCGTGGAAGAGCTCAAGTACGAACAGGTTAGGATTAAGCTGGGTGAGCGGCGCCACCGCCGGATGCCGGAAATTTCCGTAAGCTTCGCGCGCCATGCGGGAGAGATCCGCCTCCGCAATTCCGTCTCCGACAAAGGGGCGGATGATTTCAACTGCGACCTCGGCGTAAGGCTTCCCGGCGAAACCTTCTATGCTCGCAGTGTCGAGTGTCGGCCAGCGTTCGGGGACGTAAAGACCGCCGTCGCGGGCAAGGCCTGCGAGCATCACATCGACAAAATCGAGCGAGGGAGCCTCGCCTCGGGTTGAGACATAACGCATTGATTTAGCTTAACTTTAAGGTTTGGTCACGACGGTATCTATGACCGCACAGTAGCCTTGAGCACCTGCTTTCACAAGAAACGCTCTTTCCCGAAAAGCCGTCGCGTGAGCCAAACGACGTAAACACCAGCAAGCGCCACCGCGAGACCGAACCAGGTAATGGCATATTGCAGATGATTGTCGGTTAAACGCACTTCGAGCTTGCCCGGTTTTGGCCAGCCACCGGATGGCGTCGGCGCTTCCTGATCAATGTAGAAGGGCGCCGCGGTTGCCCATTTCTTGAATGTGGCGATCGAATTGGAATCACGCAGGTACCAGATATTTTTCTTTGGGTCGTCCGCAGGAGTGAATGAGTTGCGCGGCTCGGGCCAGCGCATGACTCCGACCACGTCAATAATGCCGCGAGGCGCCCCCTCGGCACGTGTCGAAGGGTCCTTGTGGTCGTCCGGCACAAAACCGCGATTGATGAGGACGATGCTGCCTCCGGCAAGGCGCGCCGGCGCGAACACCCAATAGCCCGGCCCCTTCACATCCGGACGCAAAGGGGAACCGGCTGTGTAAACCAGCGCCTCTTCGCCATCGAGGAATTCTGCCGGGAATGCCACGCGTCGAAATTCTTCGCCATCTTCACGGAGTTTCGGCCAGCTTGCACGTGGCGGCAAATCCTGCGGAGCACGTCCAAGCCGGGTATTGAGCTTCGCGATCAGATCTTCTTTCCAGGCCTTGCGATCAAGTTGCCAGATGCCGAGCCCGCTCAGGATCAGAACTCCGACGAGCGCGGCCACGGTCGCATCGAGCACGCCGCTCTTTCGCTTTCGCCGCGCTTTTTTCAAACATCGCCTCGATATTCGAGGCGGCCCTCCGCCGCCTTGTGATGGTATTGCAGCGCTATCAGCAGGCCTTTGATCAGACGCAATGGCGCGAGCGTCACCAGCAAAATCAATGGCAGCCACAGAGCCGCATGGACCCAATATGGCGGCTGATAGACGATCT
The DNA here is from genome assembly GCA_963714525.1 of uncultured Pseudomonadota bacterium. Lineage (GTDB taxonomy): Bacteria > Pseudomonadota > Gammaproteobacteria > Burkholderiales > JALYOK01 > JALYOK01. The sequence continues at coordinate 443,228 of CAVQPB010000001.1, forward strand.
CGGTGATCAGCGCCGCGAACACGACTATAAAACCTCCGATGAGGATCACGAACACGGCCGGCCCATCGCCGGCATCGGCAAAGCTGTAGTCGAGGCCACAACGTTCGCACGCTGATCGGAGCGACAGGAATCCCTGAAACAGCCGGCCCTCGCCACACCGCGGGCAGCGGCCGCGCAAACCGCGGCCAATCGGCAGTTTGTCACTCGACGCGTGATCGATCATGGTGCCAGCCAATCACCAAAACAAAAGGGCGGCGTGATGACGCCGCCCTCTGTTCAATAGACCATCTGCAATGGTCATTCGGGATGCGGTACGCCGGCGCCCCAGACATATATGCAGGCGAACAGAAACAGCCATACGACGTCGACGAAGTGCCAATACCACGCGGCAAATTCGAAGCCGAGGTGCTGTTTCGGGGTGAAATGGCCGGCCATGGCGCGCATCAAGCAAACGATCAGGAAGATCGAGCCGATGATCACATGGGCGCCATGGAATCCGGTCGCCATGAAGAAGGTGGCGCCGTAGATATTGCCGCTGAAGTGGAAGGCCGCGTGCGAATATTCATAAGCCTGCACGCACGTGAAGGTGAGCCCCAGCAGGATCGTGAGGATCAGACCCCATTTTAAACCCTGCCGATCATCTTCAAGCAGCGCATGGTGCGCCCAGGTGACGGTGGTGCCCGACGTGAGCAATATCAACGTATTGAGCAGCGGCAAATGCCACGGATCGAAGGTCTCGATTCCTTTCGGCGGCCAAACGCCGCCGGTCACTGCAATCCGCCCCACGTCATTGACGTCTCCGGGAAACAACGCCGTGTTGAAATAGGCCCAGAACCAGGCGACGAAGAACATCACCTCGGAGGCGATGAACAGGATCATGCCGTAGCGGTGCGAAATCTGCACCACGCGCGTGTGAAAGCCATCAAACTGAGCTTCGCGGATCACGTCGCGCCACCAGGCAACGAAGGTGTAAAGCACGCCCAGCACGCCGACACCGAATACCAGCGGAGCGGCAGCGTACATGTGATGCATCCAGCTGATAGCGCCGACCGCCAGGATGAAGGCTGACACCGCGCCGACTGCCGGCCATGGGCTCGGATCGACCAGGTGGTAGTCGTGGTGCGGCTTGGCGTGGGCGTCGGCCATCGTCTTCGTCTCCGTTATAACTTGCTCGACTTTTTATCCGGCGCCTCGGCGACCGGCTGCTCCGGCTCGCGGAGCCGGTAGAACGTATAAGATAGCGTGATGGTGGTGAGATCGTTCTGGTCGCGGTCCTTCGCGATTGAAGGGTCGACGTAGAATACCACCGTCATTTCGCGCGTTTCACCTGCTTTCAGGCGCTGCTCGGTGAAGCAGAAGCAGTTGATCTTGTCGAAATAGGCACCGACAGTAGGTGGCGAGACATTGTAGGAAGCCTGCGCTGCGATTTCGCGCGCGGCTTCATTGACGACTTTGTAGCGTACGGTTGCGACCTCGCCGATGCGCACCTGAATCGCATTTTGCTCCGGCTCGAATTTCCAAGGCAGGCCGGATGAAACATTGGAATCGAAACGGATCGTGAGCGTTCGCCCGAGAACATGATCGGGAGCGCTTTCCGCCACCTGGGTTGTGCCGCCAAACCCGGTTGTTTTGCAAAACCAGTTATAGAATGGAACCGACGCGTAGGCTGCACCGACCATGCCGGCAACAACCGCGCCACAGCAGGCGGCCACCACCACGTCGCGGCGAAGAGGCTTTCTATCTGTGCTGTTAAGACGTGCGGTCATCTGTGTTTTTCAGATTGGGCGGATCAGGACTGCCGGGCCCTTCACCAGCGTCATTACATAGAACAGCACGACCAGCGCGGCGAGCGCGAACGCTATAGCGATCGAACGGGAACGCCGGGCGCGCTTCTGCGCTTCGGTGAGCACGATGCCTTCGTCGTCGCGCTGCTCGTTCATGGCAACTTCCATGCTCACGCTGTCAATCGGGTGATCAGCCCGCCCCACCCGCGCTCGACCAGCAACACCGCAAACAGCAGAAACAGATAGAGGATCGAGAACGCGAAAAGATTGCGGCTCGCGCGCTCAGCCGGGCGGCTCTCAAGGAGAACTTGCCAGCCCAGCGTCACCATGACCGCACCCATCACAACGGCCGTGATCCCGTACAAGGCCCCGGCATAGCCGAACGCCCACGGCGCGACGCCGAGCGGCACAAGGATGAGCGTATAAAGCAGGATCTGGCGCCGCGTGCTGGCATCGCCTGAGACGACAGGCAGCATCGGAATGCCCGCGCGGGCATAATCGTCGGTGCGATAGAGGGCCAACGCCCAGAAGTGCGGCGGCGTCCAGAAGAAGATGATCAGGAACAAAAGAACCGGCTCAAGCGACAACGATCCAGTCACAGCCGCCCAGCCGATCATCGGCGGGAATGCGCCCGCAGCCCCGCCGATCACGATGTTCTGCGGCGTCGAACGTTTGAGCCAGATCGTATAGATCACGACATAAAAGAAGATGGTGAAGGCGAGCAACGCCGAGGCCGCCCAATTCACCAGCAGCCCAAGCACCACAACGGCAAAAGAACCGAGTGTCAGCCCGAACGCGAGCGCCTCCCGGGGCGTACTCGGCCCATCGGTACGGGCCGACGCGCAGTCCTCGTCATGACCGCGTCAACGTCGGCGTCGTACCACATGTTCAATGCGCCGGAAGCGCCGGCGCCAACCGCAATGCAGAGCAGCGCAGTGAAAGCAGTAACCGGGTGCAGCGACCCGGGAGCGACGGCGAGGCCCACCAGTGCAGTGAACACCACGAGCGACATCACCCGCGGTTTCATGAGCGCGATATAATCGCCAACCGTCGCGAGACTCGGCTCTGCAACGCCGGTTGCGGCGAGCGGCCCGCGGAGATCTGCGCCTGCGCTGACGAGCGACATGAGTTGCGCCGAGGTCCTATTTGATCCGCGGTAGCGTTTCGAATTGATGGAACGGTGGCGGCGACGACAGCGTCCATTCCAGCGTAGTTGCGCCGACGCCCCATGGATTGTTGCCGGCCACCCGCTTCTTGGCGAAGGCCTCGATCATTCCAAAGAAGAAGATGATCACGCCAAAGCCCGAAATATACGAGCCATAGGAGGAAACCATGTTCCAGCCGTGGAATGCGTCCGGGTAATCGACATAGCGGCGCGGCATGCCAGCGAGGCCGAGGAAATGCTGCGGGAAGAACACAAGGTTCACCCCGATGAAGGTGACCCAGAAATGCAATTTCCCGATGGTCTCGTTGTACATGTAGCCGGTCATCTTCGGGAACCAGTAGTACCAACCGCCGAAGATGGCGAAGACGGCGCCCAGCGAGAGCACATAGTGGAAGTGCGCCACCACGTAATAAGTGTCCTGCAACACGCGATCGACGCCGGCATTGGCGAGCACCACGCCGGTAACTCCACCCACAGTAAACAGGAAGATAAAGCCGAGCGCCCAGAGCATCGGGGTGCGGAATTCGATTGAGCCGCCCCACATCGTGGCAATCCAGGAAAAGATCTTCACGCCGGTGGGCACCGCAATCACCATGGTGGCCGCGATGAAATAGGCCTGCGCACCCGTCGACATTCCGACGGTATACATATGATGTGCCCACACCACGAAGCCGATGCCTCCGATCGCGACCATCGCGTAAGCCATGCCGAGATAGCCGAAAACCGGCTTGCGGCTGAACGTCGCGACAATCTGACTGACCATGCCGAAGCCGGGCAGGATCAGGATGTAGACTTCCGGATGCCCGAAGAACCAGAACAGATGCTGGTACAGGATCGGATCGCCGCCGCCTTCGGCCGAGAAGAAGGTCGTGCCGAAATTACGATCGGTCAGCAGCATCGTGATGGCGCCTGCAAGCACGGGCAGCGCCAAAAGCAGCAGGAAGACCGTCACCAGGATCGACCACACGAACAGCGGCATCTTGTGCAACGTCATGCCAGGAGCGCGCATGTTGAATATGGTGGTGATGAAGTTGATGGCGCCGAGGATCGATGAGGCGCCGGCCAGATGCAGCGCCAAGATACCGAAGTCGACCGCAGGACCGGGATGGCCACTCGTCGATAGCGGCGCATAAAGTGTCCACCCGGCGCCAACGCCATTGGAGCCTGGCTCACCTTCGACGAACGCCGACGTCAGCAAAAGCGCAAACGAGGCCGGCAGCAGCCAGAACGAGATGTTGTTCATTCGCGGGAAGGCCATGTCGGGGGCGCCGATCATCAGCGGAACGAACCAATTGCCGAAGCCGCCAATCATCGCCGGCATCACCATGAAAAAGATCATGATCAAGCCGTGCGCCGTCACGAACACGTTGAATTCGTGCGGCGTCGGAAAAATCTGGATGCCTGGGGTCTGCAACTCAAGCCGGATGGCTATCGACATCAATCCACCGACCACGCCGGCAACCAGCGCGAACACCAGATACATCGTTCCGATGTCCTTGTGATTGGTCGAATACACAAAGCGCCGCCATCCGGTCGGATGGTGCTCGTGGGCCTCGTGCGCGCCGTGTGCAGCAGCAGTGTTGCTAGCCATCGTTATTGTCCTTCGACTTCGTCGTTGTCGCCCGCGTATTCGTCAGTTCGCATCGCCAGCCGCGGCCACCGCTGTCGCGCGGCTGCCGTCGGATGCATATTTCTTCTTCGCTTGCTCGACCCAGGCGGTGTAGTCCTTCTCGCTCACCACACGCACCATAATCGGCATGAAGGCGTGATCTTTGCCGCAAAGCTCTGAGCACTGTCCGTAATAAATGCCTTCGCGCTCGGCCTTGAACCAGGTCTCGTTGATGCGGCCGGGGATCGCGTCGATCTTGATGCCGAACGCCGGCACCGCGAACGAGTAAATCACGTCGGCGCCAATGGTGAGCACATGCACCACCTTGTTTACCGGCACCACCATTTCATTATCCACCGCGAGCAGCCGCGGCTGACCGGGCTTGAGGTCCTTGTCCTGCACCATAAGCGAATCGAATTCGAATTTGCTGTCCGGATAGCTGTAGCTCCAGAACCACTGCTTGCCGGTGGCCTTCACAGTCACGTCAGCTTTCGGCATGTTGAGCTGAAAAAACAGCAAACGGAATGAGGGCACCGCGATTGTCACAAGGATGAGGACCGGAACCACAGTCCAAAGCACTTCGATGGTGGTGTTGTGAGTGGTGCGCGAAGGCACCGGATTGCTGCGCGCGTTGAACTTCACCACCACGATGACGAGCAGCGCCAAAACGAAAAGAGCGATGGCTGAGATCACCCACAGCAGAAAATCGTGGAACCAGATGATGTCGTCCATCACCGGGGTGGCGCCTTTTTGCAAGCCGAGCTGCCACGGTTCCGGTTGGCCGCTCGCGGCAAGCGCCGCCCCTGCTGCAAATACAGGCAAGCTCATGGTGATGAATGCGATCAACCGCTTGAGCACCAGCATTGTTCGATGCGCTCCTTCGACGAGAAAATCGGCCTTGGTAAGGCCCCTTTTTGCCGCCCACCACAGCCATGATGTTCGGCGCGGCCCGCTGAGCACGGCATTTGCCACGGGCGTGGCAGCTTGGGCGGTGCGGCGGGACGGGGGGAAATCCCGGCCTCTCAAACCACAATTCCAGCCCTCCCGCAATGCGCCTCATTATCTCCCACATGCGACAAACGGCGTAGCCAAAATCAGCTTTAGGCCCGCCTTTCCAGCACGGTATCGGCGCCATGAAGGTCCCGCCCGGGGCATGCTTTGCTTGACAGGATTAGCCGGGCATGACCCAACGGGGATGAATAAAATGCTGTCCGGGCTGCGATTCGCCTGCGCTTTGGGGCATAAGACGGGCGCGATCGGACGCCAAGGGGATGCCAAGGGGACGCCAAGGGATTGAACGATGGGAATTTTCGAGCATGGCAGGCAGACCGTAACCGGCGCGACATGGTGTGCGGCGATATTGCTGGTTGCCCTGCTGGCGCTCGCGCCTGTTGAGAGCGCCCTGGCTCAGGGTGCCGTCAAGTCTGTGCACAAGGACTGGCAAATTCGCTGCGATACGCCGCCGGGCGCCAAGGCCGAACAATGCGCGCTGATCCAGAGCGTGACGGCGGAGGATCGCGCCAATGTCGGCTTGACCGTAATCGTGCTCAAGACCGCCGACCTCAAGAGCCGGCTGATGCGCGTGGTGGCGCCGCTCGGCGTGCTGCTGCCGTCGGGCCTCGGGCTCAAGATTGATCAGGCCGATATTGGGCGGGCCGGCTTCGTGCGTTGTCTGCCGAATGGCTGCATTGCCGAAGTCGTTATGGACGATGAATTGCTTAAGAAGCTGCGAACCGGGAAGAGTGCGACTTTCATTATCTTCCAAACTCCGGAGGAAGGTATTGGCTTTCCGATGAGCCTCGCCGGTTTTGGCGAAGGCTACGACAAGCTGCCCTAGCCCAACCGGCGATGAAAAAATCCTTGGGCAAACTTCGCGCCGGCGCAATCGGCATGATGGAGCTGCCCGCGTTACCGCCCGACATTCGCGACGGCTACCGCGCGTTGCCCGATCTCACCGGCATGTCGTCCGATGCAATGGACGAACTCGGTATTGTCGGTGTTGTGCCGGCTGCCTTGCTTCGTCCAACCGATCCGAAGGCGCGGATTGTTGGCCGCGCGCTCACGGTACGCAATGTCCTTGCGAACACGCAGGTAGCCGACGCGGTCAAAACCGGTGTGTCCATGCTGGCCGAGATCGAAGCGCACAATCTGGCGGAGCCGGGCGACATCCTCGTGCTGCAAGGGGTCGACCAGATTTCCAACATGGGAAGCATCTCGGCCAGCATCGGGCGGCGGCAAGGCGAGCTTGGCGCCATCGTCGATGGCGCTGTGCGCGACGTCGACCATTCACGGGAGATTGGCTACGCGATCTGGTCACGGAGCGTGAGCCCGATCACAGGGAAATGGCGCATTGAAACGGTCGCGGTCAACCAAACGGTCTCTATTTGCGGCGTGACGGTCGATCCAGGCGATCTTGTGCTGGCGGATGAAGTCGGTGTCTGTTTTATCCCACGCGAACGTGCGGCTGAGGTGCTCGAACGCGCGCAACGCATCGCCACAAACGAAAAGGCACGGCAAGCCAAAATCGCTTCGGGCGCGCCCGTGCCAGAACTTCTTCCCAAGAACCGCTAGAGCTACTCGGCGGTGATCCCGAGCTTTTTGATCGTGTCCGGCCAGTCAGCGAACTCCCTGGCCAGCCTCGCTTCGAAGTCTTTGCTTCCAAGCGTCCCGTGCATGCCGTTGGCAGCAAAGCGTTCCTGAATCGAGGGCGTATTGACGACGGCAAAGAGCGCTTTCTCCAGCCTTTCGCGTACTTGCGGCGGCGTGCCGGCAGGAAGAAAGACGCCATACCAGTTTTCCATTATCACGCTCGACAGGCCGAGCTCCGTTGTGGTCGGCAAATCCGGTAACAATGGCGAACGCTCGGTGGCGAACAGCGCCAGCGGTTTCACCGATCCCGCTTGCACCAGCGGCAACAGAACCGGCAAGTCGGCGTTGATTGTGTCGACATGGCCGCCGAGAAGATCATTGATTGCCGGCGCGGCACCGCGATACGGAACGTGGGTGATCTTTATCCCAGCCGCGGAATTGAGCATCTCGACGGCAATATTCATCGTCGTGCCCGGCCCCGCTGAGCCGTACACCAGCTTCTGCTGCCTCGCTTTGGCAATGAGATCCTTCAGCGACGACACGTCGAGTTTCGGACTTGTCACGATCAGGGACGGCACCAGGCCGACCAACATGACCGGCTCGAATCCCTTGATCGGATCGTAACCCGCCGGCGGTTTGAGGATCGGGCTCAGCACCTGTGATCCAAGACTTGCCAGCAGCATGGTATTGCCGTCGGGCGCTGACCGCGCGACCATTTCAGACGCAATTGCACCGCCGGCGCCGCCACGATTCTCGACAATCACATTGGCGTCGAGCTTGGGTCCTAGCTCGGAGGCGAGGATGCGTGCGAGCTGATCAACAGGACCTCCCGCAGCGAAAGGAACGACGATCTTGACGGTGTCGGCGACCGCTGGACCCACGACCACGGATGAAGCGGCAAAACACAATCCCGTCAGCAAACGTCGAAATCGCACCACGTTACCCCCAACACTACGATTGCATTTTGTGTCCTTCCGTCATTTTTAACTGAATGACGGGCGTGCGTTAAGACACTTGAATCTGCCCTCGCCAAATCGCCACGCTCGCCTTATCTGATGTGGCAAAGGTCAGCCTGGAGCCGCTCTATGAACGCAGCTATTTCCTCCCTTCTCGACCGCGCCGGGCTTGATCGCGGCAAGGTACGTCAACTGATCGGGCGCGGGCTCGACGGCGCCGATGACGGCGAATTGTTCCTCGAATATCGCCAGGCTGAGGCGCTGGCTTTCGACAACGGCCGGCTCAAGCAGGCGACCTACGATACGGTCGCAGGGATTCGGCCTGCGCGCGGTAAAGGACGAAGCCGTCGGCTATGCCCACGCCTCGGACGTGTCGGAAGCAGCAATCGCTCGCGCGGCCGAGGCGGTGCGCGCCGTCAAGGGCGGCCACAGCGGCAACTATGCCGAGGCGCCAAGCCGAACCAACCGCAAGCTTTATGGCGACGAGAACCCGCTTGGCTCGCCGGCCTTCGACGCCAAAGTGAAGTTACTGGAGATCAATGGACGCCTACGCGCGTGACAAAGATGCGCGCGTGCGGCAGGTCACCGCGAGCGTCGCTGCCACCTGGCAGGTGGTGGAAATCCTGCGTGCCGACGGCGAGACCTATCGCGACATTCGCCCGATGGTGCGACTCAATGTTGCTGTCGTCGCCGGCGATGGCGACCGACAGGAGTCCGGCAGCTACGGCTTCGGCGGGCGTGAAAGCTATCACCGGCTTCATCGAGCCGCAAGCCTGGCAGGGCGCGGTCGACGAAGCGGTCCGGCAAGCGTTGGTGAATCTTCAGGCTGTTCCGGCTCCTGCCGGCGAAATGGATGTGGTGCTCGGCTGCGGCTGGCCCGGCGTGATGCTGCATGAAGCAGTCGGGCACGGCCTCGAAGGCGATTTCAACCGCAAGAAAACCTCGGCCTTTGCCGGGCTGATGGGCCAGCAGGTTGCGGCCAAGGGCGTCACCGTCGTTGATGACGGCACCATGCAGGCGCGCCGCGGCTCGCTGTCTATCGACGACGAGGGCACGCCGACCAACCGCACCGTGCTGATCGAGGACGGGATTCTGGTCGGCTACATGCAGGACCGGCAAAACGCGCGACTGATGGGCATGAAGCCGACCGGCAACGGCAGGCGCGAATCGCACGCGCATGTGCCGATGCCGCGCATGACCAACACCTACATGCTCGCCGGCACGCACGACCCGAAGGAGATCATCGCCTCGGTGAAAAATGGCCTCTACGCCGTCAGCTTCGGCGGCGGCCAGGTCGACATCACCTCGGGCAAATACGTGTTCCAGTGCACCGAGGCCTATAAGATCGAAAATGGCAAGGTCGGCGCGCCGGTGAAAGGCGCCATGCTGATCGGCAACGGGCCGACCGACCTGCACCGTATTTCAGATGATCGGCAACGATTTTGCGCTCGATCCCGGCATCGGCACCTGCGGCAAGAATGGCCAGGGTGTGCCGGTCGGCGTCGGCCAGCCGAGCCTGCGCATGGACAAAATCACGGTGGGTGGCACCGCGTAGTTGGATGGGTGAGAGCAATGCCGAGAATTTCGTCCGTCGGTCATTGGTTCAAGAACATTGCCGATATCGCCGTGATCGTGCTGATCGTGCTGGCGGCAAAGACCGCGATCGCGGAACCGTTCTATGTGCCATCGGGCTCGATGGAGCCGACGCTTTTGATCGGTGACGAATTGCTGGCGACAAAGTTTCCGTACGGCTACAGCGCTGCCTCGCTGCCAGCCTTCCTGGTTTTGCCGAACACGCCGCGCGTTCTCGGTGCGCTTCCCAAGCGAGGTGACGTCGTCGTCTTCCGCTGGCCAGGCGACCGATCGCAAGTTTGGGTGAAGCGCGTCATCGGCCTGCCGGGAGACCGCATTGGATTGCGGAACGGCCAGGTTTCGATCAACGGCACGGCAGTTGGTGTTCGCCCGGCTGGCATCGGCGAATCGGAAGTCGAGGATGGCGGCGTGGTGTCGGCCGCCCGCTACATCGAGACGTTGCCGGGCGGATACGAACACCCGATCTACAAGATGGTCGCCCATGCCGAATACGACGACATGCCTGACGTGGTGGTCCCACCCGACCACCTGTTCGTCATGGGGGACAATCGCGACAACTCCGCCGACAGCCGCGTGGCCGTGCGGGCGGGCGGCGTCGGACTCCTGCCGGTTGAAGATCTGGTCGGCCGCGTGGACGCTGTGGTCGGTTCCTGGGACCTCGCCATGGCGAACCGCCCGATCAAGGATTGGCCTTCGGGATTGCGGCTATCCCGGTTTTTCACGGCGGTGCGCTAACCGGCGCTACCGCACCACGCCCGAGATACAGCATGGCTTGTATCGTGGACGCGTGATCTTGTCCTTGAGATAGCAACGGGCAGAGGGCGCGATGTAGCCGGGCCGCACATAGGTCCAGGCGCGGCACTTGTTGTCGGCCTCGCATGCTGCCTTGCAAGCGGCGCCGGCGGGATCAGTCGCAACGTCCAAACTGCGATAGTCGCCTCCAAAGCGGTCGATGGAATATTCGATCGGGCCCTTGCGCGGCTCTGCCACACCAGCGCCGCGGACACCCGATACGCAGCAACTGGCTTCCACGGGCGGCGGCACTTTGTTCTTCAACCAGCAGGCTGCGATTGCATTTTCGGTGAGCGGATATGAGAAGGCCCAGGCGTGACAGCGCGCATCGCGCTCGCAGCGCGTAGCGCAAACAGAGGGATCGCCGCTGCGAATCTCGAACCGCAGGTAGTCGCCACCACGGCGGTCGTACCCGCTCTGCGCGTGTGCCTGGCCAGCCAAAGCCAAAACCGCCAACACGAGCGCGGTCCACAACCTGATCGGAAATTGCATGCGCGCCCGCTCGAATTCGAGAGTCGGTCAGCTTCGTCCCGTCAGCATGTTAACGCACCCACCGGCGATTTGCAGGAGCGGATCAGCGAGCGATGCCGAAGATTTGTTCTCGAAAAAATTTAAGCGCCCGCCGGAGGGGCCAGCGGGCGCGGATCCGGCCGCGAGAGGGGATGATCGCGGGTATCGGATCGAGCGGCCGACGAGAGGGATCGGCCGTTTGCTTTATTCGTTACGACGCCTGACGCAGGGACTGGTCCTTGGCCGCGCGGCGGAGGCCGATATCGAATTCGGCGCGTCGCACCGCGTGGTTGATCCGGCGTTCAAGCGCGCGCTCGCGCAGAAGCGCGGTCGGGTCGTCCCAAAACGGCTCCGAAAAGGCGTCGCGTACGTCGGCGCGGGTAATGCCGATATCGGCGAGCATACGGTGATCGAGACCGACCAGGGCTTGGGCCTGACGGCGGTGTTTGCGCGCCTCCGCCAGTTCCTTCAGCCAGCGGGTCACAAGGGCCAGCAAGGAAGCGAATACCCGGACCAGCACTGCGCCGGCGACGGGCAAAACGGGGTAATTGGCGCTCATTTCAGTCTCCTTCAGTTCGCGGGTTATCGCGCCAAAATCGCGTCTGGCGCGTCCCAGAACCACCCGAAATCCCCACCCGATTTCTCTGGAATTGGCATTATATTGCACCGCGGGGATTGATTAGTAAAACGAATGTTTCTAATCTAACCTATCAGGAATGGTGATATAGCCCGCCGGCCTGAAAACCGGCCTACCAGGACCATCGTCAGGACCACTGCCATGACCGCAATGCTCGACGTCGACCAATTGCGCACTTTCATCGCGATTACCGAGACCGGCAGTTTCACCAAAGCTGCCGAGGTCGTGAACAAGACCCAGTCCGCCGTATCGATGCAGATGAAGCGGCTGGAGGAGCGCCTGGAGCGCCCGATCTTTGCGCGCGATGGACGCGCCTCGAAACTCACGGAAGACGGTCAGCGCCTGCTCGATTACGCGCGCCGCATCGTCAAGCTCAACGTCGAGACATTGGCCGCGTTCTCGGACGGCGAATTGTCCGGACGCGTGCGTCTGGGTGTTCCTGACGATTATGCCGACCGCTATCTGCCGGAAATCATGGCCCGCTTCTCGAACAGCTATCCGGCGGTCGAACTCAGTGTGCTCTGCGAGCCGTCGGTCGACCTGCTGGAGCGCATCGACGCCAACGAGCTCGATCTCGCCATCGTCACCAACTGCGAATCAAAGCGCGCCTCGGAAACGTTCCGGCGCGAACGGCTGCTGTGGGTGACGTCGAATCGCCATTCGACTCATCTCGAAGAGCGCATGCCGCTCGCGCTCGGGCGCCCGACCTGCGTGTGGCGGCGCATCGCGATCGAGCGGCTTGAGGCGATCGGCCGCCCCTTCCGTCTGCTCTACACAAGTTCAAACGCCGGCGCCGTCGCCGCGGCCGTGCTCGCCGGTCTCGCAGTGTCGGTGCTGCCCGAATCGGGATTGCGTCCGGGCATGCGCGTGCTGTCCGCAAATGATGGTTTCCCCGATCTGCCAAGCTGCCGCATCGGGCTGGTGCGCAACGCCCACGAGAGCTCGGCGCTGGCCGATGCGTTGGCGGAACACATCATTTCGTCGCTCGACAACTTGTCGGAAGCAGCGCAGGCGGCGGAGTAATCCCAACTCGTGTCCCGGATGCGGTGCAGCGCGTCAGCGGTGCACCGCTGATCCGGGACCGTCGCAGATTTCTGGCGATCCCGGGCGTCATTGCTAGTACGCGTATTCCTCGAAGATCGGCTCGACCGAGTCGTTCCACTCACCGTGGAATTTCTCAAGCAGCTCTTCGGCCGGCGTGATGCCGCGCGCGATCGATTCTTCCAGCGGGCGCAGGTAGCGCGTCTCGTCTCGGCCGTTGCGATCGAGCCGCTTGCGGCGCGCGAGCCCGCGCGAACACAGCCGCAGCGTTTCCTGCGCCAGCGTGAACACATTGCGGTTGCCGATTTCGGCCTTGAAGCCGAGCCTCGGCACATCATCGCGCAGCTTTTGCCGCTCCTGCGCAGTCCACTCCTTGACCATGTCCCAGCACGCATTGAGTGCATCATCGTCATAGAGCAGGCCAACCCAATAGGCGGTGAGCGAAGGCAACCGTCGCCACGGCCCGCCGTCGGCACCGCGCATTTCGAGATAACGCTTGAGCCGCACCTCGGGGAAGATCGTACTCAGATGATTGGCCCAGTCTGAAATGGTCGGGCGCTCGCCCGGCAATTCCGGCAGTTTCCCGGCAAAAAAATCGCGGAATGACTTGCCGGCAACGTCGATATATTTGTCGCCGCGCTTGACGAAATACATCGGCACATCGAGCGCATAGTCGGTCCAGCGTTCGAAACCCATGCCGTCCTCGAACGCCCACGGCAGCATCCCGGCGCGCTGATTGTCGGTGTCTCGCCAGATTTCGGAACGGAACGAGAGAAAGCCGTTCGGCTTGCCTTCGGTGAACGGCGAATTGGCGAATAGTGCGGTCGCGACCGGTTGCAAAGCGAGCGACACGCGCAATTTCTTGACCATGTCCGCTTCGCTTGAGAAGTCGAGATTCGCCTGTACGGTGCACGTGCGATACATCATGTCGAGGCCAAGCGAGCCGACCTTCGGCATGTAGGCGGTCATGATCTTGTAGCGGCCTTTCGGCATTTTCGGCATGTCGGCGCGAGTCCAGTTCGGCGTCATGCCGATACCGAGAAAGCCGATGCCCAAAGGTTTCGCCACCTCGCGCACCTGCGCCAGATGCGCCATCAATTCGGCCGCCGTCTGATGCACGTTGTCGTAAGGCGCGCCGGAGAGTTCGAACTGTCCGCCCGGCTCCAGCGAAATCGCGCCACCGCCGGTGACATCGAACATGCCGATGATGTTGTCGCCTTCCATGATCGGCTCCCAGCCGAGCAGGTTATGCATGCCATCGAGCAGCGCACGGATGCTGCGTTTGCCGGAATAAGGGACGGGGCGATGATCGGCGACAGTGAAGGCAAACTTCTCGTGCTCGGTCCCGACTCGGAATTGCGCCTTCGGCTTGCAACCTGCTTCGAGCCAGGCGACGAGTTCGTCGCGCGTCTCGATCGGGGTCATGTCGATCTGGTCACGAGCCATGCAGGTATCCGGGGAAAAAGGTCGCGACCTTAAACATGGGAGCCGGCAAAGAGCAATGTGAGGGCTATGCGAATTTGCTGGCTCAGCGTGATAGGTCGGTTTGACCCAGCGGCCCGCATTCCAGACCTCCCGTACCGTTACAAATTCTGAGCTTGGTACGGCCCCGGCTCAGTGGCGCAGCGTTCACTTCGCTCACGCTGCGCCGCGTCCGGGGCACGTGGACCGTTTTGCATCTCCGCCCAGATTCAATTGTCAAACAGCCGCGTGCTTCCCCTCTCCCATAGGGAGAGGGTGCCCGAGCGCAGCGAGGGCGGGTGAGGGGTTGGCGCCTGACGAAAGGCCATAACCCCTCACCCGCGCACGCTCGCTGTCGCTCCGCGTGCGCACCCTCTCCCTTTGGGAGAGGGAGGCGCGGGTGCTTCACCGCACGTCGGATCACGATTCAATTGTCAAACAGCCAAGCGTCATCGCCCTGTTTCTTTGCGGCGCCGGGTACGCCGTCGTCTGATTTGGAAACCGCTGCGCCCGGAAAAGAACCGAGGGCGCGCGGGACGCCAGGGGTCCTGAGGACCCACGGGCCTCGACGCCTCGCGACATCGAGGCTTGTCGAGTCGTGTCGTGCCGCAAGTCCGCCAAATCCCAAGGCGTCCCGCGCGCGGTGTTTGTGAGGTTTGCTCCGCATCGCCCCCGGTGGACTGACCGTTTCAGGCAACCCCCCTTCCTGCCGGGGGACCGCCTTTCCACCGCTACAGGCCCAGACGGTAGGCCGGCACTTCTGACCGTGCCGGACGCCCGCCATCAGTGGGGCCCAGTGACCCGCGGCCTTGCGGGCCGGGACGAATGCGGCTTGGACCGCCGGGGGAAGCGCCGCATCTCCGACGCTTGCCTTGCTCCCGGCCACCGCTCCCCGCCCCGCGTCTGGAGACGCTGATCAGACACCCCTCGGTACGGGGCGGGATGCATTGTGTATATATTCCTATAGGAATATTGTCAACACGAAAGTTCATATTTTGTTCTTTCTCTTGCGGCAGGCTTGTTCTATTGATCGTGCCGCATGCCGCAGTTCACGCCCCACCAGGAAAACGCCCTCAAATCCGTCGCGGAATGGCTCAAGGCGAGGCCCGGTACAAACGGGACGCCTCAGGTCTTCCGCCTGTTCGGCTATGCCGGCACCGGCAAGACCACGCTCGTCAGACATATCGCCGACGAGGCCGACGGCGAGGTGAAGTTCGCGGCTTTCACCGGCAAGGCCGCCTCCGTCATGCGTGGCAAGGGCTGCCGGGGTGCCTCCACCATCCATGCATTGATCTATCGGGCGCGCGAGAGCGGTGAGGAAATCCCCAGCTTCGACCTATGGGACGAAGCGCCCGCCTCGAAGGCTGAGCTGATCATCATTGACGAGTGCTCGATGGTCGACGCAGAGCTCGGTCGCGATCTCCTGTCGTTCGGCGTGCCGGTCCTGGTGCTCGGCGATCCCGCGCAGTTGCCGCCGATCCAGGGCGGAGGCTTCTTCACCGAGGCCGAGCCGGACGCGATGCTCACCGAAGTTCATCGGCAAGCGCAGGATGACCCGATCGTGCGACTGTCGATGGATATCCGCGCCGGGGAATCGATCGAGCCCGGACGCTACGGCGAGACGACGGTCTTGCGCAAAAGCGATCTCGACCCGGATCGCGTGATCGAGGCCGACCAGGTGCTGGTCGGACGCAACGCCACGCGGCGCTCCTACAATGCCCGCATGCGCGAGCGACGAGGCTTCGAGGGCGAGATGCCTTCGGCCGGCGACAAACTCGTTTGCCTGCGCAACAACCGGAAGAAGGGCCTGTTCAACGGCGGGTTATGGACGGTGAAGGAACGCAGCGGACGCAAAGGCGGCGCCAAGACCGGTATCATGACGATGCGGCTGTTACCCGATGACGACACCGGCACGCGCGGCGTGAAAGTTTCAGTGCGGCCGGAATGTTTTTCCGGCGGCATCGAGCAGGTGGATTGGCAGCGGCGCAAACCCTACGACGAATTCGACTACGGCTACGTCCTCACCGTGCACAAGGCGCAAGGTTCGCAATGGGACGACGTGGTTCTGTTCGATAAATCATTTGCGTTTCCCGACAGCCGCGACCGCTGGCTCTATACGGGTGTGACACGCGCGGCGAAGCGGCTCACCGTGGTGGTGTGATATTCCAGCGCCAGAAATTCGGTGTCATGCGCGGGCTTGACCCCGCTGAATAAGCCGCGTGACTACAGCAGCCCACTATGCTTTCTCGACAGTCCGCCGCAGCAGCGGAAACGCTGCGAGAGCAACCGCCGTGATCAGCGCGCCGGCGACAAATGTCCCAGCCGGCCCGATCATGTCCCATAGCGCGCCGGCCATGATGCTCGCCGCGAGCAGAGCGACGCCGCTCACCAGATTGAACATGCCGAAGGCGGTACCGCGCAGCTCGGGTGGCGCGGTATCGGCAACCAGCGCCGCCAGCAGCCCTTGCGTCAGACCCATATGCAGGCCCCACACCGCAACGCCGATCATCACAGTGGTGACACTGTTGCCGAGTGCCAGCACAAGGTCGGCGAGGATCAGCAGCCCGAAACCAACAATGAGGACGCCGTAGCGGCCATTGCGATCCGATAGAGCGCCGGCCGGCCAGGCGGACGCCGTGTAGACGACATTCATCACGACCATCACCGCCGGCACGATGGTGACATCCAGGCCGACCGACTGTGCGCGCAGCAGGAGAAAAGCCTCGCTGAAACGCGCCAGGGTGAAGATGGCCGAAACGCCGACGACCACCCAGTAACGGGCATCGAGCCGCCTGAGCTCGGCGCGCGAAAACGGTGATCGTACGGGCCGCACGTTCAGCGGCCGTTCCGGTTCGCGCACGCCAAAAACGATGATTGCGAGCGAAATGAAGGCAGGCACGACCGCGATCCAGAACACGGTCGTGAAGTTGCCCGCGAACGCCGCCATGAACACGATCGCCGCGAGCGGGCCGAGCACCGCACCGACGGTGTCGAGTGACTGCCGCAGGCCGAAGGCGGTGCCGCGCAAATCGGCCGGCGTAAGATCGGCGATGAGCGCATCGCGCGGCGCGCCGCGGATGCCCTTTCCGATCCGGTCAACGAAGCGCGCCGCAGTCAGCCACGCGATGCTCGACGCCATCGGGAACACCGGCTTGGTGAAGGCGGCGAGGCCATAGCCGAGCGCGGCGAGCCACTTGCGCTTGCCCAGATAGTCGCTGAGCGCGCCGGAAAAGATCTTGGTGATGGAGGCGGTGGCTTCGGCGATGCCCTCGATGATGCCGACCGTCAGCGTCGAGGTGCCGAGCACAGTGACCAGATAGAGCGGCAGCAATGCATGGATCATCTCGGAGGAGAGGTCCATGAACAGCGAGACCAGCCCGAGCGCCCAGACGCTTCCGGGAATCTCGCGCCAGCGGAAAAGTGAGCGGGATTTATCGGCCACGATGCGGCACCCTACTTTCCGCTCACTCCCGCGCAAGCGGGAATCCAGTACTGGACCCCCGCCTTCGCGGGGGTGAGCGGGAATTGTCGGTGTTGGCTACGCCGCTTCCTTTTTCTTGGCCGGCGCGAAGCGCTGATAAAAGCCCTCGTTATGCGCCGCCAAGTCGATCAGCAGCTTGTTGGGCGCAAACCGGCCGCCGTATTTCTTCTCCAGCTTGCGGCAGAGATCGACGAAGCGCTTGGTGCCCATCATGTCGATCCAGGACAGCGTTCCGCCGGAGAACGGCGCGAAGCCGAAACCGAGGATCGAACCGACATCGGCCTCGCGCACATCGGTGAGCACTTTCTCCTCGAAGCAGCGCGAGGTTTCCAGCGCCTGGATGCCGAGAAGCCGGAGCTTCAATTCCTCGATGTCGATCTTTTCCGGATCCAGCAACTTTTTCGGCTGGAGCTCCACCAGGCCGGGCCACAGCTTCTTCGGCCCATTGGCCGGATAATCGTAGAACCCCTTGCCATTCTTGCGGCCGAAGCGGCCGCGCTTCTCCACCATCTCCTCAAGCAATTTCTTTTGCCGCGGGTCGATGGCCTTGGCGCCGAGATCGGCCTCGGTGGCCTTGAGAATTTTCCAGGCCAGATCGACCGCCACCTCGTCATTGAGCGAGAGCGGGCCGACCGGCATGCCGGCCATGCGGCCGACATTCTCGATCATCGCTGCGGGCACCCCCTCGGTCAGCATCAAGTGACCTTCGCGGATATAAGTGCCGACCACGCGCGAGGTGTAGAAGCCGCGTGAGTCATTGACCACGATCGGCGTCTTGCGAATGGCACGAACGTAGTCGAGCGCCGCGGCGAGCGCCTTGTTACCGGTCTGTTTGCCGAGAATGTTTTCGACCAGCATCATGCGATCGACCGGCGAGAAGAAATGGATGCCGATGAAACGCGACGGGTCCTTGAATTCGGAAGCGAGCGAGCTGATCGGCAGGGTCGATGTGTTGGAGGCAAGGATCGTATCGCCGCCGATGACCGCCTGGATCTTCGCCATGACGTCGAATTTCACCTTGCGGTCCTCGAACACGGCCTCGATGACAAGATCGCAATCCTTCAACGCGCCGTAGTCGGCGCTGGGCGAAATGCGTGCCAGCAATTCGTCGCGCTCGGCGCCTTTCATGCGGCCTTTCATGACGCGGTCGCTGAGCGCCTTGTGCAGCCCGGCCTTGCCCTTGTCCGCGGTTTCCTGATCGCGGTCGATCAGCACGACCTGCAGGCCTGCCGCCGCGCTCACCTGCGCAATGCCGGCGCCCATGAAACCGGCGCCGACCACTCCGATTTTTTTCAAGCTGGTCGGCGGCTCGTTGGCCGGGCGGCGCGCGCCTTTGTTGAGATCCTGCATCGACACGAACAGCGAGCGGATCATCGCGGCCGCTACCGGCGAGCGCAGGATTTTGGCGAACCAGCGCGACTCGATGCGCAGCGCCGTATCAAACTGCACCTGCAGGCCTTCATAGACGACCTGGAGGATCGCGCGCGCGGCGGGATAGTTGTCGTAGGTCTCGCGCCGATAAATCGCGTTGGCCGCCGGGAAGGTCATCATTCCCGCCTTGGAATAGACCGGCCCGCCCGGCAGGCGGAAACCTTCCGTGTCCCACGGTGCCTTGGCTTTGCCGCCGGCCTTGATCCAGTCCTTTGCCGCCTTGATCAGATCCGCTTGCGGCACCACGGCATCAATCAGCTTCATCGCCTTGGCGCGATCGGTTTTGAGCTGGTCGCCCTTGAGCAGGAATTGCAACGCATCGGCGGGTTGCAACATGCGCGCAACGCGTTGAGTGCCGCCAGCACCCGGAAAAAGGCCGATCTTGATCTCGGGCAGACCAAGCCGCGTTTTCGGGTTGTCGGAGGCGACGCGATAATGGCAGGCGAGCGCGAGTTCGAAACCACCGCCCATGGCGGTACCGTTGAGCGCGCAAACCCAGGGCTTTCCGGAGGTTTCAAGACGCCGATAGAGCAGCGACAGCTTGCGGCTTTCCTCGAATATAAAAGCGGCAGCCGCTTCCTCGCCTTTTGTGCGGACAAGATTGGCGAAGACGGCACCCATGCCCTCGAGCATCGTAAGGTCGGCGCCGCCGCAAAAGGTTTCCTTGCCGGAGGTGATGACCACACCTTTGATAGCCGCGTCGGCGGTGACCTTATCAACCAGGGCGCCGAATTCCTCGATTACGCCCGTGTTGATGACGTTCATCGAACGATCGGACATGTCCCACGTGATGAGCGCGATTCCGTCGGCATCCACATCAATATTGAAATTCGCCATCACTGGCTCCTATTCATTTGCACATGATCTTGCCGATCACAGCTAGTAAGGCTCGCCGTTCTTTTTCGTGTAGCGCGCGCCTTTTTCGTCGCGCACCACCATCATATCGATGTCGGAATAATGTGCGCGCTCGGCCGCGGCGCGCGTGCCGACTTCGATGAAAACCGCATCGCGGTCGGAACGATTGATCAGACAGTGACCGTCTGCCACACCCGCCTTCCAGGCGGCGGCGTCGCCGGGCCTTAGCACAGTCTCGCCGCTGTCCTCGCACAGCACGACTTCGCCTTCCAGCACGTAGACGAGCTCGTCTTCCTTCTCGTGCCAGTGGCGCTGCGAGGACGCCGCGCCCGGTTTAAGCGTGCAGATGTTGACGCCAAAATGCGTGAGCCCGGCGGCGCGGCCGAGCCGCTTGCGCGAGCGCCCGGCAACCGACTTGTTGAACGGCGGCGGATAGCCGGTCGCAACGTCGATCTGAATTTTGTCGATGTCGATCTTCGGCATCACACCCGCCTCTCAACTTTTCCCGGGCGCAGCGCAGCACGAAGTGGTGCGCTGCAGACCCGGATCATTCCGGACTCGTCGCGATCCCGGATCAGCAGCGCACCGCTCCGCTTCGCTACGCGCTGCGCTGCATCCGGGACAAGCATTTTTATACCCGCTCGATAATCGTCGCCGTACCCATGCCGACACCGATGCAGAGCGTGATCAGCGCGGTTTCCTTGTCGCGCCGCTCCAGCTCGTCGAGCACGGTGCCGAGGATCATCGCCCCCGTTGCGCCAAGCGGATGGCCCATGGCGATTGCACCGCCATTCACATTGATCTTGTCGTGCGAAATGTTGAGGGCCTGCATGTAGCGCAACACCACCGAGGCGAAGGCCTCGTTGAGTTCCCACAGGTCGATATCTTTCTTGGTCATGCCGGCTTTCTTCAGGACCTTTTCGCTAACCGGAATCGGTCCGGTCAGCATGATCGCGGGCTCGGAGCCGATATTGGCGAACTGGCGAATGCGAGCGCGCGGCTTGAGGCCAGCGGCCTTGCCGGCCGCCTTGCTGCCGATCAGCACCGCTGCGGCGCCGTCGACGATGCCCGAGGAATTGCCGGGCGTATGCACGTGGTTGACCGCTTCGATTTCCGGATAGCGCTGCACCGCGACCGCATCGAAGCCCGCCATTTCGCCCATCTGAACGAAAGACGGTTGCAGAGCGGCGAGCGTCTGCATGGTGGTATTGGGCCGCATGTGCTCATCCTTGGCGAGGATGGTGAGGCCATTCACATCCTTGATCGGGATTACCGAATTCTTGAAACGCCCCTCCTCCCAGGACTTGGCCGCGCGCTTCTGGCTTTCGACCGCATAGGCATCGACGTCGTCGCGCGAAAACCCGTACTTCGTCGCGATCAGGTCAGCCGAAATGCCCTGCGGCAGGAAATAGGTTGCGACAGCGATCGACGGATCGACCGGCCACGCGCCGCCGGATGCGCCGATGCCGATGCGGCTCATCAATTCAGCGCCGCCACCGATCGTCATTTCGTGCTGGCCGGACATGACCTGCGCGGCGGCAAAATTCACCGCGTCGAGGCCGGAGGCACAGAAACGATTGATCTGCACGCCAGGCACGCCGTCGCCGAACCCGGCGACCAGCGCCGCCGCGCGTGCGATATCGCCGCCGGCTTCGCCGACAGGATCGACGCAGCCGAGCACCACGTCGTCGACGAGTTCGGGGTCAAGTTTATTGCGATCCTTGACGGCGGCGAGCGTCTGGGCGGCGAGGTTGAGCGCGGTCACCTCATGCAACGATCCGTCGGCTTTGCCGCGGCCGCGAGGGCTACGGACGGCGTCATAGATAAATGCCTCGGCCATTGTCTATCTCCAATCTCTCTGCCGTCATGTCCGGCATTGTCCCGGCCATGACGCCTGAATTTTTGCGCGAAACGTGGCCATTAAAGGCTTCGCGCGATCAAGAGCTTCATGATCTCGTTGGTGCCCGCATAGATGCGCAAAACACGCGCGTCCCGGTACATCCGCGAGATCGGATATTCGTCCATATAGCCATAGCCGCCGAACAATTGCAGGCAGCGGTCGATCACTTTGCCTTGGGTGTCGGTAAGCCGGTATTTGGCCATCGAGGCGGTGACGGTGTCGAGTTCGCCTTTGACATGCCTTTCGATGCAGTAATCGAGGAAAACCTTGGAGATTGTCGTCTCGGTCTTGCACTCGGCGAGCTCAAATTGGGTGTTCTGGAACTCAATAATGGCCTGCCCGAAGGCCTTGCGCTGTTTGACATAGTCGATCGTGAGTGCGAGCGCCCGTTCCATCATCGCGACCGCGTGCACGGCGACGATCAACCGCTCCTGCGGCAGCTCTTTCATGAGCTGGTAGAAGCCCTGCCCTTCTTCGGTACCAAGCAGGCTTGACGCCGGAAGCTGCACATCCTCGAAGAACAGTTCTGAGGTGTCGGCTGAATCCATGCCAAGCTTTTTCAGCTTGCGGCCCCGCCGAAAACCTTGCGCGTCGTCGGCCTCGACCACAAACAACGACGTGCCCTTTGCGCCGGCTTTGGGGTCGGTCTTGGCAACGACGATGATCAGATTGGCATGCTGACCGTTGGTGATGAAGGTCTTGGAGCCGTTGAGCACGTAGCCGTTGCCGGATTTCTTTGCCGAAGCGCGCACGCCTTGCAGATCGGAACCGGTGCCAGGCTCGGTCATCGCGATCGCACCGACCAGCTCGCCGGTGGCGAGCTTCGGCAGCCAGCGCTTCTTCTGGTCTTCGGTGCCGTAGTGCAAGATGTAGGGTGCGACGATCCCCGAATGCAGCGGCGCACCGAAAGTGTCGAATCCTGCGAGCGCAAATTCCCGATTGATGATCGCTTCGTGCGCAAAACTTCCGCCGGCGCCCCCATATTCTTCCGGCATCGACGCGCAAAGCAGGCCGGCCTCGCCTGCTTTGGTCCATACGTCGCGATCGTAAATGTGAGCCTCGTGCCAGCGATCGAGATTGGGCACAAATTCGTCGGCGATGAAGCGCCGCGCCTGCTCCTCAAGCAGGACAAGGTCTTCGCTCATCCAGGCCGGGCGCGGAAGATTGAGTGCGTCCATGGGCGAATCCAATCCGCTGGTAAGATAGGGCCCGGTCCGGGCGGACGCGAGCAGTAAATGGCCGCCCCACCCCAATTGCGGTGGTTGGCGCGGTGCTTCATCATGCTGCCGCCACAAGAGAAGGGGCGCGCCGATGATCGCCTATCGCTTCGGCCCAGTCATCATCTTTGCGCTTATGCTTTCCCTGTCCGCACAGGCCCAGACTATCGTGCGCGGCAGCGACTACCCGCCAGGCGAAGCCACCCCTGCCAACGGTTCGTTCTCCATCAACTTTCCCATCTCATACAGGGACGTCCAGTATAAGGGCGCCGAAACGAGGATCGGAGACGCCAAAGACGCTGCGGTGACCGTACACATGCTGACCGGCGTGGACCGTGAAGGATTGCGTTTCTCCGCGACCGAGACGCCGCTCCAGAAGCCTGTGCCGCCAATCGATACCTTCCTGGCGACATCGAAAAAGCGGCCCGATGCCGTCGCTTCGGATGTGCGGCACGAGCAAAAGGACGACTTGGAAATTCTGTCGTTCTCGCTCACCGAACCCGATCAGGAATATTTTTTCCGGGTCGTGCGCAGCAAGACCACCGGCTATGTGCTGGCCGTCCAATTTCCCAGTGAGCTGCGCAATAAGGCAATCGGTATGAAGGACGATTTCTTCGGATCATTTAAAATTATCCGGCACTGACGAATCCAGCGCAATGCTCGTCCGCAAAAACGGAGGGTAGTCGCGGCTGCGGCCGAGTGCTACGAGCGGAGAGAATACAAGCCGGGTTTGCAACACCATGACTTCGCTGGACGGCGCCAGAGCGCCGCAAGTGATTGATTCGCCAACCGCGTGGCTGCGCCTTGGTGTGGCCGTCGCGATCTCCACCATTGGCGGCGTCGGCATGTGGTCGATCATGGTGGCGCTGCCTGCCATTCAGGCCGAGTTTGGCGTGAGCCGTGCCGACGCCACCCTTCCCTTCACCATGGTGATGTTTGGTTTTGCCGGTGGGGGCGTGGTGATGGGGCGCCTTGCCGATCGCTTCGGTATCTCCGTGCCGCTGGGCATCGGAACGCTGACGCTGTCGGCGGGCTATCTTGCAACCGGATGGGCGTCGAGCCTTTGGCAGGTGGCGCTCGCTCATGGGCTCCTGATCGGGCTCGGCTGCTCGGCGAGCTTCGGTCCGCTCATGGCGGACATCTCCCACTGGTTTGTGCGCCGGCGCGGCATTGCCGTCGCGCTCGCCGCCTCGGGCAATTACTTTGCCGGCACGTTCTGGCCGCCGGTCGTGCAACATTTCATTACGACGTCCGGCTGGCGCGCGACCCATATCGGCATCGGGTTGTTCTGCCTTGTCACGATGCTGCCGCTGGTGCTCGCCATGCGGCGCCGCATCGAAAGCCATCATAGCGATGAGGCGAGCGAGTCCGCGGCGCGCCGGCAGGCTGAGATGCCGTTCTCGCCAATGACGTTGCAGGTTCTCCTGTGCATCGCCGGGGTCGGCTGTTGCGTGGCAATGTCGATGCCTCAGGTGCACATCGTCGCGTATTGCGGCGACCTTGGTTACGGCGTCGCGCGCGGCGCCGAAATGCTGTCCTTGATGCTCGCCTCGGGCGTCATCAGCCGAATTGCTTCAGGCTTTATCGCCGACCGTATCGGCGGAGTGCGGACGCTATTGCTCGGCTCGGTGCTGCAAGGCGTGGCGCTGTTCCTTTATCTCTGGTTTGACGGACTCATGTCCCTTTACGTGATCTCGGCCCTGTTCGGTCTGTTCCAGGGCGGCATCGTGCCGAGCTACGCCATCATCGTGCGCGAATATTTCTCGCCGCGTGAAGCCGGCACTCGCCTTGGCCTGGTCCTGATGGCAACACTGCTCGGGATGGCGTTGGGCGGCTGGATGTCGGGCCTGATTTTCGATCTCACCGGATCCTACCGGGCCGCATTCCTGAACGGCCTCGCCTGGAATCTGGTGAACGTCTCGATCATGACTTGGCTGTTGCAGCGGTCCCGACGCCGCAGCCATTTGGCGGCGGTGTAGCGCTGGATAAACCAGGCCTAGAACGCGTCGTCGGGCAATTCCATGGTCGAGGCCGCGCCGGCTTGAATGCGGGCAAGCCGCGTCGCTGTCTCGGGCAGCATCCGCTCCATGAAGAAGCGCGCGGTGACGAGTTTCGCATTCAAAACTGCCGCCGAGCCATTCGCTTTCGGCAATTTGGCAAGCGCAGCCTCGGCGATCTTGCACCACATGTAGCCAAGCGCAACCAGCCCGAAGAGATGCATGTAGTCGTATGAGCCGGCGCCCGCGTTGTCGGGCTTTGCCATGGCGTTCTGCATGAACCACATCGACGCCTGCTGGAGATGCGCCAGCGATTGTCCGAGCGGCTTGAGATAGACGTTCATCGCGTCGCTATCAGCGCGCTCCTTGAGATAAGTCTGCACCTCGTTGAAGAAAGCCATGATGGCGCGGCCGCCATCCTTGCCGAGCTTGCGCCCGACCAGGTCGAGCGCCTGGATGCCATTCGCGCCTTCATAGATCTGCGCAATGCGCGCATCGCGCACAAACTGCTCCATGCCGTGTTCGGCGATATAGCCGTGGCCGCCAAAAATCTGCTGCGCCATAACGGCGTTGGCGAATCCACCGTCCGTGAGGACGCCTTTGATGACCGGCGTGAGCAGCCCCATGTGATCGTCAGCGCTCGTGCGCTCCTTCTGATCGTCGGAGCGGTGCGCGACGTCGCTCTTGAGCGCGGTCCACATCACCAATGCGCGTGCCGCCTCGTTAAAGGCGCGCATGCTCATGAGCGCGCGCCGTACGTCCGGATGCACGATGATCGGATCGGCGGCTTTGTCCGGATACTTGACGCCGGAGATCGATCGGCCTTGCAAACGCTCTTTCGCGTAAGCGGCCGCGTTCTGATAGGCCACCTCGGAAAGCGCGAGCCCTTGCACACCGACGCCGAGCCGCGCCTCGTTCATCATCGTGAACATGGCATTGAGGCCGCGGTTTTCTTCACCGATCAGCCAGCCAACAGCGCCGTCGTAATTCATGACGCAGGTCGAATTGCCGTGAATGCCCATCTTCTCTTCGATCGACCCGCAGCTCACCGCGTTGGGCGCACCAAGAGACCCGTCATCGTTGACCATGATCTTCGGCACGACGAACAGCGAGATGCCCTTGGTGCCGGCGGGCGCGCCTTCAATGCGCGCGAGCACGAGGTGAATGATGTTCTGCGAGAGATCATGCTCGCCGGCGGAAATGAAAATCTTGGTGCCGGATATCTTGTAGCTGCCATCGGCCTGTTTCACCGCCTTTGATCGCAGCAGCCCGAGATCGGTGCCGCAGTGCGGCTCGGTGAGATTCATCGTGCCGGTCCAGGCGCCTTCCACCATCTTCGGCAGATATTTTGCCTTCAGCGCATCGGAGGCATGCACCAGCAGCGCGGCGATAGCGCCCTGCGTGAGGCCGGGATACATGGCGAAGGCCATGTTGGCCGAGCAGAAAAATTCATTGACCATGACGGTTATGGTCGCCGGCAGGCCTTGTCCGCCGAAATCAGCGGGCACTGAAATGCCAATCCAGCCGCCCTCGACGATCTGCTTGTAGGCGCCCTTGAAGCCCTTCGGCGTTGTCACGCTGCCATCGGCGGCGCGTTTGCAGCCTTCCTTGTCGCCCACGCGATTGAGCGGGGTCAGCACTTCTTCACTGAACTTGGCTGCCTCGCGCAGCACCGCTTCAACCACATCGGGTGAAGCGTCGGAGAAGCCCGGCAGGTTCCCGTAGTGCTCGATATGGAAGACGTCGTTGAGCAAAAACAACGCGTCATCTACAGGGGCTTTATAGATCGGCATGGTTCCTCTCCCCGGCAGCGCGCCGCAAGATGTTAACAGGATATGAAGGTAACAGTTTCCCTACTTCACGGCACTGAAGGAAAGCCCGCGGGCAGGCCCCATCGACACGCAGTATGACGCAGCCGGTTTACACCTGCGTTAAGGGCAGTGGAACATCGGGAATAGCGGGTCAAGCCTTGCTGGACGCGGCCGCTTTCACCCGCTCAGTGGCATCGGACGCTTCGAACATCTGAGTATAAATTTGGCGCAATTCGGCGATGGCCCCGTCGAGGTCGCGCCGCTGACGCTCCAGCATGTTGATCTGCTCGACACATTTTCGACGGCTGATCGGAAGGACGCTGGCGCAACCACTCCCATGCGCGGCGAGCATTTCGCGGATCTCGGTCAAGGTGAACCCGAGTTGTTTGCCTTGCAGAATCAAGGCGAGACGGTCGCGGTCTTCATGACTGAACATGCGGGCGGAGCCAATCCGCTGCGGCGCCAGCAGGCCTTTGCTTTGATAAAAACGCAGAGCCCGGAGCGTGACGCCCGCATCCCGGGCAAGTTCTCCAATGGTAATATTGTCTGTCACGTCCGATCCTGCGGGGGTCTCGGTGCTGTCACCGGCTCGATCCATGCCGTCGTAGGTATGAGCGCGGTATTCGTTATGCATATCGCCCCTATATATTACCTCTACCGAATCGTGTGAATCTTAGGCGTGCAACCTCCGGGGGCGGTGGCATTCGGGTGTTCTGCCCAGAAAATATTGCAGCCGAGGCCGCTTCCGCAAAACGTTAACGGGTTGTTTACCGTAACAAGCAAAAAGTTAGCACGTGGACGAAGGACCGAGCCCCGTATCCACCCGCCGTTAATGCGCGCCGGTTCCACGAGAGTCGATCCGACTCTTACCGTCTCCACCTCGGACGTAGGTGTGGGCATGAATTTTGGGTTCCCGTGGCGCGTCAAAGGCATTCGACCGGAAGCGCGGCACACCGCGCGAGAAGCGGCGCGCCGTGCAGGCTTACCGCTGAGTGACTGGCTCAACGCAATCATCCTGCAGCAGGCCGCGACCCAAGGCATCAAGACGCCTTCGCATGTGCGCGGTGGCGACGAAGCTGCCGGCGACGATCTCTCCGATTTGTATCTGCGACTCGACGATCTTACTCGCCGCATCGATCAGGTGACGCGGACTGGCGCCGCAGCTTACGCGCCGAAACGCAGCCGCGAAGAATCCGAGTTCGCCGACCTGTTCGCACGTCTCGAGCAACGCTTTGACCAGATCGCTGCCGACATCGCCCATACAGCAGCACAGCCGGAGATACTGAACGCACATCCGCAGGCCATCGACCGCCCCGACATTGCCGCGCCTTGCCAGACGTTCAATGGCGAAGCCATACATGCGCACACGCAACAATCCAGTCCGGCCGCGACCGTGGCTGAACACGAGCCAGCGCCGTTGCAAGACCTGTCGGGCCTGGAAGACCAGCTGCGCCGGATCGCCGATCAGATCGAAATACTGCGACGGCCCGACGTCGAAGAGGACATCGATGCGTTGCGTGAAGAACTTGACGAAATCAGCTGCAGGCTCAACGAGGCAATGCCTCGCCGCGCCATCGAAATTATTGAGACACAGATTCAGAGCCTGAGCCAACGCGTCGCGCAGGGGCGGCAGGCCGGCGTCGACGGCAATGCCTTGGCCGGAATCGAACGCGGCCTCGCCGAAGTGCGCGATGCATTGCGTGATCTGACACCGGCGGAAAATCTGGTCGGATACACCGACGCTATCGCGGCCCTCTCCCACAAGATCGACCTCATCGTCGCTCAGAAAGACCCGGCGACGATGCAGCAGCTCGATAGATCACTCGCCACATTGCGTGAGATGGCAGCGCACGTTGCCTCCAACGAGACCATAAGCGGTCTCTCTGCCCAGGTGCGGGCATTGGCCGACAAGATTGATCACGTCGCGGCAGGCGGGGGCAGCGATGCGCTCAACAAGCTTGAGCTGCGGATCGATGCACTCAGCCGCGCTATGACCGATCGCGCCTTAAACGGCGATGCCGTGCCGCTGCGCGTGGAAGCTCTCGTGCAGTCACTGTCCGAGAAGATCGAGCAGATTCAGCAGTCGCGCACCGATCAGATCGCGCTTGGGCATCTCGAAGACTGTATCGCTAAGTTGGTCGAGCGCCTGAGTGCGACGGACTCCCGCCTCAACCATCTGGATGCGGTCGAACGCGGACTGGCCGATCTGCTGGTCCACATTGAAGAGATACGGGCAAATAAGGAGTTGGCGAGCCTTCGGGCTGACAACACGCCAGCCATCGATCTGCTGAAGCAGGATATGGCGCACACCCAGAATACGCTTGAAGCCGTGCATGGCACGCTCGGCTGTGTCACCGATCGCCTTGCCGTTATCGAAAAAGAAATTCAGGCTGATCGTCCGGCGCCGGCGGTGCAGGAAGAAAAAGAAATTCAGGCTAATCGCCCCGCGGCGGCAGTGCAGGAAGAAAAAGAAGTTCAGGCTGATCGCCTCGCGCCGGCGATGCAGGAAGAAAAAGAAATTCAGGCAGAACAGCCGGCGCCGGCGATGTGGGAAGAAAAAGAAATTCTGGCAGAACGCCCGGCGCCGGCGATGCGGGAACCCGCAGTACCTGCGCTCCCGCGACGCGCCGACAAAGCTTCGATTGAGGCTATTGCCAACGCGTTGCTTGCGGAATTCTCCAACCAAAATCTGCCGCCACCAACCCCGCCCGCGATCGACCCTGCTCCGCCACCGGCCGATCAACCACTCGAGCCCGGCTCCGGCGCGCCGCGTCTTGCCACGCACCCCGGCGTGCGTATCGCGGCTTCGGAAGCGGCCCTTGGCGTGGCTCGGCCGAGTGCCGCTGCAGGCGCAAAATCGGATTTCATCGCCGCAGCCCGCCGCGCCGCTCAGGCCGCCAGCCAAGATCCGCAGGGCCGTCAGGCGCGCTCCGAATCATTCAAGATGAAGGACGAAGAAGCCGAGCGGCCCAAAGTGATGACGCGCGTCAAATCGATGATCCTTGCAGCAAGTATCGTCGCTATTATCATCGGATCGATTCAATTCGCGAGCAACCTTTTCGATTTCAGAATCTTCGACACGAACGAAGCCAAGTTGGTCAGCGGCCCCGCGCCGGATACAGCCAACAGCGAGATCGCTGCGGAAACCGCTCAATCTGAAACATCCGCCACGTTCGCCGACAGCAAACCGGCGCCATCGCTCGCGCCGGCAACCAAGGCGGCTGATGCCGACATCACCTCATCTCTGCTGGCGCCCCCGACGCTGCCAAGTTCGGCACCGGCCGCATCGCCACCCGCGCCCGAGTTTGCGCCCATCCAGCCACCATTGAGTTTGGATGCAACGGCCAAGGGTTCGCCACCGGTGTCAAACAATGCGGCGCCATTGGGTGTTGCGCCGGCAGGAAGCCACACCGGGCCAAAAGGCGCACCCCGACCAAAGAGCGACGTCACCGGCTCGATTGCGCAAGCACCTGCCGACGCCAGCGCGAACCGACAACCGGCGCCGGCCGCGGAAGTGCCCACCACTGACGGATTGCCCGCCGCTATCGGTGGCGCACGGCTGCGCAATGCGGCGGTGGCCGGTGATCCAGCCGCTGCCTACGAAATCGCCATGCGTTTCATGGAAGGCCGCGGCGTCCCGGCGAATTTGGAAGAGGCTGTGCGATGGTATGAGCGTGCCGCGAGCAAAGGGCTGGTGCCCGCTCAATTCCGCTATGCCAGCATGCTCGAAAAGGGCCAGGGGGTGAAAAAGGATCTCACCGCCGCCCAGAAATTTTACATAGCCGCCGCCAGCAAGGGTCACGCCAAGGCAATGCATAACCTCGCCGTCCTCTACGCGGAGGGTGTCGACGGCAGGCCGGACTATGCCAACGCGGCACAATGGTTCCGCAGGGCCGCCGAACATGGCGTTGCCGACAGCCAATATAATCTCGGGGTTTTGACCGCGCGTGGCCTCGGCACCGACAAAAATATTGCCGAATCCTACAAATGGTTCTCGCTGGCGGCTGCCCAAGGCGACCGCGATGCAAGCCGCAAGCGCGATGACGTCGCTGCTTACCTGAATGCCCAGACGCTGGCGGCCGTTCAGGAAGCGGTCAAAAGCTTTGCGGTCCAGCCGCAGCCGACGGAGGCCACCATGGTCCCGGAACCGCCGGGCGGCTGGGATCGCACAGCGCCACCGCCGCGGAAGCCGCGATCGTCTGGCCCACTGTCGCTGGGCGATTTCAATTCAGGAAAGCTGTGAACCGCCGCGGCCTATTGCCTAAGGACGTGATTAACGGCGCGCGCATCGGCTAAAATCAAGCAAAGCTTCGATCGCGATCGGCCTGCCGACGTTTCCGCGTTTGCCGGTTTTCGTTGTAGAGATGAGTAGCCCGAGGCGCGGCGGTCGCTTAAGCATGCGCCTCAACCGTCGGACGAAACCGCTTGCAGATCTATCTCCCCATCGCTGATTTGCCCGTGAATGTCTTCCTGGTGCTGGGGATGGGGCTCGCGGTCGGCTACATCTCCGGCATGTTCGGTATCGGCGGCGGCTTCCTCATGACTCCGCTGCTGATCTTCATCGGGATTTCGCCGGCGGTGGCTGTGGCGACCGTGTCGAGCCACATCGCGGCGTCGTCATTTACAGGCGCGATCAGCTATTGGCGCAAGCGCGCACTCGATATCGCGTTGGCAATGATGTTGCTCAGCGCGGGCATCGTGGGAACGGCCACAGGCGTCTGGCTCTTCACCGAACTACGCGCGCTTGATCAACTCGACCTGTTGATCGGCCTGTCATACGTGACGTTGCTGACGATCGTCGGCGCCATGATGATCTATGAAAGTGTTCGCGCGATCATACGCACCCAGCAGGGCATGCCTGCAACGCTACGACGGCCGGGCAGCCACACGTGGCTGCACGGCCTGCCGTTCAAGCTGCGGTTCAAGCACTCGAAAATCTATGTGTCGGCAATTCCGGTCTGGGCAATCGGATTCATTATCGGATTCGTCGGCGCAATCATGGGCATCGGCGGCGGCTTCCTGCTGGTGCCCATGCTGATCTATTTCCTGCGGGTGCCGACCGCGACCGTCATCGGCACCTCGATGGTCTTGACACTGGTCACCATGGCGTCTGCTACGGTGATGCACGCGGCCACCAACCACCTGGTGGATGCCGTGCTCGCACTGATCCTGATGGTCGGCGGCGTTATCGGCGCGCAATTTGGCGCGCGCACCGGTCAGAAGATGCGCGGCGAACGGCTGCGGCTGTTGCTCGGCCTTCTGGTTTTCGCGGTGGGCTGCCGGTTCGCATACGAACTTGTGGTGAAGCCCGACGACCTCTATTCGCTTCGTTTCGTCATGGGTGGATGATGCGGCGGATCGCAATCACCCTCGCGTTTATTGTCATGGCTTGCGGCGCCGAGCCGGCTGCCGCCGAGCGGCTGGTGGTTTCTCTGTCGAACCATCGCGTCGCGGTGACGTCGAACTTCGTCGGGGAAGAATTGGTGCTGTTCGGCACCATCGAGCCAGACCCGACAACCAGTCCGCTGCGCCCACCCTACGATCTGGTGGTCACCGTAACCGGACCGCGCCAAACAATCCGCACGCGGCGCAAAGAGCGCATGCTGGGCATCTGGGTCAACGCCGATTCGCGCGAGTTCGTGGGGGCGCCTTCTTATCTTGCCGTGCTGAGCAACCGTCCGGTCAGCAACATCGCCAGTCAGGATACGTTGCGACGCTTGCAGGTCGGTCTCGACAATTTCCTGTTGCCGCAGCGTATCGGCGTTGACGTCGCCGACACGGTACGTGACGAGCCGTTCCGGCGCGCCTTCGTGCGCCTTCAGACGCAACAGGGCCTCTACCGCGAATCCGGAACTGCGGTGACTTTCCTCACGCCAACGGTATTCCGTGCCGCAATCCCCATGCCCGCGGCAGTGCCGACCGGAACCTACAGTATCGACGTCAAGTTGTTCGGCGGCGGCGTTTTGGCCGCGCGCACCAGCTCGGCTCTCGAAGTGATCAAAACCGGCTTCGAGCAATACGTCGCCGACGCAGCACGTGATTATGGTCTGCTGTACGGGATGGCAACCGCGCTGATGGCGCTCGTTATCGGGTGGTTCGCCAGCGTCATTTTCGCGCGGGATTAGCCGCACATTCGGCGCCCCAAACTCTCCCTGTCATACCCCGCGAAGGCGGACGATCCAGCTCTTCCAGCGCGCCCCTAAGGGCTGGATACCCCGCCTTCGCGGGGTATGACGAAGAGCGCGGGGTATGACGGAGAGAATATAGCGGCCAGAGTGCGGTGTACGATGGGCGAACCTAATCCGGCAAACAGCGCTTTGCGGCAAATGAATAGAGCCGGCCGTCACCGAGCAAATGCGCGGTGAAGGCGAGCGTGCCGAAAAGATCGGCGAAGGCGGCATCGCGCACGTTGAGGCCGCCGGTGAATGCGCCGAAGGCCGGCATGACCATGCGAAGTCTTGTCCGCGGCAAAGCAGCGCCGGCTGACTGCGCGACCGCGATGGGAAATACGCGCCACCGGATGCAGATGACCGCTGACTTCACCGGGTGTGTCGCTCGGCAGGTGACGGAAGGTCAAAGGACCCAAGGTCAGGCTGTCAGTGTACGTGCCCCCGACACCGTCCGCAGGTTCGGGATCGTGATTGCCGGTGAGCCAGATCCACTCGCGGCCGCGCTGCATGCTGCGCAAGCCATCGCGATCGCCATCGCCAAGCCGCGCCGGCCCGCCGCCATCGTGGAAACTGTCGCCGAGTGCCACGACACAGCGCGGCCTGTAATCCGCAATCAGATGCGACAGACGAGCCAGCGTGCTCGCGGTGTCGTAGGGCGGGAGCAGCTGTCCACGCGCGGCAAAACTCGAGCCTTTCTCCAGATGCAGGTCTGCAACAGCCAGGAGACCGTGCTCCGGCCAATAAAGAGCGCCCTCGGGATCGGCGATAAGGGCAACAGAATTGACCATGACGGCGTGATCGGCTCGCCGCCGCGAAAGCGGGGGCCCAGTCCTGTCTTGGTCTGGATTCCCGCTTACGCGGGAATGAGCGGAAAAGTTGCTCACCGCATCGCTTCCTTGATCAGTTCGTCAGCCGCCTCGGCCAAAAGCGTATCGGAGGCCTCGCCATAGACCGTCTCGCGGCCGATCTCGAGCAGAACCGGAACCGACAGCGGCGAGACATGGTCGAGCGCTTTATGAACGATTCGCCCCCTGATGCGCGAGAGCATTTCACCGAGGCGTTTGATGTCGAGGAGGCCTGTTGCCGCATCGGCACGCGCGGCGCGCAAAAGGATGTGGTCCGGCTGATGCTTGCGCAGCACGTCATAGACGAGGTCGGTGGAGATCGTGAGCTGGCGGCGCGATTTCTCCTCGCCGGGGAAGCGCTTCTCAATCAGCCCGGCGATGATGGCGCAACTGCGAAACGTGCGCTTCATCAGCGCCGATTCCGCGAGCCACTCCTCCAGATCGTCGCCGAGCATGTCTTCGTCGAACAGCTCGGCAAGCGATAAATCGCCGCGCGCGATGCGCAAAGCGACATCACCCAGCCCCCACACCGCCAATGCATACTCGTTGGCGACAAAGCCGAGCGGCCGCAGGCGCGCCCGTTCGAGGCGTCGCGTCAGCAACATGCCGAGCGTCTGATGGGCCAGGCGGCCCTCGAACGGGTAGCAGACGAGATAATATTTGGCGGCGCGCGGGAAGGTTTCGACCAGCAGATCGCCAGCCTTCGGCAGTATCGAGCGCCATTGCTGGATCTCCAGCCACTCGCGCACCTGCTCCGGCAACGCGCGCCATGCGTCGGGCTTTGCCAGCAGTGCGCGCACACGCGCCGCGAGGTAGGTCGAGAGCGGAAATTTCCCGCCCTCGTAAGCCGGCACCTTGGGATCGGTGGCGTCCGAGCGCGAGACGTAGACCTCGTCCTCGACCAATGCTTCGTATTTGAGAATCTCGCCGGCAAACACGAAGGTGTCGCCAACTCTCAACGTCTCGATAAAATACTCCTCAACCTCGCCAAGAAGCCGCCCGCCGCGCGGAACAACTGCGCCGCTGCGCCGCGAGCGCACCAGCCGCACCTTGATCATGTCGGCCTCGACGATGGTGCCGACATTCATGCGATAGCGCTGTGCCACGCGCGGATGCGTGATGCGCCAGCGCCCGTCTTTCCCCAGCCTGATCTTGGCGAAACGCTCATAAGCTTTCAGTGCGTAGCCGCCGGTGGCAACGAAATCGACCGCGGCGTCGAAATCGGCGCGCGTGAGCGTGGCGTAGGGCGCAGCAGCACAAATCTCGGCATAAAGTTCGTCGGCCACGAATGGTTCGCCGCAGGCGCGACCCAGAATGTGCTGTGCCAGAACGTCGAGCGCACCGGTGCGCAGTGGCGGCGTATCCTGCGCATTTTCGCCCACCGCATCGATGGCGGCGCGGCACTCCAGCACCTCAAAGCGATTGGCCGGCACGAGAACGGCCTCCGACGGCTCGTCGAGTCTGTGGTTGGAACGCCCGATCCGCTGCAACAATCGCGAGCAGCCTTTTGGGGCACCGACATTGATCACCAGGTCGACGTCACCCCAATCCACCCCGAGATCCAGGGACGACGTGCACACCACAGCACGCAGCTTGCCGGTCGCCATCGCATCTTCAACGCGACGCCGCTGGGCCACATCGAGCGAGCCGTGATGCAAGGCGATGGCGAGATTGTCGTCATTCGCCCGCCAGAGTTCCTGAAAAAGAAATTCGGCCTGACTGCGCGTGTTGACGAACACCAGCGTGGTCTTGTGCGTCTTGATATGCGCGTAGATTTCACCGAGCGCGTGGCGCGCCGAGTGACCGGCCCAGGGCAGATGTTCTTCGGTGTCGAGCATCGTCACGATCGGCTGGGCGCCGGCTTGCGCCATCACCAGATCGGCATGCGCCGCGCCACGCGGCGGCTGCGGCACCAGAAAACGGCACAGGTCTTCGGGCTCGGCGACCGTCGCGGAGAGTCCGATCGTGGCGAGGCGTGGCGCCAGCACAAAGAGGCGCGCAAGGCCGAGCGACAGCAAGTCACCGCGCTTCGATGTGACAAGAGAATGCAATTCGTCGAGGATGACACGCTTGAGCGTGCCGAACATGTAAGGGGCATCGGCGCTTGCGAGCAGAAGCGCCAGCTGCTCGGGCGTCGTGAGCAGAATATCGGGCGGATCGCGACGCTGGCGCTGGCGTTTGGATGCGGGCGTGTCGCCGGTGCGCGTTTCTATACGCACCGGTAGCCCCATCTCCTGCACAGGAATTTCCAGATTGCGCGCAATATCGACGGCAAGCGCCTTCAATGGCGAGATGTAAAGTGTGTGCAGGCCCTGCGAACGCATCAGCGCCCGGCCGGTCGATTTCAGGTTCCGCGGGCGTATCCCTCGCCCGCTCAGCTCAACCAGCGTTGGCAGAAATCCCGCAAGCGTTTTGCCGCCGCCGGTGGGCGCGATCAACAGAGCCGAGCGGCCGGCTTCGGCCTTTGCCAGCAGTTCGAGCTGATGCGCGCGCGGTTGCCAGCCACGGCTGGCGAACCAGCGCGTAAAAATCTCCGGCAGCTGCGGCGTGGTATCGAAGAGATCGCGCGCGGGTTCCATCGATCTAGTGTCCGGCCACCACGATCAGCCCGGGGACCGGCACGCTCTTTTCCGTGCGAGTAGCGGCGGAATCGAGGCTGACCGGCTTCAACCCGGCTGCGGCCAGAGCGGCTTGCACATGCGCTTTGCCGTGGGCGTAACGCAGGGTTTCGCGCAAGGTGACACCGTCGTCCTCATGCGTCTCGACACTAAAGGCTATCTGGCCCGGCGTTGCCAGCACCTGCGCAATCGCTGCGAGCATTGGCGCAAGGTCATCGAGATACGTGAATACGTCAGCGGCAAGGACAAGGTGGTAGCGCGCCTTGATTTTTGCCTCATCGGCGAGAAAGGCCAGTCCTTCGCTTTCGATCAGCCGATCATAAAGACCCTTGGCGCGTGCTTGCGCGAGCATGGCGGGCGACAGATCGACGCCCACCATCCAATCGCTGAACGGGCGGAACGGCAAAGCGGCAAACCCGGTACCGCAACCAAGATCAAGCACCGAGCCGAATTTCATTCGCCGCCCGGGATGCGTGGCTTCAACCGCACGGAACAGGAGCTCAGGCGCGCGGTAGTTGAGGCCCTCCGTCAGCGCCCGGTCGAAATCGGGCGCATAGCCATCAAAGAGTGCCCGTACGTAACCTTCCGGCATGGCGCCCGCGGACTGAGCGCCAAGACGCATAAGATGGAGGGCGGCGCCGTGGCGGTCTTGCGGGTCGGCGTCCCTCGCCTGCTCGAAAGCCGCAATGGCGGCGCTGCGATCGCCAAGCTTTTCACGCAGCTCACCAAGCATGAACCAGGCCGAGGCATAAGCAGGCGCCAGCTCGAGCGCTTGCGTCAGCAGATCGGCGGCACCGGCAAGATCGCCCTTGGCCTCGCGGTCGCGCGCCCATTCAAGGCGGCGGTCGGCGATGAGATTGCCCGATGACAGATGAATCGGCTGCGGATGCAAGGCTTGAGACCCTGGTTCTTGGCTGCAGCGATTTTAGGGCATATCTGTAACCCGCGCGCGTGCTAGCATGGCCGCGCAGAGAGGATGAACAGGTATGAGCAACGAAACCATGACGAAGGTGTTCGGCGGCACGCCACTCGCGGTGCTGGGGCGCCTCGTTCTGTTATCGATCCTGGTCGGCGTGATCCTCTCGGCGCTCGGCCTCGACCCATTTGACATTATACACAGCATCGAGCGGCTGATCCGCTCGATCTGGAACATGGGGTTTGATGCGTTCCGCTGGTTGTGGCGCTATTTCCTGCTCGGAGCCGTGATCGTCATCCCGATCTGGCTTCTCATGCGCCTGTTCAATGCGCCGCGGGGACGCTAGGTCTTGTCCCGGGCGCAGCGCAGCGCAAAGCGGTGCGCTGCAGACCCGGGACCGTTACAAAAACGGAATCTGCTAAGACCCCGGATCTGCGGCGCACTACTCGCGCTTCGCGCTCGCACTGCGCCGCGTCCGGGGAACAGGCCTGGTTACCCCGGCCAGCTTTCAGCCGTGATCGCGGCCGCATCGCTGCCGACCATTGACGCCAGCGAGTTGCGGTGACCGCGCTTGAGCGCTGCGGTGAGATCCGCCTTGATCTCCGTGACGACACCGATCCCGCGATAGACCAGCGCCGGTGTAAAGCTGCAACAGCGTGGCGCCGGCCTTGATCTTGGCGATCGCGGTCGCGCCGGAATCGATGCCGCCAACCCCGATCAATGGGAAGGCGTTTTCCGCGCGCACGAACGTTTCTGCCAGCATCCGGGTTGCAAGCTTGAACAGTGGCCGGCCGGACAGCCCACCCTGCTCACCCGCTCTGTCGCGCTCGCGCAGGGAGCCGGGCCGCGAGACTGTGGTGTTGCCGACAATCATACCATCGATGCCACGCTTGCGGGCGACGCCGACCACGTCGTCGAGGTCCGGCAGCGTGAGATCGGGCGCAATCTTGAGAAGCACCGGCGTCAGGCCCGCGCGTTGACGGATTTTTTCGCGCGCGTCGATGACGCGGGCGAGCAGATCGTCCAGCGCCTTCCCCTGTTGCAGGTCGCGCAGACCGGGCGTGTTCGGCGACGAGACGTTGACGGTGAAATAGCTGGCAACGGTCGAGAAAGTTTCGATCAGCCGGGCGTAGTCCTCGGTCCGATCCGGTGAGTTGCGATTGGCGCCGATGTTGACGCCCACGATCCCGCCAGCGTTGCGACGCGGCAGCAAGCCGCGCGTGGACCGCGGCGGCGCCATCATTGTTAAAGCCGAGCCGGTTGATCACACCCTGGTCTGCCTCGAGCCGAAACAGCCGCGGTCTTGGATTGCCGGTTTGCGCCCGCGGTGTGATGGTGCCGACTTCGACGAACCCGAAGCCCAGGCGCAGCAGTGCGTCGGGTACTTGCGCATTTTTGTCGAACCCGGCGGCAAGACCGACCGGATTCGGGAATTTGAGTCCGAAAGCGCGCACCGCCAGCGCGTCGTCATCGGCGGACGCCTTGACCACCGGCATGTATCGCAACGCCTTGATCGCCAGTGCGTGCGCATCCTCGGGATCGAGGGCCCGCAGAAACGGGCGCGACAGGCGGTCGAAAAAGCCGATCACCGTGCAGGGCTCCGGATTTGCATGACACGCGACCCTATCGGCCCGGCCAAGGCTTATTCAAGGCCGCCACACAGGAAACTGTTGCCGGAGGGGGGCGACTTAAGGCTATAATTCCTATCACCTACCGGACCACAGTTGCACGGGTGCTCGCGTCCATGGCTATGCTGACCCACAATCAGATCTGGACCGCCATCGACCGGCTGGCCGCGCGCGCAAAACTGACGCCGTCCGGGCTGGCGAAGAAGGCCGGTCTTGATCCGACAACGTTCAACAAATCCAAGCGCGTCACTCCGGAAGGGCGGCCGCGCTGGCCCTCGACGGAATTGGTCGCCAAGGCGCTGCAGGCGACAAGCACCAAGTTCGACATCTTCGTTACCCTGATCACCGACGGCGGCAAGGCAACCATGCATAACGTGCCGCTGATCGGCTTCGCGCAGGCCGGCGCCGGCGGTTTTTTCGACGATGGCGGCTTTCCGGTCGGCAAAGGCTGGGAGGAGATCGCCTTCCCCGCCGTCAGCGATGAACACGCCTACGCCCTGGAAATCTCCGGCGACTCGATGAAGCCGGCCTATCGAGACGGCGACGTCATCATCGTGTCGCCGGGCGCAACGGTGCGCAAAGGCGACCGGGTCGTGGTCAAGACCAAGGACGGCGAAGTCATGGTCAAGGAGCTCAAACGCAAGACCGCAAAGTCGGTCGAGCTCAAATCGCTCAACGCCGAACACCGCGACCGTACATTGCCGACGTCCGATGTCGTCTGGGTCGCGCGCATCGTCTGGGCAAGCCAGTAACGAATGCCCACGTCCGCTCATTCCCGCGTGAGCGGGAATCCAGTTTTTGAATTTCCAGGATGTGCAGTGGTCCTGGACCCCCGCTTTCGCGGGGGTGAGCGGAAATAGTTTCCGCGCCCGTCCCACCTCCACTCTTCCCGCGTAAGCAGGAATCCAGGAAATAAAGACTGTGTCCCCGCTGGAGCTTGCCCCCGCGATGGATCGAAGTTTACGCGCTGCGCGCCAGTGCCCCGTCGATCATGTCGATCGTGTTCTGCAGGCCATAGACGGCCACGAACGAACCAAAGCGCGGGCCTTTTTCCTGCCCGAGCAGCACCTGGTAAAGCAGGTTGAACCAGTCGAGCGAGACGCCGGGCTTGCCGTCCTTGGCTTTCTTTTTCTGATCCAGGAACGGATCGCGGCGGCCGACCTCGTAGACCACGTTCTGAATGTCCTCGGCGCTGGCATCCGGCTTCAACTGCGAGAGCGCGTCGCGCAGATCGATCAACGCCGCGCGTTCCGGCATCCGTCGGCTCGCGGAATTTCTTTTCCGTCAGCACGAAATCACGGAAATAGTGGATGGCATACGTGACCAGCTCATTGAGCTTGGGATGCGTCTTCGGCGTTACGCCCGGCCGATAGCGGCCAATGAAGCCCCACAGCGTGTCGGCGTTCTCGGCATTCGACGACGACACCAGCGTGAGCAACATGCCGAAAGAGATCGGCATGTCGATCTTCGGCGGCTTGCCGGAATGGATGTGCCAGACCGGATTTGACAATTGCTGCCGCGGATCCTGCCGCTCATAGCCGTCGAGAAACTGGTAGTACTCGTCAACGTGGCGCGGGATAACGTCAAAGTAGAGCCGCTTGGCGGCCTTCGGCTCGCGATACATGAACAGCGACAGACTCTCCGGGCTGGCATAGCGCAGCCACTCCTCGATCGTGAGCCCATTGCCTTTCGACTTGGATATCTTCTGGCCCTTCTCGTCGAGGAACAGCTCGTAATTAAATCCCTCCGGCGCGGTGCCGCCGAGTGCGCGGCAGATTTCGCCCGAGAGCTTGACCGAATTGATCAGATCCTTGCCGGCCATTTCGTAATCGACGCCGAGCGCAACCCAGCGCATGGCCCAGTCCGGCTTCCACTGGAGCTTGCAGCGCCCGCCGGTGACCGGCGTGACCACCTGCACTTTGGTATCGGGGTCTTCGTAGGTGATGGTCCCGGCCTTCGGATCGTGCGCGGTGATCGGGACCTGCAAGACGATGCCGGTCTTCGGCGATACCGGGAGGAACGGAGAATAAGTCGCGGCGCGTTCTTCGCGCAGCGACGGCAACATGATCGCCATCACTTCGTCGAAACGCGCCAGCACCTTGAGCAAGGCCTGATCGAAGCGGCCGGACTTGTAGCACTCCGTCGACGACAGAAATTCGTACTCGAAACCGAAGTGATCCAGAAATGCGCGCAGACGCGCATTGTTATGTTCCCCGAAGCTCGAGTGCGTGCCAAACGGATCCGGCACCTTGGTCAACGGCTTGCCGAGATGCTGCTCCAGCATATCCTTGTTCGGCACATTGTCCGGCACTTTGCGCAAGCCATCCATGTCATCGGAAAAGGCGATCAGCCGCGTCTTCACCTTGTCGTCGGTCAGCACACGAAAGGCGTGGCGCACCATGGTCGTGCGGGCCACCTCACCGAAGGTGCCGATATGCGGCAGGCCGGACGGGCCATAGCCGGTCTCGAAAATCACTTCGTCCTTGGGATGTTTCTTGAGCCGCGAGACGATCTTGCGCGCCTCTTCGAACGGCCAGGCATTCGATAGTTCGGCGAGCTGGCGCAAGGAAGCGGCGGAATTGGCAACAGACATCATGGTCTCCGGGCGGCGGACACTAGAAATGCCGCAGCCTCGCGTCAAATGTGCGGTTCAAAATGGGCTGACAGGAAAATAGCGCAGCCACAGGTCGGTAAAGCGGCCCTTTTCCCACAGCCGGAACAGCGCCCAATTGAATGCCTGCCGCAGCAGGTCATTCCCGCGTCTCACCACAATGCCCACGCCTTCGCCGAAAAAGCGGCTTTCCAGATAGGGCCCGCCCTTGAACACGCAGCAATTCATGGAGTTGGTCCCGTTGAGCCAGAAGGCGAGCGAAACACCGTCGCCGAAAAGGAGGTCGACATCGCCTCGCTTGAGCGCGAAACGCGCAGCGTCGGCATCGGGATAGGGCCGCAGCTCGGCTTCAGTGAAGAGCGTTTTGAGATAAGCCTCATGGGCGGTGCCGCCGACAACCGCGATCTTTTTTCCTTCGAGCGCTTCCGGACGCACTTCCTCGATCGCGACTGTCGCGGCGCGCCACAAAACGTGCCGGCGTCCGGTAGTAGGGATCGCTGAAATCGACGCGCGTGCGCATCTCCGGAGTTGCCGCGATCGAAGCGATAACGGCATCGCCGTTGTTGCTGTTGAGCGACGAGATCAATGTGTCGAACCGGCGCATCTGCACCGTACAGGCGACCTTGAGCTCCTCGCAGATCAGCCGCGCCAGATCGACATTGAAGCCGGTGGGCGCGCCATCCGACCCGGCGTAGTTGAATGGCGGATAGTCGGTTTCCGTCAGGAAGCGAATGATGTTGATGCGCGAGAGATCGGGCCG
Organism: uncultured Pseudomonadota bacterium; assembly: GCA_963714525.1. Taxonomy (GTDB): domain Bacteria; phylum Pseudomonadota; class Gammaproteobacteria; order Burkholderiales; family JALYOK01; genus JALYOK01. Next base: position 485,605 of record CAVQPB010000001.1, read on the forward strand.
TTCCGGCCGGCGGCGTGGATCCCAGAAGCCGGGCACCGCCATCGTATCGGCCGGCGGCGTGACGGTTGGCGGCGCGGGAGATGCGCCTTGCGGCGGGGTCTGCGCCTGAACGGCAAAGGTCGTCGCTGCCAAGACGGCGGCAATGATGACGACAGCGCCACCACGCAGGTATCTGACCGCCCATCCAGTTCATTCGCCGGCCTTTGCTAGCGGGAATCGCGGCGAACATAGCATCGCCGTAGCGGCGGGCCAGCCATAATCGAATACGAACTGGTCAAGGCTCAGCGGTCAGGTGCTTCTCGATATCGTGCACCGGATGCTTGACCAGATCCTTGTCGATCTCAGCACGCACGGCGCCACGCAGGGCATGCGAATAGGCTGGCGGATCATGCCAAGAGCGCGCGGCGGCGCCACCAGGATCAGCGATTTCACCTTGCCGGCGGCAACTTGCGGCGTCGAGCTGTTGGGCGAGATGCGTGAGGAAGACCTGTTCGGCCTGATCGTGCCAGTCGGTCTGCGTCGACCGCGCTGCTGCCGGGGCCGGCCGAACTATGGGTCCGGCCGGGCTTGTCGGCGCCGAGCTCATGGGTCGGCCAAATCTTTCTGCTCGAAGACCTCAATGGTCTTGAGATTGGGAAACTTCGCGTCGCCGGTATTCTCCAGCACCAGCGCCTTGGCGCCGTCGCAAACCACCACCCATTCGCCGTGGCGAATCAATAATTCAGACATAGGAAAACCTCCTCAACTTGCACGCAACCCTACGCACGCAGCGAATTCGCGATTTGTTCTGGATCAAACGTCACAAGTCGCCGGTTTCGTTGCGAAAACAGAACGTCAGTTGGTGCCGTCGAGCAGCCGGCGGGCGATGACCTGGGCCTGGATCTCGGCGGCGCCTTCGAAAATATTGAGGATGCGGGCGTCGCACAGGATGCGCGAGACCGGGAATTCCAGCGCAAAGCCATTGCCGCCGTGGACCTGCACGGCATTGTCGGCGGCGGCCCAGGCGACGCGCGCGGCCAGCAGCTTGGCCATGCCGGCTTCCAGATCGCAGCGGCGGCCGGAATCCTTCTCGCGCGCCGCGATAATAAGTGAGCTGGCGCGCGATCATGATCTCCACCGCCATCATGGCGATCTTGTCGGCGACGCGCGGGAAGCCGACGATCGGGACCGCCGAACTGCACGCGGTTCTGCGCATAGTCGAGCGCCTGCTCCATCGCCGCCTGCGCCACGCCGATGGCGCGCGCCGCGGTCTGGATGCGGGCCGATTCGAAGGTCTGCATGAGCTGCTTGAAGCCCAGCCCCTCGACGCCGCCGAGCAGGTTCTCCGCCTTCACCTCGAAGCCGTCGAAGGCGATCTCGTATTCCTTCATGCCGCGATAGCCGAGCACCTCGATCTCGGTGCCGGTCATGCCCTTGCGCCGGGAACGGATTGCTTGTCGTCGCCGCGCGGCTTTTCGGCAAGCAGCATGGACAGGCCGCGGTGGCCGGTTTCTTTCGGATTGGTGCGCACCAGCAGCGTCATCAGATCGGCGCGCACCGGATGGGTGATCCAGGTCTTGTTGCCGTAGACCTTGTAGACGTCGCCCTCGCGCACCGCGCGCGTCTTGATCGAGGCGAGATCGGAGCCGGTGTTCGGCTCGGTGAACACCGCCGTCGGCAGCACTTCGCCGGAGGCGATCTTCGGCAGCCATTTTTCCTTCTGCTCGGCGGTGCCGCTGCCGAGGATCAGTTCGGCGGCGATCTCCGAGCGCGTGCCGAGCGAGCCGACGCCGATATAGCCGCGCGAAAGTTCCTCGGAGACCACGCACATGGATTCCTTGCCGAGCCCCATGCCGCCGAACTCTTCGGGGATGGTGAGCCCGAACACGCCGAGTTCGGACATCTGCGCGATGATCTCGAGCGGGATGTAGCTGTTGGTGCGGTGCCAGGTCTGCGCGTGGCCGATCACTTCGCTGTCGGCGAATTTGCGCATCTCCTCGCGGATCGATTCCAGCGTCTCGTCGAGGCCGCACGTGCCGACCGTGGCATTGTGGCTCGTCGCGCATCAGCTCGACCAGGCGGGCGCGCCGTTCGGCGGTGTTGCCGCTGGCGATCAGAGCTTTCGACGCATCGGATTGATGCGGGCGGCGACCTGCGCCGACGACAAGTCCGAGATCGGCTCGGCCGCACCACCTCGCCCTGGCTCATCGGAATGCCGCCGACGATCTGGGCGAGATATTCGCCGAGCCCGATGCGGACGAGCAGTTCCTCGAGCTTCGCCGAAGCGTGCCGTCGCCGGCCATGCGCTCGGCATAGGCGGCGAGCTGGCGCACGGCCTCGACATAGGTGGCGAGCCAGGCGAGCCCATGGGTGGCGCGCTGCTCGCGATCGAACAGGCGGCCGACCGCGTGGCCTTCCACCACCACCCGCTCGCGCACCTTGGCCATCGGCGTCGGCCAGCAGAGCATCGAGCGCGGCGCGTCGCCTCGCGGGCTGAGTTCGACCAGATCGTGTTCGGCGGCGGGGCGGGAAGCGGCGATCGGCATCGGAATCCTCGGGTACAGGCGATGAATGCTGGTGCCGGCTGCGTCACAGACACTACGCGTGCAGTGCACAAAAGCAAAGTGGCGACGGAAATACCGGGTCTTTCGCGGCCGCTTGGCACGGCCGACGTCATGCCAAATTGCTACAAAATTAACCATTTCCGGCTTACATGCATTACCTCTGCGCGTGCCCCTGCCACTGGCGAGACCGGACCAGTCTCCATGCGCCTCATTGAATTTATCGCATTCCGTTCAACCGGCTGACCCGGCTGCTCACCTCGTTTCGGTGCGCACCCGCATCGTCGTGCTGGCGCTGATCCCGGTGGTCGGCTTTCTCGCCAACGGCATGACCTACGTCTCCGGCGAAGGCGACGTCGGCGCCGCCTTTCGAGACCGTCAAGCAATCCGGCAGCGCTCGCCGATGCCAGCCGCGATTTCAAGAGCGCGGTCGACGGCGATGCGGATCGTCGTGAAGGACTTCAGCGCCTCACCGCACAGCGACATCTGGTCGATGAGCTTCGAGCAGGCGCAGACGCAGGCGCTCCAAAGCCTCGACACCATCGCAGCCTCGGTCGAGCAGCACGCAGTGCCGAAAACATCGAGGCTCTGCGCACAGACGTGCTCGGCGTTGCGCGAGAACTTCACCGACTGGTGCGGAACAGACAGCATGCTCGGCTTCGACGAAACATCGAGGCCTGCGCGGCAAGCTGCTGCGAGGCCGGCAACGCGGTCGAGCGCATCATCAACGAGAACATGACCTGGCTGGCCGAGGCTGACGCCAACAAACTGATGATGACGCTGCTGACCATGCGGCACCATGAAGCCGAATACCGGCTCGACCAGCCGAGCTGACGCGCCAGCAGTTTCTCGCCGGCTACAAGCAAGTTCACCGACATCTTCGCGCAGCATCGACGGCACGCCGGAGATGAAAGCGATCGCTCGAGCAGCAGGTGAAGACCTATGCCGATACCTTCGCGCAATGGATCGAGGCTTCGACCGCGTGCATCCGCTGCGCGCGGTGATCGATATCGACAGCCAGAACATGCTGCCGCGGGCGGACGAAATCATCAGTCAGCGCACGCAAGCCGCGGAACGAGGCGTCGGCAGGGCTTGCCGCATCGCAGAGCGCGCACGCGCACCGGCATCATCGCGGTCGGCATCGCCATGGTCGCGCTCGGCCTCGGCTTCAGCTGGCTGATCGGCCGCAGCATCACGCGGCCGCTCAACGGCCTGGCCGGCGTCATGAAGCGGCTCGCCGACGGCGACACCAGCGCGCGCATTCCCGCGACCCACGCGCGCGACGAGATCGGCGCGATGGCGCGCACCGTGATCGTGTTCCGCGACAACATGATCGAGCGCGAACGGCTGGCGCAGACGCAGACCGAAGCGAGCCGCGCGCGCGAGCAGCGCAGCGACACGATCGCATCGACCATCGCGCAGTTCAAACATTCGGTCGAAAGCGCGCTGGGCAAGCTGCGGGCAGCGGCGATGAAGCTCGAAATGAGCTCGGCCGATCTCAACAAGGCCGCCGACACGGTGTCGTCGGAAGCCGACACCGCCGAACAGCCGCGTCGCCGCCGCATCCGAAAACGTCACCGCGGCCGCCAGCTCGGTCGAGGAACTGGCGGCCTCGATCGGCGAGATCGCCTCGCAGGCGGCGAAATCAACCGACGTCGCCGGCCGCGCCGTCTCGGAAGCGCAGCGCACCGTCACGACCATGACGGAACTCGGCAACGCCGCCACCCGCATCGGCGAGGTGGTCGGCCTGATCCAGGCGATCGCCGGGCAGACCAATCTGCTCGCGCTCAACGCCACCATCGAAGCCGCGCGCGCCGGCGAAGCCGGCAAAGGCTTCGCGGTGGTCGCGGCCGAGGTGAAGTCGCTGGCCGGCCAGACCGCCAAGGCGACCGAGGAGATCGCCGAGCAGATCGGCTCGATCCAGTCGGCCGCGGCCGATGCCGCGCAGGCGATCGAGCAGGTCAACGCCATCATCCGCGACATGTCGTCGATCGCCACCATGGTGGCGGCGACCGTCGATCAGCAGAACTCGGCGGTGGCCTCGATCGCGGAAGGCGTCAGCCGCGCCTCCGGCGAGGCGCGCATCGGCGCCGAGGCGATGAGCCGCGTGGCCGGCGTCACCACCGATGCCCGCGCCACCGCCTCCGACGTCAAGGATCTCGCCGACGCGGTCGCGGTCGAGGCCGAGGGCCTGGAAGCGGAAGTCCGGCAGTTCCTCACCAACGTACAGGCGGCCTAATTCCGTTTTTCCGCAACGCGGACAACGGCCTTGCAAAGCAGGCAACAATAGACGATTTGATTGGGTGCCGCCGGGGAGAACGCCTTTGCGCAGTTCTTAAGCGGTCAGCTGCAAATCGCAGCCGACGCTTTCCGGCATTTCATCGCCGATGACGGCTGGGCGATCGCGAGCCATATCGCGCTGTCCACGCTGATGGCGCTGTTCCCGTTTCTGATCGTGGTCACCGCGCTCGCCGGATTTTTCTTCGGCTCCAAGGAACTGGCCGACGAGGCCGCGCGCATTCTGCTCGAAGCCTGGCCGAAGGAGGTGGCGGCCCGATCGCGCTCGATATCACCGGCGTGCTGACGTCGACCCGCGGCGACGTGCTGACCCTCGGCGTGCTGTTCGCGCTCTATTTCGCCTCCAGCGGCGTGGAGAGCCTGCGCATCGGCCTTAACCGCGCCTACGACATCAAGGAGCAGCGCTCGTGGTGGCTGCTGCGGCTGGAATCGATCGTCTACGTGCTGGTGGGCGCGGTGGCGATCCTGGCGTTCTCGTTCCTGGTGGTGCTGGCGCCGCTGATCTCGCAAGCTCGTGCATTACGTGCCGGCGCTGGAGCCGTTCGGCGATCTCATCACCTTCGCGCGCTATGCCGTGGCGGCGTTCGGTGCTGGTGATCGCGCTGATGATCGTGCACCTGTGGCTGCCGGCCGGCCGGCGCTCCTTCGCCGAGATCGCGCCGGGCATCATCGCCACGATGTGCTGTGGCTGATCAGCGGCGCGGTCTTCGGCCGCTATCTCGCCGATTACGCCTTCGCCTACGTGTCGATGTATGCCGGTCTGGCATCGGCGATGGTCGCGCTGGTGTTTCTTTATGTCTGCGCGTCGATCTTCATCTACGGCGGCGAATTGAATTCGATCGATCACCCAGAAGCGCATAAGAGAGCCCTAAGCGCCGGCGGCTTCCTGCGCGTCCTCAAACGTCTTCAAGCCCGTGCGCGGCGCATTGACCATCACCGCCATGTTGCCGGGCGGATGCTGGTTCTTCCACATCTTCATGTGCGCCAGCGGGATCTTGTCCCACGGGAACACCTCGCTCATGCAGGGATCGATGCGCTGCTCGAGCACGAAACGGTTGGCCTGCGAGGCCTGCTTGAGATGCGCGAAATGCGAGCCCTGGATGCGCTTCTGCCGCATCCAGACGTAGCGCGCATCGAAGGTGAGGTTGTAGCCGGTGGTGCCGGCGCAGAACACGACCATGCCGCCGCGCTTCACGACGAGGCAGGAAACCGGGAAGGTCTGCTCGCCCGGATGCTCGAACACGATATCGACGTCGCGTTTGCCGGTGATGTCCCAGATCGCCTTGCCGAAGCGGCGCGCTTCCTTCGTCCAGTCATTGTATTCAGGCGTGTTGACCGCCGGCATCTGGCCCCAGCACTTGAAGTCCTTGCGGTTGATCACGCCCTTGGCGCCGAGATTGAGAACGTATTCGGCCTTCGACTCGTCGGAAACGACGGCGATGGCGTTGGCGCCGGACGCCGCGACAAGCTGGACGCCGAACACGCCGAGCCCGCCGGATGCGCCCCACACCAGCACATTGTCGCCGGGCTTGAGCGTGTGCGGCGAATGGCCGAACAGCATGCGATAGGCGGTGGCCAGCGTGAGCGTGTAGCAGGCTGACTCTTCCCAGGAGAGATGGTTCGGCTTGTGCATCAGCTGCCGCGACTGCACGCGGCAGAACTGCGCGAACGAACCGTCCGGCGTCTCGTAACCCCAGATGCGCTGCGAGGGCGACAGCAGCGGATCGCCGCCATTGCAGTCCTCGTCGTCGCCGTCGTCCTGATTGCAATGGACGATGACTTCGTCGCCGACCTTCCAGCGCTTCACCTTGGCGCCGACCGCCCAGACGACGCCCGAGGCGTCGGAGCCGGCGATGTGGAACGGATGCTTGTGGCCGTCGAGCGGTGAGATCGGATGCCGAGGCCGGCCCAGACGCCGTTGTAGTTGACGCCGCCGGCCATCACGTAAACCAGCACCTCGTCGTCGCCGATCGGCCAGGTCGGCACCACTTCGAGCTGGAATGACTGTGTCGGGCGGGCCGTGCCGCTCCTTGCGGATCACCCAGGCGTGCATCTTCTCCGGCACATGCCCGAGCGGCGGAATCTCGCCGATGTCATAGAGATCCTTGAGCGGAGCAACGCTTCTCGCCTTAGCGACGGCCGGCATCGAGATTCTCCCTGCCCTGATAACACTCTGACGCAAATTATGTTGCATCGCAACAACGCGTTCATGGCGATAAAAACCATCGGTTTCGCAAGATGTTAGCGCTCGACCGATATTCCCGTCGGATGATTCCCGCCGTATCGCTTAAGGGTTTTGCAATGCGGGTCGGCCTAGCGTGGCGGGAACCACGTCAGGACGCGGGATGTCCGAGCAGATCATTCGCCGAACTGGACGGATGGTGGATGCACAATCCGCCATGCCATGGGTCGTGGCCGCGGGCGTTTACGTCCTGCTGATTGCGCTCGCTCCGCGTCTGCTGTCCGACCCGGACACGTATTCGCATATCGCGCTCGGCCGCTGGATCCTCGAACACCATGCGGTTCCCGACGACCGATCCGTTTTCAGCCACGCTGCGTGGAACGCATTGGGTCGCTTTCGAGTGGCTCTCCCAGACTGTATTTGCGATGGCTTACGCCATTGGCGGCTGGACCGGGGTTGTCGCCTTGGCGGCAGCCGCGATCGCGGCAGCGTTCGGTCTCCTGACCCGATTTCTCCTGCGCGAGTGGCAACCGAACGCCGTCTTGATTGCGGTGCTCTGCGCCGTTTCTGCTGACGGCGCCGCATATTCTGGCGCGGCCGCATATCCTCGCACTGCCGGTGATGGTCGGCATGGATTGCGACGCTGATCCGCGCGGTCGATACGCGTCGTTCTCCGCCGTGGCTTCTGCTCCCGCTCATGACGCTATGGGCCAATCTGCACGGCAGCTTCACATTCGGTCTCGCAATGATCGCGCCCATAGCGTGCGATGCGCTTTGGCGCGCGCCGCACCCGGAGCGATTGAGTGTGGTGCGCCAATGGACGTTCTTTGCCCTGCTTGCCTTAGGTGCTGCCTGCCTGAATCCTTACGGTCCGGAAGCGATCCTGGTGACATTCCGGACGATAGCGTTGGGCGGGGCCTTGACGACAATCACCGAATGGCGCTCGCAGGATTTCACCCATCTTGGCGGATTCGAAATCGTAATGCTGGCCGCCTTTGGCTTTGCGCTCTACCGCGGCGTGACCTTGCCGTGGCTGCGAATTGTGATGCTGCTCGGTGTTCTGCATCTGAGCCTCTCGCAAGTGCGCCATGCCGACCTGCTCGGAATGCTGGCGCCGATATTTCTGGCGCGGCCGTTGGCCGAGCAATTCACGACGATGGCCGCCAATCGAATGCCGAGACGTCGTTGCGCGCAGCATGGCCGCCAGTCGCAACCTTGCTGCATGCTGATTGCCGTCACCGGTTTGGCGTCGCTCCGCAACGATATATTTCCACCGACCAGAATCACGCCGACAGAAGCAATTCGCTCGATCGACACGACCAGAGCTGGCCCGATTCTTAATGACTACGATTTTGGCGGCTATCTCGATTTCGTCGGCATCCCGCCTTTCATCGACGGCCGTTCCGAACTTTACGGCGAGAGCTACATCCTTCGCTACGATCGCGCGCTCAGTCTGCAAAACCTTCCGGACTTCCTGCGGCTGCTCGACGAATATCGCATTCAGGCGACTTTGCTTGCGCCGTCGACGCCGGCTGTCGGCTTGCTCGATCGGCTGCCGGAGTGGAAGCGCGTCTATGCCGACGACATTGCCGTCGTACATTCGCGGCGCTGAATATCTCTAACGAACTAATCCCGACGCATAGCCGTCGACGCCGCCACAGCTTTGGTGTTCAATTGCACCCATCAGCGGCCGCCACCGGGGGCGTGTCGCAATTGGGGGAGGACGCCATGGCTTTGGAAGCATTGATCATCCTCATCATCGTCGGCGCCGTCGCCGGCTGGCTCGCGGGCATTATTGTCAAAGGGGTCGGTTTTGGCCTCATCGGCAATATCATCGTGGGCATTGTCGGCGCATTCATCGGCGACCTGGGTGCTCGGAGCCCTTGGCATCATGATTGGCGGCGGCATTATCGCTTCCATCATCAACGCCACCATTGGCGCCGTGATCCTGCTGTTCATCATCGGCCTGGTGAAACGGGCTTAAACGCCCGCTTTCGCAGTATTAACCGCGAATTGGCTGCCGGGCCGCCAGCCCGGCGGCTGATGTTGCATTGCAACAATTGCTGGGCCACACTGTCCGCGTCAGGCGACCGATGCGCGACAAAACCCAACGCGACAAGCCTTGGATTTTCCGCACCTATGCCGGCCATTCGACGGCCGCGGATTCCAACGCGCTCTACCGCAAGAACCTGGCGCAAGGGGCAGACCGGCCTGTCGGTCGCCTTCGATCTGCCGACGCAGACCGGCTACGACTCCGACCACGTGCTCGCCAAGGGCGAGGTCGGCAAGGTCGGCGTGCCGGTCTGCCATCTCGGCGACATGCGCGCGCTGTTCGACGGCATTCCGCTCGGCACCATGAACACCTCGATGACCATCAACGCCACCGCGGCGTGGCTGATGGCGCTCTACATCGCGGTCGCCGACGAGCAGGGCGCGCCGCGCGCGGCGCTGCAAGGCACGATCCAGAACGACATCATCAAGGAATATCTCTCGCGCGGCACCTACGTGTTCCCGCCGGCGCCGTCGATGCGGCTGATCAAGGACGTGATCCTCTTCACGACCAAGAGATTGCCGAAATGGAATCCGATGAACGTCTGCTCCTACCACCTGCAGGAGGCAGGCGCGACGCCGGTGCAGGAGCTTGCCTTCGCGCTCGCCACCGCCATCGCCGTGCTCGACACGGTGAAGGCCTCGGGCGAGGTTCACGCCGGAAAAATTCGGCGAGGTGGTCGGGCGCATCTCGTTCTTCGTCAACGCCGGCCTGCGCTTCATCACCGAAATCTGCAAGATGCGCGCCTTCACCGAGCTGTGGGACGAGATCACCCGCGAGCGCTACGGCATCACCGATCCGAAGCAGCGGCTGTTCCGCTACGGCGTGCAGGTGAACTCGCTCGGGCTGACCGAGCCGCAGCCCGAAAACAACGTCGCGCGCATCCTGCATCGAGATGCTGGCGGTGACGCTGTCGAAGAACGCGCGCGCCCGCGCGGTGCAACTGCCGGCCTGGAACGAGGCGCTCGGCCTGCCGCGGCCGTGGGACCAGCAATGGTCGCTGCGCATGCAGCAGATCCTCGCCTACGAGACCGACCTGCTCGACTACGGCGACATCTTCGACGGCTCGGCGGAGATCGCGCGCAAGGTCGACGAACTCAAGCGGCAGGCCAAGGAAGAACTCAAGCGCATCGAGGAGATGGGCGGCGCGGTCGCCGCGGTCGATACCGGCTACATGAAGCAGCAGCTGGTCGAATCGAACACCGCGCGGCTGGAAGCGATCGAACGCGGCGATCAGATCGTGGTCGGCGTCAACAAATATCTCGAGAGCGAGCCCTCGCCGCTGGCCGGCGGCGTCGGACGCGATCATGACCGTGTCGGACGACGCCGAACGCGAGCAGATCGAGCGGCTCAAGGCCTGGCGCGCGGCGCGCGACAACGCGGCGGTTGCCGACAGCGCTGAAGGAATTGAAACGCGCCGCCACGAGCGGCGGCAATATCATGCCGGCCTCGATCGCCTGCGCCAAAGCCGGCGTCACCACCGGCGAATGGGGCTGGACGCTGCGCGAGGCCTTCGGCGAATACCGCGCGCCGACCGGCGTCGGCCGCGCCATGCGCAACGACGTCGACCGGCCTCGACGACATCCGCGCCGACGTCGACCGCGTCTCGCGCAAGCTCGGCCGGCGCCTGACATTCCTGGTCGGCAAGCCCGGCCTCGACGGCCATTCCAACGGCGCCGAGCAGATCGCCGTGCGCGCGCGCGATGCCGGCATGCAGGTCGTCTACGAGGGCATCCGGCTGACGCCGGAGGAGATCGTCGATGCGGCGCGCAAAGCAGAAGGCGCACGTCGTCGGGCTGTCGGTGCTCTCGGGCAGCCATCTGCCGCTGGTGGAGGACGTCGTCGGCCGCATGAAGCAGGCCGGCATCGAACGTGCCGGTGGTCGTCGGCGGCATCATTCCGCCGGAGGACGCCGCGGAGCTGGAAAAGGCCGGCGTCGCCGCGGTCTACACGCCGAAGGATTTCGAACTGAACCGCATCATGTCGGACGTGGTGCGGATCGTCGAACGCGCCAAAGGCGCCAACAACGTCTGAACATTACTCGGCAAGGTTCGCCAGTGCCTGTGCGAGCTTGCGCGGGCTGACCGGCTTCACGAAATAGAAATTCATGCCGGCCGCGCGCGCGGCGGCTTCGTCGCCGCTATCGCTGCGGCCGGAAATGCCGATGACGGCACTGGCCCGGCCTTGCCCGGCAGCGCGCGGATGCGCCGCGTCGCTTCGACGCCGTCGAGGCCCGGCAGCGTGACATCCATCAGCACGGCGTCGTAGCCGCCGCGTGCGGCCGCCTCGACCGCCGCCTCGCCGGTCTCGACGAAATCGACGCGGTGGCCGAGCTCGCGCAGGATCGTGTTCATCACCACGCGGCCATACGGATTGTCCTCGGCGCACAGGATCGACAGCGGCTGATCGGTCGCAGGCGCGTGCGTCCGAGCGCTCCGCCGCAGCCTGCGCGTTCACGCGGTTCGACCAGCACGGTCAGGCGGAACGTCGAGCCGCTGCCTGTTTTGCTGGAACGGTGAGATCGCCGCCCATCGCCTTCGCGACACGCTTGACAAAGGACAGACCAAGCCCCGCTCCGCCGTAGAGCTTGGCAATCTCCTCGCTCGCCTGCGCGAACGGGCGGAACAGCCGTTTCAATTCTGCTGCGCTCATGCCGATGCCGCTGTCGGCGAGGGTAAAGATCAGCCGCACGCGACTGACGCGCCGCCGGCTCGGCGTCGGCGGTGAAAACCACAGTGCCCTGCATGAGTGAATTTCACCGCATTGTCGGCGAGATTTTCCAGCGCCGCGCGCAGGCGCAAGCGCATCGCCCGAGCACCATGGCCGGCAGATCGCGCGCGATCTTGATCTCGGCCTTGATCGCCTTGTTGCCGGCGCGCGCGGCGAGCGCCGCGCCGACGGCCTCGGCAAGCGCACGCGGTGAGAACGGCTCGTTGCGCAGAACGAGTGCCGCTGGCCTCGGCCTTGGCGGCATCGACGATCAGCGTGGCGAGCGCAGCCAGATGATCGGCGCCGCTCTTGATCGCGTTCGCCCATTCGCGCTCGCGCGCGCCCAGATCGGAGGACGCCAGCAATTCGGCAAGCGCCACAATGCCGGTCAGTGGCGTGCGGATGTCATGCGCGATGCCGGCGAGCGCAGCTTCGATCGCGCGCGTTTGCGCGGCGTGCTTTGTGGCGCTTGCGCGCGGCAATGTGCGCGTTTTCGCGCGCAGCCGCTTGCCGGGCCTGCTCTTGCGCCTGCGTGTCGCCATTCCCTTACCCTGAAGCGGACAATGCCATGGAAGTCGACGGTCAATCGAGCCCGACCAGCCGGCGGATTTCGGCCGGCGGCACGCCCTGCGCGCGCAGCTCGCGTAAACCGGTGGACTGCGTCGATTTCGACAGCTTGTTGCCGTCGGCATCGAGAATGAGCCGGTGGTGATGATAGCGCGGCTGCGGCAAGTCCGAGCAGCGTCTGCAGCAGGCGGTGGACGGCAGTCGCATGAAACAGGTCGCTGCCGCGCACCACGTCGGTGATCGCCCTGCGCGGCATCGTCGACAACGACCGCCAGGTGATAGCTCGTTGGCGTCTCCTTGCGCGCCAGGATCACGTCGCCCCACGCGGCAGGATCGGCCGCGATGTGGCCGGTTTCGCCGGCCGGACCAGCGCCTGTCTCGCCCCAGGTGAGCGCACCGATGCGCGCCAGCGCGGCCTGCATGTCGAGCCGCAATGCATAAGGTTCGCCGGATTCCATGCGGCGCCTGCGCTCGCCATCCACCATGGTCTTTGCACTGCCGGGATACAGCGGCGCGCCATCAGGATCGCGCGGCCAGGCACCCTGCGTTTCGCGTTCGGCCACCAGGCGCGCAATCTCGGCGCGGCTTTCGAAGCTCGGATAAACCAGGCCCATCGCCTCAAGCCTGGCGAGCGCGGCGCGGTAATTGTCCCAGTGCTCGGATTGCCGCCGCACCGGCGCTTCCCACCGGAGCCCAAGCCAAGCCAGATCCTCGTAGATCGCCGCTTCATATTCCGGCCGGCAGCGCGCCGTATCGATATCCTCGATCCGCAACAGCAGCCGTCCGCCCTTGGCGCGGGCCATGTCGGCATTGAGCAGCGCCGACAGCGCATGGCCGAGATGCAGATAGCCGTTCGGCGACGGCGCGAAGCGGAAAACGGGTGGCATGGTTCCTATCTTACAGCGCCAAACTCTCCGCTCATTCCCGCGTAAGCGGGAATCCAGTCAAGGGGCCTTGGCTGGGTCCCCGCTTCCGCTGGGACGAGCGGCATAATACTAAGGAAACCATGACCCACTTCCTCCACACCGACGCCGATTTGCAGGCCGGACTCGCGCGATTGCTTGTCGCCGATCCGCGACTCCAGCCGGTTGCGGAAAAGGCCGGAGCCTTCAGCCTGCGCCGCCGCGAGGCGGGCTTCCCCGGCCTGTGTGCGATCGTGTGTGGCCAGCAGCTTTCAACTGCCAGCGCCGCCGCAATCCGCGCCCGGCTGTTCGCCGCCTTCGATCCGTTTCATCACGATACGGTGCGACTGGCGCGCGCGCGACAAGCTCAAACGGCTCGGCCTGTCGGCCCCGAAGATCAAATCGATCCGCGAGATCGGCAAAGCGGTCGCCAAAGGCCGCATCGATCTCACCGCAGTCGGCAACATGGACGCCGATCAAGCGCACGCGGCGCTCATCGCGCTGCATGGAATTGGGCCGTGGACCGCCGACATTTACCTGCTGTTCTGCCTCGGTCACGCCGATGCGTTTCCGTCCGGCGATCTGGCGGTCCAGGAATCTGCGCGTATCGCCTTCGGCCTGCGCAAGCGGCCGGACGCCAAGGTGCTGACAAAAATGGCTGAGGTCTGGCGTCCCTGGCGCGGCGTGGCGGCGCATTTGCTCTGGGCCTACTATCATGCAGTAAAGAAGCGTGACGTGGTGCCGGTTCAGCCGAATGGCCGGCCGAAAAAGACGGCCAAAACGAAGACGACGAAAAGGAAAAAGAAAAATGGCTGAACTCGACGGCCCGCGGCTGGAGCCGCGCTCGGGGCGTGCGCGCCGGCTGGTGGTGTTCCTGCATGGCTACGGCGCCGACGGCAACGACCTGATCGATATTGGCCGCGCCTGGCAAGGGCTGTTGCCCGATGTCGCTTTCGTGTCGCCGCACGCGCCACGGCCGTGCGGACAGGCGCCAGTCGGCCGTGAGTGGTTTCCACTCACGTTCCGCAATCCGGATGAGCGCTGGACCGGCGTAAACCAGGCGGCGCCGATCCTCGAAAGCTTTCTCGATGCCGAGCTTAAGCGGCGCAATCTTCCGCCGACCGCGCTTGCGCTGGTCGGCTTCAGCCAGGGCACCATGATGGCGCTTCACGTTGGCTTGCGGCGGGCCGTCGCGCCTGCGGCCATCGTCGGTTATTCCGGAATGCTTGTGATACCGGAGAACGTCGAAGCCGATATCTTCGCAGCCGAGATCCGCAGCCGGCCACCAGTCCTGCTGATCCATGGGGACGCCGACGAGCTCATTCCGGTTCAGGCGCTGCTTCACGCGGCGCAAGGCCTGGCTGCGCTCGAGGTACCGGCGGAATGGCACATCGCTGCTGGAATCGGCCATGGCATCGACCCGGAAGGCCTGCGCCAGGGAGGCGAATTCCTGGCCAAATGCTTTGCACAGCGCAAATAGCAGCTTTGCGGGTAACTCCCCGTTCCGGCTTCACAATCCTGTCACGCTGCCCTATTACTAGCGCGTCCAGCTGCGTGGCGGCAGCGTTCCAAGGAGGTCGAGGAGCGTCGCTTGAACGTGCATGTTTCGCCCAGCGGTTTTCCGGCCCTGGTTCTCAACGCGGATTTTCGGCCGTTGAGCTATTACCCGCTGTCGCTGTGGTCCTGGCAGGACGCGATCAAGGCGGTGTTCCTTGAGCGCGTAAACATCGTCGCCAACTACGACCGCGCCGTACACAGCCCGTCTTTCGAGATGATGCTGCCAAGCGTGGTTTCGCTCAAGACCTTCGTGAAACCTTCGACCCACCCGGCCTTCACACGCTTCAACGTATTCCTGCGCGATCGCTTCTCCTGTCAGTATTGCGGCGACCGCGACGACCTGACCTTCGATCATCTGCTGCCGCGTTCGCGCGGCGGGCACACGACATGGGACAATGTCGTCGCCGCCTGTTCGCCTTGCAATCTGCGCAAAGGCAACCTGACGCCTGGCGAGGCCAGGATGTGGCCGTCGCAGATGCCGTTCCAGCCAACCGTGCATCATCTGCACCGAAACGGCCGGCTATTCCCGCCCAACTATCTGCATGAGAGCTGGCTCGACTATCTCTATTGGGATACCGAACTCGAGCCGTAAGCCATCCCGCCTGTTCTGCATTGGAGTTTGTCATGACCATCAGGCTGCACCCTCCTCGCAGCGGACGGACGATTTTGTTCGCGTTGGCCACCTTATGTATCGCAAGTGCCGCCACAGCTCAGATAGCGCCTGCTTCAGCCGGGCCGCCCGACCCCCAGCTGATCGAAGATCTGGTCGCCGCCAATCGCATTCTCGCCGATCAGGGCCTGCTTGACGGCTGGGGGCACGTTTCTGTTCGGCACAATCGCGATTCCAACCGTTATCTCATGGCGCGCGGAGTTGCAGCCCAACTCGTCACCGCAAAAGACATTCTGGAATTCGATCTCGACAGCCGGCCAGTGGATACGCACGGGTTGCCGATGTCGGCACTTTTCACCGAGCGCTACATCCACGGCGAGATCTACAAATTGCGTCCCGATGTCATTGCGATCGTGCACACGCATGCCCCGTCGCTCATCCCGTTCGGTGTGACAAAGGTGCCGCTGCGGCCAATGTATCACCGCTCGGCCTTCATCAGTTTCGGCATCCCGGTATTTGAAATCCGCGAGCGCGCCGGCATGACCGACATGCTGATCCGCAACGCGACGCTGGGCCACAATCTCGCCGAGGCGCTCGGCGATCATCCCGCCGCCCTGATGCGCGGTCATGGCGCGGTCATTACAGGGCCATCGCTGCCACGCGTGGTGAGCCGCACTATTTTTCTCGCCCTCAACGCGACTCTTCAGGCCGAGGCCATGAGCATGGGCGCTCCGATCACCTACATGGACCCAGAGGAAGCGCGCAAAATCGAGGAGCGCGAAGGGCACGGACTTGCCCGCACCTGGGAGGGCTGGAAGCAGAAGGTCATGCCCAAGCCTTGAGCCGAGGGAGGCGACGATGGCGCTGGAACTCCGACCCAATTGCGAATTTTGCGACGTCGACCTGCCGCCCAGTTCTTTGGCTGCGCGGATTTGCACATATGAATGTACGTTCTGCGCCGATTGTGCCGAAAACAAATTGCACAATGTCTGCCCAAATTGCGGTGGCGGCTTTGTGCCTCGCCCGATCCGCCCGGCGACCGAATGGCGGCCGGGTCTGTCGGTCACAAAGCGTCCGCCGTCAACGAAACGGGTCCACCTCTCCTACAGCCTTGACGACATCGCCAGGCATTCGGCGCGCATCAAGGATATCCCGCCCGAGAGGCGCTAAAGGGCGGCACTAGCCTCCCGGGAGCATCCTCTGCAAAACGCCATCGCGGCGGATAAAGTAGTGATAGAGGCCGGCCAAGATGTGCAGGCCGATCAACGTCAGCATCACGTAATAAGCCAGCAGGTTATGCACGTCGCCGGTCCATCCCCAGCCCGGCGCACGGGTGGCAATCAATTTCGGGAGTTCGAGCCCGAAGAGGACGATCGGCATGCCGCGCCATGAGGAATTGATCCAGCCGAGGATCGGAAGCACCAACAGCAGAATATAGAGCAGCCAATGAATGACCCGCGCACTTTGCACCTGCCATGGCGGCACGCCATCGAGCGGCGCCGGCTCAGCGTGGGTTGCCCGCCAGAGGAGACGTGCAATCGCGACCGCAAGAATGATGATGCCGAACGAGAAATGCAGGCTGATCAGGGTCGTCACCGGTGTGTTGCGGCCGATATGCGGCATGGTCCACGCAACGATGAACTGTGCGGTGAGCAGCGCCACAATTAACCAATGCAGAGATTTTGCAGTCGAGGAGTAGCCGGACGTTTTAGCCATGTGTCGCTTGAGCCCTTGTAATGTAACAAACAATGCCTATATGCGCTTCAGCGATGATGTTGAGCCGCAAGGTTCCTTCATCGAGCGGCCACGAATATGCAGTGGGCGACGCCGGATGTACGCGCGCCTTTAGCATTTCGTGGTCGTAGTGTTTTTAGACAGCCTCACGCCCGCGTCTTCAGCCGTTCCTTGTCATAGCCGGCGACACGCTTGTAGCTCTCCGAAAGGGCGACGAGCTCTTCGCGGCTGATGACGTCATCGATGTTCTTGAACGGCTTGTCGCCGGTGCGGCGGTAGACTTCGTGCAGGATAGCGTCGGGCGGCGCCTTGCGGTTTGCCAGCACCACTTCGGCCGTCGCCGGCAACCGTTTTGCTTCATAGGTCTTCAGCGCTGCAACAGCATCGGCATTGGCAGAAAGCGCATCGGTCAGCGCCCGACAATCGAGAATTGCCTGCGCCGCCCCGTTAGCGCCGCGCGGGTACATCGGGTGCGCGGCATCACCCAGCAGCGTCAGGCGGCCAAAGCTCCAGCGCGGCAACGGATCCTGATCGACCATCGGATATTCGAGGATTGCGTCCGAGCTGCTGATGAACTTCGGCACGTCGAGCCAGTCAAAATGCCAGTCCGCCATCGCCGGCAAAAAGTCTTCCAGCTTCCCGCGCCTGTTCCAGTCGCGTGCCTGGTACTGCGGCGTTTCGATATCGCACACCCAGTTGACCAGCTGGCGGCCTTCGCCGTCGACGTTGTTGCGGATGGGATAGATCAACAGTTTCGCGGGATGATGCCACCCGATGCGGATCATGCTGGCGCCGGACAAAAACGGCTTCCAACGCGTGACGCCACGCCACATGTTGATGCCGGAATATTTCGGCGGTCCTTCGTTCGGGTAAAGCTGTTTGCGCAGCACCGAATGAATGCCCTCGGCGCTGATGACGACGCTGCCGCGCTGTGACGGCAGCGGCTTGCCATTGTCGTCTTCGAAATGCGCAATGGCCTCCGGCCCATCATGCTCGACGCGGGTACAGCGCCAGCCGGTGATCACCTTGTCGCTGCCAGCGCGTTCCACAAATGCATCGAGCAGAACCATCTGCAGATCGCCGCGGTGAATTGAGAACTGCGGCACGTCATAGCCGGCGAAACGTCCGGCCGGCTCGCTATAGATGAACTGACCAAAGCGATTGTAGAAGCAGTACTCGCGCGTGGTGACGGCGACCTTGGCGAGCGCCTCTTCCAATCCAAGAGCGCATAATTCGCGCGAGGCATGCGGCAGGATATTGATGCCGACGCCAACCGCCTTGAGTTCGGGAGCGGCCTCGAAGATACGGCAGGCAACGCCGGCGCGATGCAGCATCAGTCCGAGAGTTAGTCCGCCGATGCCGGCGCCGATAATCAGAACTTCCATGAGTGACCAACCTTTGGCGAGGGTTCTAACCGGAGCGGCTCACGCGCGCCAGTGACGCCTTGGCGCCCCAGGCGGCGGTGGTCGCAAGAAACAGCGAGACCAGGACGTCATAGCCGGCGAGCGAAATTCCGAGGAAACGCCAGGCCGCCTCGTCACAGCGCACGATCCGGATGTCTTGCAGCTGCTTGAGCATATTGCTGGCCGAGCCGAGACTGTTGATCGGCCCCGAGCAATCCGCCGGGCCCCGCCAGAATTTCCATTCGACTCCGGCGTGATAGGCCGAGAGGCCGGTATTCCAGAGCATGACTGCGGCGATCACGGCAAAACCCGCGATCAGAACCTTGCTCGATGCACCGTGATTGACGCCGAGCCAGAGCAATGCCGCGAGCGGAACGCTGACGTAATAGGCATTGCGCTGATCGAGGCACAGCGGGCACGGCGGATAGCCAAGGACATATTGAAAAAAGAAAAACCCGCCGATTGTCAGCGCCCCGACAATGGCAATGATCGCCGCTGCGGCAAGCGGCGGGTCGCGGCGAAGCAGAGCCACATAGTTGTTCATTGCGAGGCCCGTCGGTGACGTTGGGTGGTGCCGGTGGTCGGGGTCGAACCGACACTCCTTTTGGGAACACGATTTTGAGTCGTGCGCGTCTGCCAATTCCGCCACACCGGCTTGCGGCTAGCTATAGCGGCAAGTCGCTATACAGCCAAACAAAAATGCAGGCTATGTCTTTGCGGAAATAACCACCGTAACATGCGCGGAAACACGATTTTCAAGGAGTTCAAGATGAACGAAGAAGCCCTCAATATGTCGTTGCGCAAATTCCTCAAGATCGTGGGTGTCACCTCACAGCAGGAAATTGAAAAGGCGATCCGCGCGGCGGTGGCTGACGGCCGACTGAAAGGCAACGAGACCGTCCAGGCTCAGGTGGTGCTCACCATCGGCAAGGTCGGTCTCACGCACAAGGTCGACGGCGAAATCGAGCTCGGCTAGCCCGAGCGCCCCGTTTAAAGCCCGGCGCGCGCTTTCTGATAATAGGACAAGTCGAGATATTTCTCGGGATCCGCAGGCGTGCCGCCTTCATATTGCGCGCGCAACTTGAGCACGTTCTTGACGCCCTCCATATCGATGGAGCCGTCAGGACTGAAGTCGTCCTTGGTGCTGTCGTAGGCCTGGCCCGCAATGTCGGGAGGCAATTTCAGCCGCTCCGCCAGCAGCGCTACGGCCTCAGCTCTGTTCTTTGGGTCGAAGCTCCAGCGCCGTCCCTCAATGTAAGCTTCGATGTATTTCACCAACGTGTCGGCGTTTGCCTTGCCCCAGTTGCGCAGCACAAAGGCGGATGTGCCCTGGTAGGCGCCGAGCGCCGCGGCTGCCGTGCCCATGTCCTTGAGGCCCGCTTTTTCGGCACGGACTGAAAATGGCGGATTGAGCATGGCAGCGACCATCGTCTTGTCCTTGGTCATCGCGTCCAGGCGCAGCCCAGTTCCGCCCACCGGCTTGATCTCGTAGTCGCCTTTATTGAGACCCTTTTGCCGCAACATTTCGTACAGCTGAAAAGCGTAAGCGGTATTGACCGCGTCGACTGCGACCGTTTTGCCTTTGATATCGGCAAGCGACTTGATGTCGGGCTGAACAATGAGATGATTGAAGCTGTTGTCGCCGCCGAGCACGACCGCGATATCGGCGTTGGCCTTGTCCTTGAGAGCGAACGCGTTGTCGATTGCCGAATGCGCGATATGGTAGCGCGCTTCCGCCAGTCCGTTGCGGAGTTCATCGGAATTGGGCGTGAACTTGATGTCGACGTCCAGGCCGCGCTTGGCGTAGAAGCCCTTCGCTTGCGCTGCAAACATCGGGAGGTTTTGAACTCCCGGGAACACGATGACCGTGAGCTTGGTGTCATCCGCGCGGCCGGGCTGCGCCGACGCTACGAGGGCAAGCGCCGCGGCTGCGGCCACCAGGTGCTTCATCACATTCCTCCCTGAGGTTTGTTTGACCTGTTCTGTTGAAGTCATAACACCGGCTCGGCGCCGACATTCCGTCGACCGAAGGCGGCTTCCATTTCGCGGCGTACCTTCACCGCGGAATCGTTCGGATCGTAGGCGACGTCCGACCAGCCAAGCGGCTGCCCTTCGGCGATGTCGCGCTTGAGCTTGACGTTGTGCGCGAGGCCCAGCGGCAGCAATTCACGTTCGAGCGAAGCATCTGCCGGCGTCTGTTTGCCCCAGACGCAAAACCCGCCCTCTCCGTCCAGCATTTCACCGGACTTCAGATCGCGTTTGGCGGTTGCCACCACATCGGAACGAAATCCGGTGGGCGCGCCGGTTGGTTCATTGCGAAGCGCCACGCTGGCAACCGAAATGCCGAGCTCCAGTCCGATCATGTGAATCGGCCGGTAAAGCGCTGCGTATTTGCCGGTCTTGTCCGGCAACATCGCGTATTCCTTGAAGCAGCGGCGCGCATAATCGGTGTCACCTTCGAACACCACATAGGTGCCGAGCGCGAGATGATGCGGAACGTCGCGGCCGTCCCGATAGACCGATGACGTCACCTCGGTGACCCCGGCCTTTTCCAGCGTGCCGCCATCGCTTTTCGGCTTGCAGATATCGGCAAGTTCGAAGCGCGTCGCCGGCGGAAAACCGAGGCCGGTTGTTTGCGGCACCAACCCGGTCGCATTGCAGACGGCGGTCATCTCGATGCCGGATTTGGTGCCGTCCACGAAGGAATTGAACATTTTCGGGTTGATCGATTTCCGATCGGAGATGTTCAAATACTTGTCGAGGATGTCCCACACATTGTCAGGATTGGACTTGTGATAATGCGGCTCGTACCGCGTACCTTTACCGGCGCAAATCACCTTGAACCCGGCGGCGCGCGCCCAATCGACGTGCTCGCAGATCAGTGCGGGCTGATCGCCCCAGGCCAATGAATAAACAACGCCGGCGGCCTTGGCGCGGCGCGCGAGCAGCGGGCCCGCCACCGCATCGGCTTCCACATTCACCATCACGATGTGCTTGCCATTGGCGACCGCGCGGAGCGCGTGATGGATACCTGCACCCGGAACGCCGGTCGCTTCCACGATAACTTCGATCCGCGGATCGGCGATCAACGCCTCCGAGCTGTCAGTGACAAAGGTTGTCCGCTTCTTGTGCGCATCGGCAAGCGAACCTGCAGCATAGGCTTCATCCGGCCAACCCGCGGCTTTGAGCTGACTGCGTGCGCGAGCAACGTCGAGATCGGCGACGGCGACAAGATGCATGCCGCGCGGTGAGCCGCGCTTGCGCGGCAAACATGGTGCCGAACTTGCCGGCGCCGATAAGTCCGACGGTCACCGGCTGCCCGGCAGCCTCGCGTTCCATCAGCTTGGCGTGAAGGTTCATGCGCGAAACGGAAACACAGGCCCGGCGGCGACACAAGCACCGCTGGCGTCCCGAAATGCGCTATTGGCAGATGGCGCGGGACACGAAGGTCTCGGTCGTGCACTCAGGCCCGGTCGATCGCCCCGACATGTAAACCTTGGCCGGGCACACCTCGGCGGTCGTCATATCGAGGCTTTTGCCCGATTCGAAACCCTTTGCCTTGCACATTGTATTGGCGGCCGCGACGCAATCCGGTGCGCCGTTTGGCGCCAGCTGACATTTCTCGTGTCCGCTGACAGGACGTGTCGGAATACGCGTGACCGCGCCGGCAGCATCCTTGGCACCTTCGACTGTGGTCTTTGCGGCATCACCGGCCGCGTTGCTGAATCCTTCGACCTTCTTGCGCGCGTCGTTGAACGACGCGCTCATATTCGCGGTCTGTCGTTCGAACCAGCGGTTGATGGTTGCGAAAAACCCTTCGCTCTGCGGAGGCTTCTGCGTTGGGGCCGGCTGATCCTGCGCGATCGCCATTGCCGACATCAGCACCAGGCCGACCGCGAACAAAAACGCGAGCGAGAATGCCCCAGAATTCCGATGAAAGGTCAAAGCCCGTTTGATGCCCATGACTGGCCAAAGCGCCGCCGACGGCCTCTAAAGCGAGCCGGTGGCCGCGAACGCTATTCCTCAGATCAAGTATAGCGCAGCCACGATGCCAATGACGATAACCGCGCCACCGAGCAGGACCCATAGGCCTAGCCGCTTTTCGATAATATGGCGCGCCCGTTCGCCGTAACGGTGCAGCAGAAATGCCAGCATGAAGAACCGGGCACCGCGCGTGATAATTGAAAAAAGCAGAAATAGTCCAAGATTGTAGCCGGCAAATCCCGAGGTAATTGTCACGATCTTATACGGAATGGGAGTAAGCCCCTTGAGAAGGATGATCCAGGCCCCCCATTGCGCATAGGCCGCTCGAAAGGCCTCAACCTTGTCGCCATAGCCATAAAGGTGAATGAGCCAGGCGCCCACCGAGTCGTAGAGAAGCGCGCCAATACTGTAACCGAGCAAGCCGCCGGCTACCGATGTCACGGTGCACCACGCCGCCATCACATAGGCGCGTTCGGGTCGCGCCAGCGCCATCGGGATCAGCATGATGTCGGGTGGCACCGGAAAGAAGGAACTCTCGGCGAACGATACGGCGCCCATGATCCACAGCGCGTGTGGCTTATGGGCAGCGGCGAGACACCAGTCATAAAGACGGCGCAACAAAGAACGCGGCTCGGCGGCCTCAACAGTCATCGCAATACTCGTGAGGAGAATTGTGACGGATCAGCGGCGCTTGCGAATGCGCCTGGTTTCAAGCGCCACTACTTTACGTCGTGCCGCGCCGCGGACCAAATCTTTTGGCACTTTTTCGGCGATGCCGAACATCAGTTCGCGGCGGCGCATTTCCGCCCAAACTTCTTCAGGATGCACACCGGCGTGAACCCAAAGCACGACGAGGTTATAAAGCAGATCCGCGCTTTCCCTCACGACGGCTTCAGGTTGGCCGTGCATCGCGTCGATGACGACTTCGACCGCCTCTTCGGCAAGCTTCTTGGCCATCTTCGCGCGACCGGCGCGCAATAGCCGAGCGGTGCGCGATTTTTCCGGATCGCTGCCGCGAACTGCGATCACCGCCTCATAAAGTCGAGCAACCGAATCAGTCATAGACCCACAATATCCGATCCCCGGGCAAAACCGGTTAACGCGTGCGACAGCTGAGGAGCGACCCGGCACCTCGGTGCCGCCACGGTTATTGGTCGATTAACAGGCGAAATGGGTCCAAAAAGCGGCGTTTTTGTCCGGAAAGCCGCTCTACTACGCCTGGAGTGGCACCCGCATCTGGACTCGTCGCTACTCGTCTTCAGTCAGCAGCGTGGCATTGCCGCCGGACGCCGCAGTATTCACGGTCACCACCTGCTCTACAATGAAACGATGCAGGTAGTCAGGGCCGCCCGCCTTCGGTCCAGTGCCGGACAATCCGCTGCCGCCGAACGGCTGCGAGCCGACGACGGCGCCGATCATATTGCGGTTCACATAGACATTCCCGTGCGGCAGACGCTCCGCGATACGCGCGGCCGTCGAGGCGATGCGTGAATGGATACCGAGGGTGAGCGCCGTGCCGTTCGCCGCGATGTCATCGAGGAGCTGATCGAGCTCGTCCGCACGCCAGCGCATCACATGCAGCACCGGCCCGAACACTTCTTCCTTGAGCTCGCGCGCGCTGTCGAGTTCGACAATGGCCGGGCCAACATAGGTGCCGCCCTTCGGTTGATCGGCGTCGAGACGGAACAACACTGCGCCGCGCGAATCCATGCCGGCAATCCAGCGGTCGAGCTTGTCCTTGGCATCAGTATCGATCACCGGCCCGACATGGGTGGCCGGATCGCGCGGATCACCAAGCTTGAGCTCACGCGCGGCACCCGCGACCATGTCAAACACGCGGTCCGCCACATCATCCTGCACGCACAATAGACGTAATGCAGAGCAGCGCTGGCCGGCGGATCGAAACGCCGACGCAATCACATCATCGGTTACCTGTTCAGGCAGAGCGGTGGCATCGACGATCATGGCGTTGATGCCGCCCGTTTCAGCGATCAGCGGCAGGATCGGCCCGTCTTTGGCCGCGAGTGCGCGGCTGATCGTGCGCGCAACCTCTGTCGAGCCGGTAAAGACAACGCCGGCAACACGGCGATCCGCGGTAAGCATGGCCCCGACTTTGCCGTCGCCCGGCACCAGGTGCAGCGATCCCACCGGCACACCGGCAGAGTGCAGAAGCTTCACCGCCTCGAAGGCGATAAGCGGGGTCTGTTCGGCAGGCTTCGCCACAACGCAATTGCCGGCGGCAAGCGCACCGGCGATCTGGCCGGTGAAAATCGCCAAAGGAAAATTCCACGGGCTAATGCATATGAACACACCACGGCCGCGCGCGCGCAGTTCGTTGCTCTCGCCGGTCGGGCCCGGCAATTGCCTGGATGCAAGCGCACGTCGCGCTTCGCTGGCATAGTAGCGACAATAGTCCGCCGCCTCGCGCACCTCGGAAACGCAATCGTCGATCGTCTTGCCGCCCTCTGTCTGCAACAGAGCGATCAACCGGCCACGATTCTTCTCGATGAGATCACCGGCTCGTTCGAGCGCCGCCGCTCGATCCGCAACCGGCGTTGCATTCCATGCGCGAAAGGCAGCGCAAGCCGCGGCGATCGCCGAAGCCACGATGGTTTCATCGCCGTCCTGCACGGTGCCGATGGGCTTGCCATCTATTGGCGACTTGACCGGCCGCTCCCGCCCGGCGATTGCCACTCC
The DNA here is from genome assembly GCA_963714525.1 of uncultured Pseudomonadota bacterium. GTDB lineage: Bacteria > Pseudomonadota > Gammaproteobacteria > Burkholderiales > JALYOK01 > JALYOK01. The sequence goes on from CAVQPB010000001.1 coordinate 510,838, forward strand.
GCCGATCAGTGCCTTTGCCGACGCGCTCTGCGGCGCTGTGCGGATTTCGGACAGTAACGTGTCCAGCGAAGCGCGGTCGCCGAATTCAACGCCGGCTGAATTACGCCGAACCGGGACAAACAGATCGCGGGGCAGCGGAATATGCGAATGACGCGCATGCGACTCGTCGGCAATCCAGCGTCTGTGGACGCCGCAGAATCGTTTCGATCGGCACTTTTGGGTCGGCTGCCAGCGATACAAAAGACGAGTTGGCACCGTTCTCGAGGAGCCGGCGCACCAGGTAGGCAAGCAAATCGGAATAACCTCCGACCGGCGCGTAAACCCGGCATGTCAAATCCGGCAGATCTTCAAGCAATGCCTCATACAGCGTTTCACCCATGCCGTGCAGCCGTTGAAATTCGTAACCGCTGGTCCCGCCCGCATCTTCGATCACGCAAGCCACAGTCAGCGCGTTGTGGGTTGCGAATTGCGGATAGAGGCGCGGCCGCGCCACCAGTAACTTCCGCACACAGTCGAGATAGCAGAGATCGGTCATCGCCTTGCGCGTGAACACCGGGTAGTCGGCAAGCCCCCGCTCCTGCGCGCGCTTGATCTCGGTATCCCAATAGGCGCCTTTGACGAGGCGAACCATCAGCCGGCGATCGAGCGTCCCCGCCGCTTCCGCGACCCAGTCGATCACAGCGCCGGCACGTTTTTGATAGGACTGTATCGCGAGACCGAAGCCGTCCCAGCCCGCGAGCGATGAATCGCGTAGCACCGTGCCGATCACATCGAGTGACAATTCAAGCCGGTCAGCTTCTTCGGCATCGACGGTGAAATTGAGCTCGTGCCGCTTCGCCAGCCGAGCCAGCTCAAGCAGCTTCGGCGCCAGTTCATCGAGCACGCGGTCGCGCGACAGCGGCTCGTAACGGGGATGCAGCGCCGACAATTTTACGGAAATTCCCGGCCGCTTTGGCAATTCCTCATTACCGGCACTTTTGCCAATCGCATCGATCGCATGAGCGTAAGATTCGAAGTAGCGCGCGGCGTCGTCGCCGGTACGGGCGGCCTCGCCCAGCATGTCATATGAATAAAGAAACTCGCGGTGCGAGCCGGCGCGCGATAACGCCTCCTCAATCGTCTGCCCGAGCACAAAATGCGAACCAAGCAACCGCATGGCCTGGCGCGTAGCCGCGCGCACCGCCGGCAATCCAAGCCGCTTGACCAGCGATTCAACAATCCCTTCCGGCGTCTCGCCGGGATGGATAACGCGCGCGGTGAGGCCGAGGGTCCAGGCTGACGCCGACACCAGGAGGGACGCCGAGCGTGCCTCGTGATGCGTCCAGTCACCTGCCTTGAGCTTGTCCTCAATCAACCGATCGGCGGTCTCAGCGTCGGGCACCCGCAGGAGTGCCTCCGCCAGGACCATCAGCGCCAGACCTTCCTTGGTGGACAAGGCATAAGCCTGCAGGAAATCCTCAATCCCGCCTAAACCGCCGATGTGGGCGCGGATTGCCTCAACCAGGCGCCTTGCATGGGCATCGATGCGCGCCTCGGCATCGTGCGAACGAGGGGCCGTTGCCAGCAAAGCCCTCGCAAGAGTCTCGTCGGGCGGAGCGTAAGGCGCCCGCAGCGGCGGAATGTCGCGCGCAAGCTTGTTGGCCGTTACCGGCGCCATCGCCTGAACCTCCGAACCGGTCCGCAAGTCTATCCCAAATACGTCTTTCCCGCGTTCGCGATTGGCAACTTCCCGAGACTTAACGACCGTCGGCGTTAGTCATATCGCGGTAAATTGTCCGATGATTGCGCGTCGACAGCTTGCCCTTTGCGGCGTCGTGTCCTTTGCTCATGGCCATGACAAGCGCTGCGTGCGCAGGCCACTAGGGAAGGAAGCGAGTGATGAGCGCTCACCACATCGGCCAATGGGCCCGGGTGGCGCTGCTATTCGCCGCAACGCTGATGACCGGCGCTGCGGCGGCAGAAACCCCACTCAAATTCACGCTCGACTTCAGAATCGAAGGACCGTCGGCGCCGTTCCTCTTGGCGATCGACAAGAGCTACTACAAGGCGGAAGGCCTCGACGTCAGCATCGACTCGTCAGCAGGTTCACTCGAATCGATCGAGCGCGTCGCGTCGGGTAACTACGATATGGGACTCGCTGACATCAATGCCCTGATCAAGTTCCGCGACGCCAAGCCGGGCACACCGATCAAGACCGTGTTCATGTTCTACAACCGGCCGCCTTTCGCGGTCATCGGCCGCAAGAGCCGCGGTATTTATGTGCCCAAGGATCTGGAAGGCAAAACGCTGGGCGCGCCGGCAGCTGATGGCGCCTTCGCACAATGGCCAATCTTTGTGAAGTCAAACGATATCGTTGCGTCCAAAGTGACAATCGAGAACGTCAGCTTCCCGGTGCGCGAGCCGATGCTGGCGGCCGGCCAGGTGGACGCCGTTACCGGCATTTCGTTCTCCACCTATGTCGATCTCAAAGAGAAAGGCGTTCCTGTCGACGACATCAACGTGCTGCTGATGGCCGACTACGGGGTCCTCCTGTACGGGACGGCCATTATCGTGAACTCGAAATTCGCAACCGAGAATCCCGACACCGTGAGAGGATTTCTGCGAGCTTTTCTGAAAGGCCTGAAGGAGACGGTGAGGCAACCTTCAACTGCCGTCGAGTTCGGTGCTCAAACGCAATAATCTGGCAAAGAAAAGTGTTGAGCTGGAGCGACTCAACATGGCGATCCGCGAGAACATCATCACGCCGGAAGTCAAAGCGAATGGCTATGGCGGCATTGACCAGGACCGCTTCGCGCGCGCTGTCGACCAGATTGCGCTGACCCACAAGTTCAAGGCCGCAAAGCCAAAACTGGAAGACGTTTTCGACGCGTCGTTCCTGCCGTCTCCTGCCGAACGCAAGTACAAGTAGACTGCGGCGCTACTTGATGCGCTCGAGAATGCTCACGTAGTTCGCCACCGACGTTCCGCCCATATTGAAGATACCGCCGAGACGGGCGTTCTTCACCTGAAGGTCCCCGGCAGTGCCCGTGAGCTGCATCGCGCAAAGCGCGTGCATGGACACGCCGGTTGCGCCGATCGGATGGCCCTTTGCCTTCAATCCGCCGGAAGGATTCACCGGCAGCCTTCCGTCTTTCTGAGTCCAGCCTTCCATGACGGCGCGGGCGCCCTGCCCTTCGGCGGTCAGGCCCATGGCTTCATATTCGATCAATTCCGCGATGGTGAAGCAGTCGTGCGTCTCCACAAACGACAAATCGCCGAGCTTGAGTCCGGCCTTGCCGAGCGCCTGTTGCCAGGCCTGCGCACAACCTTCGAATTTGAGGATGTCGCGCTTCGACATCGGCAGAAAATCCTGCACGTGCTCGGCAGCGCGAAAGACGACCGCCTTTTTCAGCTTGAGCGCGGTTTCGACGTCGGCGAGCACGACCGCGGCGGCGCCATCCGACACCAGCGAGCAGTCCGTGCGCTTGAGCGGACCGGCCACGAACGGATTCTTCTCGCTCTCGGTGCGGCAGAAATCGTAGCCCAGATCCTTGCGCATCTGCGCATAGGGATTGCCGACGCCGTTCTTGTGGTTCTTGGCGGCGATCATGGCCAGCGCATCGGACTGGTCGCCCCATTTCTGGAAATAGAGCCCGGCGATCTTGCCGAAGATTCCGGCGAAGCCTCCGTCGATATCGGCTTCCTCGCGCACATACGACGCTTTCAGCAGGTTGCGTCCGATTTCCGGCGCGGGCGTCGTCGTCATCTGCTCGACGCCGACGACAAGCACGATGCGCGCGGCGCGAGCCTCGATCGTCTTGATGCCCTGGTGCACGGCAGCCGAGCCGGTGGCGCAGGCATTCTCCACTCGCGTTGCACGCTTGAAGCGCAGATCGGGCGAGGCCTGCAGCACCAGCGAGGCGGTAAAATCCTGCGCGGAAAAACCCGCGTTGAAGTGGCCGAGCACGATCTCGTCGACGTCCTTGGGCCCGATCCCGGCGTCGGCCAGCGCCTCGCCGGCCACCCGCACGATCAGGCTTTCGACGGTCTCACCACTAAGTTTACCGAAGGGGGTGTGGGCCCAGCCGACAATACAGGCCGTCATTGCTGCCTCCTTTGCCGAACTTTGGTCGCTTTCCTCGGCAATGAGCTGCGAGTCACCATAAATACGAAGCTGCCGATTCACTGGCTTTGCCTACCATCCAAAGCTTAGATAGCCTAGCGCAGCCGCCTATGGAACTTCCCGTTTCTGAGGCCTTGGACCCTGAACCGCGAACGATGATGGTTATTCCACGCCTCCGCTCTCGCGTCATGATCCTTGGCCTGGCCGCCGGCTTGCTGTCGCTCGCCGGCGCCGACCGCGCCCAAGCCGAAGCGCAACTACTGATCGAGGCCTCGACCGGCAAGGTCCTGCACGCCGAGAACGCCACCTATCCGTGGTATCCGGCCTCGGTCACCAAATTGATGACCGCCTACACCACGCTGCGCGCGATCAAGGAAGGCCGCATCGCGCTCAACACCCTGCTCACGGTGTCGCGCAATGCGGCGGCGCAGCAGCCGACCAAGATGGGCTTCAAGCGTCGGCACCGACTGTCACCGTCGACAATGCGCTGAAGATGCTGATGGTGAAGTCGGCCAACGACATGGCGGTGGCGATCGCCGAAGGCGTCGGCGGTTCAATCGAGGGCTTTGCCGACCTGATGAATGCCAACGCCCGGCGGCTCGGCATGACGCAAAGCAATTTCGTCAATCCGAACGGGCTGCCGGCGGAAAATCACGTCACCTCGGCGCGCGATCTCGGCAATTCTGGCGCGCGCGCTGATCCGCGAGTTTCCGGAATACGACAGCTACTGGCACATCTCGTCGATCCGCTACGGCAATCGCGTGATGCGCAACTACAATTCGCTGATCGATCGCTATCCCGGCGCCGACGGCATGAAGACCGGCTTCATCTGCGCCTCCGGCTACAACGTTGTGGCGTCCGCCACGCGCAACGGCCGCCGGCTGATCGCGGTCGTGCTCGGCTCCTGGTCCGGCGCGGTGCGCGCGCAAAAGGCGGCGCAGCTGCTCGAGCGCGGATTCAACAGCGGCGGCCTGTCCTGGCTGACGCCCTCGCTCGGCACCGTCGACGCGCTGGCGCCGATCGATGCGCAGCCGCCCAATCTGCGCGAAGAAATGTGCGGCGGCCATCGCCGCAAGCCGCCTTCGGAGGAGAACGAGGAAGAGCCGGAAGACAGCGACGCAGCGCCGGCAATGAATCCGAAGCGTGGCAGCAGGCCTTCATGCTGTCGAGCCTGAAGCCGGCGAACGGCAAATTCGTGCTCGGACCGCCGGTCGAAACCACGCCGCCGGTCGTGGTGTTCACGGGCCCGGCCGACCATCCGGACACGGTCGTGCAGACCGCAAGCGCCGCGCCGAAGAAGAAAAAGAAAGCCGCCGCCAAGACCGGAGGCGCCTGAGAAGGCCGCCAAGACCGACGACTGAGCCAAGGCAGCCAAGGCAGCGAAGACCGCCAAGCCCGCAAAGCGGCCAAACCGAAAGTCACTTCGGCCACTCAATGAGCGAGCCCGGGCCGAGCGCCGACCGGCGCCAGCCGCCGACGCCTATCCCGCTGACCGTGCTCACCGGCTTCCTCGGCGCCGGCAAGACCACGTTGCTCAATCGGCTGCTGAAGGATCCGGCGCTCGCCGAGACCGCCGTCATCATCAACGAATTCGGCGAGGTCGCGCTCGACCACCTGCTGGTGGAATATGTCGGCGACAACATGGTGCTGCTGCAATCCGGCTGCCTGTGCTGCACCATGCGCGGCGACCTGGTCGACGCGCTGGAAACGCTGCTGCGCGATCTCGACAACCGGCGCTGCACATTCCGCCGCGTGCTGCTGGAAACCACCGGGCTCGCCGATCCGGCGCCGGTGCTGCACACCGCCATGGCGCATCCCTATCTCTTGCTGCGCTACCGGCTCGACGGCGTCGTGACGGTGGTCGATGCGTCAACGGCGAGGCGACGCTCGATGCGCATGCCGAAGCGGTCAAGCAGGCGGCGGTCGCCGACCGCATCGTGCTGACCAAGACCGATCTGGCGGACGCGACGCAACGCGAGCGCATCGTCGCGCGGCTGCGCGCGCTCAATCCGGCGGCGCCGATCCTCGATGCCGCCAAGGGCGAGGCGACGGCCGAGCGGCTTCTCGGCAGCGGGCTTTACGATCCGGACAAGAAAATTCCCGACGTCAAGAAATGGCTCGCCGCCGAGGCCTATGCCGACGCGACCACCATCACCACCATCATCACGACGTCAATCGGCACGACGAGCACATCGGCTCTTTTGTGCTGACCAGCCGACGACGCGATCCCGGCCGGCACGCTGGAGATGTTCCTCGAACTGTTGCGCGCGACGCATGGCGCCAAGCTCCTGCGCGTCAAGGGCATCGTGAAGCTGGCCGAAATGCCGGATACGCCGGTGGTGGTGCATGGCGTGCAGCACGTCTTCCACCCGACCGCGCGGCTCGAACGCTGGCCGGACGACGACCACCGCACCCGGCTGGTCTTCATCACCCGCGACCTGCCGGAGCGCACCGTGCGCGAGCTGTTCGAGGCCTTTCTCGGCGTCGCCGCGCCCGACCGGCCCGACCGCGCCGCGCTGACCGACAATCCGCTGATCCCGTTCGGCGGCCGGTAGCGCGCTGGCGAGCCTCTCGTCACCGGCATGCGAGGCTCGGTTAGAACTCATGCTGACGGCGAATCGATCGCCGGCTCATGCAATCGAAAAGAGCCGGCGGCGGGGGAAACAGTCATGGAACGGCTTTGGCTGCGGCACTATCCGCCGGGCGTTCCCGCCGAGATCGACCCGTCGCGCTATCCGTCGCTGGTGGCGATGTTCGAGGAAAGCTTCCAGGCCTACGCAGACCGTGACGCCTGCGTCTGCATGGGCAAGACCTTGACCTATGCCGAGCTCGACGAGGCCTCGCGCGCGTTTGCCGCCTGGCTGCAAAGCCGCGGGCCTGAAGCGCGGCGCCCGCGTCGCCATCATGATGCCGAACGTGCTGCAATATCCGGTGGCGATCGCCGCCATCCTGCGCGCCGGCTGCACGGTGGTGAACGTCAATCCGCTGTACAAGCCGCGCGAGCTGGAATTTCAGCTCACCGATGCCGGCGCCGAAGCCATCATCGTCCTGGAAAATTTCGCCGCGGTGCTGCAAGCAGGCGCTGCCAAGGACACCAGGTCAAGCACGTCGTGGTCGCCAGCATGGGCGACATGCTCGGCACGCGTGAAAGGCACGCTGGTCAATATCGTGGTGCGGCACGTCAAGAAAATGGTGCCGGCCTATTCGCATTCCGGGCGCGACCAAGTTCAACGACGCGCTCGCGGCCGGCCGCAAGTCTGACGTTTGCACGCCGGCCGCGATCGGCGCCCGACGACATCGCCTTCCTGCAATACACCGGCGGCACCACCGGCGTCGCCAAGGGCGCGATGCTGCTGCACCGCAATCTCGTCGCCAACATGTTGCAGGTGGAAGCGTGGAATCAGCCGATGGTCGATATGCCGCCGAAGATCGACCAGCTGATCATCGTCACCGCGCTGCCGCTCTATCACATCTTCGCGCTGACCGCGTGTTTCCTGTTCGGCATGCGCACTGGCGGGATGTGCCTGCTGATTCCGAATCCGCGCGACATTGCCGGCGCTCATCAAGGAACTCCGCCACTACAAGGTGAACATCGTTTCCGGCGGTGAACACGCTCTACAACGCGCTGCTGCACCATCCCGATTTCGGCAAGATCGACTGGAGCATGCTCAAGTGCGCGATCGGCGGCGGCATGGCGGTGCAGAAATCCGTCGCCGATGCCTGGGTGAAGGCCACCGGCAAGCCGATCATCGAAGGCTACGGCCTGTCGGAAACCTCGCCGGTGCTCACCTGCAATCGCGGCGACATCAGCCGAATGGACCGGCACCATCGGGTTGCCGGTGCCTTCGACCGAGATTTCCATCCGCGACGACGACGGCCACGAGGTGCCGATCGGCGAACAGGGCGAGATCTGCGCGCGCGGGCCGCAGGTGATGGCCGGGCTATTGGCAGCGCCCGGATGAAACAGCCAAGGCGATGACCGAGGACGGATTCTTCCGCACCGGCGACATCGGCGTGATGGACGACGCAGGGCCGCGTGCAAATCGTCGACCGCAAGAAGGACATGATCTCGGTCTCCGGCTTCAAGGTCTTCCCCAACGAGGTCGAGGACGTCGCCATGAGTCAGGGCGGCCTGCTGGAATGCGCCGTCGGTCGGCGTGCCCGACGAACATTCCGGCGAGGTGGGCAAGCTGTTCGTGGTCAAGAAAAGCCCGGACCTCACCGCGGCCGAATTGCGGGCCTTCCTCGCCACACGGCTCGCCAGCTACAAGGTGCCGAAACAGATCGAGTTCCGCGACGAACTTGCCGAAGACCAATGTCGGCAAGATCCTGCGGCGCGCCCTGCGCGACGAAGCCGTCCAACCGACCGCCAATTGACCTGGAATGCCAATGGTCGCGAGTGCAGCCGAGGTGGTGGCGTTCTGGCAAGCGGCCGGGCCGGACCGCTGGTTCACCAAGGACGCCGCTTTCGACGACGGAGATTCGCGAGCGGTTCTTCGACACCTACGAAGCGGCCGCCGCCGGGAAGCTTTCCGATTGGGAGCAAAGCGCGCAAGGCGCGCTGGCCCTGCTCATTTTGCTCGACCAGTTTCCGCGCAATATGTTCCGCGGCGACGCGCGCGCCTTCGCCACCGACCCTCTGGCGCGCGCCATCGCAGCCGGCGCCATCGTCCGCGGCTTCGACAGCCAGGTTCCGAACGAACTGCGCGGCTTTTTTTATCTTCCGTTCGAGCATTCGGAAGACCTCGCCGATCAGGAACGCGGCATCGCGTTCAACAAGGCGATCGGCGACGCCGAAAACCTGAAATGGGCGGAAATTCACGCCGACATCATCCGCCGCTTCGGCCGGTTCCCGCATCGCAATGCCGTGCTCGGCCGCACCACCACACCGGAAGAGCAGGCATTCCTCGATGGCGGCGGTTTCGCCGGCTGAAAATAGCTCGACGCAAAAATCGTAGGACGCTGCCCACCGGCTTTGTTAGGCTTGCGCAATAAAAAGCCGGCGGCTAGCCGGCTTCAGTGCCAGGGAGGCGACCCATGTTGCATTTGGCTGAAGCGCTTCGGCGCTTGCTGGCGATTGTTTTCCTTTCAGTCCTGACGTTCCTGTACTCCACCGGACCTGCACGCGCAACAGCGTGTGGATGTCGGCGCCACCGACATCGGCGGCGTTGTCACCAGCTCGAAAGGCCCGGAAGCGGGCGTCTGGGTCATCGCCGAGACAACGGATCTGCCGACGAAATTCGCCCGCATCGTCGTGACCGACGACCAGGGCCGCTATCTCATCCCCGATCTTCCGGCCGCGAACTACAGCGTCTGGGTGCGCGGCTATGGTCTGGTCGACTCTGCCAAAGATGCGCGCCAAGCCGGGCGCTACCCTCAATCTCACGGCAGTGATTGCGCCGAACGATGCGGCCGCGGCGCACTATTATCCGGCGGTCTACTGGTACGCGATGATGAAGATTCCGCCGGCAAGCGACTTCGGCGGCTCAACCGACATTCCCAAGAACATCACGCAGGACAACTGGCTGCGGCAGATGAACAATGTCGACTGCATCGGCTGCCATCAGCTCGGCCAGGAAGCGACGCGCACAATTCCCGCAGCGCTTGGCAAATTCGAATTCAGGCGCGGAGGCATGGCAGCGCCGCATCCAGTCCGGCCAATCCGGCGAGCAGATGACCAACCGGATCGCCGGCCAATTCGGCGGCGTGCCATACAAATATTTCGGCGATTGGACCGACCGCATCGCCAAGGGCGAGTTGCCCAAGACCAAGCCGCCGCGGCCCGAAGGCGACGAGCGCAATATCGTCATCACATCGTGGGAATGGTCAACACCCGACAAATATCTGCACGATCTGATTTCGTCCGACCGGCGCAATCCGACGGTCAATGCCTACGGGCCGCTGTACGGCTCGCCGGAATATTCGACCGACAACATGCCGATCCTCGATCCGAAGACGAACAAGGTTTCGTTCTTCAAGATGCCGGTGCGCGATCCGGAAATGCCGGTGTCGCTCGGGCCGGGCCATGCCGGCGCAGTCAAGCCGACTGGCCGATTCGCCCTATTGGGGCGAGCGAAGATCTTGGGACACGCGCGCCAACAATCACAATTCCATGTTCGACAAGCAGGGCCGCATCTGGCTCGCGGCAACGGTGCGCGGCATGGACAACCCGGACTGGTGCAAGAAGGGTTCGGACAATCCGTACGCCAAGGTATTCCCGCTCGATAAAAGTCCGCGTCAGGTCGCGATGCTCGATCCGAAGACGATGAAATACGAATTCATCGACACCTGTTTCGGCACGCATCACCCGCAGTTCGGCTACGACGCCGACAACACGTTGTGGCTCACCGGCACCGGCCCGGTCGCAGGTTGGGTCAACACAAAAGTGTGGGACGAAACGCACGACGCGCAGAAAGCGATCGGCTGGACGCCGTTCATTCTCGACACCAACGGCAACGGCAAGCGTGATGACTATACCGAACCCGGCCAGCCGGCTGATGCCGGAAAGGACACGCGCATCACCGGCGGTTCAGGACCCTACGCCGTGATGCCGCATCCGAAGGACGGCTCGATCTGGTACACGGTCGGTGTGTTCGGCGGCCAGGCCGGCTTCATGCGGTTCGATCCGAAGACGCAGCTGTCGGAGTTTTTCGCGGTGCCCAAGCCCGGCGTCGGGATCCGCGGCGGCGATATCGACGCCAATGGTGTGGCGTGGGGTTCGGAGTCGAGCGGACATCTCGTCAGCTTTGACCGAAGTCTATGTAAGGGCCCTCTCAACGGTCCAAACGCCACCGGCAATCACTGCCCCGAGGGCTGGAAGTTCTACAAATATCCCGGCCCGGGCTTTGAAGGCTTCGAGGATAGAAGCGTCGAAGCGAGCTATTACACCTGGGTCGATCAGCACAACACGGTTGGGCTTGGCGAGAACATCCCGATCTCCACCGCCAATCTCAACGATGGCTTCGTGGCGTTCAAAAACGGCAAGATGGTCATGCTGCGCATTCCGTACCCCATGGGCTTCTACGCCAAGGGTCTCGACGGGCGCATCGACGATCCGAATGCCGGCTGGAAAGGTCGCGGCCTGTGGAGCACCAATGGCGATCGCACGCCGTGGCTGATGGAAACCGGCAAGGGTTCGAGCCCGCGCGCCGTCCACATCCAGGTTCGTCCCGACCCGCTGGCGCACTGAGCGCTGCGTACAACGAGCAAACGGCCCCCGTCTGCGTAAGGACGGGGGCTTTCGTTTTCTGGCAGGCCCCTATGCGGGCGCGGAAGTGCTGGAGTAGCATCCGGGGAAATGGCGTCACGGGGCAGACGCCGAGAAAACGCCACCAGGGAGTTCCCATGCGACACGTTCTATCCTCGGCTTTCATCGCAATCGCGCTGGCTTTGGGAACCGGCGCGCAGGCGCAGGTGCCGCAAGGCTATCCGGCCGACTACGCCCAGATCGTCGACGCCGCCAAGAAAGAAGGCAAAGTGGTGATCTATGCGACCACCGACGCGGTCGCTGCGAACCCTTTGATCAAGGATTTCGAGGCGCTCTATCCCGGCATCAAGGTCGAATATTCCGATCTCAATTCCACCGAACTGTACAACCGCTTCATCGCGGAAGCGGCGGCGAATAACGGCACCGCCGATGTGCTGTGGTCATCGGCCATGGACCTGCAAGTGAAGCTGGTTGCCGACGGGCAGGCCGCGACTTATGCGTCGCCCGAAATCAAGTCGTTGCCGAAGTGGGCCGTGTGGAAAGACTCCGCTTACGGCACGACCTATGAACCGATCGCTTTTGTGTACAACAAGCGCCTCGTGCCGGAAGGCGACGTGCCAAAGGATCACACCGCTCTGCTGAAGCTCCTCGACGCAAAGACCGATTTCTACAAAGGCAAGATCACGGCATACGATCCGGAGCGTTCCGGCGTCGGCTACCTCTTCTGCAACGAGGACATCAAGGATTTTCCGCAGGCCTGGGATCTTTTCAAAGCCATGGGCAAGGCGCAGGCAAAACTTTACACCAGCGCCGGCGCAATGATGGAGCGCGTCACCTCCGGTGAGCATCTGATTGCCTACGGCGTCTTCGGCTCCTACGCGCTCGGGCGCTCCAAGAAAGACCCCAACCTCGGGATCATCCTGCCGCAGGACTATACGATGGTGACGTCGCGCGTCGCCTTCATCTCCAAGAAGGCCAAGAACCCGAACGCCGGCAAACTCTTCCTCGACTACATGTTGTCGAAGCGCGGTCAGGAGATCATCGCCAACAAGGCCGATCTCTATTCACTGCGCACCGACGTCGAGGGCGAGGCGACGATCAAGGGTGTCACCCAGCTGATCGGCGACAAGGCGCGCCCGGTGGCAATCGACCAGACGCTGCTGGAAAATCTCGACCAGGCTAAACGGCTCGCCTTCCTGTCGAAGTGGCAGCAGGCGAAAAAGGGACAGTAAACACCCCTGCCCCGTTTGGGCGCGGCGAACCAAGGGCGCGCATGCCCATTGTCGTGTACCGCTTGCTTGTGATCGGCGTCACCACACTGGCTGTGTTGGCGCCGCTATCGCTTGTAATCTACCAAAGCTTCCTCACCGCACCATTCTTTGATCCTTCGGCGCAGGCGGGGTTCCTCGCCTATTCCTTTGTTTTTGCCGATCCTGATTTCTGGCAGGCGTTCTGGACAACCATCGCGATTGCCGGCGGCATGGCTGCAATCGCCGTGCCCCTCGGCGCTCTCCTCGCTTTCCTGATGGTGCGTACCGACGTCCCGGGACGGGAATATCTTGAACCACTGATACTGATTCCGATCTTCGTCTCGGCAGTGGTGATCGCGTTCGGTTATGTGGTCGCAATCGGCCCGGTTGGAATTTTCTCGACGCTCGCCAAGGACGTCCTCGGCTTTGTGCCGTGGAACCTGTATTCGCTGCTGGCACTGATCGTGATCGCCGGCCTGACGCATGTGCCGCATGTCTATCTCTACAGCGCCGCGGCTTTGCGTGGCCTGAGCACCGATCTCGAAGAAGCCGCGCGCGTTTCCGGCGCCAATCCGTTTCGCGTCGCCGTCAATGTCAGCCTGCCGATGATCCTGCCGGCTATTTTGTTTGCCGGCGTGCTGGTGTTTTTCCTTGGCTTTGAGCTGTTCGGATTGCCGTTAGTCCTTGGCGATCCGCAGGACGTGCTCGTGCTGTCGACTTACCTGTACAAGCTCACCAACAAGCTGGGGGTGCCGTCCTACCAGCTGATGGCCGTGGTCGTGGTCGCGATCATCGCCATCACCGCGCCGCTTGTGTTCATGCAGCGCCTGCTGCTTCGTCAGGCGCAGCGCTACGTCTCGGTGCGCGGCAAGGGCCTCAAGACGCAGCCGCTGCGTCTCCATGGCTGGCGCTGGTTTGCCTTCGGCGCAATCATGCTGTGGCTCTTTGTCACCGTCGTCGTGCCGTTGTTCGGAATCACGCTCCGTTCCTTCGTGGTGACCTGGGGCGAAGGCGTGAAACTGCTCGATGTGCTCACGCTCGATCACTACCGCGAACTGACCGAATATCCGAATGTCATTCGCGGCATCCTCAACACGCTTGGCATCGGCGTGATTGGCGGCGCGGTGGCCGTCGCGTGGTACACCGCGATTGCGCTTGCGGTGCATCGCTGGAATTCAGGCTGGACCAGGCTTGTCGATTACCTCGTGATGGTGCCGCGCGCCATGCCCGGTCTCGTCGCCGGTCTCGCGCTGTTGTGGGTGTTTCTCTTTGTGCCGTTCCTGTCGCCGCTGAAGTCGACGATGGTCTCGATCTGGCTCGCCTACACGATTGTCTGGCTCGCTTACGGGATGCGGCTGGTGTCCGGCACGCTGCTTCAGGTCGCTCCGGAACTGGAGGAAGCCGCACGCACCGCCGGCGCCAACGATCTGCGCGTGAAACGCGATGTCACCGTGCCGCTGATCAAATATGGCATGCTGGCGAGCTGGCTTCTGGTCTTTCTGATCTTTGTGCGCGAATACTCGACCGGCATCTATCTTCTTGGCCCAGGCACAGAGGTTATCGGCTCGCTTCTCGTATCACTGTGGGGCACCGGCGCCATCGATCTGGTGTCGGCGTTGTCCGTCGTTAATGTGGTCATGATCGGCGTCGGCCTCGCCGTCGCTGTCCGACTTGGAGTGCGCCTGCATGGCTGACCTCACCGTCAAGGACGTCGCTCTTCGGCTGGGCGACAACGAAATCCTCAAAGGCGTCTCGGTCGCCGTGCCGGCAGGCGAGGTCGTGGCGCTGCTTGGGCCTTCCGGCAGCGGCAAGACCACATTGTTGCGTGCCATTGCCGGGCTGGAGACACCCCACAGCGGATCGATTGCCATCGGCGACCGTGTCTTCTTCGATGCCGCGCATGGAGTTGAATTGCCGGCGGAAGAGCGCGGCCTGGGCCTCGTCTTCCAGTCCTATGCGCTGTGGCCGCACCGAACCGTTTTCGACAACGTCGCCTATGGCCTGAAGCTGCGCGGCGTATCCGCCGCGGAGATCAAGACACGGGTCGAGAAAACCTTGTCACAGATCGGGCTTGGTCATCTTGCCGCGCGCTATCCGCATCAATTGTCGGGCGGCCAGCAACAGCGCGTCGCCATCGCGCGCGCGCTTGTTTATGAGCCGCCGGTGATCCTGCTCGATGAGCCCTTGTCCAATCTTGACGCCAAGCTTCGCGAGGAAGCGCGCGCCTGGCTGCGTACGCTGATCGTCACGCTCGGCCTCTCCGCCATTCATGTCACCCACGATCAGGTGGAAGCAATGGCGATTGCCGATCGCATCGTCCTGCTCGATGCCGGTATCATTGCGCAGGAAGGCCCGCCGACCGCACTTTATAATGAGCCCGCGACGTTGTTCGCGGCGGAATTCATGGGCAGCAACGACCGGCTCGACGGCAAATTGGTGGAAAATTCGGGCGGACGCGCGACGATCGAATTGTTTGGTGAGCGCCTCACCGGCATCGCGCGCACCAAGGCTGCACCGGGCGGAAAGGCCACGGGCATCATCCGCATCGAACGCGTACGCTGTGCCTCGAGCCCCGGCCCCAATCGCCTGAAAATGGAGCTCAAGGCGCCGATGTATCTTGGCGAACGATGGGAGCTCGTGTTCGCACGCGACACGCTCAGCGTGCGCGCCTATGCGTCAGCGCCGCTCGAGCCGGGCGAACACTATGTCGAATTTCCGCCCGAGGCATTGTGGGTTTTTTAGGTAACGCATGAGCGACTTCCACGGCGTATTCCCCTATCTCGTCTCGCCCATCGACGCACAAGGGAAAATCCTCACCGACGTACTCGGGACGCTCGTGTCCGATCTGATTAAAGCGGGCGTGCACGGCCTGACGCCGCTCGGCTCGACGGGTGAATTTGCCTATCTCAATCGCGCGCAGCGTGAAGCGGTCGTGCGCGCGACGGTTGAAGCGGCTGGAAAACGAGTGCCGGTGATCGCTGGTGTCGCGTCAACCGTCACGGCGGATGCAATCGAACAGGCAAGGACCTATCAAAAGCTCGGCGCCGACGGCATCCTCGCCATTTTGGAAGCGTACTTCCCGCTAAAGGACGCGCAGATCGAATCCTACTTTCGCGCAATCGCAGACGCGGTCGACATTCCGGTTGCGCTCTACACCAATCCGCAATTCCAGCGCAGCGACCTTTCGCTCGATGTCATCGCGCGTCTCTCAGAGCATCCGCGCATCCAGTACATCAAGGATGCATCGACCAACACCGGCCGCCTGCTGTCGATCATGAACCGTACACCGCGCCTGAAGGTCTTTTCGGCTTCGGCGCACATCCCCGCGGCAGTCATGCTGATCGGTGGCGTCGGTTGGATGGCCGGACCCGCATGCATCGTGCCGCGCCAGAGTGTCCGGCTCTATGATCTCTGTCGTGCGGGAAAGTGGCCGGAGGCGATGAAGCTTCAGCGCGACCTCTGGCGCATCAATGAGGCCTTCGCACGATTCAACCTTGCGGCGTGCATCAAGGCCGGATTGCAGATCCAGGGCTACGCGGTCGGCGAACCCGTCCCGCCCCAGGGCGCACTCGGGCCTGCCGAGCGCGAGGCAGTCGAAAGCATTCTTGCCGACGTCGCAAAGCTGGGCTGAGCTTGCGGCTGGACCAATCGCGCCAGTATCAGGCCCGGTCGCGCAACAAGCGCCTGATGACCTTGCCCGTCGTTGTCATCGGCATGTCCTCGATGAACGCGACCTCGCGGGGATATTCGTGCGCCGACAATCGCGTTTTGACGAAGCCCTGGATCTCGGACGCCAGCGCGTCTGACGCAGCGTAGCCTTTCTTGAGTACAATGAAAGCTTTGACGATTTCTGTTCGCAGCGCGTCGGGCTTGCCAACCGCCGCGGCGAGAGCCACGGCGGGATGACGGATGAGGCAGTCTTCGATCTCGCCCGGTCCGATGCGGAAGCCGGCTGACGTGATGACGTCGTCATCGCGCCCGACAAAACTGACATAACCCTCTTCGTCCACCACACCCTGATCGCCGGTCGTCATCCACTCGCCGATGAACTTGTCGCGCGTGGCTTCCGGCTTGCCCCAGTATTCCAGGAACATCACGGGATCGGGGCGTTTGACAGCGATCTGGCCCGGTTCCCCGACTTTCAGCGGATTTCCAGCCGCGTCGATGATTGCGACGGTGTGGCCGGCGACCGGCTTGCCGATTGCGCCCGGCTTTGACACGCCGATCGCGCTGCAAGCCGAGAGCACGATGTTGCATTCGGTTTGGCCGTAAAATTCGTTGATCACCAGGCCGAAGGCCGATTTGCCCCATTCGTAGGTTTCCGCGCCGAGCGATTCCCCACCGGAGCCGATTGAACGCATATTGATGGCATGGCGACCCTTTGGATTCGGCGCTGCGCGCAACATGCGCAACGCGGTCGGCGGGATGAAGGCATTGCGGATTTGCACGCGCGCGATCAGCGCGAAGGCTTCCTCCGGATCGAATTTCTCGAACCGTCGAGCCACGACGGGAACGCCATAGTGCAAGCCGGGCAATAAAACATTGAGCAAGCCGCCTGCCCAGGCCCAATCTGCCGGCGTCCAGATGCGGTCGCCTGGTTGCGGGAAGAAATCGTGATGCGTTTCAACTCCGGGAAAATGGCCGATGAGCACGCGGTGGCCGTGCAAAGCGCCTTTCGGCTGGCCGGTGGTGCCGGAGGTATAGACCATCATCGCCGGATCGTCAGCGGATGTATCCACCGGCGTGAATTGCGACGACGCACGCGTCAATTCATCAGAAAATCCGAGCGCGCCATTGCCGGCGCCGTCGAGAGACAGAAGTACCTTGAGCGCGGGCAGATCTTTGCTGATCTCGGCGATGCGTTCTGCACCGCGCGCATTGGTGATCAACGCAGCAGCGCCGGAATTCTGCAGCCGATAAGCCAGCGCATCAGTACCAAACAGCACCGCCAGCGGCAGCGCCACAGCGCCAAGTTTATAGATCGCGATATGGATGGCAGCGACCTCGGGCGACTGTGGCAGCAGGATCGCGACGCGATCGCCACGCGCGATCCCCCGCGCGCGCAGCACATTTGCGAGCCGGTTGGACGTTTCACGCAGCCAGCCGTACGTGATGTATTCGTCGCGCCCATCCGCGCGTGCGTGCAGGATAGCGAGGCGATCGGGTTCATTTGCCGCCCAGCGGTCGCAGACATCGACCCCGATGTTGTAGCGGGCCGGCACCTGCCAGCGAAATTGGCGATAGAGGGAATCGTAATCCTTGACGCGAGGCAATAACGGCATGGCCCCAAACTAGTCAGCAGACTGGACAAGGTCCAGCAGGATCAAATCGGCCCGAGCGCGTGGCGCAGCGGTAGATCCGAAATTGTCATCAGCCCGGTGAAGGGCCTGTCGAGTTCGAAAATAAGAAAGAGCGCTCCGGCAGCAGAGAACGCGCAAACAAAAAACGAGACTACGACAATCGGATTGGGAGCAACAAACAGGCTGAAACTCGCAAATATGATCGCGAGCCAGAACACCAGCAGCGCCAGGAACGGCCAAGGAATTGCATTGCCCGGTTGCGCATAAAGCGACAAGCGCGTCTGCGCCAGGTCCGTAAGCGTCGTGATCGCTCGCGCCCGGATAGAACGCTGGACCTCGCTTTGCGGCGCAAGTTCTTCGACCTTGTGAAGGAAAGCCTCTGCTTCACCGGTCATAGTGAAAGCCGTTTTAGTGGCCGTCGCCACATCGCGCTCGCCCCATATTCTATCAGCCAATGAAGCGGTGCCTCCGCGCAGAAGCTCCCGAAGAAGACGCGTTTCAGCACCGTATTGAGCGAGAAGTTGATCGAGAACGATAACATCGACGGTCAGCTGTTTGATCTGGTTGTTCTTCGCATCATACGTACCTTTTGCTGATGCGATCAGGAGGCCGAGCACGAGCGCTGCCATGGTCCCGATAACGCCCATGCTGAGCCTGATCGCATCCCTCGATTCTGTACTTAGATGCTCCGCCGGCAATAGGACGCGAAGATACATGCCGAGCAGCGTCGCTCCGAAAATGCATGCAAATGCAATCAACGAAAGGCCGAGACTGCTCATTGTCGCTCGCTTTCCTGTTGGTGGCTCAATTCAACCCGATGTGAAGCCGACGGGCAAACCGATTGCGCTAGCTCTTGTTTCCGTCCGGTTCGGCCAGGATCAACGACCAATAGACCTTGTACTTCGAAGCCGGTGTGTAGACCGCGGCGATGCCCATGCGGGTGGCGCCTGCGAGCAGCATATTGGCCCGGTGCGGGCTCGAGTTCGCGCCAGCCGGAAAATGCCTCAGCCAGCGTATGGTAGCCGGCGCTGATGTTCTCGGCTGCCGTTTTGGCATCGTAGCCGGAGGCTTTCAGACGTTGCACGAAGGGTTTGCCGGCGCCGTGGTCGAGTTTGTCGCGCTTGGCCATGATCTCGGCCTGCGCCTGCGCGAGCCGCATCAACTCAGTATCGAGCGCAACCGCGGGCAGTCCGTTGTTGGCGCGATATCCCGAGATCATCGAGGCGGCGGCGGCCGCATCGAGTTCCGCACCCGGCTGTGCCAGGTTGCGGTAGAAACTCGGCTCCCCTTTGGGCGCATAGGAATCGGCACAACCGCCAAGCCAGGCAAAGGCCAGCACGACGACCGCGAAACGAATCCGCATCATGAGTGATTGGTCCCCGAATCGTGGCGCGCAAGAGCTTAAGAGCGACCTTGGCCGAATGGTGGTGCCGCGTCGAAAGCGATACTGAGCCCCGCCTCTACTGGCGCGACCGCGCAGCGTCAACTAACATCTTGCAAACAAGTGAGTTGAGGAGAACGCCATGTCCAATCAGCCGGCCGCACGTACGCCAGGCGCCAAGCGCGCAGCTCCAGGCGAATATGTCTTCGATCTCGGGACAGTGCAGAAAATCATGGGCGGTCCTGCCTATTCGACAGCGCACGGGCCATGCGTCGAAGGCGATCGCATGATCGTCGGTCTGATGCGAATGAAGGCCGGCACCGGTGCCGAGCCGCATTCGCATCCGAACGAGCAGTGGATCTACATCCTGGAAGGAACCTTCCACGCCAATATCGGCGGGAAGGAAATGGATGTGACGCCCGGGTCGGTCGTCTACATTCCTGCCAACACGGTGCACGCAGGCAAGGCGACAGCTGCCGGCGATGTCGTCTTTTTCACCGTCAAGGACGCGTCACACAGCTTGCACGGTATCAAAGCCAACTAAGCTACGCGTAACGGAAACGGCAAGAATTTCCGACGTCCGGCAACTGTGGGAGGATCGCATGATACGCTTGATCGCAGCGCTGTTCGTCAGCCTCGTCTTGAGCGCCGCCACCGCAGCGGCGCAAGACAAATATCCGAGTCGTGCGGTCAAGGTGATCGTGCCCTACGCGCCGGGCGGCGCGACGGATATCGTTGCCCGCATCGTCGGCGACGAATTTCAGAAAATCACCGGCCAGCCCTTTGTCGTGCTCAACAAGCCTGGCGCCTTCGGCATGTTGGCAATCGACGAAATGGTCAAGGCGGCGCCCGATGGCTACACGCTGATGATCGGCAACGTTTCGACCAACGCAATCACGCCGATCATCTATGCAAAGAAGATGAGCGCCGACTATGCCAAGAGTGTGGTGGCGGTAACCAATCTGGTCGACATCCCAGCCTTCCTGATGGTCACGACAGCGAACGATTTCCCTGTGAAGTCAGTTCCCGAGCTGATTGCTTACGCCAAGAAAAATCCGGGAAAGATTCGCTACGGTACCGTCGGCATCGGCTCCTATCCGCACTATGACATGGCCTATTTTGCCAAGCGCGCAGGCGACCTCGACCTGGTGGGGCTGCCGAACAAGAATGGCGCCGCCGGCGTAATCCAGGACATGCTTCGTGGCGACGTGCAGACCGCATTCCTCAACGTCGCGTCGACTGCGGGACAAGTCCAGGCGGGAAACTTCCGCCCACTGGCGGTAGTCAATCATGCGCGGCTCAAGGAATATCCAAACATTCCGACGATGGCAGAGGTCGGCTATGCCGATGTGGGTACGGTGGCCTGGAACGGCTTGTTTGCGCCGGCGGCAACACCGAAGCCGGTGCTGGAAGCGCTCTTCACGGCGGTCAATAAGGCGCTGAGTTCGCCAGAAGGGGTCGAAAAGCTCAACAAGCAGAATTTCAATGTCGTGCCGAACAAATCGCTCGCCGATGCAAAGACGTGGCTCGACGGTGAAATGAAGCACTGGGAGACCATCACCACCGCTGTGAAGATCGACGTGACGCAATAGCCCGCGCGTCTCACACATTCAGAGGGATTCCAGATCGGCGGCGCTACCCGGCCTCCTGCAGTGCTTGCCACACGCGCGCGGGGGTCGCCGGCATGTCGAGCCGCGTCCCGTGCGGCAAGGCATCGAGGATCGCATTCATCACCGCCGGCGGCGCGGCAGTGGTGCCGGCTTCTCCGGTGCCTTTCACGCCGAGTGGGTTGGTCCGGCAGGCAACGGGATGGTGAGCAACCGACATTGGCGGCATCAAATCGGCGCGAGGGATTGCGTAGTCCATGAACGACCCCGATACGAGCTGGCCGCCGGCGTCGTAGACCGTGTTCTCGGTCAGCGCCTGGCCAAGCCCCTGGGCGACGCCGCCGTGGATCTGCGCCTCAACAATCGTGTGATCGAGCACGTTGCCGCAGTCGTCGACCGCTACGTACGAAACCATCTCAACCCCGCCCGTTGACGGGTCGATCTCGACCTCGGCGACATGGCAACCGTTCGGGAACGAGGGCGGTACTTTAATGCCGGCCTGGGTATCGAGACTCTCCGGCGATCACGCCCTGACGCTTGAGCTCGGCAGCGCGTTCCGCCACTGCAAACAGCGAGACTTCGCGGCCTGAATTTTTCACGCCGAACTTGCCGTCATTGAAGCTGATCTCGTCTTCGCCCGCCTGCATCAACATGGCGGCGACACGCTTGCCTTTCTCGATCACCACATCGGTGACCCGCGCGACGGCACCGCCGATCATCATGGCCGAGCGCGAGGCGGCCGCGCCGAAACCAGGGACATCGCGCGCGGAATCACCGGAGAGCAGCGTGACCGCCTCTGCCGGAACGCCCAATCGCCGCGCCGCCACGCCACCAAACACTGTCTTGTGTCCCTGCCCGCTGGCACCGGCCCCGATACTGACCTGAACTGCATTCCCGCCGGGAAACGAGACGCGCGCGGCCTCTTCGGGAAACGCGCCGGAAATCTCAAGGTAACAGCCAACGCCAATGCCGCGTAGCTTGCCTTGCTTCTTTGCCGCCTTCTTGCGTTCGCGAAAGCCGTCGTAGCTCGGCAGCTTCGAGCGCGCGCTCGAAAATCGCCGGAAAGTCGCCGCTGTCGTAGGTATTGCCGAAGGCGGTCGTGTAGGGAATTTTCTCCGGCTTGATCAGATTGCGCCGCCGCAATTCGGCGGCGTCGATGCCGGTCGCGTCGGCCGCAGCATCGATCACGCGTTCGATCAGATAGCTCGCCTCCGGACGGCCGGCGCCGCGATACGGCCCGGTCGGCAGCGTGTTGGTGAACACGCAACGTGTGTTCACTTGCGCGAGCGGAATATCATAGACGGTCGGCAGGCAGCCTGAGATGTGCGTGGTGAAGACAAAATGCGCTACGCCGGTGAAATAAGCGCCGAGATTGCCGATGCATTCGACGCGCAATCCGAGAAAGCGGCCGCGCGAGTTGAGCGCAAGCTCCACGGTCCAGAATGAATCGCGTCCCTGATTGTCGGTGAGGAACGCCTCGGAACGGGTCGAAACCCAGTGCACCGGCTTGCCCAGCAAGCGCGCCGCATGCAGCAGCGGAACGTATTCCGGATAGCACCAGCCTTTCATGCCAAAGGCGCCGCCGACATCCTCGGTGAGAACACGCAGTTCTTCCGGCTTGATGTTCATCGCGCCGGCGATCTGGCCGCGAACACTGGCGACGCCTTGCGTGCCGACGCGCAACGTAAACTGTTTGCTGGCGGCATCGTAGCTTGCGCGTCGCCGATGCGCGGCTCGAGCGAGGCAACGACCAGGCGCTGATTGACGAGCTCGACGCGCACCACATGCGCGGCTTCCTTGAACGCGCGATCGAGCGCGGCCTGCTTCTTGCCGTCGGGATCGGCCGGCGCCGCCCAGTCGAACCCGATATTGCCCGGGCGCTTCCGGCCATAGCTGCGGCGCGCCCTGCTTGACGGCTTCGCGCGCGTCGGTAACCGGCGTCAGCGCCTCATATTCGACCACGACTTTATCGGCCGCGTCCTGCGCCATCGCCGCGCTCTCCGCGACCACCATGGCCACCGGCTCGCCCACATGCATCACGCGTGTCTCGGCGAGCGACGGCCGATGCGGCGAGACTGGCAGTCTTGCCCGCCGCGGCCGGGAATCGGATGGCCGTGCGAAATGGAATGATAATGTGCGGCGTGCAAGGTCGGCGGCGGTCAGCACCGCTACGACACCGCGCGCCGATTTTGCGGCTGTAACATCGATGCGCTCGATCTTCGCGAAGGCGTGCGGCGAGCGCACGAAATAGGCGGCAAGCGCGCCTTCCGGTTTGACGTCATCGCCGAAGCGGCCCTGCCCGCGCAAAAGCGCGTCGTCCTCGACGCGTCCCGACCAGACGGCATGATCGTCGTTGCGAGCAGCGGTTGATTGCGGTCATGCGACGTTCCACAAAATTCAAAGCTTATGGTCGGTGATGCCAGCCTTGGCGTAGAGCGCGTTGATATGCGCCTTCACTCAGGGTCAGTGGTGTCGTGTTCAGGCGCATGCGCCCAGCCGGCCTTGGCGCGCGCATAGACCGCCATCTCCTCGTCCTGCTGTGAAGTGCCGCCGGAAATTCCGTAGGCGCCGACCATCTCATCGCCCTTGAACACGGGCGCCGAGCCGCCGCTGGCCGCGATGCGTGCCGTTGGTCATGGCGGCAAGGCTGACCAGCAATTGCGGATTGCGCTCCTTGAACCATTGCTGAATCACCAGCCCGTCGGGAAAGCGCGGGCTCATCGAGCGGAACGCCGCCACGGTGAAGGCCTTTGCGATGGCGGTCTCCGGCGTGATGAAGCCGGCGTCGTCCATACGCTCCACGGCGATCAGGTGGCCTTCCGGCCCGACCACGGCAATCGAAACCGGCACGCCCATCGCGTCGGCTTTTTCGACCACCGCACTTGATGAATTCACGGCATTCCGCCGCCCGCAACTTGGCCATCCCCCGCCCTCCGGCACCGGCCATTAAGCTTTGCTTAACCTGCTATCCCCGGCAATTAACTGCAAAAAAACGGGTTGGGGAATAGCGTCCGCGCCTACCTGGGCGCGAACATGGTCGAGACTACGTCCGCACACGCATCCGCGCGCGATTGGCGTTTGGTCATGCTGACCGGCGTGCGTCAGCTTTGCGGTCAGCTTTGCTTTGTTCCATTTCGTCTTGCCGGTCGGCGTCGGGATGGCGTCTGCTCCCGAGCTCCTGGTCTCGCCTGTTCTTCGCCGCCCTCATCGCCATGCTTGCCATGGCGATCACTACGGCCGTGCTCGCCCGAAAGCTGCGCGTGGACAATCGGCGCATGCGGGTCGCGATCAACAACATGTCGCAGGGCCTGTGCATGTTCGACGGCAACGAGCGCCTGGTCGTTTGCAACCAACGCTACATGGAGATGTACAAGCTATCCGCCGACGATCGTTAAGCCGGGCAGCACGCTGCAGAGCCTGCTCGAATACCGCATCCGCAACGGCAGCTTTTCGCGCGATCCCGACGAATACCGGCGCGAGCTGGTCGGCGCCATGGCGGCAGGCAAGACGACCAGCACCGAAGTGAAATCGAAGGATGGCCGCTCGATTTCCGTCATCAACCGGCCGATGGCCGGACGGCGGCTGGGTGGCGACGCACGAGGACATCACCGAGCGGCGCGACGCCGAGCGCGAACGCGTCTCGATGCAGGAGCAGCAGCAGCGGCGCGCCGTCGATCGAGCAGGCGATCGCCGCCTTCCGCCAGCGCGTCGAGGATCACTTGAGGACGGTGACCGAAGGCGCCATGGCGATGCGCTCCACCGCCACCACGCTGTTCAGCAATTCCGGCCAGACCTTCGCAGAGCGCCGACGGCGCGGTGTCGGCCTCGAACGAAGCGTCGCACCAACGTGGAAACCGCCGCGGTCGCCGCCGACGAACTGGCCGAGCTCGATCAACGAAATCGGCCGTCAGCTCGCCAAGACCACCGAAATCGTGCGTGCCGCGGTCGAGCGAGGCGCACGGCACCAATCAGCAGATCACCGCGCTGGCGCAGGCCGCGCAGAAGATCGGCGACGTCATCAAACTCATCCGCGCCATCGCCGGGCAGACCAATCTGCTGGCGCTCAATGCCACGATCGAAGCCGCGCGCGCCGGCGAGGCCGGCAAGGGCTTCGCGGTGGTGGCTTCCGAAGTCAAATCGCTGGCGGTGCAGACCGCCAAGGCGACCGAGGATATCTCCAGGCTGATCATGGCGGTGCAGGCAGCGACCGCCAGCGCGGTGTCGGCGATCGGCCGCATCTCCGGCCGCATGCAGGAGATCGACAGTTGCGCCACCGCCGTTTCGGCCGCCGTCGAAGAGCAAAGCGCGGCCACCGGCGAGATTTCGCAGAACGTCGCCAGCGCGTCCGATGGCGCCAAGGTGGTGGTGACGGTGCTCGGCGAAGTCTCCGGCGCCGCCAGCGAGACGCGGCAATCGGCCGAAAGCGTGCTCACCGCCTCGCAGGCGGTGGAAGCCGCCGCCGCCGAGCTGCGCCGGGAAGTCGAGGGCTTCCTCGCGCGCGTCGCGGCCTGATCAGCCGAACAAGCCCGCTCAGCCAATAGAACAGCGCGGCAAGCAGCCGGCCGCCGGGATCGTGATGATCCAGGCGGTGACGATATTCGCTGCGCCACGACTCCAGCGCACCGCCGACACCTTCTTCGCCGCGCCGACACCGATGATCGAGCCGGTGATGGTGTGGGTGGTCGACACCGGGATGCCGAGCCAGGTCGCCGCAAACAGCGTGACGGAGCCGCCGGTTTCCGCGCAAAAGCCCTGCATCGGCGTGAGCCGCGTGATCTTCGAGCCCATGGTTTTCACGATGCGCCAGCCGCCGGCCAGCGTGCCGAGCGCCATCGCAATCTGGCAGGCGATCACCACCCAGAACGGCACGTAGAACTCGCCTCCAAGGTGCCCTTGCGAGTAGAGCAGCACGGCGATGATGCCCATGGTCTTCTGCGCGTCGTTGCCGCCGTGGCCGAGCGAATAGAGCGAGGCCGACACGAATTGCAGCGTGCTGGAAAATGCGGTCGACGCCGAACGGCGTCGAGCGCACGAAAATCCACGACAACAGCCAGCATCAGCAGCAGCGCGAGCAGAAAGCCGATGCACCGGCGAGCACGAACGATCGCGACGGTCGTTGTCGACAGCAGCCCATGCCACACGATGGCGCCGAGGCCGGCCTTGGCGATGCCGGCGCCGACCAGCCCGCCGATCAGCGCGTGCGAGCTCGACTGACGGAATTCCCAAGCCGCTGGGTGATCAGATCTGCCAGACGATCGCGCCCGTCAGCGCGCCGAAGATCACGTGCGCATTGACGACTGTCGGCCTCGACAATGCCGCGGCCGACGCGTTTCGGCGACATGCAGGCCGAAGAACAGGAAGGCGATGAAATTGAAGAACGCCGCCCAGGCCACCGCATATTGCGGGCGCAGCACGCGGGTCGACACGATGGTCGCGATCGAATTCGCGGCATCGTGCATGCCGTTGAGAAAGTCGAACGCCAGCGCGACCGCGATCAGCCCGAACAGGAACGGCAAAGTGAGCGCAGCGGCGTCCATCGTCGTTCGGCCTCCGGAGCGATTACACGTGCTCGATGACGATGCCGTGCATGACATTGGCCACGTCGTCGAAGCGGTCGACGACTTTTTCCAGATGATCGTAGACCTCGTTGCCGACGAAGAACGCCATCGGATCCGATTTCGCGATTTCGCCTGATAGAGCTCGCGCAGGCCGATATCGTGCAGCTCGTCGGCGCGGCCTTCGAGCGCGAAATCTGCTCGGTCAAGTCGCTGATGTGCACCGCTTCGGAACTGATCGAGCGCAGCAGCGGCACGGCTTCCTGCACCAGCTCGCGCGCATTTCACGATCGCGTCGGCCATCTCCTTCATCTGCGGCGTGAATTCGGTCACGTCGAACAGTATGATGCCCTTGGCGGTCTTCTGCATCTGGTCGATGGCTGTTATCCATCGAGGTGATCAGGTCGCGGATATTGCCGCGGTCGAACGGAGTGATGAAGGTGCGGCGCACCGCGATCAGCACTTCGCGCGTGACGTCGTCGGCATCCTGCTCGCGGTCCATGACGATCTGGTAGTTGCGCTTGACCGCCTCGCCGCCTTCCAGCATGGCGCGCAAGAGCCTCGGCGCCGGCCAGCACGGCCTCGAATGGCGCGCGAACAGGTCGAAGAAGCGCTCCTCCTTCGGCATCAAGGCATGAAACCAGCGCATCATGGCAAACCCCGTGGCCGACAAGCGGCTTATGAGGGCAACCTAGTCGCTCGGCGTGTGGTTGCGAAATCCGGCAAAAACGCGCCTGTGGAAACATCGATTGGGCCAGCTGGCCGCCGTCGGCCAGACGCCGGCACGAAGGTCAAGTTTAATATCATGAAAACAATGACTTCGCGACAGCGCCATCCGTCGTTTCCGGACGCGAAGATTTGCTGCATCGGCGCGCCGGGTCGGTTAGTTTGCCGAGCGCACAGAGAATTCGAAGCGGAGACGTCAATGCGGTTGGGCTACTTCACCATGCCGGTGCACCCGATGGACCGGGACTGGTCGCAGACGCTGCGCGAGGACCGCGAGGCCATCATCCTCGCCGACAAGCTCGGCTTCTACGACGCCTTCATCGGCGAGCATCTGACCGACGCCTGCGAGAACATCACCAACAGCATGATGTTCCTCGCGACGCTGATCCACGACACCAAGACCATCAAGCTCGCGACCGGCACCACCAATCTCGTCGCACATGCATCCGGTGCTGATCGCCGTGCACGCGGCGATGTTCGACCATCTGTCGCAGGGCCGCTTCATCTTCGGCGTCAGCCCCGGCGCGCTCACCTCCGACGCCGAGGCGCTCGGCATCCTCGAGCAGGACCGCAACAAGATGTTCGCCGAGGCGATCGACGTGATCCTGGCGATCTGGGAGCGCGATCCGCCCTACGACATCGATTTCCCGGACAACCGCTTCAAGGTCACCTTCGCGCGCACCGCGGCGCTCGAGCTCGGCGTCGGCATCCTCGGCCAAGCCGTTCCAGAAGCCGCGGCCGGAAATCGTCGGCACCGTGGTGGCGCCGTTCTCGCCCGGCGTGGTGCTGATGGGCAAGCGCGACTTCCATCCGCTGTCGGCGAACTTCCTGCTGTCGAAGCATCTCAAGTCGCACTGGGCGAACTACGCCAAGGGCAAGGCCGAGGCCGGCGCCAAGGCCAATGTCGCCGACTGGCGCGTGGCGCGCACGATCTTCGTCGCCGACGACGACAAGGTGGCGGCGCGCTACGGCCGCGACGACGCCAAGCAGCCCGTATCGGTTCTACTTCGAGCAGATGCGCGCCAAGATGAAGCGCGGCAAGCGGCTCTATGTGTTCAAGAGCTACAAGGAGCAGCCGGACGAGGAGATCACCGCACGACTACGTCATGGACCACTGCGTGATCCACGGCAGCGTCAACAAGGTGGTCGACGCAGATCCTCGCGCTGCGCGAGGAGACCGGCGATTTCGGCGAGATGGTCTATGCCGGCATGGACTGGGTCGATCCGGCGCTCGCCAAGCGCTCGATGCAGCTGATGGCCGAGGAGGTCATGCCGCGCGTGAACGCGGCGATCGGCAAGCCAGCCAAGACCGCGGCGGAGTAGCATACCTCCGCTCGTCCCCGCGAAAGCGGGGACCCAGGGGCGAAAATTGCAAAATTAGTGGCCCTGGATTCCAGCTTGCGCAGGAATGAGCGGAGTTTGGTGCAATACCTACACCGATAACGGATCCGTTCCCAACGCGGCATAAAGACCGTGCTTGGCGCCCTGCGTGAACGGGATGCCTTTGTCGAGCTCGATCGATGCTGAACGTACCCGCTGCGCTTGCGGGTCGGTCGCCGGCACCGCACCACCTTCGGCAGCCGCCTTCGCCGCGCGCAGCAATATTTTGCGCGTCATGACGATGCCGCTGTCGGTCGCGCACAGGTGCTCCTTGGTGCGATCCTGGATCGGCCCCATGCTCTCCTGGATGGAAGCGTCCTGCATGGCGATGCCGTCGACGCCGGTGGACGAATGGCCGTGGCGCTGCGACTCCCGATCCAGCAGATAGTTGTTCGATTTGTTGGCAAGCGGAATGAATGTCCCGGGCACATATTTGACGTGGATGCCCTCACCATCCTGCATCGCCGAGATCTCCGATTTCGTCAGCGCGCGTTTGGGATGATAGTTGATGCTCCAGGCCCAGCACGTCTCATCATCAATCGGCACCCAGGCGTGTGCGCCCAATGGATGGCCCGCGCGCGGCGGGATGATCGAATACCAGGGCATGATCCACGGCGTGATACGCCAGTAATACTTGCCGCCGTCCGCATTGCGCCGCGCCCCGATCAGCAAGCCGCCGGGAAATTCCTCCACCTCGAACAGCGGCATGCGGTCCTGCTCGTTGTAGACATTCCCCTTCGAACCTTTGAACAGCGGGTCTTTGTTGAGCTCGCTGCCGTGCAGCCATGACACATGGCTGGAATCGATGCCGCCTTCCATCGCTTGCAGGTAATTGCATTCCTGCAAGCGCTTGGAGACGAAACGCTGCGGTGGCTCGACCTCGGTCCATTCCAGTGCCGGCGGTGGCGGCTGCAAGGCCGACGGTCCCAGATAGGCCCAGATGATCCCGGCCTTTTCGATGCACGGGTAGGATTTCAGTTTGATGTTCCTTCGAAAGCCGCTCTCTTCGGGCTCCGATGGAAGATCGACGCATTGCCCGGTCACGTCGTATTTCCAGCCGTGATAGGGGCAACGCAGACCGCATTCCTCGTTCTGACCGAACCAGAGCGACACGCCGCGATGGGCGCAGAATTCGTCGATCAGACCAATGCGGCCCTTGCTGTCGCGAAAGCAGATCAGGCTTTCGCCCATCAGCTTCACCCGCACCGGCGGGCAATCGGGTTCCGGAATTTCGGACGACAGCAGAAATGGCGCCCAGTAGCGTCGCAATAATTTGCCCATAAACGTACCGGGGCCGACGCGGCTTAGCTGATCGTTTTGTTCACGCGACATCATGGCGACGTTTCCTCAAGTCTTTGCTATGTTTCTTGCAGGTGTCGGCGGCCATTATAAGCAGCCAAGCCGCTTACGGAAGCCAAGCGCCATGCCCTTGCCGCGCATCGCCATTGCAACGGGAGACCCCGCCGGAATCGGGCCGGAGATCGCGCTCAAGGCCGCACTCGACATGCGCGTTCGTGAGCTATGCCGGCCGCTGCTGGTGGGCGATCCGACCGCGGTAGAATTGCACGCGCGCTGCGCCGGCCTGTCGCCAAATTTGCATCTGGTCGGAAAGGCCGCCGACGCGGACTGGACCGACGGTGCCGTCAACTTGCTGGACGCGCGTGACGGAAGCAACGCGCCTGTAAAACTCGGCACCGTCGATGCTGCTTACGGCCGCGCGTCGTTGGCGAGTGCAAGCCGGGCGATCAAGGCCGCGCTCGCCGGCGAGGTCGAAGCGGTGGTGGCGGCGCCGCAGACCGAGCGCTCGATCGCGGCGGCAGGTATTTCCTTCGACGGTTATCCATCGTTCGTCGCGCGCGAGACCGGCACGCCGGTCAATGACGTCTATCTGATGATCTGCTTCGACCAGTCCCGCATCGTTCACGCAACCTTGCACGTCAGCGTGCGCGAGGCGGTCGCGTTGATTACGCGGGAGCGGATCGAGCGCGTGATCCGTGTCACCGATGCATCGCTGAAGAAGCTCGGCATCGCCCGTCCGAAAATTTTCGTCAGCGGGCTCAATCCTCACGCCGGCGAAGAGGGCATGTTCGGCTCGCGAAGAGATTGAGATCATCGAGCCGGCGATTCGCACGCGCGAGCTAACGATGGAATCGACGCATCGGGCCCGTTCGGCGCCGACACCATGTTCCGCAAGAAGGGCTCCGACGCCTTCATCGTGATGCTGCACGATCAGGGCCACATCGCCGCGAAGCTGCAAGCCTTCAACCGCACCGCCGGGCTTTCGATCGGGTCGCCGATCCTGTTTTCGTCGGTTGCACATGGCAGCGCGCACGACATCGCCGGAAAAGGCCAGGCCGATCCCGGCGCAATGATCGAGGCGATCACACGGCTTGCGCGCGTCAATGCGCAGGGCCGCGACCGGGGCTGACAGCGCACCCCTTCTGCGGTCCGGCACACGTGCAGACTAATCCTTAAGCAGTGGAATGCTCGCCGTATTCGGGGGCTTCGGGATCGACTGCAAATAGGCGTAGATGTCCGCGAGATCGCTGTCTGACAGAATTTTCTCGCTGAACGGCGGCATCGCCCGGTTCGACGAGCGCACAAAGGCGGAGAATGTCTCCCAGGGCATAGGATCCGGCGCGAGGCGCTTGCCGCCGCTGGTCATGATCGAGCCCTGGCCCATCGTGCCGTGACACTGCCAGCAGCCGTTTTGAATGAATGCTGTCTTGCCGTGTTCGGCAGACGCGGCCGAAGCAACGTTCTGTCCAACATTGAGGCTGAAGACCAGCCCCGCTGCGATCACGCACATTCGCATCACGGCACCCTCAGCGTGGCTGTGTCACGACATCGACCATCGCCGGTTCGCCGGCCTTGACCACCTGCACCGCCTTCTTCAGTGCCGGCGCGAGTTCGTTTGCATCAGTGATCGGCCCGGCCGACCACATCCCCATCGAACTCGCGAGTTTGGCGTAGTCAATCGTCGGATTTTCAAGCCGCGTGCCGACCGGGGCGATGTCCTTGCCGAGGCTGGCAACGCGATTGCGCCGGCTCGACATGCGCTGCACGTGCATCAATTCCTGATGATAGCCGCGATTGTTGTGCATGACGGACAGGAGCGGAATCTGATGCTTGACGGCGGTCCACAGCACGCCCGGCCCAAACATCATGTCGCCGTCAGGCTGGAAATTGATCGAGAAGCGTCCCTGCGCGCGATTGGCCAAAGCGGCGCCCACGGCCGCCGGCGCGTTGTAGCCGATGCCATAGCCGCCGGGCCCGCCGATGTGGTGATAGTGCTTGTCCATCGGCCAAAGCCTACTCGGCCAGGACGACAGCTGACGATCGCCGCCGACCGAGGACCAGTCGAGGTCCTTGATCTGCGCATACACTTCCATCGCCATACGCGCGGTGCTGATCGGACTGGCATCCCAGGCATAGGACGCGGCCTGCCGCGTGCGGTCGCGCGCTTCTGTCCAAGCCTTCTTCATCGCCGTACCGCGCGCTTCGATATTCGCGCTGCGGTTCGTCGGCAGTGCTTGCTTCACCGCTTCGATCAAGGCCGGCAAGGTTGCTTCCGCGTCGCCTGCCATTTCGATATCCACGACCTGGAAACGCTGGAAATCCTGGTAATTCGACTTGGTGTTGAGCAGCGACCGAGCTGATGCTGATGAGCTTTGCGTTCGGCTTGATGTGCGATTCCTGCAAACCCACGCCGTCATTTTCACCGTTGTCGATGTAGCCGTTCACCGTGCCCCAATAGTCGGCCAGTTCGAGGCCGAGGATCACGTCGGCCTCTTTGAGCAAGGCCTGGGCGCGACCATTCTGGAAGAGATGATGCGTGTTCGGAAAATTCATCCGGCCTTTTTGATCGATGACAGGCGCTTGCAGGGCTTCCGCAAGCTGAACAAGCAATTTCACCCCGTCTGCCGTGCGCGCGTATTTGTCTGCGACAATCACCGGACGTTCGGCCGCCGCCAGCAGCTTTGCGGCCTCCCGCACAGCGTTCATGTCGCCTTGCGGCGGCGCCGTCGGTACGTAGCGCGGAATCGTGAGTTTCGAACGATCGTGCAGTGCCTGTTCTTGCAATCCGGAATCGAGCGCGATCATCACCGGCTCGTGTGGCGGCGTCATCGCAAGCTTGTAGGCGCGCACAAACGACTGCGCGAAATGCTGCAGCGATACCGGCTGGTCGTCCCATTTGGTGAAGTCGCGCACCAGCGCGTTGATGTCCTGCGCCGAATGAAATGTCGGCACGCCCGGCGGCCGCTTGGACGCGTCAAGATCGGTGCCGCCCATCACGATCACGGGGACGCGGTCGCACCAGGCATTGTAGATCGCCATCGCCGCATGCTGGAGGCCGACCGTACCATGGCAGAGCACCAGCAGCGGTTTGCCGGCAATTTTGAAATAACCGTGCGCCATCGCCACCGAGGATTCCTCGTGCGTGCACGTGAGAAATTCCGGTTTCTTGTTGCCACCGTAGTCGATCAATGAACTCGTGCAGGCCTCGAAAGCTCTGGGCCGGATTGCACGGCACGTAGTCGATATCGAGCGACTTGATGACATCAACCATGAAGTCGGAGCTGGGCGCGCCTCCGGCTTGCACCGACGCTTGTGGGATGCCTGTTTCCGCAGCGGCAACCGCCGCAGTGGGGCGCAGGGCTGAGGGCCGCGCTGTGCCCGGTGAAACGGCTGACGCTGCTGCGTTGGCAACATCTGTTGGCAATGGCGCAGCCGACGCACCGGCGAGCGCCACGCCCGCCATGAATTTGCGTCGATTCAATCGAGTCCGAGATAGTACACGCGCCATATCCGCCTCCCGCTCCATGCCGGACCACGGATCCGATGATCCTGGGACCAAGCAGATTAGGGATGTTAGTTCAGCGGCGTGGGAGGCGCTACGGGCCCGGTGCGAGCTACCGTATCGGCGGCAACGGGGACGATGAAATTGCCGTGCCGTTGTTGCGTGGTGCGGCACCAGCGTTGGCTGGTGCGGCAGTCACTGGGGCGCCCGGAGGTGCCAGAGCGTTGGCAGGAGGCTGCGCCCCTGTATTGGCGACGTGGTCAGGAACTCTACCCGGCAACACCACGACTCGAGTGCCAACCTGCACGCGGCTGAAGAGATCCTCGATGTCCTCATTGATCAGGCGGATGCAGCCGGATGACACGAAGCTGCCGATGGTCGACGGCTGATTGGTGCCGTGAATTCGGTACAGGGTCTTGCCAAGATAGAGCGCGCGCGCACCAAGTGGATTGCCCGGACCACCCGCCATGAAGCGCGGCAGATAAGGTTGACGATCGATCATCTCCGACGGCGGATGCCAATCCGGCCATTCGGACATCCTGCTAATCCGTTCGGTGCCGGCCCAGGTGAAGCCGTCGCGGCCAACGCCGATGCCGTAGCGCAACGCCTTGCCGCCACCGAGCACGAGATAAAGGTAGGTGTTCTGCGTATCGATGACGATTGTACCGGCCGGTTCCTTGGTGCCGTAATCGACCAGCTGCTTTTTCAGGTTGGGTGGCAGTTCCTTCGGCTGGCCGGTTTCCGGCTGATCCTCAGGCGGCAGCGACGCAGTTGCCGAAGATGATTGACCGCGCGGAGTCGCACCGACAGCGGCCGGCGGACGCAGCGCATCCGGATCGTTAGTCGCGCGGGACGGCGCCCCTGCCGGCGGCTGCGCCTGCTGCTGCGGCAGTTGCGGATCGAGCTGATGACCATAGCCAGCGGGACGGCCGTCGGGAGTGCGAAAGAAGCGCGGCGGCGGCAGGTTCGCGTCGTCGTCAGGATTAGGACCAGCGCGTCTCGGGGTGTACCACCGTCCAGCACGCGGCGGGCCATCTTCGTCTTCGTCGTACCCGCCCATAACCGGCGGCAGCCGCTCTTCGTACACCCCGGGCGGAGGCAACTGCGCCTGCGCCGGTGCAGCCGTAAAACCCGCCGCGATCGGCAGCGTCAGCAGAAAAGCAGCAGAAATTCGGATCATTATCCACCCTCGGCGGCGAAGCAGCCGCCAATCCCGCCCTGATTGCCCCGGGATGAAGGCACATTCAAGACCAGAATACGACGATCTCGTTAACGCGAATTTGCCATGCAATCTCAGGTCTTTTTGGCCTCAGCCGCCAGAACCTGCTTGGCCACGCGGTGGGCATCGACGGCTGCCGGGAACCCGCAATAGATCGCAACTTGCCGCAAGACCGCCGAAAGTTCCTTGGGGGTGAGCCCATTACGCAGCGCGCCGCGGAAATGAGCTTCAAATTCGTGCATACGCCCGAGGCAAGCGATCATACCAAGATTGAGCAGGCTGCGATCGCGCGGCTTGAGATCCTCGTCGGTCCACACCGCACCCCAGCAGAATTCATTGAGCAGGTCCTGGAATTTCCGGTTGAAGTCGTCGGTATTGGCGACGGCGCGGTCGACGTATTCATCCCCGAGCACCTTCCGGCGCATGGCCATTCCCCTGTCATAGAGTGCCTTGTCCATGGTCCAAACCTCCCTTTTTTGCGGTGAATTGTACTTGGTCGGTGCATGTTGACAGAGATTGGACGATTTCGTCCATTCTTGCGGCCGACCAAACAATAAATTCAAAACGGGATCGAGGAGGAAACACCATGCCAGCGACATCGAGGCGCGCAATCCGGTTTGCGCTCGCGCTCAGCGTCCTGGGCTTCGCCACCAACTACGCCGTGCCGGATGCTACGGGCCAGGATGCCGGCTGGATTACTCTGTTCGACGGCAAAAACCTCGACGGATGGGATCAGGTCGGCGAATCCAACTGGCGTGTCGAGGATGGAGCGATTGTCGTCGACAAGATGCCGGGCAAGGAAGCCGGCTATCTGGTGAGCAAGAATTCGTACAAGAACTTCATCGTGCGCGTCGAGTTTTCGCCGAGCGACAATGCCAACAGCGGTATCTATTTCCGCTGCCTCGATCCCAAGAAGATCACAGATCGCACCTGCTACGAGGCCAACATCTTCGATCAGCGTCCGGATCCGAGCTACGGCACCGGCGCGATCACACGGTACGTCGAGATCGATCCAATGCCAAAGGCTGGCGGCAAGTGGAACACGTTTGAGATCACTGCCAAGGGCCGCGATATTACGGTCGTGCTCAACGGCCAGACCACTGCGAAATTACGCAACGGCATGTTCGACGAAGGTCCGATCGCGTTGCAGCACGGCGCCGGAGCGATCAAGTTCCGCAAAGTGGAAATCAAGCCGCTTTAAACCGGCGATCCGGCGGATGGCGTGACCGAATGGAAGTAGCGATCGTCGGCGGCGGAATTTGCGGGCTTTCGCTCGCCCTCAATCTCAAGGAGCGCGGCATTGCATGCCGCGTCTATGAGCGTGCGCCGGAGATCAAGCCGCTTGGCGTCGGTATCACCTTGCTGCCGCATGCGATGCGCGAGTTCAGCGCGCTTGGCCTCGGCGATGAATTGCTCAAGGCCGGCATCGAAAATCGCGAGTGCTGCTTTTTCAACCGTTTCGGGCAGCTGATTTATCGCGAGGAGCGAGGCAAATTTGCAGGGTATCCCTTCCCGGAAGTCGGCATCCACCGCGGCAACCTGCATGTCATCCTCTATCAAGCCGTACAGAAACGGCTCGGCCCGGATGCGGTCTTCACCGATTGTGAATGCGTCGGCGTGGATCAGGATGAACGCGGCGCGACCATGCACTTCAAGCAAACCAGCACAGGAAAAGGGCGCGACAGCGTGCGGGCCGATGTTGTCATCGCCTGCGACGGCATCAATTCCGCTCTTCGCAGGCAGTTCTACCCGAACGACAAGATCGCGTTCTCCGGCATCAATACCTGGCGGGGGGTGACACGGCGCAAGCCGATCCTCGGCGGCCGCACCTATATGCGCGTCGGCTCGATCCTCACCGGCAAGATGGTGATCTATCCGATCGTCGATGATGTTGATGGCAAAGGTAATCAGCTGATTAACTGGATGGCCGAGATAAAGCGCGACACGACCGAGCAGAACGACTGGAACAAGCCCGGCAATTTGGCCGATTTCTTTCCGCTCTACGAAAGCTGGCGTTTCGATTGGCTCGACGTGGCGCAGTTGATCCGCGATGCCGATCAGATTCTCGAATATCCGATGGTCGACAAGGATCCGATTGATCGCTGGATTTTCGGACGGGTCGCCCTTGCCGGCGACGCCGCGCACCCGATGTACCCGCGCGGCTCGAATGGCGCGGCGCAGGCTGCAATCGACGCGCGTACTCTCGCTGACATGCTGCGCAAAAATTCCGATACGCGCGAAGCGCTCACCGCCTACGAAGCCGAGCGCGCCGCCCCGGCCGCCAAAGTGGTCCGCACCAATCGCGAGCAGCCGCCGGATTTCATCAATATCAAGGTCGAGGAACTGGTCGGCGACAAGCCGTTCGACAATCTCGACAAGTACATCACTCAAGACGAGTTGCGCGCGCTGTCGGAAAACTACAAGAGCATCGCCGGCTTCGCGCTCGCCGACGTGGCGGAACGGTGAGCGCACAGATCCTCATCGTCGGTTGCGGCGCTATCGGAGGATTGTTTGCCGCCGCACTATCATCCGCCGCGAAAGTTACTGCTTTCGATGCCAACGCCGCCCACGTGAAGGCAATCAACGCGCAGGGGCTACGCCTCGTCGGAAAAAATCAGCGAACGGCGCGCATCGAGGCAACCGATGATCCGGGCGCGCTTAAGGGCACGACGTTCGACGCCGTCATCTTTCTCATCAAGTCCAAAATGACCGCCGCGGCGTTTGCGCAACTGCGCCCGGTGCTCGCGGGCAGGCCGATGCTGGTCACGCTGCAAAACGGAATGGGCAATACGGAAGTGTTACTATCCAAACCGGATGCGATCGTCATCCGCGGCGTCACCATGAATGCGGGTCGGTATGTCGAGCCGGGTTGCGTCGAGAGCCTGATCGAAGGCAAGACCTGGCTCGGGCCCGCTCGCGGCTCAATCGATGATGTGCGCCCGCTGGCGGAACTGCTCAACAAAGGCGGCATGCAGACCGAGATCGTTGCTGACCCGATGGGCGCGGTCTGGTCCAAATTCGTGTTCAACTGCGTAATGAACCCGCTGGGTGCGTTGATGATGGGCGACAACGCGTCACGTCATGACTCGCCCGAGATGCGCGCGCTGATCGATGACATGGCGGCCGAATGCGCGGCGGTCGTGAAGGCGCTGGGCGGCACCTTTGCCTTTCCGCCCATGGAATTCGTTGAAAAGGTGCGTACGGGGGAGATTCCGCTATCAAAGCATGCAGGTTCCATGGCGCTCGATATCGAGCGTGGCGCACCCACCGAAATCGACG
Source organism: uncultured Pseudomonadota bacterium (assembly GCA_963714525.1). Lineage (GTDB taxonomy): Bacteria > Pseudomonadota > Gammaproteobacteria > Burkholderiales > JALYOK01 > JALYOK01. The sequence goes on from CAVQPB010000001.1 coordinate 548,645, forward strand.
AATTGACCGGTTTCATTGTGCGTCAGGGTGACCGGCTCAAAGTACCGGTGCCGAACTGCAAGGCGGTGTATCGGCTGGTGAAAGGGCTTGAACTCGCGGCCCAGCAGCGGATTGCGAAGGCTCGATAATTCAATAAGTTAGCCCTCTATTTCGCCAGCTTTTCCCCGGATTCCCCGCTATACCGGCAGCACAGGATTCAGACACTCCGCCCGTTAAACCGATAGGTCGAGGATTAGAATGGACGGGCGTTCCGTATGGCAGCCACCACCTCACTGCGATGGATGACAGCGACGAGGCGCTCATGGCCCGGGTCGCGCGTGGCGACGAGCGGGCGTTCCAGCTGCTTTCGCGCCGTCATTTGCCGGCCATGCTCGGGCTTGCCCGTCGTATTCTCGGCTCCGCAGCCGAAGCGGAGGACGTCGCGCAGGAAGCCTTCCTGCGGGTGTGGACGCATGCGCCACGCTGGCAACCATTGGCGCAATTCCGGACCTGGCTCACGCGCGTGGTCGTCAATCTCTGTCTCGACCGCAAGCGGCGTGCTCCCTGGGTCGAACTGGAGGCGGCCGGCGATATCGTCGACCCGGCACCGAGCGCCGGCGAGAAGGCAGAAAGCGATGAGCGCGAGCGAATGCTCGCCACCGCAGTTGAAAAACTTCCAGCGCGCCAGCGCAGCGCGATCGTACTCACATACGGTGAAGGCATGAGCAACGCGCAGGTGGCGGAAGTTCTCGACACGTCAGTGTCGGCCGTCGAGACCTTGCTGGTGCGGGCCAAACAGAACCTGCGCCGCGCGTTGGGCGACATGATTGACAAGGGTGACTGAAATGACCAACGAGCAGTTCGAAGATTTCCTCGACACCGCGTTGAAGCGGAAAATGCAGGCGCCGCCGGCCGACGAGGCCGCTGTCGAACGTGTGCTCAAGCGGCTGGGCGGTCCCTTGCCTCGGCAGAAGCACGCGCTATGGCGGCTGCCCGCCGTGCTGCTCAATTGGGAATTCGCGCCGGCCTGGCCGCGTGTGGCGGCGCTCGCTTGTTGCGCGGCGCTTGGTTTCGTCGTCGGGATCGCGGGACTTGATCGTCCGTTCGACAGGCTTGATGCATCTCTGTCAGCCGGCAGCCGAGGTATCGGTTCGATCGTGTCCGAGCCCGACTTACTGACGGGAGAGCGGCCATGAGTATCGCCCAGGCTTTTCCCACGATGGACCGCGGCTCCTCGCGCTGGCTTTTATTGGGTTCGCTGGCGCTCAATCTGTTCTTTGTCGGCGTTGCGATCGCCATGGCGGTGCGAGCACCGGCGCCCTCCTATTGGGACCGCAACGTATTTGTCCGCGTGGAGCGCCTTGCCGCCACGCTGCCGCCGGCTGACGCCGAGATCCTTCGCAGCCGGATCAATGCCAGCCGCGCGGCAATCGAGGACGCGCAGGCCGCCTATCACACGGCGCAAGACCAAATTCATGAGGTCCTGCGACAGGAGCCCTTCGACGTCGAGGCGATGCGAGCCGCGATGGCGAAAACCCGGGCGGGCCGACAGGCCTTTGACCAGACCATTCAGGGCGTTTTTGCAGGGATCGCTGCCAATATTTCGCCGGCGGGCCGGCAGGCCCTGGCCAATTGGCCACCGGGACGCAAAGCCGCAGGGGTCAAATAGTTGTAATCTCGGAGTCTCATCCGAATCGCTATTTGGCTTGGTTTTGAAAGTCTTTGGAATGCAAGGGGCTGGGAGGGCAAAGGAGACGGGAACGAAAGCGCGTAGGCGCCCGTTTTGGATCATGCTGCAGAGTTTATGCGTAACGGTGCCCCTCGGGGGCTGCCTGCTCACCGGCGACAAGCCGGAGCCAGGACTTGATATTCCGCCCGCTTACAGCGCCGGCCCGCGCAATCCGGCGGCAGCTGAAGCGGCGGTCCCGCCGCTTGATTGGTGGCGTTTGTTCCGTTCGCGCGAATTGACCGAGCTCATCGAGGAAGCGCGCATCAGCAACCTCGACATCGCCGTCGCGGTCGCGCAAATCGTGCAGGCTGACGCACAAGCGCGCATCGCGGGCGCCGCACTGTTGCCGATAATCGATTTGAACGGCAACGCCCAACACTCTCAGCAGTCCAAGACCACCGGCAGCACGAACGTTATTAGCGTTTCCCGGTCAGGTGCCAGCGTCGCGATCATTCAGAACAACCTGCAGGCCACGCTCAACGCCAGTTATGAGATCGACTTTTGGGGCAAGAACCGCTCTCTCGTGCGCGCGGCCGAGGAAACGGCGGTTGCCAGCCGGTTCAATCGCGAAGTGGTCGGGCTCACAACGGTCGTGAGTGTCGCCAATGCCTATTTCCAGGTCCTGGCGGCACAGGATCGTTTGCGTATCGCGCGCGAAAACGTGGCAAGCGCCGACCGCATTCTCACTTTGATTCGACAGCAATATTCCGCCGGCACGTCTTCCGACCTCAACGTCGCCCAGCAGGAAAGCCTGGTCGACACGCAACGGGCGGCAATTCCGCCTCTGGAGCAAACGCTTCGACAGAACAAAGCGGTGCTCGCGCTGCTCATTGCGCGCCCACCTGAGAGTGTGGTCGTCCGCGGCGGCGGAATGGGTGCGATCGCAATTCCACGCGTCACACCCGGCTTGCCGTCTGAACTTCTGACGCAGCGCCCCGATATCCGCCAGGCAGAGGCGCAACTCGCCTCCGCCAACGCCAACGTTGAGAACGCCCGCGCGCAATTCCTGCCGAGCATCACGCTCACCGGTGACGGCGGTTACGAGAGCGCCATTCTCAAACTCCTGCTGCGGCCGGAATCGGCAATCTACTCGGTGGCGGCCGGCCTGACGCAGCCGATCTTCCACGGCGGCCAATTGCTCGGCAATCTCGATTTGCAGAAGGGCGTGCAGGATCAACTCCTGCAGAACTACAGAAAGACCGTCATCTCGGGGTTTACCGACGTCGACAAGGCCCTGATCGCCATCCAAGAGACGGCCTTGGCCGAACAGCTGCAACGCAAAGTGGTCACGAGCTCCAAGCGAGCATTCGACCTCTCCGATCAACAGCTGCGCGCCGGCACGGTCAACCTCATCACCCTGCTTCAGGTTCAGCAGACGCTGTTCCAGGCCCAGGATGCGTTGGCGCAGGCGCGGCTCGCACGGCTGCAAGCGGTCGTCAGCCTCTATCAGGCGCTGGGAGGCGGCTGGCTGCCGAAGCCGGTGAAGACGGCCGATGCACGGTGAATTTCCCAAGCAGCTTTTGGCGAAAGCGCGAGGCAGCAAGCACCGCTCGCTCGCGATCGGCGCTGTCCTGCTCGTGGTCATTGGTGCGCTTTATTACGTCTTCGGCGGACCGACCACGCAGCAGCGGCGCGCAAGTCGTTTCGGCGCCGAGGGCCCGGTACCCGTGGTCGTGGCTGCCGTCACGCGCGCGGACGTGCCGGTGTATCTCGACGCCGTCGGCACCATCAAGGCGCTCAACACCGTCACCGTCAGCCCGCAGGTCGATGGCAAGCTTCTCAGCGTGAATTACAAAGAAGGTCAGGACGTCAAGAAAGGCGACGTACTGGCGCGCATTGATCCCGTCACTTACCAGGCCCAACTCGACCAGGCAGTGGCAAAGAAGGCGCAGGACGAGGCGCAGCTTTCCAATTCCAAGCTCGATCTCGAGCGCTATGAAAAGCTCGCGGCAACCAACGCGATCAACAAGCAACAGGCGGATACCCAGCGAGCACTGGTGGCACAAAACACCGCGATCGTGCAGGCCGATCAGGCGGCGATCGAGAATGCCCAGGCGATGCTCAGCTACACCACCATTACCGCCCCAATCGATGGTCGCACCGGCATCCGCCAGGTCGACGAAGGCAATATCGTCCGCGCCGCCAGCGCGCTGGCAATTGTGGTGATCACCCAGATCAAGCCGATCTCGGTCTTGTTCAATCTGCCGCAGCAGGATTTGCCGCAGGTGAACACGGCCTTCGGCAAGGGCGCGCTCGCAGTCGATGCGCTGCGCTCGGACAATGACGCAGTGATCGATCATGGGTTGCTCAAGGTGGTCGACAATCAGGTCGATCAGACCACCGGCACGGTGAAGCTGAAGGCCGAATTCCCCAATGCTGATCTGCAGCTCTGGCCCGGCCAGTTTGTCAATATTCGTCTGCTGATCGACACGCTCAAGCAGGTGGTGGTGATTCCAACCGGCGCCGTGCAGCGCGGACCGAACGGCACCTTCGTCTATGTGGTCAAGGACGACGACACGGTGGCGATGCGGCCGATCGTGGTGCAGAAACAGGATGAAACTCAAACGGTGGTCAAGAGTGGGCTCGACTCCAATGAGCGCGTGGTCACCACCGGGTTTGTCCGGCTGACGGACGGCAGCAAGGTTTCGATTGGAAGTGCTGACGCGGCGCCGGTACAAGGCGCCCGGCCGCGCAGTGGCCAGACTCCTGACGGAAAAGGTGAGCGGAGGCAGCGGGGCGGCAACAGTACGAGGCCGAACTCGCAGCAATGAGCGTATCGTCGCCATTCATTCACCGGCCGATCGCCACTTCCCTGCTCGGCGTCGCGGTGATGCTAGGAGGATTCCTCGGCTATTGGTGGCTCCCGGTTTCGGCGCTGCCGCAGGTCGATTTCCCGACCATCCAGGTCACCACGCAGCTTCCCGGCGCCAATCCCGACACCATCGCCGCGTTGGTGACAGCTCCGCTGGAGCGCCAATTTGGCCAGATTCCGGCGCTCCAGACGATGACTTCCTCGAGCTCCTTCGGCATCAGCCAGGTCACGCTGCAATTCGACCTCAGCCGCGATATCGACGCGGCCGCGCAAGACGTGCAGTCGGCGATCAACGCCGCCGGCTCGACGCTGCCGCGTAACCTGCCCTACCCGCCGCTCTATTCGAAAGTGAACCCGGCCGACGCACCGATCATCACACTCGCGCTGACCTCGGAGACGATCGATCTCCGCACACTCAGCGACATGGCCGACACCATCATGGCGCCAAGACTTTCCGAGGTGACGGGCGTCGGCCACGTCTCAGTGCAAGGCGGCATCCGGCCGGCGATCCGCATTCAGGCCGACCTGTCGCGACTTGCTGCCTACGGGCTCGCACTGGAGGACATGCGCACGGCTATCGTTGGCGCCAATGTGGCCGGCCCGAAAGGCTCGCTCGACGGCGCGCATCAGTCGTACACCATCGCTGCCAATGATCAGATCACCGCGGTCGATACCTACAAGGATATCGTCGTGGCGTTCCGCAATGGCGCGCCGGTCAAAATCAGCGACCTCGCCGACGTCGTCGATGGACTTGAGAACACCAAGGTCGGAGCCTGGTACCGGGGCAAGCCGTCGATCGTAGTTGACGTGCAGCGTCAGCCCGGAGCTAACGTGATCGAGACGGTGCAACGGGTGCACGCCGAATTGCCGCGCTTGCGGCGCGCGATGCCGGCGGGCGCCACCCTGACCATCGTCAACGACCGCACCACAACCATTCGCGCCTCGATTCACGACGTGCAGTTCACGCTGGTGCTCAGCATCGCGCTGGTGGTGCTGGTCGTGCTGATCTTCCTGCGTACCATTCGTGCCACCATCATTGCCGGCGTAGCGCTGCCGCTGTCGCTGATCGCGACTTTCGGCGTCATGTGGTTTTGCGGTTTCTCGCTCGACAACCTGTCGCTGATGGCGCTGACCATCGGCACCGGCTTCGTGGTCGACGACGCCATCGTCATGATCGAGAACATCGTGCGCCACATAGAGGACGGGGAAAATCCCCTGGAAGCAGCCCTTCGTGGCGCACGCGAAATCGGCTTTACGGTGATTTCGCTAACTCTGTCGCTGATTGCGGTGTTTATCCCGCTGCTATTCATGACCGGCCTTGTCGGCCGCATGTTTCGCGAATTCGCGCTCACTCTGACAATCGCGGTCGTGGCGTCTGCGATCGTCTCGCTGACGCTGACGCCGATGATGTGCGCGCGGTTGCTGCGACATGTCGACGAGTCGGGTGGCGGCACCACCAACGCGTTCAGCGCGCGCTTCCATGAACTTACCGAACGCACGGTCGAGTTCTATCGGCGCAGCCTCGAGTGGGTGCTGCGCCGCCAGCGCGAAACGCTTATCGTCACTCTGGCGACGCTCGTCGCCACCATCTTGCTCTACGTCGTCGTGCCGAAAGGCTTTTTGCCTCTCCAGGACACCGGCCTAATCACGGCGGTCACAGAAGCCAGCCCCGATGTGTCATTCTCTGAAATGCAGCGGCGTCAGCACGCGGTGGAAGATGCAATCCGCACCGACCCGGATGTCACTGGCGTCGTTTCCGTCATCGGCGTCAGCCCGATGAATGCGACGCCCAATGCGGGTCGTCTCGCCATTACGCTGAAGCTACGCGACGACCGTCACGCGCGCGTCGAGGAGATCGTCGCACGGCTCAAGGATAAGGTTGCCGGCATCGCCGGCATGACCGTGTATTTCCAGGCCACACAAGACATCCAGATTTCGACCCGTGTAAGCCGTGCGCAGTATCAATACACTTTGGTCTCCACCGACCGTGCCGAACTGATCGAATGGGCCGACAAGCTGGTGCGAGCGCTTCGCGGCGACCCGGCGCTGCGTGAAGTCGCATCCGAGGCGCAGGAAGGTGGCCCGCGCGTGCAGGTCGACGTTGATCGCGAACAGGCCGGACGGCTTGGCGTTTCCATGCAAAGCGTCACCGATACCCTCAACGACGCCTTCGGCCAACGTCAGATTTCCACAATCTATGGGCAGGCGAACCAGTACCGCGTCATTCTGGAAGCGCAGCCGCGTTATCAGCAGGATCCCAACGCGCTCACGAAGCTTTACGTCACGGGCGCCAGCACCTCGACCGGCACGGCAGCAACCGTCGCCAATACGGCGAGCGGAAATACCAATACCAACACGACGGCCACGCCCAATTCCGTCACCAATACCGCACAGGTGCCGCTGGCCGCCTTTGCCCGTTTCGTGCCGACATCGGCGCCGCTTGCTATCGCGCACCAGGAACAGTTTCCCTCCGTCACCATCAGTTTCGATCTTGCGCCCGGCTACGCACTCTCCGACGCGGTCGCGGTCATCCGCGCTGCGCAGCAGGAGATCGGTATGCCGACATCGGTGACCGGCAGCTATTCCGGCGATGCCGCCGAGTTCGCGAAGTCGCTGGCCGGCGAACCCTGGCTGATCCTTGCCGCCGCCATCGCGATCTACATCGTGCTTGGCGTCCTGTACGAGAGCTTCATTCACCCGCTTACGATTCTATCCACCCTTCCCTCCGCCGGCGTCGGCGCGCTGCTGGCGTTGATGGTGTTCGGCTATGACCTGTCGGTGATCGCGCTGATCGGCATCGTGCTGCTGATGGGCATTGTGAAGAAGAACGCAATTCTGATGATCGACTTCGCGATCGAAGCTGAACGCCATCAGGGCCTCTCGCCCGAGGAGTCGATCGTGCAGGCCGCCCTGTTGCGCTTTCGCCCGATCATGATGACCACGCTGGCGGCCTTGTTCGGCGCCTTGCCGCTGGCGCTTGAGGCGGGCACGGGCTCGGAGCTGCGCAATCCGCTCGGCGTCACAATTATTGGCGGCTTGCTGCTCTCACAGTTGCTGACGCTCTACACCACACCGGTGATCTATCTTTACATGGAGCGCCTGCGGGCGCGGCTTGCACCCGCCCCACCGCCTGCGCCGCGCCGGGTAGCACGCCCGGCACGAGGTCGGTCGTGAATTTCTCCTACCCCTTCATTCGGCGGCCGATCGGCACCACGCTGATGGCGACCGGATTGTTCCTGGTTGGCGTTGTTGCCTATTTCTTTCTTCCCGTCGCGAGCCTGCCGAGCGTCGAATTTCCGACCATCAACATTAGCGCCAGCCTGCCCGGCGCCGACCCCAACATCATGGCTGCGACGGTTGCAGCCCCGCTGGAACGGCGCGTTGGCGAGATCGCCGGAGTCACCGAACTGACCTCGGTCACGTCCCTTGGCCAGTCGCGCATTACCGTCCAGTTCGACCTGAGCCGCAGCATCGAAGGTGCCGCGCGCGACGTGCAGGCGGCGCTCAATGCAGCGCTCAGCGACTTGCCGACCGACATGCCGCAGCTGCCAACCTTCCGCAAAGCCAATCCGTCAGCGGCTCCGATCCTGATCCTGGCGCTCACATCCAAGACGATGACCCCGAGCGCCATTTACGACGCGGCCGACAGCGTGATCGCGCAGCGCCTGTCGCAGGTGGACGGCGTCGCTGACGTCACGGTCGCGGGCTCCGAGCAGCCAGCGATCCGCGTGCGGGTCGACCCGGCAAGACTCTCCGCCATGGGGCTGGCGATGGAAGACGTGCGCACGGCCATCTCCAATTCAAATGCGGCCGGGCCCCTCGGCACGTTCGATGGCGCCAACCGTGCAACGACAATCGGCATCAACGATCAGTTACGCAACGCCAATGAATATGATCCGTTGGTCGTAAAGACCGTGAATGGCACCGTGATCCGGCTGTCGGATGTCGCCACCATTCGCGCAAGCGTGCGCAACAGCCGTGCCGCCGGATGGTTCAACAAGGATCCATCCGTGCTGCTCATCATTACCAAGCAGGGCAATGCCAACGTTATCGATACGGTCGACCGCATTTACGCCCTGCTCCCCGAGCTCAGACAATGGGTGCCGGCCGGCCTCGACATTTCGGTGTTGACCGACCGCACCCAGACGATCCGCGCCAGCGTGCACGACATGCAGCTGACGCTCACCGCCACCATCGTGCTCGTGATGCTGGTGGTCTTTCTCTTCCTGCGGCGAGCAGCACCGACCGCGGCAGCCGGCATCACGGTGCCGCTTGCACTCTCCGGCACGTGCGCTGCGATGTGGGCGGCCGGCTTTTCCATCGACAACCTGTCGCTGATGGCATTGGCGGTCAGCGTCGGGTTCGTCGTGGACGACGCCATCGTGATGATCGAAAATGCATTCCGCCATCTCGAGCGCGGCGCATCGCCATTGCGCGCCACTTTGCTGGGCGCCAAGCAGATCGGCTTCACGGTCGTCGCTATTTCGGTTTCGCTGATCGCGGCCTTCATCCCGCTGTTGTTCATGGGCGGCATCGTCGGAAGACTATTCCGTGAGTTTTCAGTGACGCTCGCCTTTGCGATCGCCATCTCCACCGTGGTGTCGCTCTCGGTAACGCCGATGATATGCGCCTATTTCGTGCGCCAGCCGCCGAGCCGGGATGCCACCTGGCTCGACCGCCGGGTCGAAGGACTGCTATCGCGCATGATCCGCTTCTACGACCGCACGCTGTCATTCGCTCTCGACCACCGTGCGCTGATGCTGATCGTGTTTGCCGCAACGATCGCGCTCACCATCGGGCTCTATATCAAGGTGCCCAAAGGCTACTTCCCCCAGGACGATACCGGCCTGATCTTCGGCGGCACCGAAGCGTCGACCGACATATCCTTCGAGGCGATGAAGCAGCTCCAGCAGAAGGCAATGGATATTGTGCTTGCCGATCCAGCCGTCGCGGGCCTCGGGTCCTCGGTCGGCGCCAATCCGTTCAATGCCTCGGTGAATCGCGGGCGTTTATATATCAGCCTCAAGCCGCTTAATGAGCGAGGCAATGTCACCACCCTGCAAGTGGTTGGCCGCCTGCGTAACAAGCTCAACCAGATTCCCGGCATCCGCGTCTTCATGTTCCCGGCGCAGGATCTGCGGGCCGGCGGCCGGCAGAGCGATTCGCAATATCAGTTCACGCTATGGAGCGCCGACATCGATGAGCTGCAAAAATGGGTGCCGCGCGTCATCGACCGCGTGAAGCAATTGCCGGGCATTGTAGACGTCACCAGCGATCGCGAGCAGGGAGGCCTGCAAGCCAATGTTGCCATCGATCGGGCAGCGGCCTCGCGTTTTGGTGTGCGCGTGCAGGACATCGACAATGCGCTCAACAATGCTTTTTCGCAGCGACAGATCTCGACCATCTACGGCCCGCGCAACCAGTATCGCGTGATACTGGAAGTCGACAATTCCTATCAAAGAGACCCGACCGACCTCACCCGTGTCTACGTTCCCGGCAACAACGATGCGCAGGTCCCGCTATCGGCGGTCACGACGATCGAACGCGGCATCGCGCCGCTTGTCGTGAACCATCAAGGGCAGTTTCCCTCGGTGACCATTACCTACAACCTGGCGCCCAACACCTCGATCGAAGACGCCACTGCGACAATCGAGCAGGCCGTCGCCGAAATGCATATTCCCGACGCCATTCATGCGGATTTCGCCGGCGATGTGCAGGCCTTCAAGCAAGCGGTTGGCGCGCAGCCGCTGCTGCTGCTGGCGGCATTGATCGCGGTCTATATCGTGCTCGGCGTGTTGTACGAGAGCCTGGCGCATCCGCTGACAATCATCTCGACACTGCCATCGGCGGGGCTGGGTGCACTGCTTGCCTTGCAGATCTCGGGCACCGAACTGTCGGTGATTGCCTTCATCGGCATCATCCTGCTGATCGGCATCGTGAAAAAGAACGGCATCATGATGGTGGACTTTGCGCTCGACGGTGAGCGACGGCTGGGGCTGTCGCCCCAGCGTGCCATTCACGAGGCCTGTCTCGAGCGATTCCGGCCGATCCTGATGACAACACTTGCCGCCATGCTGGGTGCGCTTCCGCTGGTGATCGCCATAGGTCCGGGTTCGGAACTTCGGCGGCCACTCGGCATCACCATTATTGGCGGACTTTTGGTGTCGCAGGTGCTCACCCTCTACACAACGCCGGTCATCTACCTGCTGCTCGACCGGTTGCACCGCCGACTTGGCGGCACGAACTTTAGCTTCGTCCGCCGCCGCGGCCCGCCGTTGCAACCCGCGGAGTGAGATACCCCGCACTGATTCTCAGATGCGCGCGTCAAGCCGGCGCATGACGCTGAGTGTTTGGCACGCGCCTCCCGCGCGCTAAACTCCCAAATATCGGTGTTGCACGTCAGACGCCGCGGCGAGTTCTTGTGACGAGCCCTTCCACACCACGCGCCCACGCTCGATCAGGAAATGCCGGTCGGCAGCGCGCAAGAGTGCACCGACATTCTTGTCGATCACCAGAATCGAAAGGCCCGACTCCTTCAACCTGGCGAGGCAGCGCCAGATTTCGGTGCGGATCAACGGCGCCAGGCCTTCGGTCGCCTCGTCGAGGATCAGGAGCATCGGGTTTGTCATCAGCGCCCGGCCGATCGCCAACATCTGTTGTTCGCCGCCCGAAAGCTGGTTGCCCATGCTGTCTTTACGTTCGGCCAGGCGCGGGAACAGTCCATAGACCTTGTCGATCGTCCAAGACTCACCGTTGCGTTTGACTGCAGTTGCCAGGAGATTCTCGCGCACAGACAGGTTCGGGAAAATCTGCCGTCCTTCCGGCACCAGGCCAATGCCGCGCTGCGCCACCTTATATGACGGCAGGTTGCGGATTTCCTCGCCCATGAAGCGAATTGTCCCACCGCGCGCAGGCGTCAGTCCCATGATCGAGCGCACGGTGGTGGTTTTGCCCATACCGTTGCGTCCCATCAGCGTCACCATCTCACCCGGTGCAATGGCGAACGAGACGCCAAACAAAACCTGACTGAGGCCGTAACAGGTTTCAACGCCGTCGAGTGCGAGCAGCGGTTCAGGCATGGACCGCCTCCTGCTCGCCAAGATAGGCGTCGCGCACTTGCGTATTGTTGCGAATATCTTCGGGCTTGCCGGAAGCGATAACGCGTCCATAGACCAAAACGGTGATGCGATCGGCGAGCGCGAACACCGCTTCCATGTCGTGCTCGACCAGCAGGATCGTCAACTCCTTTTTCAGATCGCGCAGCATTGTCACCATGCGCGCAGATTCCTCCGGCCCGAGGCCTGCCATCGGCTCGTCGAGCAGCAGCATGCGCGGCTTGGAGGCGAGTGCCATTGCGAGCTCGAGTTGGCGATGTTCTCCATGGCTGAGCGCGGAGGCCGGCAAATCCGCGCGTGCGCTCAAACCGGCACGCGCAAGCGCCGCACGGGCGGGATTGCGCAACTCAGGCTCTCGACGCGCATTGCGCCAAAAATGGAACGAATGGCCGGCACGGGCTTGCACAGCCAGCGCCACATTGTCGAGCACGCTCAGATCGAGGAAGAGCGACGTGATCTGAAACGAGCGCGCCAGCCCGAGGGCGCTGCGGGCATACATGGGCTCGGCAGTAATATCGCTGCCGGCGAAATGGATGCGGCCGGAATCCGGCGTCAGCTGTCCGCTGAGCTGGGCAATCAGCGTGGTTTTGCCGGCACCATTCGGACCGATCACTGCATGCAATTCGCCTTCGGGAATATTCAAAACGAGATCGTCGGTGGCGACGATGCCGCCGAAGCGTTTGGCAAGATTCTCAACCCGCAGCAAATCAGCCATGGCGCACCTTGCCGAGCAGACCGTCGATGCCGCCGCGCGCAAACAGCACCACCAGCAACAGCAATGGCCCGAGTATGATCTGCCAATATTCGGTGATGCCGGACAGCGCCTCCTCCAGCACCAGGAGCGCCACCGCGCCGAACAACGGGCCGAATGTGGAGCCCATCCCGCCAAGCACGACCATGATGATGAGGTCGCCCGAGCGCGTCCAATACATCATCGCGGGGCTGACGAAATCGGTATGGTTGGCAATCAGCGCGCCGGAGAGCCCGCACAGCGTGCCTGCAATGACGAAGCAGACCAGCTTGTAGCGATAGGTCGGAAAGCCGATCGCGCGCATGCGCGTTTCGTTCGAGCGCGCACCCTGGATCACCAGTCCAAAGCGCGAATTGACGATCCGCCAGACCAGATACATCGAGCCGAACAGCAGCGCGAGGCAGATGTAATAGAACTGCACCTTGTTGGAAAGATTGATTGGCGCGATGAACTGGCTGCGCTTGTAGATGGTGAGGCCGTCATCGCCGCCGTAGCGCGCGAGCCCGGCGACGATGTAGTAGGCCATCTGCGCAAAGGCCAAAGTGATCATGATGAAATAGACGCCGCGTGTGCGCAGGCTAAGCGCGCCGATGACCAGCGCGAACAGCGCGGAGGCCGCAAGCGCTACCGGCCACTGCACGAAGCCGTGACGACGCCTTCATGCGCGAGGATACCGACCGCATAGCCGCCGATGCCGAGATAGGCGGCATGGCCGAAGCTCATCATGCCGCCATAGCCGAGGATCAAATTGAGGCTCACTGCCGCGAGCGCCAGGATGATAATGCGCGTGAATAAGGTGAGCAGGAATCGGCTGCCGCCAAGCTCGACATAGACCGGCAGCAGCACCAGAGCGAGCAGCAAGGCACGATGGCAACGACCGTGCGCAGATCGAGCCAGCGGCTCATTTGCCGCCCGCCGAAAACAGGCCTTCCGGCTTGACCACGAGCACGATCGCCATCAGCAGATAGATCAGCATGGACGAGAGCGCGGGCGCGGCCGTCGAGGCCGCAGCCTTGGTGAATGCCATGCGCAGCAGATCGGGAAAGAAGGCGCGGCCAAGCGTGTCGATGAAGCCCAACGAAAATCGCCGCCACCAGCGCGCCGCGGATCGAGCCGATGCCGCCGATGACCGTGATGACGAAGGCGAGGATGAGGATGTTCTCGCCCATGCCGATCTGCACGGTCAGGATCGGCGCCTGCATCAACCCGGCGAGGCCCGCAAGGGCAGCCCCCAGTCCAAACACCAGCGTGTAGAGCAGCTTGATGTTGACGCCGAGCGCGCCGACCATTTCGCGGTTACTCGCGCCCGCGCGGATCAGCATGCCGATGCGCGTGCGCATCACCAGCACATAAAGAAAGACGGCGACCGCGAGCGTCACCACGATGATGGAGAACTTGTAGGCCGAATATTGCACGCCCGGCAGGATCTGCATCGAGGTGTTGAGCCATGAAGGCAGCGGCAGAGTGAGGCCTGCCGGCCCCCAGATCAACCGCACCAGTTCATCGAAAAACAGGATGAGACCGAAGGTGCCGAGCACGTGATCGAGGTGGTCGCGGCCGTAAAGCCTGCGCATGGCAACGACCTCGACCACCATGCCGACCATAGAGTCGCGCCGAGCGCCAGCACGACACCGAACACGAAGCTGCCCGTCCAGGCCGCGAACGTCGCGGCAAAATAGGCGCCGAGCATGTAGAGCGAGCCGTGCGCCAGGTTCACCAGATCCATGATGCCAAAGACCAGCGTCAGCCCTGCCGCCAGCAGGAACAGCAGCAGTCCGAACTGCAATCCGTTCAGGCATTGCTCGATGAAAAGCGTCATAGCGCGCCGATCGTGAAATCCTGCAATCCCCGGCAAGCAAACGGCGGCAGCGCGCGGTGCGCCGCCGCCGTCATGGATTGCACGCCCAGATCACTTCATCGGGCACTTGCCGTGGAAACGGTCCTGGTTGTCCTTGACGATGGTGGCGACGGTCTTGAGCACGTAGTCCGTCGGCCTCCTTCACCACGTCCTGCAGATAGAAATTCTGGATCGGGACGTGGTTGTTGCCGAATTTGAAGTTGCCGCGCACCGATTTGAAGTTGGCCTTCTCCAGCGCCTTCTGCACGGCGACCTTGTCGGACATGTTGCCCTTGGTCGCGGCCACCGCCGATGCGATCAGATTGGCGGCATCGTAGGACTGCGCGCCATAGAACGACGGCTTTTTGCCGGGATACTTCTTGATGTAGTCGGCGACGAACTTCTTGTTGGCCTCGTTCGGCAGGTCGTTCACCCACTCCTGCGCGCCGGGGACACCGAGCGCCAGTTCCTTCTGCAGCGGCAGCGACAGCTCGTCGATGGTGAAGGCGGTATAGAGCGGGATCTTGTCCTTCAGCCCCGCCTGCGCGTACTGGGTAAGGAATTGCACACCCGCCTTGCCCGGATAGAACACGAAGATCGCATCCGGATTGGCGGCTTTTGCTTTGGCAAGCTCGGCGGAGAAATCGAGCTGCGCCGGCCAGGTGGTCAGCTCCTGCGCCGAGCGACCTTGCCTTTGAAGGTGGCGGCGACGCCCGCAAGCATGTCTTTGCCGGCTGCGTAGTTCGGGCCGATCAGAAATACCGACTTCACGCCCTTCTGGTTCATGTAGAGGCCCATGGCCTGCGGCGTCTGGTCGTTCTGCCATGAAGTCGAGAAGACAATCGGCGAGCACAGTTCGCCGGCGATCTGCGACGGCCCGGCATTGGCGATGACCAGGAACGTCTTTGAGTCGACGACCGGCTTGAGCGAGGCCAGCAGCACGTTCGACCAGATATAGCCGGCGATGAAATCGACCTTGTCGGATTCGATCAGCTTCTCAGTCTTCTGTTTGCCGACTTCCGGCTTG
Source organism: uncultured Pseudomonadota bacterium (assembly GCA_963714525.1). GTDB lineage: Bacteria > Pseudomonadota > Gammaproteobacteria > Burkholderiales > JALYOK01 > JALYOK01. The sequence goes on from CAVQPB010000001.1 coordinate 563,895, forward strand.
AAGCCGTCGTCTTCGTAGATCACCTCGACCGGCAATCCGCCCATTTTGCGTCCCATGTGATCGAGCGCGAGTTCGAACGAATTGCGCATGTCGTTGCCGATGACGGCGACGGGGCCGCTGAAGGTGCTGATGAAGCCGATCTTGATTGTTTTTTGCTGAGCCACGGCCGGACTCGCTGCGAGCAGCAGAGCGGCGCTCGCGGCCAAGAGTGCCTTACGCATGTGATCCTCCCAAAGGCCATTCGGCCTATTCCTTGCGGTAGTCTAATGTACCGGCATAGGCGTCAAAAGGTCCACATGCGGCCGCGCGAACTATATTTCGGCTTGGCCCTGCATTCGATTTCGCCGGTATTTTCGGCTTTCCGGCCATGCAGCGCCGGCCATTGACCGGCGCGCCACGGCACCGGCAGTCTTAGCGCATCGGCCCGATCGCGGCCCATCCGGGAATTCGACTTTTGTCCAAAGCGCTCGAAAAAACCTATGACGGCATCATCATCGGCGCCGGCCATCACGGGTTGATCCTCGGCAGCTATCTCGCCCGCGCCGGTCTCGACATCCTCTTGGTGGAGCGACGGCTGACCTATGGTGGCGGTCTGTGCACGCGTGAGGTGACGCTGCCGGGCTTCTATCACAACCTGCATTCGATCAATCATTTCCACATCAGCGAGACGCCCTGGTTCAAGGATTTGAATCTGGACGAGCGCGTCAGCTACATCACACCCCGCTACGAATTCGGTCAGGCGCATCACGACGGGTCTGCCCTTGTGTTGGGCCGCGATCTGGAAGAGTTGGTTGCCAATATCGCGCGTTTCTCCAAAAAAGATGCCGCGACTTTCCGCGAGTGGAATCGCAAGGCCGAAAAAATCACCGCGCAGATTTTCCTGCCGGAGCGCTACGCCGAGCCGCTGCCGAAGGAGGAGCGCGAGGCGCTCTTGTCGCAGACGGCGCTGGGCCGCGAATTCCTGGACGTCTCCAACCGGCAGCCGATCGATGTCGTGCGCGAATTGTTCGAGAACGAACACGTGCAGCTGTTGTTTCTGTTCAAGGTGTCGTTGTTCGGCACCTGGCTCGTGGACACGCTGTCGAAAACCTCACCGATGGGCTCGGTGATCCGGGCATTTGATCTGGAAAGCGGTTACCAGCTTTGCCAGGGCGGTTCGTTCAACCTGGCCCGCGGGCTGATGGAAACGTTCATCGCAGCCGGCGGCACCTTCCAGCCGCAGGTCAATATCGAGCGCATCGTCATTGAGAACGGCCGGGCCACCGGCATTGAACTGGCTGACGGCCGCATGGTACGCGCAAAACAATTCGTGGCATCCACGCTGGATGTGCATCAGACATTCGAGACGCTTGTCGGGCGCGAGCAACTGCCCGCCGCCTTTTTGAAAAAGCTTGACGGCTTCCAGTACACCGCCTGGAGCCTGTTCGGCCTGCACCTGGCGCTCAACGAGAGCCCGCGGTTCAAGGCGGAAAAATTCGATCCTAATATCAACCGTTCGCTGAAGTGGAGCATCGGCGCCGAGACCATGGAGGACCTGTTCTCGGCACATCAGGATGTGCAGGCGGGCCGCGTGCCAAAGCTGGTACAGTTTGGCTCGGGGCCATTGAGCCTGCTTGACCCGACGCAGGCGCCACCCGGCAAACACACGACCTATTGCTGGCATGTGATGCCGCTTGATCCCGACTTGGGCGGCAAAGTTACGAGAGCTTCAAAGAGGAATTCTCCGACAAGATCGTCGAATGCTTCGCGCGCTACTGCCCGAACATGACGAGCAAAAATATCCTCGGGCGTTATGTCTACACCGGCCGCGAGTATGTACAGGAAATGATCAATATGCGCGGCGGCGACATCTTCATGGGCGCCTTCAACGCCGAGCAGGTTATGTACAACCACTTCGGTTACCGCTCGCCAATCCCCAATTTATATAGCGCAGGCTCTGCCGGCCATCCCGGCGGCGCAATTTCAGGGGGCGCGGGTTATATCAGCGCCGGCATTGTCGCAAACGATCTCGGTCTGAAGCCGTGGTGGACACAATGGGATGCGCGCGCAGCGCTTGAACAGCTACCGCAGCTGGAGCGGGGCGCGGCATGAGCGCCGGCTTGCAGAACATCGTCTTTCCCGGTCTCAAGGATCGCGTCGTCATCATCACTGGCGCCGGCCAAGGCATCGGCCGCGTGTTCGCGAAATCATTTGCGATGGCCGGCGCACGCTCCGTCATCGCCGAGCTAAACGGGAAGAAGGCGGCTGCAGTTTTCGAGGAAATCGCGGCAGCCGGCGGTCAAGGCGCTGGCGGTCACAACCGACGTATCCGACCCGGCCTCGATCGATGAAATGATCGGAGTGGTCGAGCACGAATACGGTCGCATCGATGTGCTGATCAACAACGCGGGCATTTTCTCGACGCTGGAGATGCGCCCGTTCGATCAAATTCCTCTGGAAGAATGGGAGCAGGTATTGCGGGTCAATCTTACCGGCCCATTCCTATGTGCGCGTGCAGTGCTGCCCGCCATGCGACGCGCCAAATGGGGCCGTATCATCAATGTCGCTTCCGGTGCGGTACGACTCGGGCGACCGAACTATCTGCACTACATTGCAACGAAGGCCGCGCTCGCTGGCATGAGTCTCTCGATGGCCCGTGAGCTCGGTTCAGACGGCATTACCGTGAACGCTATTCTGCCGGGCGCGACCTTCACCGAGATCGAACGCAAGACGGTCACGCCGGCGCAGAAGGAACGCATCATCGCCATGCAATGTGTGCCGCGCGCGGAAGTTCCGGAAGACCTGGTCGGCGCCGTGTTGTTCCTGGCCTCGGAGGCATCATCCTTTGTCACCGGTCAAAGCATCAATCTTGACGGCGGGGTGACCGGCTCATGACTCCGACCGTTGCCATCATCGCGCCGGGCAATATGGGCGCCGGCATCGGCCAGCGCCTGACCGAGTATAAGGTCACGGTGCTGACCTCGCTCGCGGGCCGCAGCGAGGCGAGCGCGAAGCGGGCACGGCAGGCCGGCATGCGACCGGTCGACGACCGCGTACTCGCGGAAGCCGATTTTCTGCTGTCGATCGTACCGCCGGGCGACGCGCTGGCGCTCGCCAAACGACTTTCGCCCGTTCTCACCGCCGCCAACAAGAAGCCGGTCTACGTCGAATGCAATGCGGTCAGTCCGCCGACGATGCTCAAGATCGCCGACGAGATCGCCACGACCGGCTGCCCTTTCGTCGGCGCTGGCATCATAGGTCCGCCGCCTACGCCAGGAAGCAGCAATACAAAAATCTATGCGTCCGGACCGGCAGCCAAGGACCTCGCGGCACTCAATGACTACGGGCTGATCGTCCGGGTCCTCGGGGGGCCGCTCACTGCCGCATCGGCGTTAAAGATGTCCTATGCCGGTCTCACCAAGGGCTTCACCGCGCTCGGTGCCGCCATGATGCTCGCGGCAACGCGCGGCGGTTCAGCCGAGGCGCTAAAGGCCGAACTTGCCGAAAGCCGGCCCGACTTTCTGCGCTATCTGTCAAACCAGGTGCCAGCCATGTATTCCAAGGCCTATCGTTGGGTAGCCGAGCTCGACGAGATCGCATCTTTCGTCGGTGACGAGCACGCCGAGCGTGAGATGCTGGCTGCCGCTGCCCGCCTTTATGAGCGCCTCGCGGAGGACCTTGAGGGAAAGAAAGAGGAAATCGGCATGTTGGACCGTTTCCTCAACAAGTCATGACGACTGACTCACCCATCCTCGTCGAACAGCGCACCGGTTATCGGGTCATTACTTTTAACCGGCCAGACAAGCTCAATGCCTTCAACGAGGCGATGCATCTGGCGCTGCGCAAAGCGATCGACGATGCAGAGGCTGACGAAAGCTGCCGTGCGTTGCTGATCACCGGCGCTGGCCGCGGCTTTTGTACCGGCCAGGATTTAAGCGACCGGCTCGCCAAACCGGGCGAGACCGTCGTCCTCGGTGGTGCTTTGGAGGCGCATTACAATCCGCTGGTGCGGAAGTTGCGCAGCCTCCCCTTTCCTGTCATCGCAGCAGTCAATGGCGTTGCCGCCGGCGCGGGTTGCAACATCGCGCTCGCCTGCGACATCGTGATCGCCAGCCTCAAAGCAAGCTTCATCCAGTCCTTCGCGCGCGTTGGCCTGGTCCCCGATTCTGGCGGGACCTGGTTTCTGCCGCGCCTGGTGGGCGATGCACGCGCGCGCGGCCTCGCGCTGTTGGCGCAGGAGCTACCCGCAGAAAAGGCGGCGAGCTGGGGCCTGATTTGGCGCGCGGTAGACGATGAGATCCTGATGCACGAAGCGGCCCGGATCTGCGAGCATTTCGCAATGGCGCCGACGCAGGGCCTCGCCTTGATCAAACAGGCGCTCAATGCATCCGCAACAAACACGCTCGATGCCCAACTCGATCTCGAGCGCGATTTTCAGCGCGCGGCAAGCCTGACGCCTGACTATGCCGAAGGCGTGCGCGCCTTCATGGAAAAACGCAAAGCCAATTTTACCGGCCGCAAGAAATGACAAAAAAGCCGGACCAAATGCCGTTGCGTGTCGGCCTTGCCGGTCTCGGCGCGGTTGGGCTGGACGTCGCAAAGCGGCTGATCGCCGGCGTGCCTGGCTTGTCACTCGTTGCTGTTGCCGTGCGCGACGTCGAAAAAGCAAAGCGCGCACTGCCGCAAGTTGGCGGTACTATCGCCGTCCGTAAGGCGACCGAGCTCGCAAATGATTGCGATATCGTCGTTGAATGCCTGCCACCGTCGCTGTTCCGCGAAGTTGCGATCAGCGCCATCGACAAGGGCCGCATTCTTATGCCGCTCTCGGTCGCACAACTGCTGGAGAATGACGATTTGATCGAACGCGCCAAACTTAAAGGCGCGCGCATCCTGGTGCCGACCGGAGCGCTCATCGGCCTCGATGCCGTGCGCGCAGCGTCAGAGGGCACCATTCATTCGGTCAAGATGGTGACGCGCAAGCCGCCCGCGGGGCTCGAAGGAGCGCCCTATCTGATTGAGCACAAGATTTCGTTGAGCGGCCTGAAGGAGCCATTGAAGGTCTTCGATGGCACCGCACGTGAAGGCGCGCGCGGTTTTCCCACCAATGTCAACGTGGCCGCGGCGTTGAGTCTCGCCGGCATCGGTCCTGATCGCACACGGCTCGAAATCTGGGCCGACCCGAATGTAACGCGGAACACTCACACGATCAGCGTTGACGCCGATACCGCGCGCTTCACCATGACCATCGAAAACATCCCGTCCGAAAATCCGCGGACTGGGAAAAGCGTGGCGCCATCGACCGTCGCTGCTTTGCGAGCGCTGGTGTCGGAATTGAAAGTGGGTACCTGACGCTTAGACGAGCCGCGATGTTTGACAAACCGCGCGCACGCTTTATCGTTTGTATACAAATAATTGACCCACGGCCGCCGGAAGGTCTGCCGCATGAAGCCAGCGCCCTTCGTCCGTCATGTACCGAAGACGCTTGATGAGGCGCTGAAGATTCTGGCCGACGTTGCGCCGCAGGACGGCCGCGTTCTTGCCGGCGGACAGAGCCTTGTCCCAATCATGGCGTTCCGGCTCGCCAAGCCGGCGCATCTGGTGGATATCAACGAGATTGCCGGTCTCGACAAGGTGACCAGCGACGGAAAAACGCTGACGATCGGTGCGCGTGTCCGTCACGCGGCATTTCACAAATCGGTCGTCGACAATCCGCTGGGTCAATTGCTCAGCGCGGTGGTCCGGCATATCGCGCATTACCCAATTCGCATGCGCGGCACTTTCTGCGGAAGCCTCGCGCACGCCGACCCTGCGTCGGAGTGGTGTTTGGTCGTGGCGACCCTTGGCGCCACGCTTGTTGCCAAAAGTACGCGCGGCGAGCGCCTGATTGCAGCAAAAGATTTTTTTGCGGGCATCATGTCAACAGCATTAGCCGAGGACGAATTGCTGGCAGAAGCGCGGTTACCGCTGCTCGCGAGCGACGCCAGGTTCGGCTTCAATGAATTCAACCGCCGCGCCGGCGATTTCGCCATGGCCGCCTCGCTCGTCACGTATCGCCTGAACGCAGGCAAGATAGCCGAGGCGCGCGTGGGCCTCGGTGGCGCCGAATCCTTCCCGCGTCGCATTGTCGAAGCCGAAGCCGCACTCAATGGCAAAACACCGGGCGATGCGGTGTTTCGCGCGGCAGCTGAGGCCGCTGCGAAAGCGATCGATCCGCTGGAAGATCATCAAACCAACGCAGAATACCGGCGCGACCTGGTACGCGCAGTGGTGCGGCGTGCGCTGGAGCAAAGCGCATGATCCCGAAAAGTACGAAGCGGTTTTCGGAAGCGATCATGCGCAAATGGAAGAACGCGCAATGAGCGCCCATGGCACCAGAGGTGCCGGGATGACCTGGGTCGGACGCGCGATCCGGCGGCTGGAGGACCCGGCGCTGATCACCGGCAAAGGACGATTTACGGCCGATCTTCCCGCCATTCATTGGGTGCGCTTCGTGCGCAGTACAGTCGCTGCCGGCAAATTGACGAAGGTCCAAGCTCCAAAGGGAGCGATGGTGATCACGGCCGCCGACCTCAAAGGCGTGAAGAAAATCACGCCGATGCTGCACAAGTTCAACTACAGGCCGGTCGGCCAGCCGGCGCTTGCCGACGGCATGGTTCGTTTCACGGGCGAGCCGGTCGCGGCCGTCGTAGCAGCGAGCGAAGAAGAGGCTGAAGACATTGCCGATCAGGTGGAGGTTTCGATCGACGAGACAACGCCTGTGGCCGATGCCCGTGTCGCACTCGAAGCCGGTGCGCCGCAGGTGCACGCCGAAGCCCCGGGCAATGTCATCCTCGAAGGCAAGGTGAAGACACCTGACTTCGACGCCGTCTGGAACGGCGTGCACAAGATCATCAAGGTCGAGGCGCGCTCACGCCGCCAGAACGCAACCCCGATGGAACCGCGTGGGGCCCACGCATCTTATGACGCCTCCACCGGGCGGGTCACACTCACCTGCACCACGCAGATGCCACATCTGACGCGCACGGCGATTTGTGACGTGCTTGCGTTTCCAGAATCCGACTTGCGCGTGATCGCGCCCGATGTCGGTGGCGGCTTCGGTCAGAAAATGTCACTCGCCAGCGAATATGTCGTGCTGGTGTGGCTTGCACGCAAACTCAAAAGCTCGGTCGCATGGACGGAGGACCGGCGGGAAAATCTGATCGCCGGATTCCATTCGCGCGACCAGCACATCACACTTGAGGGCGCCTTCAACAAGGACGCCAAGCTGGTCGCATTGAGAGCGGACATTGTTTGCAATGTCGGCGCTTATTCCTGCTTTCCAACGACCTGCGGGGTTGAGCCGCTGATGGCGATGGCGGAAATGCCCGGTCCCTACGACGTCCAGCAATATGCCTGTCTAGCGCGCGGTGTCATCACAAACACCTGTACGATGGCACCCTATCGCGGCGTTTCACGGCCGGTGATCACGTTCACGCTGGAGCGGCTGATGGACAGGGCCGCGCGCGCCTTTGCCATCGATCCAATCGACATCAGGCGGCGCAATCTGATCGACAAATTTCCCTACAAGTCCGCCATGGGCCTCGAATACGACGAGGCTACTTACAAAGAGACCCTGGAAATGGCCGTGAAGGCGGTCGATGTACCTGCCTTCCGTGCGCGCCAGAAAGAGGCGCGAGCGAAAGGCCGCCATCTCGGCATCGGCTTCGCCACCTTTTCGGAACGCACCGGTTACGGCAGCCCCGCGTTCGCGGCGCGCGGCATGGAAATTACGCCCGGCTGGGAGACGGTGATCGTTTCGGTCGACCCTTCAGGCTTCGTCGAGGCGCGCATCGGCTCCTCACCGCACGGCCAGGGCCTGCGCACAACGCTTGCCCAGATTATTGCCGATGCGATCGGCACCACGCCCGAGATGATCAAGGTGGTGCACGGCGATACCGACCGCGCGCCGTATGGCTGGGGTACTTTCGCCAGCCGATCGCTCGTCATCTCCGGCGGAGCCACGCTGATCGCCGCACGGAAGGTTCGCGCCAAACTGATCAAGATCGCGAGTCACATGCTGGAGGCTGCGCCAGACGACATCGTTCTCGCCGACGGATCAGCGAAAGTCGCCGGGACGGACCGGGCCATCCCGATCGCGAAACTTGCGCGCGAGGCTTACACGCAAACGCATCGCTTCAAAGGCGAGATCGAGCCCGGCCTGACGGAAACCGGCCACTACGATCCGCCCGGCACTTTCTCCAATGCGTGCCACGTCGCGATCGTCGATGTGGACGTGGAGACCGGGCACGTCAAAGTCGAAAGGTTCGTGGTCGCAGAAGACGCCGGACTTATCATCAATCCGATGATCGCCGATGGCCAGGTGCATGGCGGCATCGCGCAGGGCATCGGGAATGCGCTGCTCGAAGAGATTATTTATGACGACAATGGCGGAATTCTCACGGCAACGCTCGCCGACTATCTGCCGCCGACCGCACACGAAATTCCACCGATAGAACTGCACCACATTGAAACGCCGAGCCCGAATTCGATCACCAAGGCCAAGGGCCTGGGCGAAGGCGGTTGTATCGGAGCGCCTGCCGCTGTGGTCAACGCAATCAATGACGCACTTTCGCCCTTTGGCGTTGAGATCGACGAAATACCAGCGACGCCGCAGCGCATTCGCGCCGCCTTGCGCAATGCAGAGAAACATTCCGCTCATTCCCGCGTAAGCGGGAAATCCAGAGCCATGAATAAAGGGGCTGAAATATGTTGCTCTGGGTCACCGCTTACGCGGGGACGAGCGGATGAGAGGCTAGAGTATTGAGATGAGTACGAAGACGGACATCACCTTGACCATCAACGGCCGCGATCATGCGATTGCCGTCGAGCCGCGGCGCACCCTGGCGGACGCGATCCGCGAGGACTGCGGGCAAACCGGGACCCATATTGGCTGCGAGCACGGGATCTGCGGCGCCTGCACAATAATCGTCGACGGTGAGCCAATACGCTCCTGCCTGATGTTCGCCGTGCAGGCGAATGGTAAAAAAGATTCGAACCGTCGAAGGCCTGGCCGATGGCGATAAGTTGCATCCGATGCAGCAGGCCTTTATGGACCACCACGGCCTGCAATGCGGCTTCTGCACGCCAGGTTTCTTGATGCTCGCGGTCGGCGTGCTCGAACGCGAGCCCAATATCAGCGACGACGACCTGCTCGACGTGCTCTCGTCCAACCTGTGCCGCTGTACCGGTTATCAGAACATTATCAAGGCCGTCCGCGCGGCTGCGAAAGACATGCGAAAGGGATGAGCGATTACGCTCATGTCCGCTAAACAAAAATTCATTGGCCGTTCGGTTCCCCGGCTCGAGGACCGCCCTCTCCTCACCGGCCAGGGCCGCTTCGCAGCCGATATTTCTTTTCCCGGCCAATGGACAATGCGTGTCGTGCGCTCGCCGGCTGCTCACGGGAACATAAGATCGATCGATGCGTCCGCCGCACTCACGTTGCCTGGCGTGCACGCAATTTGGACGCACGCCGATGTCGCACAAATTCCTCCGATCCCGTTCCGGCTGACCGGACTCAAGCAGCTGGAGCCATACCGCCAGCTGGTCCTGGCAAAGGACGTCGTGCGCTATGTCGGTGAGCCGATCGCTGCAATATTCGCGGAAAACGCATACGTCGCCGAAGACGCAGCCGAGCTGGTTGAGCTTTCGATCGAGTCCCTCGAGGCAACGATGCTCGCCACAGCGCCACCCGGCTCCTACGCGCGGGAGCTGACGACGGAACCTGGAGTCTTGCGAAAAACATATGGCGACGTCGATGCCGCCTTCCGCGACGCCCATGCCGTCATCTCGCTTGAGCTTTCCATCGGGCGCCACAGCGGCGTGCCGCTTGAAACACGCGGTGCCATCGCCCGCTACGATGAGCCACGCGATGTTCTGGAGCTGCATGGCGCGGCCAAGGTGCCGCATTGGAATCGCGATACAATTGCCCAGATGCTGGGGCGGAAAAAAGAAACCGTTCAACTTTACGAAGGCCACGTGGGCGGCGGCTTCGGTATTCGCGGCGAAATTTATCCCGAAGATGTTCTGGTCTGTGCTGCCGCGCTAAATTTCAAGCGCCCGATCAAATGGATCGAGGACCGGCGCGAACACCTGATTGCCGCTAATCACTCGCGCGAACAGCATCATCACATACGAGCCGCCATTGATGCGCAGGGCCGCATCCTTGGCATCGACGACGAATTCTTTCACGACAATGGCGCATATATGCGCACGCATGCGGCGACCGTCCCCGATCTTGCCGCTGCCATGCTGCCTGGCCCTTATCGCGTGCCGGCCTATCGCGCCACCGGCCACATTCGGCTGACCAACAAAACACCCTGCGGCACCTACCGCGCACCGGGCCGTTACGAATCCACGTTCGTGCGCGAGCGGCTGCTGGACGCGATCGCCGCCAAAGTCGGCGTGGACAAGGTCGAGATTCGCAAGCGCAACCTCATCGGCAAGAGCGCGATGCCCTACACGCTCGGGCTCGACACGTTGGGCACGCAGATTGTCTACGACTCGGCGACTACGCCCTGCTTCTCGACAAGGCGCTTAAAGCGGCTGCGCTGGGACGAACTTCAAAAGCAGCTCGGCGAACGCCGCAAAAACGGCGAAAAAGTCGGCGCCGGTGTTGCAATGTTCGTCGAGAAGAGCGGGCTTGGGCCATTCGACACTGTGCGCGTCGAAATCAAGCCCGACGGCACGATCGAGGTCATTACCGGTGTGGCCTCCATTGGCCAGGGCGTGGAGACCGTCATCGCACAGATCTGCGCCGATACCCTTGGCGTCGACTACGCGAATATCCGCGTCACCCACGGCCAGACTGACCGCATTGCGCGCGGAATGGGCGCATTCGCTTCGCGCGTCACAGTGATGTGTGGAGAAGCGACGCGCCTTGCCGCCGACAAATTGCGAACGCGCGTGCTAGAGGCCGCAGCTGAGCTGATGCAAAGCCGCGCGGATGCGCTCGACATCGTGAATGGCGACATCGTGCGCGCTCACGGGCCTGGACCGTCAATGCCGTTGGCCGAACTTGCGCGGACGCTGCCCGACGGCTTGAGCGCCGAAGATACATTTAAATCAACCCACATGGTCTATCCATACGGCGTGCATGTGGCCGCGGTGCGCGTCGATACCGATACCGGCAATGTTGCAATCGAGCGCTATGTCATCGCCTACGATATCGGCAAGGCCGTGAACCCGAAGCTGGTGGAAGGTCAAATTGCCGGCGGTCTGGCGCAAGGTGTCGGCGGTGCATTGCTCGAAGAATTCCGTTACGACGAGAACGGCGAGCCACTCTCGGTCACCTTTGCCGACTATCTGATGCCGACCGCGCGTGAGGTCCCGGAAATTTCCATTCTGGTATCGGAAGACGCGCCAAGCCCGCTCAATCCACTCGGCCTGAAAGGTGCCGGCGAAGGCGGCGCCAACCCGGTCGGTGCCGTGATCGCCTCGGCGATCGATGACGCGCTCCAGCGTCCCGGGCTGGTGACGCAGCTTCCTGTTACGCCGCAGCGGCTCAAGGCTGCCATATAAGATATCTATCCGTCCCCCAAGCCCTCGACTACAATTCCTTCCGGTCCGGTGGGCGTCGAAGTTCGTCGGCGTGCGCTTCTCGCAGGCATTGCGAGCGGCCTTGCCATCTATGTCGTTTTCTTTGCAACTATCGCATTCTGCATCTTTTTTCCCGAGGTCGTCTTGTGGATACCCAAGCACGTGCTCCCGGCTTCGGTCGGCTGCTTCCAAAATCCAAACGGGACCGGACTTATCTGCCATTAGGATCGCGTCATGCCAGCCATCGAAAGCACGCTTAAGCCGAAACTCAAGGCGCCTCCCGGCACCTGCGACACGCATATGCACATCTATGATCCCAAATATCCAAAAGCGCCGACGGCCAAGATCGATGCGCCCGCGGCGCCCGTCTCTGCTTACCAGAAGATGTGCGAGCGCCTCGGCATCGAGCGAACCGTCGTCGTGCAGCCATCGACCTACGGCAAGGACAATCGCTGCACGCTGGAAGCTGTCGCCACTATGGGCCGGAATGCGCGCTGCATCGTCGTCGTCGACGAAACTGTCAGCGATGCCGAACTCGATCGGCTGACCAGGCTCGGCGCACGCGGCATCCGCTTCTTCATGTTGGCGGGCGCGCCGCTGCCCTGGGATATTCTCGAGACTATGTCGGCCCGCGTAGCGCCGTTTGGCTGGCACGTGCAGTTGCAGCTCGATGGCCGTGACCTGCCCGAGCGTGCCGCAATGCTAAAACGGCTCGCAAGCACGCTGGTGATCGACCACGTCGGAAAATTCCTTGAACCGGTCCCGCTCGATCACCCGGGATTTCGCACGCTTCAAGGACTCGTTGATAGCGGTCGTACCTGGGTCAAATTGTCGGCACCCTATGAGGTCTCGAAGGTAGGACCGCCGAACTACGACGATGTCGGCAAGCTCGCCAAGGCATTGGCCAAAGCCGCGCCGGAGCGAATGTTGTGGGCGACAAATTGGCCGCACCCCACTCCCGGCGTGCGGGTGCCGGACGATGCCTGGATGCTCGACATGCTCCTCGATTGGATTCCCGACGAAGCCGCGCGCAATAAGACGCTGGTCGATAATCCGGCGCAGCTTTACGGCTTTTGAGATTATGGCTCGAAATGCGGCCGGTATCCCTTTTGCGCGGCCTCGATGCGGCCCGCAAAGGGCAAGCCGACATGCCCCGGAAACACCAGCGCACCGCTTGAGGCACAATAATCGAGCACCTTGCGCCGGCTGACCTGCGCCTGTGCCGGCATCCGAATTTTTCGGGAAATTCCAGTCGGGATAGTAGACCTGCAGCAGATGGTGCCACACGTCGCCAATGAAGGCGGCGCGCTTGCCTTTGCTTTCCAGCTTGAAGAACGACGTGACCGGGCGAATGGCCGGGCGCCGAATCGATCTCGATGAAGTCGTTGAGCCGGTGCGGGCCGCCGCTGACGAGGTCGGCACGGCCGTGTTCGAGAATCGGCACGACGCACTCCCGGAACGTGCCGAGCTCCGCCGGTCCTTCCTTGGGATCGGCGTCGACCTTCGAGAAGTAGTCGACGTCCGGCTTGGAGAACACGTAGCGCGCATTGGGAAATGTCGGCACCCATTTGCCGTCCTTCTGCTGCGTGTTCCAGCCGACATGATCGTGATGCAGGTGCGTGCACATCACCAGATCGATTTCCTCCGGCCGCGCGCCGGCGGCGGCTAGCCGTTCGAGATAAGGCACATTGAGCATGTGCCAGAACGGCCGGCCTGGCTTGGCTTTATTGTTGCCGCAGCAGGAGTCGATCAGGATCTTCTTGCCGCCGATCTGCAGCAGCCAGCTGTGGACGGCGAGCTTGATCATTCCCGTTGTCCGCGTCGTAGTGATGCGGCGCCAGCCAATGCTTGTGCTCGGCCATGTGCGCGTCGGTAAATTCCGGAAAGATATCCCGCAGCGGATAACTCGGAAGATTGGTTTCCTCGACACGCGTGATCGTGGCATCGCCTACAGTGAACACCGGCACCTCCGTTTGTATCGTTATTTTTTCGGCAGGAATTCGTTGGTGAAGGTCGACGGGAAATCGACTTCAGCCGGGCCCTTCGGCTGCAGATAGGCGAAGGTGGCGCGCGCCTGGGCTTCGGTCATGCGGCCGTCTCTGCGTCCAGATCTGGCTGACGGTTTCATAGGCTTGGTCGTTGGTCTCCGGCGTCATGCTCGGATATTCCTTGGCCATCAGCGCCTTGCCGCGCTTCGGATCATTCTTGAGAATCTTCTGCGCCTCGGTGAATACCTGCGACGACCTTGCGCAGCAGTTCGGGCTTCTCTTTGATGATGTCCGGATGGGTGGCAAGCGTCATGAACAGAATGTCGCGGAACTCCGGGATCTCGCCGTTCATCATGTTGAGAAAGATCTTGCCCTTGCCGGCCTGCTGCACCAGCACGCCGGCCGGCTCGAACGGCAGCGCGGCGTCGATCAGATCCTTCTGGAATGCGGCGACATAGGACGGCGGCTTCGGCGCCGAGATAGACGCTGGTGATATCGCCGGGCAGCGTCAGGCCGTATTTCTTGGCCAGCACGCCGAGCATTTTCTCGCCGGAGCCGTTGGCCGACGGCATCGCCGACGCGCTGGCCTTTGAGGCGCTTGATCTTGTCATCGACGCTGAGTTTTTCCGCGCCAGCCATCAGCTTGTCGCTGGCGATGACGTTGTTGACCGGGCGGTTGGCGATATTGAAGAAGGCGACGATCCGCTTGCCCTGCACCGCCGACGGTGAGCACGTGTTCATAGCGACAGGATGCCGACATCGGCCTGCTTGGTCAGCACGGCCTGCAGCGCCAGCGGGCCGCCCTGCACGTAAGAGATGTCGGGCTCGAGGCCGTATTTCTCGAACAGCTTCTCCTGCTTGGCGACATAAAGCGCGCCGGAATAGTAGCCGTGGCCGATATTGGTGATCTTGACCGGTCTCGGCCGCACGCCGCAGCCGCGAACATCGTCGCCAGCAGCGACCGCCGCCAATTTCAAGAAGCTCTCATCGCTGCATGTCCTCCCTACTCATTGCTTTGTTCAGCGGCTGACGATCCGCCATCGCTCCATGCGATGCTGCACCGATTTCGACCAGGAAATTAAGGGCAACGGCAAGTAGTGCGATCACGATCAGCACCGCGAAGACGCCGGCGGTATCGAATTGCGCGCCCGAGAACTGCACGAGGTAGCCGAGCCCGCGGTTGGCGGCGATCATCTCGCCCAGCACGGCGCCGATCAGCGCATAGGGCACCGAGATTTTCAGCCCCGCGAAAACCCACGACATCGCCGAGGGAACGATCGACCTTGGCGATGACCTGCGCGCGCGTCGCCTTCATCAGCCGCGCGCAGTCGATCAGGTCCTGGTCGACCTCGCGAACGCCGGCAAAGTGTTGAGGAAAACCAGGAACAGCACCAGCACCGCCGCCAGCGCGATCTTGGATTCGATGCCGAGTCCGAACCACAGCACGAACAGCGGCGCCAGCGCGACCTTGGGCAAGCGCATTGAGCGCGTTCAGATAGGGATTGAGCAGCCGGCTGGTGAAGGGCGAGACGCCAAGCCAGATGCCGAGGACGACGCCGCCGACGGCACCGATGAAGAAGCCCATGAGCGGTGGCGTAGACGGTCGCCCACATGTGGCAGAAGCATCGAGCCGTCGGCGATCCAGCCCAACAGCCGCGTGCCGACATCGAGCGGATTGGAGATGAAGAAATTGTCGACCAGCCGGCCCGACGCGCCTTGCCACAGCAGCAAAAGCGCGATGCCCGAGCGCCACCTGGCAGATCACCATGCCAAGCCGCTGCCGAGCCCGCGTGCGCGCTGCGTTTGCAGCATCGTCGCGCAGACCCGTCTGACGCGGCGTCGGCATCGGGCGAGGTCATACCCGCTCCTCCTGGTACTCGACGCGCAGGCGCTCCCACAGCGCGTCGTAATAGCTCCTTGAACGCGTTGGTGAAGCGGACGTTGAGCACGTCGCGCGGACGCTTGAGCTCGATGCGCTGCTCGAGCGCCACCATGGCCGGGCGGCGGGTGCAGACCACGACGCGGTCGGCGAGCGTCACCGCCTCCATCAGATCGTGGGTGACGAGCACGACGGTCTGCCCGGTTTCGGCGGCGAGCTTGCAGCAGCAGGTCATGCATGGCGAGCTTGAGCTGTGCGTCGAGCGCGGCGAACGGCTCGTCGAGCAGCGCGGTCTCGGCGCCGTAGAGCAGCATGCGCGCCAGGCACGCACGCTTGCGCATGCCGCCTGACAGCTCGTGCGGATAGCGGTGCTCGAAGCCGTCGAGGCCGACGTGTTTGATCACCTGGTCGGCGCGCTCGCGCGCGCTCGGCCTTCGACCACGCCGGCAAGCTCGAGCGGAAACGCGACGTTGTCGCGCACGGTGCGCCACGGCAGCAGATTGTCCTTCTGCGTCATGTAGCCGACGTCGGTGTTGACGTCCTGACACCTGCGCGCCTTTGTAGACGATCGAGCCGCTCGACGGCGTGATAAAGGCCCGCGATCATGTTGAGCAGAGTCGACTTGCCGCAGCCGCTCGGCCCGATGACGGCGACGATTTCCTTTTGCGCGATGGTCAGGTTGATGTCGCGAACCGCGTCGACCAATTCGTCGCTTCTTCCGGAACGTCTTCGAGACATGCCGCAGGTCGATCATGGCTCGCGACCTCTAGAAGATCGAGCGCTGGTGGCCGCCATCGACGTCGATATTGGCGCCGACAGATGAAACGCGGCGCGATCAGAGGCCAGGAACGCGACCGCTTTCGCGATATCTTCCGGCGTGCCCCAACGGCCGAGCGGCACTTCGGCGCCCCAGCTTGCTCTCCTGCTGCTCGAGGCTGCGGCCGAAGTAGACCTCGTTGTGCAGTGTGAGACTTTCGGTCAGCGGGCTTTTGATCCGGCTCGGGCACACCGCATTGACGAGAATGCCGTGCGGCGCGAGCTCGTCGGACAACGATTTCACGAAGGCGTGCTGCGCGGCGTTGATCACCGTCGACGCGATCGCGTTGGCCTGCGGCACCTTGCCGGCCTGCCCGATGATGACGATGAACCGGCCGCCGCCGCGTTGCTGCATTACCGGCACTGCGCGCCGCGCCAGTTCCCAGGCGCCGACCACCTTGGTCTGGAAGTGACGCTGTAGCGCCTCACTCGTGATCTCATCGAGACGGCCGGGTAGATGCGTGCCCGCATTGCTTACGACGATATCTATGCCACCGCAGGCTTTGGTGACGTTGTCGACGAGCGCGGCGACATCGGCCGGCTTGCAGACATCAGCGACAAAGCCTTTGGCCTCTGCCGATTTGATCGCGGCTACCGCTCTGTCGAGCCTGGCCTTGTCGCGTCCGCAAATGGCGACGTTACAGCCTTCCGCCGCGAGCGTCTGCGCGATGGCCAGCCCGATGCCACTGGTACCGCCGCTGATGAGCGCAACTTTGCCGGTCAATCCAAGCTGCATGCCGATTTCACCCGAATACGTAGCGGTGATAGCCGCCATCGATGCTCACCGCGCTGCCGGCGACGAATCCGGCACAATCGGAAACGAGGAATGCGACGAGATCGGCAACCTCGTCCGGCCGACCGGTGCGGCCAAGCGGGTTTGCGCGGGTGAACCCTGCCGACGCTGTCGCGCGATCGACGCCGCGCTCGCGCATCTCCTTCTGGATCAGCGATGCAAGCAATTCAGATTCGATATATTGCGGGCATACCGCGTTGACGCGGATATTGTCGCGCGCGACTGAATCCGCCACCGACTTGTTCAGCGCCATCAGCGCGGCATTTGTGACGCCGGACGGGAACCGGTCCGGATGCGGGTGGCGCGCCGCCTGGCCCACAATATTGACGATGCGCCCGTCGCGCTGCGCCTTCATGGTGGGCAGCACGGCTTTTATCATGGCGAAAAACCCGAAGACCTTGTCGCGCAGCTGCCGCTCGAGAATGTCGAGCGTGGTGGTTTCGACCGTTCCGCGCAGATGAGTGCCGGCATTGTTGACGAGAATGTCGATGCGGCCGAATTCTCTGAGCACCACATCGATAAATTTTTTCACTGCATTTTCGTCGGTGACGTCGGTTGGCACGCCCAGCACGCGGCCCTTTGTCGCCAACTCAGCTACCGCGGCGTCAAGCTGCGCGGCGTTTCGACTGCAAATTGCAACCGCGCATCCTTCTTCCAGCAGCACTTGCGCCACCGCCTTGCCGATGCCGCGCGAGGCGCCAGTGACCACAGCAACCTTGCCGCCAAGGCCGAGCTGCATTGCGTTCCTCGTTTTATTGTTGCATTGCCGCCGCGAGCGATACTCTATGCTGTGTCTGAGGGCGTCAACGGGAGAGTGAGATGGATTTGGGAATCAAAGGCCGCCGCGCGATCGTCACCGGTGGCTCGAGCGGCATCGGCTTCGAGACCGCACGGCAATTCCTCGAAGAAGGCGCGCGCGTACTTATTACCGGCCGCAATCAGCAGAAACTTGAAAAGGCACGCGATGATCTGGCCAAGCGCACTGGAGGCGAAGTGCATGCGGTCAGTCGCCGACATGACGAAAGAATCCGACATCACGAAAATGGTGGAGACCGCGAAGCAGAAGCTCGGGGGCGTCGACATCCTCGTCAACAACGCCGGCACAGATGTATTCGGGCCGCTTTGCATCGATCAAGGACGATGAGCTCAAGACGCAGCTCGAAACCAAACTTTTCGGTTTCATGCGCGCCATCCGGGCCGTCTATCCGATGATGAAGGCGCAGAAGTGGGGCCGTATCGTCAACACGATCGGCGGTGCCGGCAAAGAGCCTGACCCTTACATGTTCGGCAGCGCCATGACGAATAGCGCATTGCTGAATTTGACCAAATCGCTTTCCGAGGAATTCGGCGAAGACAACGTGTTGGTCAACGCCATCTGTCCCGGCTGGGTGGCGACCGATCTCTGGGTGCGCAATACCGAAGGCATGAAGAAGGAATTCGGCGTCGCGTCCGAAGCCGAAGCGCGCAAGATCGCAGCGAAGAAAAACTCACTCGGCCGCATGGGCAAGCCGGAAGAACTTGCCAACGCAACTGTTTTCCTGTGCTCGGAGCGCGCGAGCTACATCACCGGCGTGGCGGTGAATCTGGACGGCGGCCGGTTGAAGGGTCTTTGGTGATTGATTCCGGGCTGCGTAATCAGCCCAATTTGCGTAGCAGCTTCGCAACCTGCCGCTGCTCGTCCGCCGTCAGCGGGCCCAAAGTAGCGGCGGTTATGTCGGCGGCGACCAGCATGGCGGCCTCTGTCACCTGCCGTCCACGATCGGTGAGCGCAACCGCGCGGCGGCGCCGGTCCTTCGGATCGTTGAGAGCGGTGAGGAAACCGCGCAAGTCCAGCCGGTCAACGACGCCCTTGATGGTCGCGGCGTCGAGATAAATCAGCCTGCCGAGATGGTTCTGCGAGCAGGGGCCGACCTCATAAAGTTTGGCAAGCGCGGCGAATTGGGTCTGGGTCAAACCCTCGATCATGCGCGACATAAATATCGATGTATGGCGCTGCATTGCGATGCGCATCAGAAAGCCAACCTGGTCGTCGAGCACATAGCGCCCCTGCTCCGACGGATCGGCCTGAGCCGCCACGACTTTCAGTTTTTCCCGCCCCAGTGTCTTCATGCCTTCGCCCTGCTCATCGCCATCCTATACCGTGAGATAGGTCCTTTGCACATCCAGGTTGGTATCAAGCTGCGCGACCGAACCCTGCCAATGAATCTGACCCTTTTCCAACACATAGACGCGATCGGATACCAGCCGGGCAAAATGAATATTCTGTTCTGACAGCAAAATCGACAGCCCCTGTTGCTTCAACGCGATGATCGTGTGTGCCATCTGCTCGACGATCAGCGGCGCCACGCCTTCCGAGGGCTCATCGAGCAGCACCAGCAGCGGGTTGCCCATCAGCGTGCGCGCCACGGTGAGCATCTGCTGTTCGCCACCGCTCATGCGCCCGCCCAGGCGGTCCGGCATTTCTGCAAGGTTGGGAAAAAGCGTGAACAACTGTTCCGGCGTCCAGGACGGGGCCGGCTTTCCATCGGCGAACCGGCGCGGGGGCTGACGTCCGACATCGAGATTTTCCATCACGGTCAGATCGACAAAGATACGGCGGTCTTCCGGGGTAAAGCCCAGGCCGCGACGCGCGATCTCAAAGGGTTTGCGGTTTGAAATATCCTCGCCGTTGAAGCGGACCATGCCCTGGCGTTGCGCCATGAGACCCATGATCGCCTTCATGGTGGTGGATTTACCGGCGCCGTTGCGCCCCATCAGCGCTACGACTTCGCCGCGACCAACTTCAAAGCTGAGGTCATAGAGGATGCGCGCCGCGCCGTACCAGGCGCTCATGCGTTCCACCGTGAGCATTGCTTCGCTCATGGCGCTGCTCCAGCGAAGGTCTTGCCGGTGCCGAAATAGACGTCGCGCACTTGCGGATTGTCGCGGATCGAGGCGGCATCGCCGTCTGCGATCAGTCGTCCCCGCGCCAACACAATGATCCGGTCGGCAAAGGCGAACACGACGTCCATCGAATGCTCGGTGAACAGCACCGAAATTCCGCGTTCCACCACAAGCCGCTTGACGAGTGCAATGAGATCGTTGCGCTCTCGCGGCGCCATGCCGGCCGTAGGCTCATCCATCAGCAAGAGGCGCGGCTCATTGGCGAGAGCGATGGCGAGTTCGACACGCTTGACGTCGCCATAGGCGAGTTCACGGCTCGGACGCTCGGCAGCCTCGCGCATGCCGACCTGTTCGAGAAGATCAAGCGCACGATCGCGATGCAAATCCGCCGATGCCCGCCACAAGTGATAAATCTCGTGCGCGTGCGAAATCAGCGCCATTTGCACGTTTTCGATGACCGTCATCGAACCGAAAGTCGCGGCGACCTGGAAAGTCCGGCCGACCCCGAGCCGCCAGATCTCGCGCGCCTCGAGCCGGGCAATGTCGCGGCCTGCGAACAGAATCTCACCCGAATCCGGCTCGAGCTGCCCATTGATCATGTTGAAGCAAGTCGATTTGCCGGCGCCGTTGGGGCCGATCATGGCGAGAAACTCGCCTTGCGCAATCTCGAAGCTGACGTCATTGACCGCGCGCACGCCGCCGAACGTTTTGGACAACGAGCGGATCGCGAGCACACTCATGATTTCATACCTGACTTGCGCCAGAGCGACGAAAACGCACCAACAATTCCCTGCGGGAAAGCCAGCACAAGCAACAGAATGATGAGGCCAAGCAGTGCCCGCCAATATTCGGTCTGCCGCATCACCGTGTCCTGCAGCGTGGCAAACACTGAAGCCCCGACGATCGGGCCGGTGAGCGTCTGGATGCCGCCGAGCAGCACCATAACCAGGCCGTCAATCGAGCGGCTGACATGGATCGTTTCAGGCGAAATCGAGCCCTTGGCAAACGCGAACAGCCCGCCTGCGACGCCGCAGACGCAACCGGCGATGGCAAAACCGAGCCAGTGAACACGTTTGACGTCGATGCCGATGGCCTCGGCGCGGAGCACGGAATCGCGGCCAGCGCGCATGGCGTAGCCGAAGGGCGCAAACAAGAAGCGGCGCAACAACAGCACGCCGACAACGGCGAGGACCAGGGTGAGCAAGTAATAGACCCACGCCTTGTCGAATGGCGGCGGCGGCCAAACGCCGATCACGCCATTGGAGCCGCCGGTCAGCGCCTCCCATTGGAACACCAGGGCCCAGACGATCTGAGCAAAGGCAAGCGTCAACATGGCGAGATAAACGCCCGATAGCCGCACGGCGAACCAGCCGAACAACAGCGCACCGCCGAACGCGACCAGCGGTGCCGCGAGCAATGCAACTCCCATCGGTACGGCTAACCATTTGACCAGCAGGGCCGCGCCGTAGGCGCCAAGGCCGAAATAGGCGGCGTGCCCAAAGGAATGCATGCCACCGGGGCCCATGATGAAGTGCAGTGAGGTCGCGAATATCACCGCGATCAGTACATCGATGCCAAGAATAAGAAGGTAAGGCGACGTCTGCGCAAGGAGCGGCAGACATAACAGCAGCACAAGCACCGCCACGCCGAACACTTTAAGCGCGGGCGTCGCGGCGCGGATGGGATCTTCCGGCTCGGCAATCGAACGTACGAAGGCTTGCGGCCGACCGAGCAGACCGTAAGGCCGCACGATCAGCACCACCGCCATAACCAGGAATTCGGCGACCAGCGTGAGTTTGGAAAAATTGACGGTCATAAATCCGAAATCAACGACACCAATTCCGATACAGATGGCTTTCACTTCGGCGATGATCACAGCTGCAAGATAGGCGCCGGTGATCGAACCCATGCCACCGACGACAACGACCACGAAAGCGTCACCGATCGCGACCAGATCAGTGGCAAGATTGGCGGGCTCTCGCGCGACCTGCAGCGCGCCGCCGAAACCGGCCAGCGCCGCACCAAGTGCAAACACCGAGGTGAACAGGACGGCCTGGTTGACACCGAGGGCGCTCACCATTTCCCGATCTTGCGTGGCTGCGCGTATCAAACGACCGAAGCGGGTGCGTGCGAGCGCAAAATGCAATATCAGCAACACCAGTGGGCCGATGACGATCAGGAACAGGTCATAGCTCGGCAACTGGCGTCCAAGGACCTCAATCGACCCCCGCAGCCCCGGCGCGCGCGGGCCCAACAGGTCCTCAGGACCCCAGATCCAAAGCACGGCATCGTTGATCACCAGCACCAGCGCGAAAGTAGCAAGGAGTTGAAAGAGCTCGGGTGCGCGATAGACCCGGCGCAACAACACGATTTCGATCAGTGCACCAATCACACCGACGATGAGAGCGGTGGCGATGATACCGCCCCAGAATCCCAGCGCACCGCCAATATGCGTTGCAAATGAATAGGCGATGTAGGTCCCCAACATATACAGGGACCCATGGGCGATATTGATGATGCGGGAAACGCCGAAGATCAGCGACAATCCGACGGCGACAAAGAACAGGCCGGAGGCGGTGGAAAGCCCGTTGAGCGCCTGAAAGAGGAATGCACTGAAGGTCATTTAATGCTCGCCGCGGCCCCGCTTACCCTCTTCTTGCGGAAGAGGGTAAGCGAGTACGTGACGATGCATCAATTCGTTTCTGTCGGCCGCAGCTTCTTGACCTCTGCGTCGCTCGGCAGCACCGAGGCGCCGTCGACATATTTGAAGTCGGCCATCGTCCCCTTGCCATTCTCAAGCGCGATTTTGCCGACATAGGCGCCCATCGTGGCCTGATGATCGCTGGCACGATAGACGAACGGCCCCAACGGACTGTCGACTTTGAGATCCTTGAACGCCTCGACCAGCTTTTCGGTATCGGTCGATTTCGCCTTGGCGATGCCGGCCGCAATCGACTTGATGGTGACATATCCGACCACCGAGCCGAGACGCGGATAGTCGTTGAATTTCTTCTGATAGGCGGCGACGAAAGCCTGATGCGCCGGAGTCTTGATCTTGTCCCAAGGATAGCCGGTAACCGTCCAGCCGACGGGAGCTTCGTCCTTGAGCGGATCGAGATATTCCGGCTCGCCCGAAAGCAGGCTCACCACTGTACGATTCTTGAACACGCCGCGGGTGTTGCCCTCGCGCACAAACTTGGCGAGATCGCCGCCGAACAACACGTTGAAGATGGCGTCCGGCTTGGCGTCATCGATCGCTTGCGCCACCGCGCCGGCGTCGATCTTGCCCAGCGGCGGGGCCTGTTCCGTGACAAATTCAACGTCCGGCTGCGCTTTTTTCATCAGCGTCTTGAAGTTCTCCGCCGCCGACTGGCCGTACTCGAAGTTTGGATAGACCAGCGCCCATCTCTTTTTCTTGGCGGCAGTGGCAGCCGGCATCAGCATCGCCGTCTGCATATAGGTCGTGGCGCGCAGGCGATACGTGTACTTGTTGCCGTTTTGCCACGTGATCTTGTCGGTCAGCGGCTCAGCGGCGAGGAAGAAGACTTTCTTCTGGCCCGCGAAGTTCGTCACCGCGAGGCCGATATGCGAAAGGAAGGTGCCGGCGATCATCACGACGCCTTCCCGCGTCACCAGTTCTTCAGCAACGCGTACGGCTTCGCCCGGGTTGGCGCCGTCGTCGCGCGAGATCAGTTCCAGCTTCTTGCCGAGCACACCGCCCTTAGCGTTGATCTCTTCGAGGGCCAGATCCATGCCCTTCTTGTATGGGTCAAGGAAGGCAGGCTGCGCCTTGTAGCTGTTGAGCTCGCCAATCTTGATGGTCTCCTGCGCTGACGCCAGTGATGCGAAACCGGCAAGGCCGGCGGCGAGCGCGAGAGTGAACACGTGACGCGTAGGTGTCATGACTGAAGCTCCCTGCGTGACGGCTGACCGCTGTCCTGATACGGCGCCGCGAATATCAATGTCCTGTCGCCTCCGGCGGGCGAACTCGTTTGTACGCAAATAGTCCGTCCGCATCCCCGCGCTTGTCAAGCCAGCCATAGCAGCGCGACGGTTGCCGCGCGACCTATCCCGTCGGCTTGTCGCGGAAGCGGTCCATCAGCGGCTTGTCCTGGCCGCCGTCGATTTCAATCATCGTGCCGTTGACCATTTGCATCAGCGGCGAGGCCAACATAACGACGAGGTTCGCAACCTCTTCGACCTCTGCGATGCGGCCCATGGGGATCGAGGCGGGTGCCAGC
Source organism: uncultured Pseudomonadota bacterium (assembly GCA_963714525.1). Classification (GTDB taxonomy): domain Bacteria; phylum Pseudomonadota; class Gammaproteobacteria; order Burkholderiales; family JALYOK01; genus JALYOK01. The sequence continues at coordinate 588,051 of CAVQPB010000001.1, forward strand.
TTGTCGGCCTGCTCGTATGAAATCTTCATGTCGCGCGACATTGCCTTGACCAGCCCGGCCCAGCGCTCAGTCCGCACCGGGCCTGGATTGACCGCGACAAAGCTGATGCCATTCTTGCCGTACTGCCCGGCCAGCGAGAGCGTGAGGTTCTGCCCCGCCGCATTGGCCGCGCCCGGGCAGATTTCCCAATAGGACGGTTTCACGCCGTCATTGCCGATCAGATTCACAACGCGTCCGCCGCCCTGCTTGACCATGATCGGCAGCGCATAGCGCAGGCAGCGCACATAGCCCATGAACTTGAGTTGAAGCCCCTTCTCCCAATCATCTTCAGTCAGATGTTCGATCACGCCGCCGGCCGCCGAACCAGCGTTATTGACCATGATGTCGATACGGCCGAGCGCCTTGGCGCCGTGCTCGATGAAGTTTTTCGCGTCGGCGTCCTGACGCAGATCAGCGGGGATAGCCACGATCTTGCGCCCCGTTTCCTTGGCGATCTCAGTCGCCACGGCTTCGAGCGGCTCTTTGCGCCGCGCGCAGATCGCAACATCGACACCTTCCTTGGCCAGCGCGCGGGCGATGCCCTTGCCAATTCCTTCGCTGCCGCCAGTAACCAGCGCGGTCTTGCCCTTCAGCTTGAGGTCCATCGCTTCCTCCCGGTTCTACTTTGACGGTTTGTGCGCAAGCCAGCGCCCGGCCTCCGCTGCTGCAAACAGATCGGCCAACGCTGCGTTGAATGCAGCCGGCTCTTCAGTCGGGACATTGTGGCCGGTGCGCGGGATCACCAGTAAGCCGGCGGTCGGCGCCGTGCGCTTGAGAAAAACGCTGCCATCGATGCAAGGCTCATCTTCGTCGCCCACGATAATCAGCAGCGGCACGGACAACTTCTTCAGCGCCGTTTCCATCTCCCACAGCGTCGGCCGCTTGAGCTGAAGATTGAACATGGTCTGCGCGTGACCTTCGGCGGAATGTTCAGACAACATGCGTGCGAATTCCGCGTAGCCGCGTGGATCCTTGTTTTTCTGCGCCTGACGCATCGGGGCATCGGCATATTTCGCCGCCGCCGATGCGATGCCCTCCTCGGCAAACATCTTGCCGATCTCGGCAGCAAGGACTTTCATTTCCTCGCGCTTCTTGACATCCGGGGTCGAGCCCCAGCCGCAGCCGGCGGCAACCACCGAAATACAACGCGCCGGCGCATGGATGCCGACGTGCAACGCGGTATAGGCACCCATCGAATGGCCAACCACGTGCGCCTTGTCGACTTTCAGTGAATCCATCACTGCCACGACGTCATCGCGCGCGATATCCTGACTGTATTTTGCGCCGTCGGATGGCACGTCAGAGGGCGGATAACCGCGCTGGCTGTAGGTAATGCAGCGATGCGCGCGGGAGAAAAAGCGCATCTGCATCTCCCAGCTGCGATGGTCGCCGGCATATTCGTGAACGAATATCACCGGTGAACCGCTGCCCGCTTCTTCGTAATAGAGCCGCGTCCCGTCTCGCGCGGTGATGTGCGGCATCACGCCCTCCGGCTACACCGATCGATTATTTGCACACAAATGAAAGCGGAGTAAAGTCACGCTCGCCTTCAAGCCACGTGACGCGCAAGATCACGTTTGAGGGACCACGAGGGGGAATTTGTCCATGTCCAATTTGTCTCGACGCGGCCTTGCCGCGCTCGCCACTGCCATCGCAATTGCGGCGGCTGGAATTGTGTCGGTCCCGGCGTACGCGCAACAGAAACCGGTGATCAAAGTCTCCAGCCTCACGCTGCCGGTGTTCAATCCGCTGGTGTGGAACATCATGAAAGCGCAAGGCTTCGACACGAAAAACGGTTTTGAGCTGGATATTCACGCTTACCCATCGATCGCCGCGTTCTATGCCGGCTTTGCTACCGGCGAAACCGACGTGCTGATCGGCGGCCCGACAATTCTGCAGAAGCTTTACCAGGAGGGCGTGCCAGTCCGCATCATCGGTAGCGGCTTCACGCTTGCCGATCTCGTCATTTTCACCAAGAACGACCAGATCAAATCGCTGGCTGACTTGAAGGGCAAGCAACTCGCAATCGACATGGGCGGGTCGCAATTCCAAGTCACCAAGATGTACGCGGCGGCAAAGGGCATTGACCTTGGCAAGGACATCATCGTCGTCAATGCCAATTTCGCGGTCGCTCGCGCCCAGCTCGAGGCTGACCGGGTCGACGCCGCATTGGTCATCGAGCCTTTGGCAAGCATCATCCTCAAGCAAAATCCGGACTGGAAGGTGATCTTCAATGGCGCGCAAGGCTGGAAAGAGATCACCGGACAGGACGGATGGGAAATCGTGACGGCGATGCGTGCCGATGCGATCGCGAAAAATCCAAACGCGCCAAAAATGCTGATCGCAGCGTTACAGGACGTCGCCAAATTCCTGCAGTCGAACACCGCCGAAGCCGACAAGATCGCCAACGAAACGCTCAAACTCCCGCCAGGAATTTTGACCGCCGCGCTGGCGAGCAAGCGCCTGCAAATGGTGATTGAGCCCGCCTGGGAGCCGGCGACCCGCAAGACCATCACCGATATGATGGAGCGCGCGGTGAAGGCGGGGTTCTACGAAAAGATGCCGGACGAGAAGATCATCTATGCCCCATGAGGAGCTGTGCGGAGAGTCAGTTGTCCCAGTACTGACCTTTCCGCGCCAAACTCTCGTTTCCCTTCTCGTCTTCGCCATCGTCTGGGAGGCGCTGTCACACTTGGCGCCTTATCTCGGGATTCCGCCATTTGCCATCCCCAGTTTCGTGCGTATCGCGCGAAGTTTAACGACCATAACGCCGATCGACATCGCGGTAACGTTGGCGCGCGTGATCGCCGCTCTCTTCGTATCGTTCGTACTGGGCCTCGCTTTGGCGATGGCCATGTACCGTTCGGATTCGCTCGATAAATACCTGCATCCGATGATCCGCTTGCTCATGGCGGTGCCCGTGGTGTCGTGGATCTTGTTTGCGGTGCTGTGGTTTCCCGGTGTCGAGTTCCGCATCTGTTTTGTGCTGGTGGTGGTGTGCGGCCCGGTGTTTCTGATCGATACGCTCGATGCCATGCGCGGCGTGCCGCGCGAATTGCGCCATATGATGCAATCATTCCGGCCAACGACCTGGCAGTTTTTCCTCAAGCTGATGCTGCCGGCGATCGTGCCGACCATCTTCACCAGCTGGAAGGTCAATATCAGCCTGGCGATCCGCGTCGTCACCATCGCAGAGCTGGTCGGTGCCGTGACCGGCATCGGGCATCAACTGTCGGTGGCGCAGGAGCTCTTCTCTGTCGCGGACGTGTTCGCCTGGACGCTGGTGCTGGTCGCACTTTTGTTCTTGCTCGAAGCGATGGTCGCGCGCGCCGAAGCGCGCATATTGCGGTGGCGCGCATGACCGGTCCACCGCCTATCGAAGTGCGCGGCCTGCGCAAGGTATTCCGCCAGACCACCACCGGACAGTCCGTGGTGGCGATCGATCATCTCGATCTCGCCATTGCTCCACGCGAGGTGGTGGCAATCGTCGGCCAAACCGGCTGCGGGAAGTCCACATTTTTCGATCTGATGATCGGGCTGGAGGCGCCAAGCGAAGGACTGATCCACATCGGCGACAAGAGCCCGCATGCCGACTTTGACTTTTTCCGCGGCAGGATTGCCACCGTGTTCCAGCAGGATCGATTGCTGCCCTGGCGCTCTGCACTCGACAACGCCCGGCTTCCGCTCGAGCTCATCGGCTTGCCGGAGAAAGAGCAGCGCGAGCGCGCGCTGACATGGCTCAACCGGCTGGGCCTCGGCCAGTTCACCAATGCCTACCCGCACGAATTGTCGGGCGGCATGCGCCAGCGCGTTGCCATCGCGCGCGCGTTCGCGGTCGAGCCGGACATTCTGCTCGCTGACGAAGCCTTCGGGCATCTCGACGAGGTGACGGCGGCAGAACTCCGCGACACGTTTCTCCAATTGGCGCGTGAGTGCGGCTCGACCGCAATTCTGATCACACATCAACTGGAAGAGGCGATCAGCGTGGGCGATCGCATTGTGGTGTTCGGCAAATCCGCCAAGCTGTTGGCGGATATCCATGTCGCAGGTTGGCCGAAATCGAAATACAAGCTCCTGCGCGAAGCGATCCAGTCGACCTTGCAGAGCAACCGCCCCGATCCGCGGCTGATGCAAGGAGCAAACGCCCGCTCATCCCCGCGAAAGCGGGGACCCGGTAAAAAAAATTGAAGGCCAAAAAGAATTCTGGATTCAGCTTACGCGGGAAATGAGCGGTGAGCCTATCTTAGCTGCGCATGATCGCCTTTGCGGCATCGCCGACGGCCTCGACCGACATGTCGATATCGAGGAAGCAGACGATCCGGCACGGGCATCCCTCGAGACCTTCGTAGCGCCAGGGAAAAGCGCCGATCACGCAACGCTTGCCCAACATCATCTCGATGTCGCCGCCGAGGTTTTCCGCATGCAACAGCCCTTCCTGAAAAGCCCAGCTGTGGAACGGAAACATGTCCTGGCGCACTTTGCGGCCTGACTTCTTGTGCGTGAATTCAAAAGTGCCGAAAAAATCCGCCGGCGTTTTGCCGTGTTTCTTCGTGAACTCCTCGGCGAGATCCGGCCGCATGCGACGGATCGACGTATTCATGGCGTGATCGCAAGAGCCGCAATCCATTCCCCACCACCGGATCTTTTTCTTCAGCATCCAGTGCAACGTGTCGAGATTCGGCCCCGGATGATAGCAGAAGTATTTCACCAGATCCTGCTGCGGTTGTCCTTCGTAATGTTTGTGCCAGCCGGTGTGCAAAATGAGAATGTCGCCCTCGCGAATATCTGCACCGGTACTTTCGATTATTTCTGGCGTAATCACAGCCCAGTCGTGCATGTGCTTTGAGATGTCGACCACCACGCCGCGGTTGACCAGATAATCGAGAGGTAACGAGGCCATATCGCCTTTGCGGTTGTCGGTTGCATGCATGGCGCCATCGAAGTGCGTACCCACATGCAACGCCGTGTCGATCCGTTGCGCCACGATCATCTGCGTCTGCAGGTTTTGCGCGTAGTACATCTTGTTGCCGGCGTAGCCGACCCAACCGGGCGTATGCACATTCATGACGTGGGAGAGATCGACGATTTTCATCGCACGGGTCCTGTTGACTTCAAGAGCGGTGCCTAATCGATCACAAGAGGCCGCGCAGCGCCAGATGCGCACCGAGCAGCAGCAATCCGATAAAAAAGCATAGCCGGAACGTTTCTTCTTTCACTCGCCCGCGGATGAGTTGTCCGAGCCCCATTCCGACAAGCGCGGCGGCAAGCGCGACCAGCGAAGGCCACGCAAGCGAGGTCCGCACCTGACCCGCGTAGGCAAGCGCCAAAGCAAGCGTGACGGTGGACACCGTGAATGACAGGCCGAGCGCCTGCACCAGTTTGTCGCGCTCGAATTCGAGCGACTGGATATAGGGCGTTCCCGGCATGACGAAGATGCCAGTCGCCACTGTGATCGCGCCGGTGGCTGCGCCCATGAGCAATCCGAGCCAGGTTTCGGCGCGCCGTGGCACCGCAAAATGCCCTTTGACCAGACCAAATGCGGCATAGACCGCAAGCGCCAGCCCGAGCCAGACCGTCGCACGCCCATTCCCGTCATGCGGCAAGGCGGCTGCCCCAGCAAGCGTGCCAATGCAGATGCCAGCAAGGAGCGGCCAGAGCCGCCGTGCCAGCGCGATGAGCCCGCCGCCGACAGCGGCCTGCCAGATATTCGTGACCAGCGATGGCACGACAAGGATTGCCGCCGCCTGCGCAGGCGTCATGAGTAGCCCGAGCAACCCAATCGATACGGTCGGCAGGCCAAGGCCGATGACACCCTTGACGAAACCCGCCAGCAGGAAGGCGCCCGCGGTCGCCGAAAGCGTTATTGCTGGGTCCACCCGGCCCCCTTTCCTAGGGCGGCGGACCTTGCGCGATACCGTGCATGAAGACAATGCGGATAGCTGCAACCCTGGTTCTGATTTCTGCGAAGCCACTTTGTTGGCGCGCTGTGCGGTTCGGTGCCATACTTTTCTGACCATCAATGGGCTGGAGCCGGGGCGAATGCCGGAACTATTTGTCGCTAAAGCCGCACAATTTCCCGACGGAGAACGTCGCATTGTCAGCCTCGGCGCGCGCGAAATCGGCGTCTTCCACTGGCAGGGCAAATTCTACGCCTACGAGAACCTGTGCGTGCATCAGGGCGGACCGGCTTGCGAAGGCATCATGATGCACAAGGTCGAGGACGTGATCGGCCCTGACCGCGCGCTGGCTGGGCCAGACGTTTTCCAGCGATGAAATGCATTTCGTCTGCCCCTGGCACGGCTACGAATACGATCTCAAGACAGGCGAATGCGCAGCCGACCGGAGCCTGAAGTTAAAGAGCTTCGAAGTCGTCCAGCGCGGGGAGGACATTTATGTCGTCGCAAGCTGAAACGATCGCACGCGCGACCGAGCGCCCGAGCGACGCCGAAATTCAGACCATGCTGGCGAATGCCGTTCGGCTATACGCCGAGCGCTCGGCCGAGCGCGACGGCGCCCTGCCCGCCTTTCCGGCCGATGCGGTGACCGCAACCGACGTGATGGTGACGGTCACGGCCATGCTTAAGGCCGTGAATCTGCAAGTGTTCGAGCTTGGCATGTGGCAAGCCTGGTCGGGGAGATAGTGCATGGATCTTCCCCTCAGCGATTTCCGTCGTATGGAGGTCGAGGAATTCGACACCAGCAAGCTGCTGGCCCATGCAACCAAACAGGCGACCGAGCGCGGCTACAAGAATTTTCCCATCGTCGACGTGGACTCGCACCACTACGAAAGCGAGTCGATCGGGGAGATCCTCGACTACATGGATGATCCAGTGCTGCAACAGCTTGCCCGCAGTGCGCGGCAGGCCAACGCCAAGAGCGTCGGCATGTTGCCGGCCGGCGTCGGTTACCAGGACATGGGCGGTCGCGTGATGCGCTATGCGGTACGCGGCATGGAGAAGACCGAAGCCGGCGTGCACCGCGATATCGCACTGACCCGCCGCTGGATGGATGCCATCGGGATCGATGTAGCGGTGATGTTTCCGACACCGATGCTTCAGCTCGGCCTGCATCCGCAAGTCGAAGTCGAGGTGGCGCTGGCGCGCGCCTATAATCGTTGGCTCACCGAACGCGTATTGGCGCATGAGCCGCGTATCCGCTCGATGCTTTATCTGCCGTTCAATGACGCAGACGCCGCATTTCGGACAGTGCAGGAATTCGGCCAAAGCAAGGGCGTCGTCGGATTCATGGTGACATCGGCGCGCTATCGGCCGGTGCACCACAATTCCTTCATGAAGACCTACGCGCTGCTGGAAGAAATGGGTCTGCCGCTCGCGTTCCACGCCGGTTACAATTGGAACGATCAGACCGTCGGCATGATGAATCGTTTCATCTCGGTACACGCCCTCGGCTTCGTGTTCTACAACATGGTGCATCTCGCCAACTGGATCACCAACGGCCTGCCCGAGCGGTTTCCGAAGCTGAAAGTGCTTTGGGTCGAAAGCGGCCTGGCCTGGGTGCCGTTTATGATGCAGCGCTTCGACAACGAATACATGATGCGCTCGTCCGAGGCGCCCGCGCTGAAAAGGAAGCCGAGCGAATACATGCGCGATATGTATTTTTCATCACAGCCGATGGAAATGACGGATATGGCAACGCTCGAGCAGACGTTTCGTATGATCAAGGCCGAAACGCAGCTGCTCTATTCGTCCGACTACCCGCACTGGGATTTCGATCTCCCGTCGACTATCTACGATCTGCCATTCCTGAACGAGCAGGCCAAGCGCAATATACTGGGCGGCAATGCGATGAAGCTGTTCAACCTCAAACTGCCGGCACAAAAGCTGGCGCGCGTCGCATAAGCCGAACGATGACTGAAGGGAGGAAAGAGTGCGCATACTTCTGGCGTTGATTTTGTCCGCGCTGCTCCTGGCGCCCGGTGCCTTGGCGCAGGATGCCGCGGCCACTTACCCTAACAGGCCGATCAAGATCATCGTCTGTGTGCCGGCCGGCGGTGGCGTCGATACGGTGACGCGTATCGTTGCCGAAGGGCTGCACCAAAGGCTCGGCCAGCCGGTGGTGGTGGAGAACCGAGCGGGCGCCGCCGGCAATATCGGCGCCGAAGTCGTGTTTACCTCCGATCCCGACGGCTACACGCTGCTGGCGGCCCAACCGGCGCCGCTTACGGTCAATCCGCTGTTGTACAAAAAGATGAATTTCGATCCGGCGCAGTTCGAGCCTGTGGCAATCATGACCTCGATCGCCAACGTGCTTCTGGTGCGTCCGGATTTTCCGGCCAAGACCGCGCAGGAATTCATCGCCTACATCAAAGCCAACCCCGGGAAGGTCAACTACGCCTCACAAGGTATCGGTACGACGTCGCATCTGACGGCGGCGCTGTTCGAGCGGGTGATCGGCACTAAATTGGTGCACGTGCCGTATAAGGGCACCGCTCCCGCGCTCAACGATATCATCGCCAGCCATGTCGACTTTATTTTTATGGAGCTTGCCTCAGCGATCAAACTCCACCAGGCCGACAAGGCGCGCATCCTCGCCGTCGCCACCGACAAGCGCATCGCCAGCCTGCCGGACATTCCGACACTCGACGAGGCGGGGGTTAAGGGTTTCGAATCCGGCACCTGGAACGCGCTTGCCGCGCCGCCGAAGACCCCTGCGCCGGTGATCGCAAAGCTCAACAAGGCCGTGAACGAGGTGCTTCAGAGTCCCGAGGCCCAGGAGCATTTCGCCAAGATCAACCTGCACGCTGCTGGTGGCTCACCGGCGGAGGCCGCAGCCTTTATCAAGAAGGAAACAGAGGTGTGGGGTGGCGTGATCAGGGACGCCCAGGTGGAGGCCCATTGATATCGTGATGGCTTTCCACTGCCGGCACTAGGCCTAGATAGGCCAATGCGCTGCGCCAACGTCGGTAAAATGCCGCTCTGTTATTGCCGACAGCGCCACTGACAAGGCATATAATGCACCAACCTCACCGGTGATACGGCCGGCAATCAATATTGCGTAAGGAGACGACCATGGACGAGAGAACGCGTGACCCCCTGCCGATCCGCGCTGAAGACATCAACCCGCGCTACAATTGGGGACGCGCCCTGCCGGCGCTCGGCATCATGGGCGTCGATTTCGAAGAACGCGTCGACTATCGCCGGATGCACCGTTACCGGCTCGGCCGCGCCAAGCAAGTGCTGGAGAAGTCGGAATGCGGCGCGCTGCTGGTGTTCGACGTCAACAATATCCGCTACCTCACCTCGACGAAGATTGGTGAATGGGAGCGCGACAAGATCTGCCGCTGGGCGCTGCTCACCCGCGACAATGAACCAATCCTGTGGGACTTCGGCTCGGCGGCAGTGCACCACCGGCTCTACGCGCCATGGCTTAAGCCCGAAAACTGCAAGGCCGGACTGTTGGGCTTGCGCGGGACCGTGCAGCCCTCATTTGGGCTAATGGCCAAGCACGCCAAGGAAATTTTCGGTCTGCTCAAGGATGCCGGTGTCGAGAAGATGCCGGTCGGCGTCGACATCATCGAGCCGGCCATGATGTTCGAATTGCAAAAGGCCGGCATGAAGATCGTCGACGGCCAGCAGATCATGCTGGAAGCGCGTGAGATCAAGTCGGCCGACGAAATCGCGCTTTTGAACCGCGCTGCGGCCATGGTCGACGGCGCCTACCACATGATCAGCGAAGAGCTCAAACCGGGCGTGCGAGAAAATGACATCGTCGCCAAGGTGAACGAGTTCCTCTATCGCCATGGCTCCGACGACGTGGAAGCCGTGAACGCCATTTCCGGCGAGCGCTGCAATCCACACCCGCATAACTTCAGCGACCGCATGATCCGGCCCGGCGATCAGGCGTTCTTCGACATCCTCCAGTCGTTCATGGGCTATCGCACCTGCTACTACCGCACTTTCAACGTCGGGCGCGCAACGCCTGCCCAGCACGACGCTTACAAGAAGGCGCGTGAGTGGCTCGATCGAGCCATCGAACTGATCAAGCCCGGCGTGATGACCGACGAGGTCGCGCGCGCCTGGCCGAAGGCGCAGGAGTTCGGCTTCCCTGACGAATTGTCAGCATTCGGCTTGCAATTCGGCCACGGACTTGGGTTGGCGTTGCACGAACGGCCGATCATTTCGCGCGTCGTCTCTCTCGATCATCCAACGGAAATCCGCGAGGGCATGGTGTTCGCATTGGAAACTTATTGTCCGGCGACCGACGGCTTCTCCGGCGCGCGCATCGAGGAAGAAATGGTGGTCACCGACAAAGGCTGTCGCGTGATCTCACTATTCCCCGCCGAGGAACTGCCGATCAGTCATCGGTATTGAGAAAGCGTTTTCGCAGGCCGCCCGTCCCCGCGTAAAGCGGGGACGCAGCAATTCATTCGTGGATCCCGATTAGCGGCCAATAGAACGGAACTATCAATAGAAAGCGCACGTTACCCTCGAGGTCGCGGCGGTTATGCCAGGAATTCAATTCCATACTTGCCCGCAATCGCTTTGAAATCCGCCGCCGGCGCGCCTCGTTCGGCTGCCGCCATTGCGTCCGTCGCCTCTTCGATGAAAGCATCGAAAATGCCGCCCGGCGATGAGATAATCAGCTCACGGCCGATTTCCGGGCCAATGCTCTTGACGCTGTGCGGTGTGCCGCGCGGCGCGAACATCATCTCGCCGGGACCGAGCGTGAGCATGGCGTCTCCCAGCTGACACTCGTAGTGCCCTTCGCAGATGATATGAGTCTCGTCATAGGTCGGGTGCCGGTGCAGGCCCGCCGCCGCGCCCGGCGGCTCGATTGCCTCGCAAAGCGTGTAGGCACCCCCGGTCTCCGCCACGCTCGCCTTGAACGTCAGGGTAATACGCCCGAGTTGGAAGGTCCTGCCGTCGACGGAACGAATGTGCCGTGCCTCAACTGCCATGAACGCTCCTTTCCCGACGATTGAACTCAGGCCGGCGCCTTCTCCCGCAAATGAGGGAAGCGTTCGCTCAAAAGTGAGCCGTGATAGAAGGTCGGCTTGAAAGCTGGTTGCGAGCGGATGTTGTCGAACCAGGTGACGACCCGGGGCAAGTCTTGCCAGTCCGGCTTGCCGAGGTCGTGTATGCGTATGAGTGACGGCATGACCGCTACATCGGCCAGCGTGATCTTTTTGCCGAGCAACCAGGGGCCACCGCTGCGTTCGATCTCCGCGTCCATGCGCTCATAGGTACGGCGCAGACGGGCAAGCGCCGCATCCATCTCCTCCTTCGGAAAGCCGCTCTGGCCCATGGTGAGCATGAATTCCCGGCGCAAGGGTTTGCTCTCCGCCATGGCCACAAAAGCGTCGCGACTCATTTTCTGGAAACTCGGCAGGAAAGCCAGATTGAACGTCGGTACGCGCACGGCAGCAGCCGGCATCTCGTCGATGAAGTGCATGAGCGTGCGCATGTGTGCACGCTCAACCGGATCTTCCGGTGTGAAACTGTTCTCGGGCGCGACCTCGTCGAGGTATTCGGTTATGACGTTGGAGTCGATGACGATTGCACCATTGTGATCGAGCGTTGGTACCACGCCATTGGGATTGAGCTTGAGGTAGTCGGGCTTGAGTTGATCGCCCTCGAGAAGATTGAGCTTTACCTCATCGAACGGAAGCTTTTTGGCGTTGAAAACAAAGCGCACACGCTGGCTGCACGTCGATTGCGGGGCGTTGTAGAGCTTGAAGGCCATTTGAGCTCCCGTTTCAGAACGAAAGAGGTATGACATGTGTCCACTGCATATCCACCATGAAATTTACGGCCATTTTACTTGTGATGAGCCTGGTGGACCAGTTGAGTGGACACGTGCGCAGCCGCCGTTTTCCTCCCTTCAGGCTTAGACGGCGGCGTGAATCCTCCACCTTATGCACACGGGCCCCGCAAGGGGCCCTTTTTTTATGCGCGCAGTACGTCTTCGGTGGAGCAGATCAGTTCTCCAGCCCCGTCGGCACGTTCTTGTTTTCCGATGCGAGCTTCATGCCGGCTGCGAGCGCCATCGTTTCCATCAGCGCGGCGAAGTCCTTGTTCAGATAGGCCTGCGGATCCGGCTGCAGCGTTGCATGGCCGAAGTGGCCTTGCAGCACTTCGCGAGTCGCGGCCGTCACCGGCATCGGCACATCCATCTCGCGACCAAGTTCAAGTCCGAGATCGAGATCCTTGCGCAGCAATTCCGGAGTGAAGGTCGTCGTCCAGTCGAGATTGACGAGTGCCGGAGACTTGTAACGGGTGAACATCGAGCCCATCACGCCATTGTTTAGAAAGGCGAGGAAGGCATGACGTGGCACGCCCATCTTGTTCACCAGCAGTGTGATCTCGATCAGGTTCTCGATGACAACGCCAAGCATGACGTTGTGCGCGATCTTGCATACGCGTGCGAGCTCGCCGTCACCAACATAGGAGACGCCCTGCGGTGCAATCACCTCCATGAGCGGCATCATCATTTTGCACGCAGCCTCGGGCCCCGAGACGACCGACGACAGCCGACCGGCCTTGATCACCTTGGCGTTGCCTGAAACGGGCGCCGTGACGTAGTCGGCACCGCGTGCCTTTAGCTTCTTACGGATGTCGGCGGATTCCTCGACTGAAATGGTCGAACAGTCGACGAAAACGCCGGGAGTCTTGCCGGAGCCCGAAACAACACCATCCTTACCGAACAAGACCTGTTCCAGGTCTTTGCCTTCGGACACGATCGAAAACACGACATCGCATGGCGCCAGATCGGAGAGCTTGTCGACGATTTTGCCACCCTTGGCGGCAAGTGGCTCGGCCTTGGCGCGAGTCCAATTCCAGATGGTTACATCGTGGCCGGCCTTGAGCAGACGTTCCGCCATGGGATAGCCCATGCGGCCGGTTCCGATCCAACCGATCTTTTGCGCATTCTTCGACATCACGAAACTCTCCCGTTGAGAACTTGGCGCAGCGCGCGTGACCGGGCTTTACCCGTTCTGCCGCAATTGCGCCAGTGGTGGCATTCAGGCGGAAGGCAAAACGGTGCCTGCTTGTGGTGGGCGTTCAAAGCGTTATCCTTCGACCAAGCCGCTCAGAAGCCCGCCAAGAAGGCAGTTGCCCGACGCAAGGGAGGAAGCCAGTCGCTGATGCAGGAAGCCGTCACCACAATCATGGTGGACCGCTCGCTCGATCGATCGCAGGGCGGCGAGCGAATTCGCTTGATTGCCCGCAACTTATTTCCGTTCGTTGTCGTTGGCGGGATCTGGGAGATCATCGCCTGGAGCGGCATATTCCCGCGCCGACTATTTCCGACGCTGGAGGAGGTGGCAGCTTCCTTTGTGCAACTCACGATTACGGGAATTCTTCCCCATCACGCCATCGAAACGCTCATCCGGCTGCTCACCGGATTTGCGCTCGCCGGCATCCTTGGCGTCACCATCGGGGTTCTGATGGGGCGTTCGCGCCGCGCCGAGGATATTTTTCTTCCGCTGGTGTCGATCGGCGCACCGATACCGGGCCTCGCCTACGCTCCGCTGTTCCTGCTCTGGTTCGGGCTTGGCAATATTTCAGCGGTGTTGCTGGTGGGGTTCGTGTCGGCGTTTCCGATCATCTTCAACAGTTGGACGGGCGTAAAAGCGGTGAAAGAAATTTGGGTTACGGTCGGCGCAGGCGATGGGGGCCGATGACCGCCGTTTGTTCAGGCACGTCATCCTGCCGGGAGCACTGCCTTACATCCTTACTGGACTGCGGTTAGGGCTGGCACAGGCCTGGCGCATCCTGGTGGCGGTCGAAATGCTCGCCGCCGTACCGTGGGGTCTTGGCTGGCTGATCTTCGGCGCTCGCAAGTTCCTCAATACCGACGTCATGCTGGCCGGCATCGTCGTCATCGCAATCATCGGCCTCACGCTGGAAAAATTCGTATTCCAGAAGATCGAAAATTACACGGTTGTGCGCTGGGGGATGATCTCGTCATGACGAAGGGCGGAGAACGTCAGCGTTCGCTGCTGCGCGGCGCGCTTGCGCTGCTGGCAGCGGCGACAATCTATGAGGCGATGGCGCGTAGCGGCTATTTCGCACCAGCACTACTGCCGACGCTGCCGACAGTTGCGCATGCGCTTGTCTCCAGCATTGCCGACGGCAGCATGATTGAGCACGCCGCGTTCACTCTTTATCGCGTGATGTTTGGCTTCGCGCTTTCGGTTGCGGTCGGACTTCCGCTTGGGATCTTGATGGCGCGTTTTCAACGCGTCGAGCATTTCTTCCTGCCGCTGGTCAGCGCGTTGATGCCGATCCCATCCTTCGCGCTGGTACCGCTGTTCATGCTATGGTTCGGTATTGGCAATCTGACCACGATCCTGATCGTGTTCTACGCTGCAACCTTTCCGATGATGTTCAACACTTGGTCCGGCGTACGCTCGGTCAATCCGCTGTGGTTGCGCGCAGCGGGTGCGATGGGCGCCGATGAGCACAAACTGTTCTGGAAAGTCATCATCCCCGGCGCGTCGCCATTTATTATTACAGGTATGAGGCAGGCGTTCTTGCGCTCGTGGATCGCAGTCGTCGGTGCCGAGATGATCGCCGCTTCCGACTGGGGTTTAGGCTGGGTTATTTTCGACGCCAAGGAATTTCTCAATACCGATATCATGTTGGCAGCGCTGATCGTGATCGGCTTGATCGGTTTTGTGTTCGAGCGCTTCATTTTCGGCTCCCTTGAGCGTATGACGGTGATGCGGTGGGGCATGATGCGCGCGGCGAAGAGTTAGCGCGGCAAGGCAACGAGCATGGTCCCCATCGAAATTCGTGACGTTTCGCTGATATACGACACGCCCGGCGGCAAGGTGCCGGGCGTCAAAGACGTCAATTTGAACATCGGTGCGTCGGAATTTGTTTGCATCGTCGGGCCGTCCGGCTGCGGCAAGTCCACGCTGCTCAACATTGTCGCCGGGTTCCTCGAACCGAGCGGCAGGCGAGATTCGCATTGGTGGCAAAAAGGTCGACGGCCACGGCATGGATCGTGGTGTTGTCTTTCAGGATTTCGCCCAGCTTTTCCCGTGGCGTACGGCGCTTGGCAACGTCACTTTCGGTCTCGAAATGAAGGGCGTGCCAAAGGACGAACGTGAAAGGATTGCACACGAGCAATTACGGCTGGTGAAACTCGATAAGTTCACCGGCTCATACCCCCATCACCTGTCAGGCGGCATGCAGCAGCGTGTCGCCATCGCCCGCGCCCTGGCATACAATCCGTCCGTGCTGTTGATGGACGAGCCGTTCGCTGCACTCGATGCGCTAACCCGCGACGATATGCAGCGCCTGCTCGCCGAGGTCTGGCGGGAAACCCGCAAGACGGTGATCTACGTGACACACAACGTCTCTGAGGCGGTCTATCTGGCAGATCGGGTCATTGTGATGACACCACATCCGGGAACGGTGAAAGCGGAGATCCGCATTCCGCTGTCGCGGCCGCGCGATCCGCTCAGCGTGGAATTTCTGGATTTTCAAAAGGAACTGTTGCGCCATCTTGGCCACGAAACGGGTACAAACGAGCCGACGAAAACTAACGGCAAAGCAAACGCATAAGGGAGGATAATCATGAAGCACAAAGGCGGAATAACACGCCGTCACTATCTGGCGGCAACCGGGGCCGGTGTACTTGCGGCCGGTTTCGGCGTGCGGCCGGCAGCGGCGTTGGAAACCGTGCGGCAGGGCTACCAGACCAACATGTGGGGTATGCCGACCTATTACCTGCTGCGCTCGGGGCTGTTGGAAAAGCACGGCGTAAAATTCGAGGAATTTGCCGTGCCGTCCGGAAATCTCACGATGCAGCAGATGGTCGCCCGCCAGGTCGACATGGGCACATACGCCGGACCCTCTTTTGCCATCGGCCATGACAAAGGCGGGCTGCTCGCCATCGCCATGATCGAATATGTCGGCAAGACTGCGCGCGTGATGGCGCGCAAGGATCTCAACATCACCAAGGTCGAGCAGCTCAAGGGTCTCAAGGTCGCCAATCAAACCGGTTCATCCACCGGCAATATCTTCGTCGACCAGATCGCGACCAAGGCCGGTCTCAAAAAGGGTGACTATCAGGAAATCCGGATGAACGTCGACGACATGGTGGCTGCGATGGCCGCAAAGACTGTCGACGCCATGGTGAATGTTGAGCCCTACAACGCGATCGCAGAAGCTGACGGCCTCGCTGTCAGCATTTCGGAGTTCGACCAGTTCGACAGGCTGCCGGTGTTCATGGCGGCGACACCCGAATTTGTGCAGAAGAGTCCGGAAACGGTCGTTGCCTATCTGAAGGCGTGGCTCGAGGTCGCCAAGGATTTCAAGTCCGACCCGAAGAAGGTCTCCGACACGATTTTCTCGTTCTACAAGTCAAAGGGTTACAAGATGGCGAAAGACACCTTCGCCAAGGCACTGGCGCGCGTGGAAGTGCAGCCAGGATGGCCGACCGACCTCGTCCCATACATGCAAGGACAGGCCGAAATCCTTTTGAAGGAAAACAAGATCAAAGCTGTGCCTGACTGGAGCAAAGCGCTGCGAACGGAATTCCTCAAGCAGGCGGGCGCCTGATACCCCGGTGACGGGCTTAAGCGCATGTTGTACTAACCACGGGCCGGCGCTTTTCCGCGCCGGCCTTTCCGCATAGCCAAGCCACGGAGACGTGAATGTCCACCGCCAGTAATCCGCTGAACAAAAGCGCGGAGCCCACCACCTGGAATTTCAAGCTGCTCGCGCAGAACGATCTCGGCGGCTTTGGCGGCATGGGCGAGGGCATGTCGGTGCAAATTGCCAAGGACGGCCGGCGCATCATCTGGCTGGCGCATGAAAGCGCACCGAAAAATTTCACTGCCGTCGACGTCTCGGATCCGCGCAACCCGAAGGTCGTCGTGCAGACCGACCTGCCCAAGCCTTACATGCGTTCGAACTCGCTGGAACTCTCCGGCGACATCATGGCGGTGGCCTATCAGACGCAGAAGGTCGGGCAGCAGCCGGCCGGACTGGAGCTCTTCGACGTATCGGTACCGGAGAAACCCCGGTCAATATCGTTCTTTGATACCTCAGGTCCGACATCGCGTGGCGTGCATCAGCTGTGGTTCTGCGACGGCGAATATGTGCACATGGCGTCGGGCTCGCCTGACTTCAAACCGAGCCACCCGCAGGACGATCAGTTCTACCGTTGCATCGACGTACGCAATCCGTCGAAGCCAATCGAGGTCGGCCGTTGGTGGATGCCTGGAACATCCGCCACCGATAACGTCGCGCCGCCCCCGCGCCATCCACTCGACAAGGGCTACCGCGCGCATAACACGAACGTGTACCCGCAGCGGCCTGATCGCCTTTATCTCTGCTACATAGACGGTGGCATGTTCGTGATGGACATCAAGGACAAGGCCAATCCGAAGGTCATCTCGCACTGGACCAATTCGCCGCCCTATACGGGTTTCATGCACACCGCAGTGCCGTTGTTCGACCGCGAGCTCATGCTTGTAACCGATAAGTCGACGGAAAACGCCGGCAAAGACTGGCCGAAACTGATCTGGATTCTCGACATGCGCGACGAGAAGAACCTGGTGTCGATCTCGACTTGCCCAATGCCGCCGGTCGATGCTTACAAGGACCGCGGCGGCCGTTTCGGCGCGCACAACATCCATGAAAACGCCACGGTACCGACTGCCTGGCAGTCAGATCAGATCGTGCTTGGCACCTTTTTCAACGGCGGCCTGCGGGCTTACGACATTTCCAATCCGTATCAGCCGAAGGAAGTCGGTGCCTTTGTCCCGCCGCCGCCGAAAGGCACGCCCGCCGGCGCGGTGCAACTCAACGACGTGTTCGCAGACGAGCGCGCCATTGTTTACACAGTCGATCGCCACACCGGCGGGCTGTACACGCTGGAGATGGATTTCTGAACGAGCTTTTCCCCTCCCCGACGGCCGGACGCTTCGGGCGCCGGCTCAAGCGCGAACGCGGGCCGCGTGTGCCGGTCACTGTCATCACCGGCTTTCTCGGTGCCGGAAAGACCACGTTGCTCAAGCGCTTTTTGACAACACCGGAAGGGCAAGGCACCGCCGTCGTCGTCAATGAATTCGGCGCGGTTGGTATCGATGATGCACTGGTGCGGTCCAGTGCCGATGAGACCGTTCTGCTTGGCAATGGCTGCCTGTGCTGCATCACCCGCACCGACCTGCAGCAGGCCCTGCGCCGCATGGTGGTGGAACGCGAGCGCGGAGAATTGCCGGACTTCCACCGCATCGTGATTGAAACCAGCGGTCTCGCCGATCCGAGCCCCATCCTGCAGACGTTCGCAACCGACCGTGCGCTCGGAAGCGTATTCCACGTGGAAGCAGTTGTGACCGTGGTCGATGCCGTCACCGGCGGCGACTACCCTCGAGTGGTCGGCCGAGGCGCGCAAACAGATCATTCTCGCTGATCGTCTCATCGTCACCAAAATGGACATTGCCGGTGAAGGCGCGGGCGCAACACTCGCCGCGCAATTGCGCGCGCTCAATCCTGGTGCGGAAATTCATGAGGCGGTTAATGGCGAGATCGACCCTTCCCGGTTGACCGAGCCGGTTTCCGATCAGCGCAACGCATTCGTGGCCGAGACGGCACATAGCGACAGCATCGGCAGCTTTGTGCTCACCGACAGCAGGCCAATGGCGTGGATCGTATTCGCGCGCGCGATGGATACGCTGATGCAATTGCGCGGAGCCGGACCTGCTGCGCGTTAAAGGCTTTCTGGACGTCGAGGGATGCAAGGGACCCGTCGTGGTGCAGTTCGTGCAACACCTGGCGCATCCGCCGGTCGAACTGGAAAAGTGGCCGGACGAGAACCGGCAGAGCCGCGTGGTGTTCATCACCCGGAACATTTCGGAACGTCAGGTGCGCGATTTGTTCGCGGCTATCAGAGCGCTGATTTGATCCGTGTCCCGGTGCTGCAGCGCGAAGCGATGCGCTGCAGAACCGGGACCTTTATGCAGTCAGAATTTGAAACGGCCCCGGATCAGCGGCGCACCACTACGCTGCGCTCCGTGCTGCCCTGCATCCGGGGCACGTGACTTACTCGCGATCCCGCCCCGCGATTTCCGCCTGCCACGGCGCGACGGTGCGCTCGACGAAGCCGATCAGCCAGTTCAGCCCGATCGCCATCACCATCAAAATGATGATCGGAACAAACATGGTGGCCGTATCGAAATTGTTGGCGGAATTGATGATCACCGCACCAAGGCCGGAAATCGTCGTGAAGAATTCCGCAATCACCATGGCCACCACCGCGCGGCCGACCGCCAAACGAATACCCGCCATGATATAGGGCAGCGTGGCGGGCAGAACGATGCGGCGCAGAATTACGATGTCGGGCGCTACAAAGGATTTGCCCACCTCAATCAGCGTTTTCGGCACGGCGACGACGCCGAGCCAGGTGTTGATGCAGATCGGGAACAGCGCCATCAGGAACACAACCGCGACTTTGACCGCAAAGCCGAGGCCGAGCCACAGGATCAGCAACGGGCACCAGCGCAACCAACGGCATGGCGTAACCGGCGGTGACGTAGATACCGAGCGCGGCCTCCGCCACACGAAAGCCCCCAATCAGCAGGCCGAGCGGCACGCCGATCAGGATCGCAAGCGCGTAGCCAAGCAGAAACGGCCGTAAGGATTCGTAAAGTGCCGACCACAATTGACCGCTGACCGCCAGTTCCCAAAAGGCGACCGCTATCGCGGTTGGATAGGAGCCGAAAACCGGATTTATGCGGCGGCCGAATATCTCCCAAAGGATCAGCACGACCGCGATAGATGCAAGTGTAATAACCCAGCGCGGCAACGGCTTCCGCTCAGCGGTTTCCGTTTCTGCGTCTGCTGCGGTCTTCTGTTGTCTGTTCGCGATATCGACCATCAGTGAACCGTTGACGCCATCGTGAATCGCGCGCCAGACCCTGATAGCGCGTCTCGGCAAATTCCGGCGTACCGCGCACAACACCAAGATCAGGACGCGGCCGTTTGAGCGGCACATCCATGATTTCCTGCACGCGGCCATTTTTCATGACGACGATGCGATCGGCAATCAGCACGGCTTCGTCGAGATCATGGGTGACAAACAGAATGGTTTTTCCGGTGCGCCCATGTAAATCAAGCAATTCGCCTGCAGCAACTCGCGCGTCTGCGCATCGAGCGCGCCGAACGGCTCATCCATCAATAAAACCTTGGGATCGATGGCGAGTGCGCGTGCGATGCCGACGCGTTGTTTCATGCCGCCGGAGAGCTGGTGTGGGCGGCGATTTTGCAGAATCCTTCAGGCCCGACAAGGTGCAGATATTTTTCTGCGGTTTCGCGTAGCACGGCTCCCGCGCATGCCTTTCATTTCCAGGCCAAACATCACGTTTTGCAGAGCAGAGAGCCACGGCAGCAATTCGGCATGCTGGAAAACCATGCCGCGATCGTGCCCGCAACCAATGACCTCGCGCCCATCCACGGTGACCCGGCCACCACTCGACGGATCAAGCCCCATGGCAACGCGCAGCGCCGTGGTTTTGCCGCAGCCAGAAGGCCCGATCAGCGCAACGATCTCGCCGTCCTTGACCGTAAAGTTGACGTGGTCGAGCGCCTGAACATGATGGACATCGCCTTCCACGCGCAGGGAAAAGCGCTTGGACACGTCGAGGAAAGTCACCTCACCCATTCAATTCTCCAAATTGGAAATCGCTCAGTGACCGACCACTTGCAGCGCCTTTTCGCGATACTCAGGCGCGGTAACGGTCTTCAGATCGAGCGGCGCCTTCAGTCTGCCCGCTTTTACCATCTGATCCTGAATCCATTGGATCTTCTCCGCCGGTAACGGCAGCGTCGGATCAACGGCATGGTGCTGGATAGCGTCATCATACACGAAGGCCGGTCGTGGATCGTCCGGTTTCGCATGGGTGAGCTCGCGTGTCAGAGCGATGGTCTCGTCCCTGTGCGAGAGCGCAAAACGCAATGCGCTCATTTCGGCAGCAAGGAATTTCACGGCATCATCGCCTCGCTCGGCCAGTTTCTTCGCGGTGGATACCAAGCACACGCGCAGGAAATTCGGAACAGCATCGCGGCCGGCGACCAGCAGATGAATATTCTTTGGCGCAACGGGCTGATACTCGTTCGATACCACCGCGGCATCGACAACACCGCCGATCAAAGCCTGGTAGCGGTCATTATCGCCACCGACAGCGGCAAGCTTTACGTCGGTATCGGCAGACACCGAATTTCGCCAGCGCCGAACGCGCCAGCATGTCGGGCATGGAGTTCGGCGCCGACACCGCGATCTGCTTGCCTTTCAGATCCTCGACTTTGGCGATCTTGTCATTGGCATAAATTCCATGCGGCACCACGATCCAATGGCAGCCGAGCAGCTTGACGTCGCCACCCTTGGAATCGGCAGCAAACACGCCTTGCGGTCCGCCTTCGAAGCTGTCGAGCTCGCCGGCGATCAGCGCCTTCAGCGCGAGTTGATCGTCCTTGAACTGGGAGATTTCGATCTTGAGACCTTGTTTTTTGGCAAAATCCCGCGTCGAAACCATCAGGAAAATGCCGGCATCGGCTTTGGCGTTGATCAAGTCCGTGTTTCCAGACCTTTTCCTGCGCTCCAACCGGAACGGAAAAGGCAAAGATCGCAGCGACAGCGATTGCGCCAATAGCGACTTTCTCGAACGCAGCGGTGCGCATTGCGAGGTTCCTCCCTGAAAGCCAGTTCCATAAGGCCTCTGACCGGGCCCTTATTCCGTGATCTTAACATCAATTTTATCGCAGCGGGCGTTCCCAAGACCAGTGTGCGGGACTAGCCTTTGCTCCGCAAGCGTCGGCAAAGACGCATCCACGCCGGGCCGCTGGCCGTAAGCCTGCGGCTTTAGATTTAGTTCAGGGAGCTGAACGCCATGACCCAACGATTTACTCTTACCGTCAACGGCAAGTCCCACACCATTAATGCCGATCCGGATATGCCGTTGCTATACGCCTTGCGCGACGATCTCGGGCTCAACAATCCCCATTTCGGCTGCGGGCTCGCGCAATGCGGTGCATGCACCGTCCATCTCGATGGCCAGCCCATACGCTCCTGCATTACCGCAATCTCAACGGTCGGTGACGCAAAGATCACGACACTTGCGGGGCTCGGCACACCTGAGAAGCCACATCCCCTGCAGACCGCCTATATCGAGGAGCAGGTGCCGCAATGTGGCTATTGCATCAACGGCTGGTTGATGACGGCTGCTGCTTTTCTGCGCGACAAGAAAAAACCGACGGAGGCCGAAATCAAGGACGCTCTCTCCGGTCTCAAGTGCCGCTGCGGCACGCACATCAGCATTCTCAAGGCGGTCAAGCGTGCCGCCGAGATGATGGGTTGAGGGAGAGTGTCATGACAAAATTCGAACAAACCTCGGCATTCACCCGCCGCTCGGTGCTGCTCGGCGGTGGCGCGCTGGTTGTGTCGATCGGTGGCAGCGCGGTGTCGCTCGACACTTTATTGTCGATCCAGGCGGCCTTCGCGCAGGGCGCCAAGCCGCCGCTGACGCCGGACCAATTGTCGTCTTACATCGCCGTCAATGCCGACGGCACCGTCTCTGCCTTCTTCGGCAAGATGGACATGGGCCACGGCCTGCATCGTCGCGATCGGGCAGATCGTCGCCGAAGAGCTCGACGTTCCTTTCAAGAGCGTCAAGGTCTACATGGGCGACACCGCCAATTCGGTGAATCAGGGCGGTGCCTCCGGTTCGACCGGCATCCAGATGGGCGGCAAGCAAATGCGCATGGCGGCGGCGGAAGCACGCCGCGTGCTGGTCGAGATGGCGGCCGGCGCGGACTGTCCGTGCCGGCCGACAAGCTCGTCGTCACTGACGGCATCGTGAGCGCAAGCGACGACAAGTCAAAACGCATTTCCTATCGCGCAGACTGATCGGCGGCAAGTATTTCAATGTCCAGCTCGACTGGAACAAGCAATACGGCAACACCCTCTACGCGCCCGGCAAGGCGCAGCCAAAGAATCCGAGCGAGCACAAGATCGTCGGCCAGCCGATCAAGCGCGAGGACGTCGCGCCAAAGGTCTTCGCCCAAGAAGACTTCGTAACCGACGTGAAGGTGCCCGGGATGGTGCATGGACGCATGATCCGTCCGGCCGTCGCCGGCTGCCGTGCCAGTGAAGGTCGATGAAAGCTCGATCAAGGACATTCCCGGCGCCAAAGTGGTGTGGGACAAAGGCTTCCTCGGCGTCGTCGCCGACAAGGAATGGGACGCAATCCAGGCGGCACAAAAGCTCAAAGTGGAATGGTCGCAGGTCGAGCCGCCATTCCCCGAACAGGCTTCGCTCTACGACCACATCCGCAAGGCGAGCGTGCGCAAGCGCAACGTCGAAAAGGAAAACGGAAATGTTGACGACGCTTTCAAGACCGCCGCGAAGGTGATCGAGGCCGAGTACGAATGGCCGTTCCAGTCGCATGCCAGCATGGGTCCGGCCTGTGCGCTGGTCGAGATCAAGGATGGGCAGGTGACTTGCTGGAGTCGGGCACGCAGAAATCGCACTTCGTGCAGGAAGGCGTTGCGCTCGACGCTCGACGTGCCGCTCGACAAGGTCCACGTGATCTGGAAGACGGGTCCCGGCTCCTACGGCCGCAACGATGCCGACGACTGCGCCATGGATGCGGCCGTTCTGGCGAAGGCGGTCGGCAAGCCGGTGCGCCTGCAATACATGCGCGAACAGGGCACCGGCTGGGATCCAAAAGGCCCGGCCTCGATCCACAAGGCGCGGGCGGCGATCGACGCCCAAGGCAAGGTCGTCGGCCTACGAGTTCACCAGCAAGGGCTTCTCGCGGGTGGACGTGAACACCAACGGCGGCAAGCCGCATCGACACGCTGGCCGGACAGACCCTCGGCGTCGCGCTGAAATCAGGCGACGGCTTCGGCGTCCCTGCAGAAGTCCTACGCTTTCGACAACAAGCGGACTGGCCTGGGAAACGATCCCGCCGTTGCTCGACCGCTCGTCGCCATTGCGCAGTGCGCATTTGCGCGATCCGGTCGGCCCGCAGATCCACTTCGCCAGCGAATCCTTCATCGACGAAGTGGCGGCCGCGGTGAACGCCGATCCGATCGAATTTCGGCTGCGCCACATCAAGGAGCCGCGCGACATTGCGGTGATCAAGGCGGCGGCGAGGATGCCGCGAAATGGGAGACGCGGACCTCGCCGCGCCGCGATCAGAGCGGAAACAAGGTCTCGGGCCGCGGCATCGCCTACTCGCAGCGCAACGGCACGCGCGTTGCGATCGTTGCCGAAGTCGATATCGACCGCTCGACCGGCAAGATCTGGGCGCGCAAGTTCACGGTGGCGCACGATTGCGGGCAGATCATCAATCCCGACGGATTGGTGAAATGCATCGAGGGCAACATCGTGCAGGGTGTCAGCCGCACATTGTGGGAGGAAGTCACCTTCGACCGCAAGGCGGTGACCAGCGTGGACTGGCTGACCTACCCGATCCTCGACATCACCGAGACGCCGGCCGAGGTGAACGTGGTACTGATCAATCATCCCGAGCATCCGCCGACCGGTGCCGGCGAGCCGTCGATCCGGCCAGTGGCAGCGGCCATCGCCAATGCCATCTTCGATGCGACCGGCGTGCGCATCCGCCGCGTGCCGTTTTCGCCGGATCGGGTGAAGTCGGCGCTGAGCTGACCAATCAGGCAGGCGCGAGACGGGAGATGCTGTCTCGCGCCGCCTTGATGATGTCGGGCACGGCAGCATCGTTACCGGGCGCCATGATGTGGACGCCGGCAACATGCGGCACGTCCGCCAATTCATGCACCATATCGATGCAGATGCGGCGGCCTTCCGCTGCCGGATCGCTCGCGCGCTCCATGCGATCAATAAGCGCGTCGGGAATGACGGCTCCGAACAGCTTTTCCTTGATCCAGCGCGCCGACTTGGCCGAGCGCAGCGGCACGATGCCGATCAGGATCGACAGTTTGTCGGTCACGCCGATGCTCGGCGAGCCGCGCCATATAGCGGCGCACCACGCCGGCATCCATACAGAATTGCGTCTGCACGAATTGCGCGCCGGCGTCGACCTTGGCTTGCAAGCCGGTCGGTCGCCAGCCGGGCGGCGGATCGATCGGATTGTCGGCGCTGCCGAGGAAAAAATCGGCGCGTCCGGTGATCTTGCGACCGGTCGGCAATTCGCCGGTGTCGCGAAGCCGCCGCGCGGTATCGAGCAGCGAACGCGGATCGAGATCAAACACCGGCATGGCATCCGGCTG
Organism: uncultured Pseudomonadota bacterium; assembly: GCA_963714525.1. GTDB lineage: Bacteria > Pseudomonadota > Gammaproteobacteria > Burkholderiales > JALYOK01 > JALYOK01. Next base: position 613,319 of record CAVQPB010000001.1, read on the forward strand.
GTCACCGGCGCTCGGATCGTCACCGCGCAGCATCAGCAGATTGCGCATGCCCGAGGCTGCCGCGCTCAACAGGTCGCTTTGCAACGCGATACGATTGCGATCACGGCAGGTGAGTTGAAGAATCGGTTCGATGCCCTGCTCCACGAGCATGGCGGCGGCAGTAACGGCGCCGAGATGGGGCCGTGCGCCGGCACCGTCGGTGATATTGACGGCATCGGCAAGGCCCTTGCAGTGGAAGCGCTTTGGCCAACAGTTCGGCACGGTCGGCCGACACCGGCGGCGTCACTTCCGCGGTGATTACAAAGCGCTGGGCGCGCAGCTTGTCTTGCAGGGTTGGTAGGCATCCAACCCAAGTCGCAAAATCCAGTGGACGTTGCAAGGGCAACAATGGGAAAAATGGTGACGGCATCAATGCCGCGTAACCTTGCGGGCCACGATGTTTCAGCTGGCGAAATCAATCGACGATGCAATCGCGCCGATTGTCGACGGCTGCATGTTGGTGGTGCCGCGCGAGGTTTCCGGCGTGCCAATGGCGGCGACCCGCGCACTTATAAGGCGCGGCGTGAAGCGATTGCATCTTGTGGCGCTACCGACCTCGAGCCTGCAGGCCGACTTCTGATCGGCGCCGGCTGTGTCGAAACATTGGAGACGAGCGCGGTGAGCCTCGGCGAGTTTGGCCCGGCGCCGCGCTTCACCGCTGCGATCACATCGGGCGCGATCAAAATGAAAGACGCCACCTGCCCGGCGCTGCATGCGGCGCTTCAGGCATCTGAAAAAGGCGTGCCGTTCATGCCGCTGCGTGGGCTTATCGGCTCGGATGTCCTGAAATATCGAGACGACTGGAAAGTGATCGACAGCCCGTTCGGCAACGACGATCCAATTGTGCTGTTGCCCGCGATCAAGCCGGACGTGGCGCTTGATCCACGCGCCGATGGCGGATCGTTTCGGCAATGTCTGGATCGGGCGGCAGCGCGAACTGGCCACCATGGCGCACGCCGCAGACAAGACCATCGCAACCGTCGAAAAAATTCACGACGGCAACCTGCTGGACGATCCGACGCTTGCCGCCGGCACGCTGCCGGGCTTCTACGTCGAGACGCATCGCGATCGCCGAGCGTGGCGCATGGCCGCTCGGGTTGCCGGATTTTTATGCCGTCCGATGCGGACCATCTTGCCGAATACGCCCGCATGGCGGCAACGACAGAAGGCTTTGCCGAGTATCTGGAACGGTATGTGTATGAACGCGCGTCGCCGGCAGCCACTGACACGAAACGCATTCCGCGACGAGGAGCTTGCTCGCCGACGTGATCGCGCGTCTGATCGGCGACGTACGCCATGTGGCAGTCGGCAACGCTTCACCAATTCCGGCAACCGCCGCGCTGCTCGCGCGCGAACGCGGCAAAGGACGGCCTTATGTTTCATTGCTGCAAAGCCGAAAGCACAATTTCTTCACCGATGGTGCGCGCGAACTGTTCGACTGCGCCGGCCAAGGCCGCATCGACGTATTTTTCCTCTCCGGCGGGCAAATCGACGGACAAGGCAACGTCAACCTTGTGAGCACCGGCGACTACGAGCATCCGAAAGTGCGCTTTCCTGGCTCGTTTGGCTCCGCCTATCTCTACTACGTGGTGCCGAAGGTGATCCTTTTCCGCACCGAGCATTCGCGCCGCACGCTCGTGCCCAAGGTCGATTTCATCAGCGCGCCCGGCACAAGCGAAGCCAATGTCTATCGCCCGGGCGGGACCAATCGCGCTTGGTGACCAATCGTTGTCTGTTCAGTTTCGCAAACGGTCGTTTCGTGCTGACAAGCGTGCATCCCGGCCATACGGTCGATGAGGTCGTCGAAAACACGGGATTCGATTTCGAAATGCCGGCCACTGTGCCACAAACTCCGGCGCCCTCGCCCGAGACGCTCAAGCTCATGCGCGAGGTGGTCGCGCCACAATTGGCGGAGGTCTATCCGCAATTCGCGGCGCAGGTGTTCGGTGTCGGTCAAGACTGCTTTCGCACGCTGAAAAACCACGCCCTTCCGGTCATTACACGCGTGGGCTAGTCTGCCGCCGCGCGGCCGGCCGGCCGCAACATCATAAGAAACGGAAGGAAGAAGTCTGGTGAAAACGGTTGAAGCTGCGGTGATCGGCGTTGGGTGGGTCGGGGGTACGCGCGCGGATACGCTTTCGCGCACGGCATTGGTGGACAAATTGCACCTGTGCGAAATCCGGCCCGATCGGCTGGCCGAAGTGAAGAGCGCTTTACAAGCCTGCCACCGCAACGCTCGACTACAACGATATCATCAAGAATCCGAACATCTCCGTCGTCTACATTTCGACCACGCCGGAATCGAACCACTATCCGATCTGCCGCGACTGCCTGAAGTCCGGCAAGAACGTGATGCTGGAAAAGCCGATCGCGCTGGAACTATGGGAAGCGGACGAGCTCATCCAGCTCGCCAAACGCAACAATCTGAAATTCACCATCGGTTATTCACAGCGCTTCAATCCGAAAATTGCCTACGCCAAGAAGAAGATCGTTGACGGCACCCTCGGCAAGGTCGTGTCGGTACTGGTGAGTCGCCATCTCTCGCGCAGCCTGGGTAAAAAGATCGCCAGCCGCGTGCGGCTCTCTCCTGTCGTGATGGAATCGACTCACGACCTCGATTTTGTGCTCTGGCTTCTGGAGCCGGCCAAGCCGATACGCGTCTACTCGCAGGGCGCTTACGGTTACATGGAGCCCATCAACGGCTCCCACGATGTGATGTTCACCACTGTGACCATGGACAATGGTGTGGCGGTGATGATCGGCGGCGGCTGGAATCTGCCGCCAAGCTATCCAAACTATTGCGCGACCTGGATCGAAATCACCGGCACCGATGGCTCGCTGTTTCTCGATGACACCCAACGCGACAACTGGCTCAACACTGAGAAGGACGGCCAGGAGTTTCCGATGTCCACCATGCCGGGTGAGTGGGTCGACAACGTCTTCGCCGGCGGCATGGGCCCGGAAACCATCCATTTCCTGGAGGCCTGCATCCGCGACACTCCGGTCATGGTGACGCCGGAAAGCGCACGACGCGTGATGGAAACCTACAGCGCCGCAGACCTGTCCGCCGATCGAAACGAGCCGGTGGATCTGCCGCTGACCAACGAAACGATTTCGGCCATTGCCGAGTTCAAGCAGAAAATCCGCGCAGGGGTGAACCAATGAAGAAGTCGGCCAAGGGAGTCGGCCTCGCGATCATCGGCGGCGGCCGCGTCGGATTGTTTCGCGGCGAGGTGGCGGCGCGACATCCGGCCGTCGAGTGGATCGGGCTCGCCGAAAAAAATCCGAACCGCGCCGGCGAAGTCGGCCCGAAGATCAATGCAGATTTTGTCACGCAAAGCCATATCGAACTGCTCAAGCGGCCGGAGGTAACTGCCGCTATTATCTGCACCGACGAGCATTTGCACGTCGATCCGATCATGGCCGCGGTCGAACGTGGCATTCCGATGCTGATCGAGAAACCGCTCGCCACCAATCTTGCAGAATCCGAGCGCGTGCTGAAGGCGATCAAGGCGGCGAAATTGGATGCCGTCGTCGGCTACACCCAACGCTTCCGCCGGCGCTGGCTGGCGGCGAAAGAGAAATGCCGCACCGGCGCGTTCGGCGACGTCACGATGGTGACCTCGCGCGCCTTTATGAATCGCCTGGTCGCGATCGACAATTACAAGCGCACCGACGATCCCGCGACGATCTCGCCGATGGTCATTTCCGGTACGCACGCGCTCGACATCTGCATGTGGTGCCTGGAGGGAAAGACCGCGGTCGAATGTTATGCGCGTTCGGTCGACAAGGTGCTGGGTCCATCCTACAAGGGTATCGACGGCACTGCCGGCATGATAAATTTCTCCGACGGCACCATTTATCATCTCAACATGTCCTGGGCGCTGCCGGTGACCTGGCCGGCCGCTGTGTATTCGCTCGAAGTCGGCATCGTCGGTACCACCGGCGTGCTCACCATCGACGATACGCATCGCGACATCGTGCTTGCAGTCTCGAAGCCGCAGTCGGAGGGCTACAATCCCGATGCCACGCGGCTTGTCGATTTCATGGGCAGCTATCCGCCCGGCGACATGGCGCTCGGCGAACTTCGCGGGCCGATGGCGGAGGAAACCGATTCGTGGCTCAATCGCGTTGCGCTCGGTCTGCCGACGGCGGCGGCGACGGTGGAAGAAGCGCACCGCAATCTGATGCTGACCAAAGCGCTCGATCTGTCAGCCAAGCGTAAGCAGCCGGTGAAGCTTCCGCTCGATCCCGACGAAGTACGCGCTGCCGCCTGACCGGTTGCTATTGCTGCGGCTGCCTGCGCGCCGGCGTTGACGCCGGCGCCGTGCGCGCCGGCGTCGGCCGCGCGGCGTCGCTGCTCGCGTGCTGCTGCACTGCTGCCCCCGAACAGAAAACGCTGCGGATTGTGCGCAAGGTCGGTGATCGCCTTGCCCGGCGATGTCGATTTGCCGTGTCGCGGTAGCGGTCATCTTGTTGACGCCGATCGTGATGTCGTCGGTGCGCTTGTCCAGGTTGTCGATAAGCGTGCGGGCCGAGGCAGTCGCTTCCTTGGCGTTACTCATAGTTTCATTGGCATTACTCATGATCGAATCGACTTTGTCGCTATTGCGCGCGAGCGATGCGCTGAACGTGGCAATATCATTGATCGCCTGATGCAGCGCTTCCTGATTGGCGGCAATCACTTCTTCCGCTTTGTTCAGCACCTCGCGCGCGGCCTGCATCATGTCCTGACTGGCGCTTGGATCGGCCTTCAAGGTCGGCGGCTCGCCCTCTTCCCGTTCGATCAGAGGCGTGGTCGCCGAGACGCCCTTGAGCGACACCGAGGCGACACCGGTCAGGCCGGCAAATTCAAGGCCCACACGCGTGTCGGAACGAATTGGCGTCGCCTTGTTGACCGCCAGCAACGCGATCGACCTGGCGACGGCTTATCGGGATCGAGGCGCAGATTGGTGACCTCGCCGACGCGAATGCCATTGAACAGAACGTTGCCGCCCACCTGCAATCCCGACACCGAACTGTCGAAGATCACGCGGTACGCGACGGCCTGTTTCTTGCCCGAGGAGTGATGCAGCCAGAAGATAAAGCCAAACGCGCCCGCGACCACGGCGAACGTGAACAACCCGATCAGTGCGTAGTGCGCTTTTCTCTCCATCACTCTACTCCATTAGTTCCTCGCCGCAGCTTGCAGGCCTGCCCTGGCGCGCACACCATGGAAATAGGCCCTCAGCCATGGATGCTGCGATGCCAGCATCGTATCCATGGTGCCGGCTTCAATGATCTTTCCGTCGCCGAGAACGGCGATCCGATCGCAGATCGTATGCAAGCTGTCGAGGTCATGGGTTACCATAAATACCGCCATCGACGAAACTTGCTGTAAAGTCAGGATTAGCTGATCGAAATCGCCGGCACTGATCGGGTCGAGGCCTGATGTTGGCTCGTCCAGGAAGAGAATTTCCGGGTCGAGCGCCAGCGCCCGCGCGAGCGCGACGCGCTTGATCATGCCGCCCGAAAGTTCCGAAGGGAATTTCCGGTATACGTCCGGCTTCAGACCGACCATTTCCAGTTTGGTGATCGCTATTTCGGTCATCAGGCGGTCCGAAACATCGAGATATTCGCGGATAGGAAATTCGATATTTTCGCCGACCGTCAGCGAAGAGAACAACGCGCCTTGCTGGAACAGAATGCCCCAGCGCCGCTCGATCTCCTGCCGCTGCATCTCGCCGGCCTCATCGAGATTGACGCCGAAGACGTCGATCCGCCCTCCCTGCTTCGGCAACAGGCCGAGGATCGTGCGCGTAAGAACCGACTTGCCCGCACCCGACGCACCGACGAAGCCCAGAATCTCGCCGCGATAGACGTCGAGCGTGACGCCATTGAGAATCCGATTGCCTTTCAGTTCGACGACGAGATCGCGCACCTCGATGATGGGATCGTTTGCCATGTCACATTCCGATTGATGCGAAAAACATAGCGAAAACGCCATCGAGCACGATAACCAGGAAGATGGACTTGACCACGGAATTGGTTGTTTTCTCGCCGAGCGACTCGGCGCTGCCCTGCACCTGTAATCCTTCGACGCAGGCCACGACGCCGATGACCAGCGCCATAAATGGCGCCTTGATCATTCCTACCTCGAACGTGGTGCTCGTGACCGCTTCACGAAGGCGTGCCAAAAAGACCTCCGGCTGGATGCCGCCATAAAGCCAGGACACCAGACCGCCGCCATAGAGTGCCGCCATCGACCCGAGGAATGTGAGAATCGGTACCGCAATGACCAAGGCCAGGATGCGCGGCAAAACCAGGACTTCTATCGGATCAAAACCCATCGTGCGCAATGCGTCGATTTCCTCGCGCATGCGCATCGCGCCAAGCTCTGCCGTGTAGGAGCTGCCGGAGCGGCCGGCGACCATGATGCAAACAATCAGCACGCCGATTTCACGCAGCACCAAGACGCCGACCATATCGATGACGTAGATGTCCGCTCCAAACTTGCGGAAATGGAAAATACCTTGTTGCGCGAGAATGGCGCCGATCAATACCGTGATCAGGAGGATGATCGGTACCGCCCGCCAGCCGACGCGTTCCAGCTGATGGACCATCGACGTGAAGCGGAAACGTTGTCGGCCGCAACGCCACGCGCTTGAATGCGACCATCAGCGAGCCAAGCATTTGCGCCAACAACGACGAGATCGGCGCCCACCGTCGCCATGGTTCATCCGACGCTTTCAAGCGTCGCAACGATGCTATTGGGCTTGGGAGGCGGCGGCGACAGCGTCTGTGTTCCGGCATGAACCTTGTCGAAGAGACCGCGATAATCTTCGCGCAGCCCAACAAGACGCGCTTCGCGTCCCTGGCTTATCCAGTTTCGTAGCGTACGCTCGATGAGCCATGCGCCATACGTGTCGAGATAATCAATGCGGGCGATATTGATTGCGATGCTGCGCGCCGTAACGCCACGCGTGCAGCGTCCACCTGCGGCTCGATCGCACTGGCATATTCAGCGGTCCACGATCCGGCAGCGCTGAGTTCGACCCAATCGCCCCGCGTTTGGCTACTGAGCAAGATTCCTGCCGTCACCGAGCCACTCCTTCGTACACCACACAGCACCGCGCGCCCGCGCTTGATCCTTCGCAGGCTGACGAGCTGAGACAGGACTGGATGCGTTGCGGCGGGACTTTGCGGTTGCGCCACAGACCGATCGGCAGGCGGTGGCTGCAACTCAAGGGCCGCATTGAGCGCAATCTTCCGCCCCGCCCCTCACACGATTAAAGGTTAACAAATCGGTAGTAATCGTTAAATGTCGTTTACCCTTTTAGGTTAACGATGGGTTAACTATAAATGCACCCGTTTTAGCGGCCATTCGAGCTGCCAACCGCGGCACAGCGTCGCCAATTTGGACGCGGTGAGAGCCGCCGCTGCCTAGCAGGCGGATACACCCGCACAGTTGGCATTCGCGTCGTTCACCGCAAACAGGCTTTCCACCACCGGTCGTCGCATATTTTTTATCGGCGGGATCGACAGAACTTCCATGTAGACGGTGCCCAGCCCCTGAAGCCCCAATAACGTGCCAGCACCAAGGCTGAGATCCAGGTCGCGGTTCGCTACAAATGGGCCTCGATCGTTGATCGTCACGTTGATCGAGCGGTGGTTCTTCGGATTCGAGACGCGGATCAATGTGCCAATCGGCAATGTCTTATGAGCGGCATGCCATCCGATCGGATTGAAGCTCTTGCCGGTCGAAACCAGCTTGTCTTCCCAATACATCGACGCAACAACCCACTCACCAGCTTGAATCCGATCGAAGGTATTTTCGCTCGAGACACTGAGTATGGGAATTGCAGACAACACGCTGCCGCACGCCAAAACGAGACCCGACATGGGCCAGCGTCCTTTTGACCCATCTCACGACTTCTTTTTTTTCGATGAGCTTCATCAACCTGATTCGACAATTGATTTACGCCAAATGCCGCATCGACGGCCTCGCACTGATCGAGGGCGGGCCGCGGAATGAACGGCGTTATGTTCGATTTGTTCCCTTGAGCACCAAAAATACGGCCGTTATGTGATTGGTGGCGTCCAGCCTAGCCGCGTTCACGGAGCGGCTTGATCGACAAATCAGCTGCAAGTTTGTCGAGCTGCGCCAGCAGTTCAGGCGCGAGCGGTAGTCCGTTGCGCAGGCGGTCGGCGCGACGTTGCGCGCGTCGCTCGCCCGGCAGGCGAACGCTTTGGCCGGGCAATGCTTTCGTGTTGCGCAGCTCACGAATATGCCGATCGACCTCTGCCTTGAATTGATCGAGCGGCTGAAATCGGCTCGGGTCGAGCGCGACCACGAACTGCCCGGTATTGGTAATCTTGTCCGGCTCGGCATTGAAATCGACGCAATCGCGACCAAACAGCGCACCGTTGAGCGTGCCGGCAAGCAGACCAAGGATCAGCGCAAGTCCTGCGCCCTTATAGCCTGCCATCGGCAACAAGAGCGCTTCCGCACTCTTGTGCGGGTCGGTCACCGCTTCGCCGGTTTTTGGATCAATCATCCAGTCGGCTTGCAGCGGCTTGTTTTGCAATCGGTGGTTCTTGATCGTGCCATAGGAGACAATCGAGGTAGCGATATCGAGGACCACCGGCGCTTCTTTTCCGGCGGGAATTGCGATTGCCACCGGGTTGGTGCCGAGCAATGGCTCGGCGCCGCCAGCCAGCGGCATGTGGTTGGCATTCGCCACCGCCGAATAGATGACCGACCATGTCGGCTTTGAGCGGCAGCGCGGCATAGACACCGGCCGCGCCGGCGTGGCCCGACATGCGGCATCCGACCCAGGCAACACCGCATTCGCGCGCGAGCTCAATGGCAGTCTGCGCCGCGCGCGCCACAACCAGATGGCCCATGCCGTTGTCGCCGTCGACAAGTGCCGTCGCCGGAGCGGTTCGGTTGACGGTGATGTTGGGCCGCGGATTGGTCGAACCGAGTTTCAGCCGCTGCACATATTGCATCAGACGGAACACGCCATGTGCATCGGCGCCGATGAGGTCCGCCTCCAGCATGAGCTCGGCGATTTTTACCGCGTCATCTTTCGACACACCGGCCTTGCCCATCGCATCGACGATCAGGCTCGTAATGGCAGCTGTTGGAATGCGTGCGGACTTTGGCGGTCTGAACGTTCATGATTTCCCCGATAGCAAAGCTTCGGCACGCGTGCCCAAGAATTGTCGCCTTGTCGGCATCGGAAATCTTCAATGACCGCACGTGTCTTCACGCAGTCCATCATGCCCATGTCATAGGGGTAATCGCTGCCGAGCATGACACGATCGGCACCGACATGGCCGATCATGAATTCCAGCACCGGCGCCGAATGCAGGATCGTGTCGTAGTAAAAGCGTTTTGCGATGTTCGTCGGCTGCTTGGAAATATTCTTCTTCGGTTCGGGCCGCACTTGCCAGCCATGCTCCCAGCGCGCCGCCTGATACGGCGTGAAGCCGCCGCCATGGGCGAGCACGACGGTCAGCTTGGGATGACGGTCGAGTACACCGCCAAAGTAGAGGCAGGCCGCGCCAATGGTGGTGTCGAGCGGATTGCCGATCAGGTTGTTCAAGATAATAGGACTTCATCCGGTCGGCGCCGGCGACGTTGTTCGGATGCACGAAAACGAAGGCTCCCAGCTCCTCGGCGGTCGCCCACAGCGGCTCGAAGCTCGGATCGTCGAGATTCTTTGCCCATGATGTTGGACGCAATCATGGTGCCGCGCAGGCCGAGCTTGGTCATCGCGCGCCTGAGTTCGTCGGCGGCCTTTTCCGGCGCCTGCATCGGCAGAGTCGCAATGCCCATGAAGCGCTGCGGATTTTCTTTGATCAGTTTTGCGATCTGGTCGTTCTGGATCGCCGCGGTGGCAGCGCCAAGCGCAGCTTCCTGATTGTAGAGATAGGTCTGCGGTGTGGCCGAGAGGACATGCACATCCACGCCGGCCTCATCCATGTCGCGCAAGCGATGTGCGATATCGAAGCCGCCGCGCGGAAAAGGCCGGTAGGCCACGCCGCCGACCTCGAGCGTCGCCGACAGCTGCGTCGATCGGCGTGATGGTCACCGGCACTTTGGGCGCTTCCTTGCGCAGCAGCGCGGCGGTTTCTTCGGTCAACACATGCGTATGAGTATCAATCGTCCGCACTTTGCTCATTTCACCACCCGAAAGACGCCGCACGTCGCGCGGCAAGGAGCGCCTGAGTGCCGCAGCCGGCGCGTTGACGCAAGCCCCTGTCGTCGCCCTTCCTTTGAGCTATAAACGAGGCCCCACAAGCGCATTTCCGGACCTCTCATGACAGCAAGCCCCGCCCGCACGAAGCACACGCCACGCGTCGAGGACGATGCCCTGGTGCGCGGCGCCGGCCGCTTCATGGACGACCCGCGCCTGCCCAATACGGCTTACGCCGCTTTCGTACGTTCACCGCACGCGCACGCGCGCATCGTTTCGGTCAAGACCGAGGAGGCGCGCAAGGCGAAGAAAGTGCTGGCCGTGCTCACTGCCGAGGACATGAAGGCGGCGAATGTCGGCAGCGTGTCGCGCCATCCGCCGGTGCCGGGCCGCGGCGGCGCCAAGATGATCATGCCGTTCCGGCCGTCGCTGGCGGGCGAGAAGGTGATGCATGTCGGCGATCCGGTCGCGATGGTGGTCGCGGAGACGACAGCAGCCGCTCAGGACGCCGCCGACCTGGTGCAGGTTGAATACGAGGAATTGCCGCCGGTGATCGATCTGCGCGACGCCATGAAAAAGGCGGCACGCAGCTCTATCCGGAAGCGCCCGGAAATCTTTGCGTCGATTGGCCGGGCCTGTGCCCGACGAACAGAACGAGCGCGAGGTCGCCGAGATCATCGCAAAGGCGCCGCACGTGGCGAAGGTGAGCGTGACCAACCAGCGCATGGTGGTCGCCTCCATGGAGACGCGCGGCGCCACCGGCGTCTACGACAAGGCGAACGACAGCTACACGCTCTACGCCTGCTCGCAGAGCGCCGACTCGCTGCGCAGGCCAAGCTGCCGCCATCATGGGCGTGCCGAACGAAAAGCTGCGCGTGATCACCGAGGATGTCGGCGGCGCCTTCGGCATGAAGACGCCGGTCTATCCGGAATATCCGGCGCTGCTGGTGGCCGCGCGCCAACTCGGCCGGCCGGTGCATTGGCAGTCGACGCGCTCGGAGGCTTTCGTCACCGACACGCAGGCGCGCGACACCGTCACCGAGGCCGAACTCGCGATCGACGAGAAGGGGAAATTTCTGGCGCTGCGCGTGCGGCACCTGTGCAACCAGGGCGCCTATGTGAGCACCGCGGGCGTCGGCATCAACACCAACAATTTCGCGCGCTGCCTGCCTGGCATGTACCGGATCCCGAAGGTCGACGTTTCGGTCGCCTGCTACTTCAGCAACACCATTCCGATCGGTCCCTATCGCGGCGCCGGACGGCCGGAAGCAAACTACGCACTTGAGCGTGTGGTCGAGGAAGCCGCGCGCATCACCGGCATCGATCCGGTGCGGCTGCGCAAGAAAAACCTCATTCCGCCGTCGGCGATGCCGTTCAAGACACCGATCAATACGTATGACAGCGGCGATTTCCCGGCGATTGTCGACAAGGCGCTGGAGCTCGCCGATTTCGACAATTTCAACAAGCGCACGGCGTGAAGTCGGCGCAGACGCAAAAAACTGCGCGGCATCGGCGTCTCCTGCATGCTGGAGCATGCCGGCGCACTGCCGATGGAACAGGCGTCCGTTTCGTTTCCCGGCGGCGACCAGCTGATCCTCGGCTGCAACGTGCAATCGACCGGCCAGGGCCACGCCACCGTGTTTCCGCGTCTGCTCGCCAGCAAGCTCGGCATCGATGCTGGCAAGATCCAGCACCGCCACGGTGACACTGCGCTGGGGCTGACCGGCTTCGCCTCGGTCGGCTCGCGCTCGGCGATGTGCGCCGGCAGCGCGATTGTGCACACGGCCGATGTCATGCTGGCCAAGGGTAAGAAGGTGGCCTCCGCGCTGCTGGAAGCTTCCGAGGCGGATATCCAGTATCGCAACGGCAATTTCGAAGTGGTCGGCACCGACCGCAAGATCTCGCTGTTCGAGACCGCAAAGCGCGCGAAGGAGATTGGCGAAAATCTCGACACCAAGGAAAAGACCGAGACGCCGCTGACATTTCCGAACGGCTGCCACATCGCCGAGGTGGAGATCGATCCCGACACCGGCGCTGTCGATCTCGTCACCTACACCGCGGTCGATGACCCGGCAGTCATGCTCGATCCCATGATCGTCGAAGGCCAGGTGCATGGCTAGCATCGCGCAAGGCCTAGGCCAGGCGCTGGTCGGAAAATGCGGTCTACGATTCCGGCAGCGGGCAATTGGTGAGCCGGCTCGTTCATGGACTACGGCATGCCGCACGCGCACACCATGCCGGTCGAATTGCGCGAGGCGGTGCATTCGGTGCCGGCGACAGAGCAATCCGCTCGGCGTGAAGGGCACCGGTGAAGCCGGCACCACGGCGGCGATCGCCGCGGTGATGAACGCGATTTCAAACGCAATCCCGAACGGCGCCGCCGACCACATGGACATGCCGGCCACACCTGCGAAGGTGTGGGAAGCGTGCCAGAAGGGGATGGCGGGAAAATAAATCGCTTGTCCCCGCGAAAGCGGGGACCCAGAAAGCAAAGCTGGATTCCCGCTTACGCGGGAATGAGCGGAGTTGCGCTTACGCCTGCGAGATGAACTTCGTGTTCATATACGCCTGCAGGCCTTCGATGCCGCCTTCCGAGCCGTAACCCGACTCCTTGATGCCGCCGAACGGCGTCTCCGGCGTCGAGATGGCGACGCTGTTGACGCCCACCATGCCGGACTGGATGGCATCGCCGATCGCCGTTGCGGTCGCGCCCGATGACGTGAACGCATAGGCCGCAAGCCCGAAGGGCAGCGAGTTGGCGCGCTCGACCACTTCGTCGAAGGTCTTGAACGGCACGATCGGCGCGACCGGACCGAACGGCTCCTCGGTCATGATCTTGGCATCGTCCGGCACGTCGGTAATCACCGTCGGCTGGAAGAAGAAGCCCTGATTGCCGTGACGCGAGCCGCCGGTAGCGATCTTGCCGCCGCGGCTCTTGGCGTCATTGACGAAGGTTTCCATGGCGTCGAGCCGGCGCGGATTGGCGAGCGGGCCCATGGTGATGCCCTTCTCCAGTCCGTCGCCCATCTTGAGGCCCTTGGCATATTCGGTGAAGCGGGCGACGAACTTGCTGTAGGACTTCTCCTGCACATAGAAGCGCGTCGGCGAGATGCAGACCTGGCCGGCGTTGCGATATTTGAACGCGGCGATGGTGTCGGCGGCCTTTTCCGGATCGGCGTCGTCGAACACGACGACCGGCGAGTGACCGCCGAGCTCCATGGTGGCCTTCTTCATGCCCTTGGCCGCGAGAGCCGGCGAGATGCTTGCCGACCGGAATCGAGCCGGTGAAGGAAATCTTCTTCACGGCCTTGGCCGGAATCAGATGTTCGGACACATTGGCCGGCACGCCGAACACCAGATTGAGCACGCCCGCCGGCAAGCCGGCGTCGGCGAAGCATTTCACCAGCTCGACGCAGCCGCCCGGCGTTTCTTCCGAGGCCTTGATGATGATCGAGCAACCGGCGGCAAGCGCGCCGGCGATCTTGCGCACCGGCGTCAGCGTCGGGAAATTCCACGGCGTGAAAGCCGCAACGACGCCGACCGGCTCCTGCAACACGATCTGGCGCACGCCCTTCTGCCGGCCTGGCACAACGCGGCCATAAGCCCTTCGGCCTTCTTCGGCATACCAGTCGATGATGTCGGCGCTGGTGAGAACTTCCGCGCGCGACTCCGGATAAACCTTGCCCTGCTCCTGGGTCATCACCTTGGAAATGTGGTCGTAGCGCTCGCGCACCAGGTCGGCGGCCTTGCGCATGATCTTGGCGCGGTCATAGGCCGAGGTCGCCTTCCACACCGCGAAGCCTTTTTCGGCGGCGGCGAGCGCGGCATCGAGATCGGCCTTGCTGGCATGCGGCAGATGCGCCAGCGCCTTGCCGGTCGCCGGATTGATCACGTCCTCGCCCTTGCGGCCTTCGCCGTTGAGCCATTTGCCGTCGATGTAAAGACCTAGCTCGGAATACATAGGAACCTCGTTGTGACCCGGAACACTCGTGGACGATGGATTAGCACTTAAGAGCCAGCGCGGCCACCCTGCCCGCCGCGCACGACATGGCCGCTATGACCCGAGATAGGCACCGCCGCTGACGTGGATGGTCTGGCCGGTGACATAGCGGCCACCGGGGCCGCATAGATAGCGCACCATGGCCGCAACGTCTTCGGGCTTGCCGCGCTCGCCGGTAATGGTGCCGTGGGTGAGGTGATGGGCCGGCTTCTGCGACGAGGCCGGCCGCGTCGTGTCGATCGCGCCCGGCACCACGCAGTTGGCAGTGATCTTGTCGGCGGCCAGATCGTGGGCGAGCGCGCGGGAAAAGCCGACCAGCGCGGCCTTGGCCGTCATCACGTGTGCGCGGTCTTTCGAGCCGATATGCGCGCTCATGCCGCCGATATTGATGATGCTGCCGCCGTTCTTCTTCATCGCCGGCAGACAGGCATGCACGCAACGGAAGGTGCCATCGAGGATGACATCCATCACCTCGCGCCATTCGGCATAGCTCATCTCGGCGATGGATTTTTCACGGCGGAGCGCGGCATTGTTGACAAGGATGTCGATGCGGCCGAAGCGTTTGAGCGCGGCCTCGGCGAGCGCAGCGGCGGTTTTTTCATCGGCAACATCGCCAAGGACAGCGACCGCCTTGCCGCCGGCCGCTTCGATCTCGCGCACGACACTGTCGGCTTCGGCCTGGTTCGAGCGCACATTGATCACCACCGAGGCACCAGCGTGCGCGAGCGCGAGCGCGATGGCGCGGCCGATATTGCGCCCGGCGCCGGTGACAATGGCGACCTTGCCGGTAAGTTCCTTGTTGTCAGCCATAACCCGTAGCTACCCTCGTAAGAACGCCAGATCGAATCTTGCCTTCGTAAAGTTTCGCCAGCTGTCTAAGCGCGGCAGCGGCGCGCTTGTCATCCCAGCCGCCGTGGCGGACGTTGAGCATAAACTTTTCCTCGATGTCGGCGCGCGTGAGCGGCTCGTGCGCGCCGCCGCGGAAATGCGGTTGCCGCTCTTCAATCACGCGGCCATCGTTGAGCACCGCGCGGATGTGACCGGTGAAATTGTTGGGATAGGGATTGTCAGGATCGATGACGTAACGCACCTTCGATGAAAGCGCGAGCACGTCCTTGTCGCGCACCGCTTGCTCGGTGAAGGCATCGAGCCCGACGCCGCCGCGCACGAAACCGGTGGCGAGAATAAAAGGCGTCGCGAATTTCGCCGCATAGCCATTGGGCGGGCGCTGCTTGTCGGCGAGCGGTTCCCACAGCCGATGCACCGTGCCTTCCGCCACTTCGCAGATCAGCTCCTTCACGTCGCCCGGCTTGATGCCGCGCGCGGCAAGGCGCTTGGCGCAGTCGATGTAAGGATGCGCCATGGTCCCGCATGGATAGGGTTTAAAGGCCAGCGTCTCGGTCACCCAACGCTTACCGAAATCGCCGGTGAGCGCGTCATAGTCACCTTGCGTCGTATGCGCAAAGCCGTGGAACAGCCCGTGCACGCCTTCAAATACCGTGCGCGGGCCAGTGAAGCCGCCGCGCGCAAGTAGCGCCGCGCGTATACCGGACTGCGCGGCCCAACCCGGATGCAGCCGTTTGGTCCAGGCGCCCTCGGCCAGATATTCAATGATGCCGCCGGCAAAGCTTGCTGCGATGCCGAGCGCATCGACGATCTGCTTGGCATTGAGGCCAAGCGCAGCGCCGACACCGGCCGCCGCGCCCATCACGCCGAAAATGGCAGTCGGATGGAAGCCGGCCTTGTGTACCGCTTTCGGCACCACTGTGCTCAGGCGGCACATCACTTCGGTGCCGACCGCGATGCCGAGCAAGGCAGCAGCGCCATCCGGCCTGTGCCGTTCGCAAGCCGCCAGCACCGCGGGCACAATCACCGCGCCGGCATGCACGGGCCCACCTTCGAAGGTGTCGTCGAAATCCTCGCCATGCGCCGCCGTGCCGTTGATGAAGGCGGCGCTCGCCGCGCTGAAAGTCGCGCGCATGGCCAATGGCGGTGCAGGGGCCCTCATCGTCACAGCCGGCAAGCGCGCTCTTGATGTAGTCCTCGTTGCGCGCGGTGACGCAAAGACCGGCAACGTCGATCAGCAGATCCTCGCATTTCCGCCGCACCGCCGGCGGCAGCTGTATCCGCATCGAGCGCGACGATGCGCTCGGCCAGATGCTCGGCAACGGAAATCTTGGGCAATCTGCCGCTCACGGAATTGCACGCGTCACGGCGCGGACCGACGGCGCCGAGACCGCCGAACTGCAGGCTATTGGCCAACGCGACGATCACCGAACGTGATGACCAGCATCAGCAGGCCGAGCACCGCGATGGCGGCAAGATCGCCGCTTTCATTGAGGTCGTAGATGAGCACCGACAGCACCTTGGTCTCCGAGGTGAACAACATGATCGCCGCCGACAATTCGCGGATAACGCCGACGAAAATGAAGCACCAGGTGGCGATCACGCTGGTACGCAGCAGCGGCGCGGTGATCTGCCACAGCGAGCGCAATCGTGTGGCGCCGAGGATGCGGCTGGCGTCCTCCAGTTCGGGATGCACAGCGTGCAGAGCCGACTGCAGTCTGCTGATAGGCCGCCGGCAAGCTCAGCGTGACAAAGGCGATCAGCAGGATCCACAACGTGCCGTACAGCACGAAGGGCGGCCGCGTGTAGGTAAAGAACAGCCCGACGCCGAGCACGATGCCGGGAATGGCGACTGGCGCAGTGGCGAGAAAGCCGAGCATGCGATAGCCGGCGACCGCCTGCCGCGTGGTGACGTAGGAGATCACCACCGCGAGGATCGTGCCGGCGGTTGCCGCCAGCGTGCCAAGGATGAAGGTGTTGCGCAGCGCAAGCTGCGTCGCCGACAGCTCGTAAAAAACAAAGTGCAGGTTCTGCAAGGTGAAATTGTTAAGCCACACCAGATGCGAGGCGACTTTCGAGAACGATGCGTTGAGCAGCGCGAAATAAGGCAGAAATACAGGGCACGTCAGCACAAGCATGGCCGCCGCCAGCATGACCCAGCGCCAGCCGCCAAGCCGCACGATGCGCGGCTCGCTGTTTTTCCCGCCGACCACCGAATAGCCGCGCCGGCCGCGCACCATGTGCTCGGCGCGCAGCAAGATCACGGTGAGGATAAGCAGCGGCAGCGAGGCGGCGGCAGCCAGTTCCGGCTTGGGCGGAAATTGGAACAGGCTCCAGATTTTGGTCGTCATGGTGTGGAAGCCGGCCGGCATCGCCAGGATTGCCGGCGAGCCGAACAGCGTCATGGCCTGCAGGAACGCAACCAGCGCACCGGCCAGCATCGCGGGCAGCGCCAGCGGGATGGTGACGCGGCGCGCGGTGTCCCAGCGCTTTGCCGCCGAGGATGGCGGAGGCGTCCTCGAGATCGCCAGGCGTGCGGTCGAGTGAATTGGCGACGAGCACGAAAACGTAAGGGAACGTGTAGCAACTGATGACGAAGACGAGGCCCGCGAAACTGTAGATATTGAGCAGATGCACGTCCTGTCCGGCGCCGGTCAGTTCGCGGTAGAGCTGATTGAGCAGTCCGCTGTTTGGCGCGGCCAGCAGTTCCCATGCGATCGCGCCGAGGAACGGCGGGGTCACGAACGAAGCGGTCACCAAAAGCCGCACCGTACGACGCAAGCGGCATATCGGTACGCGCCACCAGCCAACCCATGGGCGCCGCCACCGCGCAGCAGATCAACGCCGATGAGCGTGGCGAGCGCGAAAGTGGTGAGCAGCGGATCAAGATAGGCGGCATCTGAAGCAGCCGATGGAAATTGTCGAGGGTGAATGCGCCGTTCTTGCTGGTGAAGGCATGTATAGACCAGCCACGAAAGTGGCATCACAATCAGCACACAAAGGATGACCGCGAAGGCATACAGCACCGGCTTCGACACATCGAATCCGAGCCGCCGCGCTCGGCGATTGGTGCAGGCAGATGCGACCGTCATGTCATACGAATCTAGACCTTGGCTACGGCCAGAGCTCCACTCTCTTGCAGCCGGAGCGCCCCAATGCTGTCTCAGACGCGGAAGATCTTCGATGTAACGCGCCTTGATCTGCTCGCCATTCTTCAGCACCGCCGCGGCGTCGTCCTTCATCAGTCTTGATCTTGCTCAGCGGCGTGCGGCCGGCATGTTCCTTGGTCTGCGGATGCACCGAACGCAGGCCACCAACGTCGATGCAGAGCTGCTGGCACTCGGGCGAGAAGCTGAAACTCTGGAACAGCCGCGCTGCGTTCGGATTCGGCGCCGCC
Organism: uncultured Pseudomonadota bacterium; assembly: GCA_963714525.1. Classification (GTDB taxonomy): domain Bacteria; phylum Pseudomonadota; class Gammaproteobacteria; order Burkholderiales; family JALYOK01; genus JALYOK01. Next base: position 631,785 of record CAVQPB010000001.1, read on the forward strand.
TTGAACAGCCCGTTCGGTCCGATAATCGATCGGCGTGCCTTCGGTGGCGTAGACCGGCTCGACCGGCTGGCCATTCTCCTTTTCCTGCAGGATCAGATATTCGACACCATCGGCCTGAATGGCGCGTTCGCCAAGCGCGAGCTTTTTCGGAGGATCGGCAGCCGACTGCACCTGCAGGATATTCTGCTGCGCAAGCTTTTCGAAGTACTCCCAGCCGAGATCGCGCGACATCTGATACGTCGCGGTCATGATGGTGCCGCTGTAGCCCGGATGCGCCTTGATGATCTTGCCCTTCCATTTCGGATCGAGCAGATCGGCGAAGCTCTTCGGCGCCTCTTCCTTTTTCACCAGATTGGTATTGTAGGCGATCACGCACAGGAACACGCGGAAACTGGCGAACGTGCCGTCTGCGTCTTTGTGCTCGGCCGGATAGAACTTCGCGACGTCTTCCGGAACGTAAGGCGCGAGCATGCCCTGGTCTTTCCAGTAGACGAGATGCGAGGCGTCCGACGAGTTGACCACGTCGACCGCGTGCACATTGGCGGTGTATTCCTGGCCGATGCGTTGCAAGCAGGCGTTCAGCGCCCGTGCGTTCGACCTTGCAGGCGACGCCCGGATATTTTGCCTCAAATGCCTTGCCGATCTGCTCGGACAGCTTGAGGTCGACCGAGGTGTACCAGACAACCTTGCCTTCCTTTTTGGCCGCTTCGATCAGCGCCGGCGTGACGGCGCTCGCCGGCGGCGCAGCAGACATAACCTTGGTCGAAAACGCGGCGCCGGCGGCCAGCGCGCTCGAACCGATCAGCACATCGCGACGTGAAATTCTCGAGCCTTTCATCGGCGTATCCTCCATACTTAGTCTTGTCGTTTTCGCCCCGCGATATTTTTAGCCGCTCAGCGCACGGCAGCGTTCCGGCGGAAAGTGCAGCCAAACAGCGCTGCCTTGCGGGATGTTCTCGCCCGCGGCGGTGACCACGCGCAGTTGCGTGCCGTCCTTGGCCTCAACCATATAGTCCCGGCTGCCGCCGAGGAAGACCTGCCGCACTACTGTAGCCGGCACGACATTTTCGCCCTGGCGTTGCGACGCAGAAATGGCGATGTCATGCGGGCGAATGGAAACCGGCGTCGGCACACCTGAATTGATTTTCTCACCGACACAGCGCAGCGCGGTGCCTGCAAAATCGACGCGCGCAGGCATCAAGGCCCTTGCCCTTGATGACATTGCTCGAGCCGATGAAGCGCGCAACAAATTCCGAGCGCGGGCGGTCATAAATGTCTTCCGGCGAGCCGGACTGCTCGATCTTGCCGCCGTTCATGACGCAGATCAGGTCGGCGGTGGTCATCGCCTCCGACTGGTCGTGCGTGACGTAGACCGTCGTGTAACGATAGGCGTCGTGCAGCCGGCGCACTTCGAAGCGCATTTCCTCGCGCAAATTGGCATCCAGATTGGAAAGCGGTTCGTCGAGCAGCAACGTTTCCGGCTCAACGATCAGCGCGCGCGCAAGCGCTACGCGTTGCTGCTGGCCGCCCGATAATTCGCCTGGATAACGCTGTGCCAGCGGCGCAAGCCTGGTGGTCGCGAGAATCGCATCGAGTTTTTTGCTGATTGTGTCGCGGTCCAACTTCCGCAGCTTCAGTCCATAGACAATATTCTCAGCTCACCGTCATGTGTGGCCAGAGCGCGTAGCTCTGGAAGATCATCGACATGTTGCGCCGTTCTGGCGGCAACGTATGCGCCGGCGAGGAAACCAGCTTGTCGCCGACGCTGATTTCACCGGCACTCGGTTCGATAAAACCTGCAATCAGTCGCAGCGTCGTCGTTTTGCCGCAGCCCGATGGACCCAACAGGCAAACCAGATGGCCATGCTCGATGGTGAGCGAAATGTCGTCGACGACCGCGACGGTGCCATATCGCTTGGTCAAGCTTCGCAACTCGACAGACGCCACGCGCTTCCTCCCCTATACCCGCCGCTTATCGCGGCTGTATCATTCTGCCTCGTCGTATTAACACCGCAGACGAATTTCTCTTCGTCACTACTGTGCTCTAGGATCCGGTGAATGCCGGCTTGCGCTTCTCCATGAATGCCTTGCGGCCTTCCTTGTAGTCATTGCTGGCAAAGCAGGCCTGCACCAACTCGTCGCATTTCTTCAGATCGCGCTTGCTTTCGTCGGTGACCGCCTGACCGACAATATATTTCACGGAGTCGACCGTCAGCGGTGCGTTGGCCGCGATGGTCTCGGCATAGTCCTTGACGTAGCTCTCGAGCTCTGCGTCGGGCAGCACGCGGTTGACCAAACCCATCATCTGCGCCTCGGCCGCCGTGAATTGCCGGGCGGTGAAGAAAATCTCCTTGGCGAAGGATGGGCCGACCAGATCGACGAGTTTCTTGAGGCCATCAAAGCGATAGCCGAGCCCGAGCTTGGCGGCCGGCACGCCAAATTTCGAGCCTTCAGTGCAAATGCGCATGTCGCAGCAAAGCGCCAGCCCGACGCCGCCGCCGATGCAATAGCCGCGGATCATGGCGATGGTCGGCTTGGGAAACGAGTAGAAAGCGTTGTTGGCGCGATCGACCGCGGCGTTGTAACGGTCGACGCCTTCCTGGGTCGAACGCTCCTTCTCGAATTTGGAGATGTCGGCGCCCGAGATGAACGCCTTGCCGCCGGCGCCGGTGACGACGACCACGCGGATGTTTTTGTCGTTCTTGAAATCCTCGAGGAAACCCGATGCCGCCTCCCACATTTCCAAGTGAGACGGCGTTGTGGCGCTCCGGATTGTTGAAGGTCAGATAGCCGACCTTGCCTTCCTTGCGCGACAGCATCTTGTCGGTCTGCGACATTCCACTCATCTCCTCAAACTGCTTTCGCCGCATGCAAGTCGGCGATTTCCTTGTCGGCGAAACCAAATTCCTTGAGCACCTCATCGGTGTGCTGGCCTTGCGCCGGCGGTCGTCGCCACGATCTTGCTCGGCGTGCGCGACAGCTTCACCGGCTGGCCAACGAAAATCTGTTCGCTGCCATCCGGCCGTTTTGCGCTTTGCGCAATGCCGAGATGCTTCACCTGCTCGTCGGCGAACATCTGATCGATCGAATAGATCGGCCCGCAGGGCACGCCGATCTTGTTGAAGAGGTCGATCCACTCGGCACTGGTTTTGTGCACCGTACGTTTGTCGATCTCGGCGTTGAGGGCGTCGCGGTTTTTTGAGCGCAGGGCAGCCGGTGGCGTAATCGGGATGCTTGATCAACTCGGGCGCCGATAGCGCATTGCAAAGCCGCTCCCACATCACCTGGCCTGTGGAGGCAATGTTGATGTGACCGTCCTTGGTCTTGAAGACGCCGGTCGGAATGCTTGTCGGATGATTGTTGCCGGCTTGCTTGGCGACTTCGTGCATCTGCAGCCAGCGCGCGGCCTGGAAGTCGAGCATGAAAATCTGTGCCTGCAACAGCGAGGTGTTCACCCATTGGCCCTCGCCCGACGTCTCCCGTTCGAGCAGCGCCACCATGATACCGAGCGCGCAGAACAGACCCGCGGATAGATCGGCAATCGGGATGCCGACGCGCACCGGCCCTTGCCCCGGCAAGCCCGTGATCGACATCAGCCCGCCCATGCCCTGCGCGATTTGGTCGAAGCCCGGCCGATCTCGATAGGGCCCGTCCTGACCGAAGCCGGAAATGCTGGCGAGGACAATGCGTTTGTTGATCTTGCGCAGTGACTCGTAGTCGATGCCAAGACGATCCTTCACGTCGGGGCGGAAGTTCTCCACCACCACATCGGCTTTCTCGACCATGCGCTTGAACGCCGCGAGGCCCTGCGGCGATTTAAGGTCAAGCGTCATGCTGCGCTTGTTGCGGTGCAGATTCTGGAAGTCCGCGTTCTCGCGCGGCCCGCCCGGCCCTTCGCCTTTTTCCAGATGCGGCGGCGTCTCGATCTTGATGACATTGGCGCCCCAATCGCCGAGCTGGCGCACGCAGGTCGGGCCGGAGCGGACGCGGGTGAGATCGAGAACGGTAAAGCGGGAAAGGGCCTGGGAGGCCCTGGGGAACGGCATTTCAACGGCTCCGGAGTGAATATTGTGCCCAGAACTGGATTTTCGGCCCGACATTCCCCGATCTCCCTTGCCTTGTCCATCGGGCGAAAAAGGCCGCCTGCAACGACTTTATTCATCATTCGGCGGAATAAGGGGTGCCAGCGCCTTGAAAAGGACATCGGCGGCTGTCATATGAGCCCCAGCGGATGAAAGACCCGATCTCGGGTTTGCGGGCTGCGTGCACGAAACTCTTTAAAACGAATTTCGCCCCGCCTCTTCCGTTTCTCCAACGAACCGACAACCCTGGCCACGCGGGATGTCTTTAAGATCCCCGCGATTCCGCCGGCTGCAACGGCAGCACGGCCGTTTCGCCGTATAAGAAAGAGACTCTTTGACTTCATTTAACGATTTCGGCCTCGCAGCGCCGATCCTTCGCGCCCTCGCCGAAGAGAAATACGTCACTCCCACTCCGATCCAAGATCAGACCATTCCGATCGCCATGCAAGGCCGCGATGTCATCGGCATCGCGCAGACCGGAACCGGCAAGACCGCAGCCTTCGCGCTGCCGATCCTGAATCACCTTTTCAACAAGCGTCAGCGTCCCGCGCAGAAATCCTGCCGCGTGCTGGTGCTTTCGCCAACGCGTGAATTGTCCAGCCAGATCGCCGATAGCTTCCGCGCTTATGGACGGCACATTCGACCGCTCGAGATCGCGCTTGCGATCGGCGGCGTACCGATCAACCGCCAGGTTCGCGCGCTCGCTCGCGGCGCCGAGGTGCTTGTGGCAACGCCTGGCCGCCTGCTCGATCTGGTCCATCAGCGCGCGTTGCGCCTCGACCAGATCGAAGTGCTGGTTTTGGACGAAGCCGACCGCATGCTCGACATGGGCTTCATCCACGACATCAAGAAGATCGTCGCCATGCTGCCGAAAGCACGGCAGACGCTGTTCTTCTCGGCCACCATGCCGCAGGAAATCACCCGGCTCGCCGATGCGATGCTGCGCGATCCCGCCCGCGTGGCGGTCACGCCGCAAGCCTCGACCGTCGATCGTGTCGAGCAGCGCGTCATCCTCACCGAGAAGGCCTCGAAGCCGTCGCTGCTGGTCGAGGTGCTCAAGACCGAAAAAACCGATCGGGTGCTGGTGTTCACCCGCACCAAGCACGGCGCCGACAAGGTCGTGCGCGGGCTGCAAAAAGCCGGCCACGCTGCCGAAGCGATCCACGGCAACAAGTCGCAGAATCAGCGCGAGCGCGTGCTCGCTGCCTTCCGCGACGGCAAGCTGCGCACGCTGATTGCTACCGATATTGCCGCCCGCGGCATCGACGTCGACGGCGTCAGCCACGTGGTCAACTACGACCTGCCGAACATCCCTGAGAGCTATGTCCACCGCATCGGCCGCACCGCGCGCGCCGGTGCCGAGGGCGTGGCGATCTCGTTCTGCGATCACGAGGAGCGCGCCTATCTGCGCGACATCGAGCGGCTGATCCGCATGGCCATCCCTGCGACAGACCGGCGCACCGGCAAGCCGGCTACGGCAACAGGCAGAAGCCCGCCATGGAGGCCGGCCGCATCGCGGCAACCGCCAGCGCGGTCACGGCGGCGGTCATCAGCCGTCCAGGCAACAATGGCCACCGTTCCCATAACGGCGGCAATGGCCACCAAGGCCGACCGAGCCAGAACGGTCACCCTGCGCACCGGCAGGAGACTGCGGCGGGGGAGCCAAGCGGCATCGAAAATGTTACATTTATACAGCGCCCGGGCGAGCCGCGCCGCAACGCCGGCCACCGCGCCTACGCATGAAGCGCGAACCGGAGACGACTGGATGGCGAAGGAAGAACTGCTGGAGTTCGACGGTACGGTGACCGAGGTTCTGCCGGACGGCAATTTCCGGGTGAAGCTCGACAACGAACATGAGGTGCTGGCCTACACGGCGGGCAAGATGCGCAAGTTCCGCATCCGGACCGGCGTCGGCGACCGCGTGATCGTGGAAATGTCGCCTTATGACCTGCAGCGCGGGCGCATCAGCTTCCGCCACAAAGGCGACGCCCCGTCCCCGTCCCCGCAGCAGCGCCGGCCGAACTTCCGCCGCCGCTGATACGTTGCCGGCTGGCTGGCCGGGATTTTGCGGTCGGGGCACGCGTATCACCGGAGTGGCAGGCACGTTATGAAACTCTTGTCTATTCCGCGTATTGCGCTGGCGATCATCCTCGCCAGCGCCATTGGCGCAGCCGGCGCGCAGGAGCAGCCGAGCCCAGCCGAGCGTAACGAGCCGGGAAAAGGCGTGCTGCGTCTGCTGCCGGCCAGACTCCGTCACCGAACATTCGATCGAAACGCCGCGCGGCAAACTCGCTTATACGGCGACCGCCGGCACGCTCGCCTTCTATAACCAATCCGGCGATCAAAGCGCATCGGTGTTCTATACCGCCTATGTCGCGAAGAATTCCACGCCAAACCGTCCGCTAACCTTCGTTTTCAACGGCGGGCCAGGCGCGGCTTCCGCCTTCCTGCATCTCGGCCTGGTCGGACCGCGCATTCTCGATTTCGGGCCGGACAGTCACGATGCCACGCGCGCAGACTTGCGCGACAATCCGGATACCTGGCTTGCCTTCACAGACCTGGTGCTGATCGATCCGATCGGCACTGGCTGGAGCCGCGCGGTCAAATCGGATGACGCCAAGCATTTCTGGAGCGTGCGCAGCGATGCTGACGCAATGGCCAAGGCGATTGCGCTCTATGTTGCCAAGAACAATCGCGCTGGCTCACCGAAATATCTCTTCGGCGAAAGCTATGGCGGCTTCCGCGCCGCCAAGATCGCTCGCGCACTGCAAAGCGACCAAGGCATCGTCATCTCCGGCATCGTCATGCTGTCGCCGCTTCTGGAGGGCTGGCTCACCTTTGGCGACGACCAGTCCGCCCTTCACGCCGCGCTGCAATTGCCGTCCCTGGCGGCGGCCGAACTTGAGCACAAACACGCCTTCAATCTCGACGCGCTCGCTGCGGCGGAAAAATTCGCCATGACCGATTATCTGGTGACGCTGGCCGGAATGCCGCCCAAGGGCGAGGCGGCCAAGGCGTTTTATGAGCGCGTCGCCAAAATGTCCGGCCTGCCTGTGGATGCGGTGACACAAGCGCGCGGCTTCGCCGCCAATGCCTATGTGAAGACGCTGCGCTCCGCCGAAAACAAGGTCGTCAGCCGTTATGATGCGACCTTTGCGGTCGATGATCCCTACCCCGAGCGACGCTCGTCTCGCGCACCGGATCCGATTCTCGACGCCGTCTCGCGCGCCTATGGCGGCGCTATGGCCTCCTACGCGCGCAACGAGCTCGGATTTAAGACCGAGATGACGTATGCGCTGCTCGCGAGCGACGTCACCGGCCATTGGGATTGGCAGGGTGGACGTGTACAGGCGAGCGCCGAAGATGATCTACGCGTGCTGCTCGCTTACGGTCCGTCATTCCGCTTGATGATCGCGCACGGGTATTCCGACATGATCACGCCCTACGCCATGACGCGTTATATCCTCGATCATATGCCTGCGTTCGAGCCGCCCGGCCGCGTGCAGCTCAAGCTCTATCGCGGCGGCCACATGCTTTACCTTGATCCACAATCGCGCAAAGCATTTAGTGCCGATACAGCGGCGTTTTATCGCGGCGGAGAATGAGCGCGCGTTAGCCCACGCGGCCGCCATCGAATTCGAGAACGTCGAATCCGACGTGGCGATCGACCACATAAATCAGCCCGCGCTGATCGAGCACCACATCGTTGCTCTGCGGTGCTGGGCGCCCGCCCGCGGGCTCAGGAATGAAATAGCCGACTTCGCGCGGCGCCGAAGGATCGGCGACGTCGATAACCCGCAGGCCGGCGCTGAACCACACCGCGAACACGAGCGTACCGGCCATGCGCTCATGGAACTGATGCGCGCCGAAACGCGCGCCCGGCGTGCGGGCAAATGGTGAGTCGAGTTCGCTCACCTCGAACAGCGAAAGCGGCTTTCACGTTCGTATAGTCGCTGACATCGAAGATCGACATGCCCGCATGCGGCCGCCCGCGCCGCGCCTGTTCCTCATTGGCGCTCTGAGCTTGGTCCTCTTCGTCGATAGTAATCGCGATGCGCCGACCGCCGAGCTTGACTGGCACCGGCATGACCGTGTGCGTCGGCTCCGGAAACGGCGGATGGTAGTTATAAGACGCCACCGTTTTCGGCTTTCGCAGATCGGCCACATCGACAATGCGGAAGCCGCCGTGCCAGCAACTCGCCCACATCTCGTCGCCAAAGCGCAAGCGCATGGTGCAGGCGGTGTCGTTTGCCCGACCAGGTGGGCTTTTCTCCACCGGCGATATGCTGCCCCGGCATCCACCAACGCGAGACTTCATCCGGCTTTTTCGGATCGCGCAGATCGTAGATCACCAGGATGTTGCCGACGAAGCCATCCATCTCGGTTGAGATGTAGGCGTAGCGCTCGTCCATATCAAAACGATGCACGCCGATGCCGCCGGTCAATTGATGATGGATCAGCTTGGGCGTTGACGGATTGGACACGAGTCGTAGATCCGGAAGCCGCCGTTGCGATAGGGCTGCCTTTCCGCTGCCTCGATCGCGACAAGATCGGCCTCGGTGACATTGAGTTTCTGCGCCAGTTCGGCGCGGTCTGGCTCGCGCCCCAGTGCGTCGCGCAATTCGCGCCGCACGCCCGGCAATTGCTCGGCGCGCCGCCCGACCGGCGTCGGATTGCGCTCGTGGTTCACGACCATCAGATCGCCGGCAACGCGCACCTTGTGGCTGTGCGAGGCCGGATCGTCGAGCGTGACGGTCGCCACCAGGCGCGGATTTTTCGGATCGGAGATATCGACGATCGAGGTGCCGAGGTTCTGCTTGTTCGGGATGTGCCCGACATAGGCATAGCCGCCCGCGACGGTGACTTGCCCCGCCCCGGGCAAATCGAGATGGCCAAGCCGCCGCACATTGCGGGCCATTGCGCGCCGTTCGGCCGTATCGACGCCGATGTTCATTGGCTATTTATCCAGCGTGGCACCGGAGGCTTTCACGATCGCCGTCCATTTCGGAATTTCGCTCTCGATGTAGGCTCTGGAATTCCTGCGGCGTGTCGCCAACGATATCGACACCGAGCTTGCCGAGCGAAGCTTGCACGCCCGGATCGTGCAGCGCCTTGACCGCTGCATCGTGCAGCGTCGCGATGACTTGCGGTGGCGTGCCGGCGGGCGCGACCAGTCCGTGCCACGTGCTTGCATCGAAGCCTTTGAGACCTGCCTCATCCATGGTTGGCAGGTCGGGCAAGATCTGCGTGCGCTTGAGCGTCGTTACGGCCAGCGCGCGTACGCGTCCGCCCTCGATATGGCCGATCACGGAAGCGGCGGTGGCAAACATCATCTGGTCGTGGCCGGCGATCACATCCTGCAAGGCGGGCGCCGCGCCCTTGTAGGGCACGTGCACAATGTTGATCTTTGCCTCGGACTTGAACAGTTCGCCGGCGAGATGCGCGGCCGCGCCATAGCCGGAAGACGCGAAATTGATCTTGCCCGGCTGCGCCTTGCGCGAGCGCGATCAGCTCTTTCAGCGAACGCGCCGGCACTTCCGGATTGACCACCAGGATATTGGCCTGCGTGCCGATCAGCGTGATCGGCACGAAGTCTTTCTCGGGGCTGTAGTTGAGATGTTTGTACAGGCTCTCATTGGTGGCGAGGATGCTGTTGTTGCCCATCAGCAGCGTGTAGCCGTCGGGCGCCGCATGCGCGACGCGCTTCGGCCGCGATATTGCCGCCGGCGCCCGGACGGTTCTCGATCACGAACGGCTGGCCGAGCAACTGCTCCATCTTCTTGCCGACAATGCGGGCGAGCACGTCGCTCGGCCCGCCGGGCGTGAACGCCACCACCAGCGTGACCGGCCGGCTCGGATAATCGGCCGCGCCCACGGGTGGGCTGATTGCAAGCAACGCCGCCACAGCGAGGAGGGACGTCCGAATCCAGATTGGCGAATAGGGCATCGGTATTTCTGGCCCCGGGCTAATGCGCAGTGGGTTCGCGAGAATTGTGCCACAGCACGGCAATTTCAGGAACTTCAATTGTCACGGCTCTAAGCGCGGACATTGGTGCTAAAGGCAATTTGCTGCGGTGTAAAACCGCGACTACGGGTCAAAAGCGCACTTTTTCTGAAGCGCCTGACGTGCCCTCTCATTTCGGCCTCGTTTGCAGTCGATATCTTTCTTTGTAATTCGCAAACGATCGTGCTTTGTTTACTATGCTCTGTCGCTTTGACATTGATCAAAGACCAATTGTCGTTGACATGGGAATTAAGTCGGGACAACAAAGGTCTTGGATGCGTATCGCAAAAACGATCCTGGTGATTTTTGTCGGTGTGTCGGTGGCGGTGCTGCCGGCAGCAGCCGGTTTTGCCGGTGCGCCGCAGATGGCGGCTGCGTCTGTGTCCATGCCCGATTGTGATCATCATATGCACGCGCCGGATGGCAAGACGCAAAAGTCTGACAGCGATTGTATTTCAATGGCTGGCTGCGTGCTCCACTGCTTCAGTTTTACCGGGGTCGCAGCAGCCGCCGTCGCGTTTGTGCCTGTTGTCGGCGCGACGCTTCAACCATTGCGGGCCAGTGATCATCTTTCCCCGCAATTAGGTTCGCTTCCCTTCCGACCTCCTCGCGTCTGATCTCCTGCAAGTGTGAAGGCGGGCTTTAGGCCCGCGCCCGTATTCGGCCGCGCCAGATCTCTGTCGCGCGCGCCGTCATCGCAGACACACGAGGAGATCGATCATGCCTGCCAAGTACCTGCTCGCTGCCGCTTGTGCGGTTGCGCTGAACCTGACCACAGCCGCGGCTTTCGCTGGCGCCAATGACTATGCGTTCGAGCCGCTGGCGGCCGAAATCAAGAAAGGCGATGACGTCGTCGTCGCGCTGCGTCTCACGCACAAACCGAGCGGCAAGCCGGTTGCGGACGCGGTCATCGTCCGCACCCGCGTCGACATGGCGCCTGACGGCATGGCCGACATGGTGTCGCCCGTGGCGCAGCTGCCGGCCACCGAACCTGGCGTCTACGCGTTCAAGACCGATCTGCCGATGGCGGGACGGTACCTGGTCAGCGTTGCGGCCAAGGTGCAGGGCGAACCGGAAACGGTCGTCGGCAAGGTCATCGTCAAAGCGGTCAAGTGAGCGGTCGCCTGCTCCGACAACCGATGACACGAGGAACGCCATGACACCACGTTTTGCAATATTCGCCGCGGCGCTCGCTCTCTCGGCATCTGCCGCGGCCGGTTACGTGTATTGGAACTGGCCGGCGGCCCCGGCCGCGTCCGCCAAAATCGCCATCGCGGCCGCGGCCGAACGAAAAGTCCTTTATTACCGCGATCCGAGCGGAGCGCCATCCTGGTCGGCCACTCCGAAGAATGATGCGCAAGGCCGCGCTTTTCTTCCGGTCTACGACGACGCGGAGCCCACATTCGACCCGCCTGCGAAGCCGGCGGTCGCACAAAGTGGCCGCAAGATTCTTTTCTACCGCAATCCCATGGGGCTGCCTGACACCTCGCCGGTGCCGAAGAAGGACTCGATGGGGATGGATTACATCCCCGTCTACGAAGGCGATGCACAGGAGCAGGGCGGCACCATCAAATTAAGCGTCGAGCGCATTCAGCGCAGTGGCGTGCGTACCGAACCGGCGCGATCTCTCGTGCTGACGCAGCCGGTGCGCGCTGTTGGCGCAGTGGCGCTCGACGAGCGGCGTCTCACCGTCGTGTCGATGCGGTCGGAGGGCTATGTCGAAGATCTTTTCGTCGACACGACCGGTCAGACCGTGCGCAAAGGCGAGCCTTTGTTCCGTGTTTATAGTCCTGACATCCAGCAGGCGCTGGCCGATCTGCTCGTCGTTTCGGGCCGCGGGCAGTCGGCCCGAGCATTGGGACAGTCGAGCCTCAACGGCACGATGCGCCGGCTGCGCAATCTCGGCGTTCCTGAAGACCGTATCCAGGAACTGCGTGATAGCGGCGTCAATCCGCGTACAATCGATTGGCCGTCGCCTGCGTCCGGGACCATCATCAGCAAGCGCATCATCAACGGCCAGCGGATCAGCGCCGGCGACGAACTCTATCGTATCGCCGACTTGTCGCAGGTTTGGGTCATCGCCGACGTAGCAGAAGGCGATCTCGCCGATATCAAACCCGGCACGCGCGCGACCGTGACCTTCCGCGCCTATATGGGCGAGCCTGTCGAGGGCGTCGTCACCTTCATCTATCCGGAAATGCGCGCGGAGACGCGCACGGCTCGGGTCCGCATCGAGGTGCCCAATCCGGATGGCCGGCTCAAGACCGACATGTATGCCGATGTCGTTTTCCAGGTTGAAGGTAGCGGTATCCCGGTTACGGCAGTTCCTTCCAGCGCCATCATCGACAGCGGGGCGCGTCAGGTCGTGCTGGTGGCCAAGGGCGAGGGCCGCTTCGAACCACGCCCGGTCAAACTCGGCCGCCGCGGTGACGGCCGCGTCGAGATCGTCGAAGGGTTGACGGCCGGCGAGGAGGTCGTCACCTCCGCGACTTTTCTGATCGACGCGGAAAGCAATCTGCAGACGGCGCTCAAGGCGTTTACCCAACCTGAGCCGCCCAAATGATTGCGGCCCTCATCCGCGGATCGGCGCGCAACCCCTTCCTGATCGGGTTGACTGCTTTCTTTCTCACGCTCGCCGGGCTTTACGCGGTGGCGCGCGTGCCGCTCGACGCGATTCCGGATCTCTCCGATGTGCAGGTCATCGTCTACACGGAATATCCCGGGCAGGCGCCGCAGGTGGTCGAGGATCTCGTCACCTATCCGCTCACCACGGCGATGCTCAGCGTGCCGAAATCGCGGGTGGTCCGCGGCTTCTCGTTCTTCGGCGTCTCCTTCGTTTACGTCATCTTTGAGGATGGCACCGATCTCTATTGGGCGCGCTCGCGTGTGCTGGAATATCTCAATTCCGCGACCCGCCGGCTGCCCTCCGGGGTCGCCCCCAGCCTCGGTCCGGACGCCACCGGGGTCGGCTGGGTCTATCAATACGTCGTGCGCGGCGCACAAAAGAACCTCGCCGAACTGCGTAGCATCCAGGACTGGTACCTGCGCTTCGGCTTGATCAAAGCGGAAGGCGTTGCGGAAGTCGCCAGCGTCGGCGGTTTCGTCAAGCAGTACAGCGTGGTGATCGATCCGCGCCGACTGCAATCGCTCGGAATTTCTCTGGCCAAAGTGCGCGATGCATTGCGCGCGAGCAATATCGATGTCGGCGGCCGCACGGTCGAGCTGGCAGAAACCGAATTCGCCGTGCGCGGTCGCGGCTACATCAAGTCAATCGCCGATATCGAGCAGATTGTGGTCAAGAGCGAGCGTGGCGTGCCGGTTCTGCTCCGCGATGTCGCGCGCGTCGAGCTTACGCCGGATGAGCGCCGCGGTATCACCGAAATGAACGGCGAGGGAGAAGTGGTCACTGGCATCGCGATTCAGCGCTTTGGCGAGAACGCCCTCACGGTGATCAAGAACGTAAAACAACGCCTCGCCGAACTGGCGCCAAGCCTGCCGGAAGGCGTCACCGTCGATGCGGTTTACGACCGCTCGGAGTTGATCTACCGCGCGATCGATACCCTCAAGCGCACGCTGGCGGAGGAAAGCGTCATCGTCGCCCTGGTCTGCGTCGTCTTCCTGCTGCACGTACGCAGTGCGCTGGTCGCGATCATCACCTTGCCGCTCGGCGTCCTCATCGCTTACCTGTGCATGTATCTGCTGGGCTTGAGCTCCAACATCATGAGCCTTGGCGGCATCGCGATCGCCATCGGCGCAATGGTCGACGCCGCGATCGTCATGATCGAAAACGCCCATAAGCATCTGGAGCGCGCGCCGCCGGACAAGCCCCGTACCGAGGTGTTGATCGAGGCAGCAATCGAGGTCGGGCCTGCGCTGTTCTTCAGCCTTCTCGTCATCACGGTGTCGTTCCTGCCGATTTTCGCGCTGGAGGCGCAGGAAGGGCGAATGTTCAAGCCGCTCGCCTTCACCAAGACCTTCTGCATGGCAGCGGCCGCGCTGCTATCAGTGACGCTGGTGCCGGCGTTGATGCCGCTATTCGTGCGCGGCCGGATCATGCCCGAACACCGCAACCCGGTGAATCGTGCCTTGATGTGGATTTACCGGCCGGTGATTCGCGTCGCATTGCGATTTAAGGCCGCAACCATCGCAATCGCACTTCTTGTGCTGCTGGCCAGCCTGTGGCCGGCATCTCGCCTCGGCAGCGAGTTCATGCCGACGCTCAATGAGGGCACGCTGTTCTACATGCCGACAACTTTGCCCGGGCTTTCGGTCACCAAAGCTGCAGAGCTGGTGCAAACGCAGAACAAAATCATCAAGGGCTTCCCCGAGGTTGCTTCGGTGTGGGGCAAGGCCGGGCGTGCGAATACCGCCACCGACCCGGCACCAACCGAAATGTTTGAGACCATCATCAACCTGAAGCCTGAGCGGGAGTGGCGGCCAGGGCTGACCATCGAAAAGCTCATCGCCGAAATGGACCAGGCGATGCAGTTTCCCGGCGTGTCGAATGCCTGGACTATGCCGATCAAGGCCCGCATCGATATGCTCGCCACCGGCATTCGCACCCCCGTGGGTATCAAGGTCTACGGCCCCGACCTTGCTGAATTGGAACGGCTCGCCCGTTTGATCGAGGCGGCCGTGCGAACGGTCCCCGGAACAACCAGCGCTTTCGCCGAACGCATTATTGGCGGCTACTATCTCAATATCGACCCGGATCGCGCGCAGCTCGCCCGGTATGGTTTGATGATCACTGACGTGCAGGACATGATCGCGAGCGCGCTCGGCGCCGATGCGGTCACCACGACGGTCGAGGGGCGCGAGCGCTACACGGTGAGCCTGCGCTATCCGCGCGAATTGCGTAGCGATCCGCAATCGATCGCAAGCGAGGTGCTCATTCCTTTGCCCAATGGCGGCACCGTTCCGCTCGGGCAGGTTGCCAAGGTGGAGCTTGCCAAGGGGCCCGCTACCATTCGAACTGAGAATTCACAACTCGCCGCCTACATCTATGTTGATCTACGTGACCGTGACCTCGGCGGTTACGTCGCTGACGCGCAGAAGGCGGTCGCTGCACAGGTCAAATTGCCGGCCGGCTACTACGTCACCTGGAGCGGGCAGTTCGAGTACATGGAGCGGGCCAAGGCGCGCCTCAAAATTGTTGTGCCGATCACCCTGCTTATCATTTTTCTCTTGCTCTACCTGAATTTCCGTCGCGTAACCGAAACCCTAATCGTCATGCTTTCGGTGCCATTCGCCCTGGCTGGCGGCCTGTGGCTTATGTGGTGGCTTGGCTTCAACCTTTCGGTGGCGGTGGCAGTCGGTTTTATCGCGCTTGCCGGCGTCGCCGCGGAAACCGGCGTCGTGATGTTGATCTATCTCGACAATGCGCTGACGGATCTGAAAGCGAAGCGCGCGAGCGAAGGTGTCGAATTTCACCCGCGACGATCTCTATTCCGCAATTATGGCTGGCGCAGTCGAACGAGTACGCCCGAAGATGATGACCGTTGCGGCAATCATGGCAGGGCTTGCTACCGATCATGTGGAGTCATGGTACTGGTGCCGAAGTGATGCAGCGAATTGCTGTGCCGATGATCGGCGGCATGGTGTCGTCGACCCTCCTTACGCTGGTCGTTATTCCTGCAATTTATGCTGCGGTGAAAGGGTTTCGAAAATGATGAAATCGAATTTGACGGCAGTAACTGTTGCGCTCGGTTTGGCCGCGGCTATAGAAACTCTAACCATGTCATGTCTGGTCGAATACTGCGTAAACGGTCATGAAAGCAGCGCCGTTCGAGTATTCCCGCGTCGCCGACATCGACGAAGCCTGTGCGATGCTGGCGGCCGACGAGAGCGCGCGCGTCATTGCCGGCGGGCAGACGCTGGTGCCGATGATGGCGATGCGGCTGGCGCGGCCGACGCGGCTGATCGACATCAACCGCATCGCGGCGCTCTCCTATATCCGCGCCGAAGGCGAGGCGATCGCAATCGGCGCCACCACGCGGCAATGCGTGGTCGAGCGCGACGCGTTGATCGCCGCCAACGTGCCGCTGCTGGCGCGCGCCATCCCCTATATCGGCCACGCCGCCACCCGCGCGCGCGGCACCGATCGGCGGCTCGCTCGCCAATGCCGATCCGGCGGCGGAACTGCCGCTGATCGCGATCACGCTCGACGCAGTCTTGAGCTATCGCGCCGGCGGACGAGACCGACGAGATGCCGGCGCGCGAATTCTACATCGGGCCGATGATCACCACGCTGCCGGCCGGCGCGTGCTGACCGGCGTGCGCTTTCCGGTCTGGCGCGGCAAAGTCGGCATCGGCTTCCACGAGGTGAATGCGCGGCGCAGCGATTTCGCCTTCGTGTCGGCGGCGGCGCAGGTCGAGCTCGGCGACGACGGCAAATGCAAGCGCATCGCCATCGGCGTCGGCGCCGCGACCGATTTCCCATGCGGCTGGACAGCGCCGAGCAGCAATTGAAAGGCAGCGCGCTCGATGCCAGCGGCGTAAAGGCGGCGGTCGCGAAGCGCTCGCCGATGTCGAGCCGCTGGACGACCTGCACGCCTCGGCCGAATACCGCCGCCGCGTTGCCGTCAATCTCGCCGCGCGCGCCGTCGCCGATGCGCGCGCCCATGCGCTCGGAAGGAAAACCCCATGCGCATTGAGCTCAACGTCAACGGCGCTGAAGCACGAGCTCGAGGTCGAGCCGCGCACCACGCTGCTCGATTGCCTGCGCGATCACCTCGGTCTCAACGGCGCGCATGCCGGCTGCGAGCACGGCGTCTGCGGCGCCTGCACCGTGCTGTTCGACGGCGTCGCGGTGCGCTCCTGCCTGATGTTCGCCGCGCAGGCCGAAGGCTCGGCGATCACCACCATCGAAGGCGTCACGCCCGGCCCCGGCGAACTGTCGCCGATCCAGGATGCCTTCTGCGAAACCCACGGCATGCAATGCGGCTATTGCACGCCGGCCATGATCCTGGTCGCGCATGCGCTGCTCGCCGACAATCCGAACCCGACGCGCGAGGAGATCGTCGAGGCGATCTCCGGCAATATCTGCCGCTGCACCGGCTATGCGCAGATCGTCGAAGCCATCGCGCTCGCCGCCGAGCGCATGCGCGGCGCCAACCGGCCCGCGGAGCTGCGCAAATGAGCGCCGGCCAGCCACCGCTTACGTCTCCACCGACCGCCGCGTGCGCGAGGACCGCCGCTTCGTCGTCGGCAAGGGGCAGTTCGTCGCCGATATCGGCCTGCCCAACATGAAGCATGTCGCGCTGGTGACCTGCCCCTACCCGGCGGCGCGCATCAAGAGCATCGACAAGAGCGCCGCGCTCGCCATGCCCGGCGTGCATTACGTGCTGGACGGCGCCGAACTGGCCGCGGCCACGCTGCCGCTGATGACCGGGCTCGACACGCCGAACGTGCCGCGCCGGCCGCTGGCGGTCGACGTCGCGCGCTATTCCGGCGAATGGGTCGCCGCCGTGGTCGCCGACACCCGCGCGCTGGCCGAGGACGCGGCCGAAGAAGATCGAGATCGACTACGAGACGCTGCCCTTCGTGCTCGACGCCGAACAGGCGATCGAACCGGGCGCCTGCTGGTGCACGAGGCGCACGGCTCCAACGTGCTGCTCGACAAGACCTTCGTGTGGGGCGAGGTCGAGAAGGATTTCGCCGCCAGTCCCGCGCCATCTCTCGCTGCGCGTGAAATGGGGCCGCATCTCGACGGTGCCGATCGAGACCTTCGGCGTGGTGGCGAGCTGGGATCCCTGGCGCGACATGCTCGACGTCTATGCCTCGATCCAGATGCCGCGCTATGCCGACCAGATCGGCATGCGCGCTGAAAATCCCGGCCTCCGTCGGTGCGCGTGCATCACGACGTCGACGTCGGCGGCAGCTACGGCGTCAAGCGCGGCATCAAGCATACCGTGCTGGTCGGCTATCTGGCGCGCCGGCTCGGCTTTCCGGTGCGGCTGATCGAGGACCGGCTGGAGAACATGCGCGGCGGCGACGCGCACGGGCCGGAGCGGCTGTTCGATGTCGACGTCGCCTTCGACGACAACGGCATCGTCCGCTCGATGAAGATGCGCGCGCTGGAGAATGTCGGCGCCTATGCCGGCCGCTCGCCGTTCCAGCTCGGCAAGCCGATCGGCGCCATCGTCGGGCCCTACAAAATCAAAAGCGTGCAGTACCGCGCCATAGCCGCGGTCACCAACAAGACCACGCAGGAGGCGGTGCGCGGCTTCGGCCAGGCGCCGACCAATCTGGCGATCGAGCGCATGATGGACGAGGTCGCGAATGCGCTCGGCCTCGATCCGCTCGAAATCCGCCGCCGCAACATGATCCGGCACGAGGAATTCCCCTACACGATCCCGAGCGGCACCACCTACGACAGCGGCGACTATCACACCGTCATCGACAAGGTGCTGGCGCACACCAGCTACGAGGAGATCGAAGCAGGAGCGCGACCGGCTGCGCGCCGAAGGCA
Source organism: uncultured Pseudomonadota bacterium (assembly GCA_963714525.1). GTDB lineage: Bacteria > Pseudomonadota > Gammaproteobacteria > Burkholderiales > JALYOK01 > JALYOK01. The sequence goes on from CAVQPB010000001.1 coordinate 650,341, forward strand.
AGCTCGCCGGCATCGGCATCGCCGCCTGCCTGGAGCCGTCCGGCGGCAACGCCATCGTTCGAGGCGCTGCTCAATCCCAAAGATCACCACCACCACCTTCATGGATTCCTGCCGCATCAATGTCGACGGCATCGGCTCGATCACCGCCACCATGCACACCACCTCGTCCGGCCAGGGCCACGAGACGCTGGTCGGCACCGTGATCGGCGAGGTGCTGCAGGTCGACCCCGACAGCATCCGCGTGGTGCGGCCGGATTCGCTCAATTCGTTGCCGAGCGGCACGCCGGTCGGCAGCCGCATGGCGATCATGCTCGGCGGCGCGGCGTTCCATGCGGCGCACAAGCTCAAGGCCAAACTCACGGCGATCGGCGCGCATGATCTCGGCATTCCGGCTCGAGCGCGCGGTCTACGAGCACGGCGACGTCAACGACCGCAACGCGCCCGACAAGCGGCGCGCCTGGGCCGAACTGGTCGCAGATCGCCTACCGCAATTATCCACCGCATGCCGGAAGGCTTCGAGCCGGGCCTCGCGGTCAGCCCACGTCTATGCAGGTGCCGACCGGCGGCAAGCTGCCGACGGCGGACGGGCGCGTGCAGATGTATCCCTGCTTCTCGTTCGAATTTCACCTGCTGCTGCTCGCCATCGATCCCGATCTCGGCAGGCCGGAGATCGTGCGATACCGGCTCGGCCACGACTGCGGCACGGTGATCAATCCGAAGATCGTGCGCGGCATGACCATGGGCGGCATCGCGCACGGCATCGGCGCCGCGCTGTACGAGGAATTCGCCTATGACGAGCGAGGGCCAGCTGATCGCGCAGAGCTTCATGGATTATCTGCTGCCGTCCTCGCACGAGGTGCCGGCGGTCGAGATCATCCATCACTGCACGCCGTCGCCGCACACCGTGCTCGGGCAGAAGGGCTCCGGCGAATCCGGCTATCTCGGCGCGCCGGCGGCAATCGCCAATGCGATCAACGACGCGATCAGACCGCTCGGCATTTCCATCAACACGCTGCCGATCAACGTGTCGAAGCTCGGCGACCTGATCGCCGAGGCGCGCGCCACACAAAGGAAACTGAATGATCGTCGATTGCCACGCCCATCTGGTGCCGCCGGAACTGCTGGCCGCGATCCGCAAGGATGCCGCGCAGTTTCCCAACGTGCGGCAGATCGAGGATGGCGGCAGCCTCGCCTTTGCATTTGCCGGCGGCAAGCCGACGCGGCCGGTGTCCAAACCGCTGTCGGATATTGCCGGCGCGGCTGGCCTGGATGGCCAAGCAGGGCATCGACACGCCAGGTGGTCGGCGGCTGGGTCGACATGTTCGGCTACGAATTGCCGGGCGCCGAGGGCGAAGCCTGGAGCCGGCTCGCCAACGATTGCTTGCTGGCGCGGCGCAAGGCGGAGCCGCATTTCGTGCCGCTGGCGACCGTGCCGCTGGGCGACGGCGCGCGCGCCGCCGGCGTGCTGAAGGACGGCCATGGCGGCGGGCTTTCCCGGCGCCATGATCGGCACGCTGCCGCGCGGCGTCGGCAGCGACGCTCGACGCACGCCGATCTCGACCCGTTCTGGCAGGCGGCCGACGAGACCGGCGCGGTCATCCACATTCATCCGAGCTTCGATGCCGGCGACGTGCGCGTTAACGATTTCGGCCTGGCCAACGGGCTCGGCCGCATCACCGATGCCGCTGGTCGCGGTGGCGCGGCTGATCTGCGCCGGCCATGTCGCGAAATACAAGAACGCGAAGATTTTCGCGCCGATGGGCGCCGCCGCCCTGCCCTTCGTGCTCGGCCGGCTCAAGCGCAATGCGCAAATCACGCCCGGCATCGGCGATCCGGTCGAGGGCCTGGCGCGATCTATACCGACACCATCCTGCACGATGCGCGCGTGCTGAAATTCGTGGTCGAGATGATGGGCACGGAGCGCCTGATGATGGGCTCCGACATGCCGTTCCCGATCGGCGATATCGAGCCGATGAAGATCGTCGCCGAGGCAGGTTTGTCCAAAGCGCAGACCGAGTCCATCAATGGCGGGCTGGCGGCGCGGCTGTTCAGAATTCAATGACAAAACAAGGGCCAAAGGCCCACAGAGCTGAACGACGACTTGGAGGAGGAACAGAATGACAACGATCCTGCGATCGGCGTTGCGCACCATCGCCGCGCTCGCACTCACGGCGTTCGCAATGCCTGCGCCGGCCGCCGCGCAGGCGCCGGCGAAAGTCACCATCGTGGTGTTCGGCTTTCCCTCGCTCGGCGCCTTCATGCCGCCGGTGATCAAGGCCCAGAAGCTCGACGCCGCGCACGGTCTCGAGATCGAATTCGTCGAGCGCCCGCCGGACGCCTACACCACGCAGTTCAATTCCGGCGAGTTCAAGGTCGGCGGCAGCGCCGCGGTGCTGACGGTCGGCCTCGCCGACGCCCGCGGCGTCAAGGTGAAGTATCTGTTCAACCTGTTCGATTTCTGGGGCACCGTCGTCACCTCGCGGCCGGAAATCAAGTCGGTCAAAGATCTCGAGGGCAAGCAGCTCGCCGCCGCCAGCTCGACCACCAATTTCGTGATGTTCGAATTCTTCGCCAAGCAGCTCGGGCGTCGACCCGTCGAAAGTCCAGGTCGTCAACACCGCGCCGCCCGGCCTCGTCGGCTATGCGCTGGCCGATCGCGCCGACGCCATCCAGCTCTGGGAGCCGGCCTATACGCTGCTGAAGGCGAAAAAGCCCGACGATCCGCATGCTCGATACCCAAATAACCAAGACCTGGAAGAGCTTCGCCGGCGGCGAGCGCATCCCCTATCTCGGCGTCGCCGCGCACAGCGACTGGATCGAGCAGAACCAGGCTTTGATCCCCAAGCTCTACGCGACCTACAAGGAGGCCGCCGAGTTCATCGCCAAGCATCCGGAGGAAGCGGCCGCGCTGATCGCGCCGAAATCGACGCCGGAGGACCGCGCTGCGCTGGTCTCGCTGATCAAGGCCAACGACCGGCTCGGCATGAGCGTGGTGCCGGCGGGCGAGGTCGCCAAGCAGATCGACGCGGTCTACAAGGCCGGCGTCGACGTCGGCTATTTCAAGGCGCTGCCGTCGAACGACACGATCTACGTCAAGCCGATGAAATGACCAACTCGCGCACCATGCGCGTTCTGCAAGCCGCCGCCGGCATGATCGTGCTGGCGGCGGGCTGGCAGATTCTGTCGATGGTGTTTCCGCACTATCTGTTTCCGCCGGTGCCGGAGATCATTTCGCGCACCATCGAGATGCTGATCACCGGATCGCTGTTGGTCGACGTGCTGCTCACCGCCGGCCGCATTTTCGGCGGGCTGTTCGGCGCCTTCATCCTCGGCGGCATTCTGGCGATGATCATCGGCCAGTCGAGAACCGCGGAGAATTTCATCGCGCCGGTGCTGACGTTCTTCCAGGGCATTCCGGCGCTGTCCTGGGTGGTGTTCGCCATCATCTGGTTCCATGGCATCGAATTCCGCGTGCTGTTCATCATGGTGATGACGACGCTGCCCGCCTTCACGTTTCAGATTCTCGACGCCTTCCGCTCGATGTCGAAGGACCTGTTCGAGATGACCATGGCGTTCCGGCCTCGCCGCTGGACGCTGTTCCGTTTTCTGATCGTGCCGACCATCGTGCCGGGCATTCTCACGGCGTGGAAAGTCAATCTCGGCAATGCCGCGCGCGTCGTGGTGGTGGCCGAACTGGTCGGCGCCACCGGCGGCGTCGGCTATCAATTGCTGCGGCAACAGCAATTGTTCGACATGGCCGGCGCCATGGCCTGGACGCTGCAGCTCGTGCTGTTCGTGCTGGTGGTGCAGCAGACCATCACGGCGATCGAGAACTGGGCCTTGCGCTATCGCGCGGTGTCCGAGCGGGCGATGTAGACTCATGTCGCCGATCCGGTCATTCGCTTCACAGGACGTGACCAAGATTTTCCGCCGCCCGGACGGACGCGGCGATTTCGTCGCTGTCGACAGATTGTCGTTCGAGATCGCCAAAGGCGAGATCGTCGCCGTGCTGGGCAAAACCGGCTGCGGCAAGTCCACGATGTTCAACATCGTCGCCGGGCTGATCGAGCCGAGTTCCGGCGAGGCGCGCGTGATCGGTCACGATCCGTTCCGGGAGTTCGACTTTTTTCGCGGCAAGATCGGCATCGTGTTCCAGAACGACCGCCTGATGCCGTGGCGCACGCGCGCTCGACAATGTGCGGCTCGGCTTGCAGATCCTCGACACCGATCCGAAGCAGGCCGAGGACACCGCGCGCGCGTGGCTCAAGCGGCTCGGCCTCGCCGGCCACGAGAACGATTATCCGCACGCGCTGTCCGGCGGCATGCGCCAGCGCGTCTCGATCGCGCGCGCGTTTGCGGTCGATCCGGAAATCCTGTTGTGCGACGAGCCGTTCTCATCTCTCGACGAGATGACCGCACGCGATCTGCGTGCCGAATTCGTGCGTCTGGTGCGGCAGAGCAACAAGACCGCCGTGTTCATCACCCACCAGATCAACGAGGCGATGGAAATCGGCGACCGTGTGCTGGTATTTCACCGGCCCGCACGCATCGCTTATGAGGCGCGGCTCGGCGCGACGGTGACTGAAGATGCCCGGCGCAATGTGAACGAGGACATCATGCGCGTACTGGCGGTGGAGCATCCGCGACAGGCATTGGGCGCATGAAGACAAGCAATGCACGCATCATTTGGTGCTCAGCAAACCTCGGCCATTCATGAGGCAACCGTTCTGTAATTTGATCGTCGTCGGCCAGGGCGCCGCAGGACTCGCGGCCGCGCTGGCTGCCGCCGAAATGGCGCGCGTCCGTAGTTGGCCGATCGCAGTAACGCTCGCAGACAAGGCTGCCGAAAGCGATGCCGGCGGCAATACTCGCTGGTCGCCCTCATACATGCGCATGGCCTCGCCATCGAAGATGGAATCGACGTTCGTGGCTGACATGCGGGAGGCGACCGAGTACCAAGGCGATGAGGCCTATTTTGCGCGTCTAGCGGCGGAGGCGCCCGCCACGGTGAAGTGGATCGCCTCAAATGGCATCGAATTCATTCAGCCGGCATATTACCTCGCTAAGGGCCCGCCCCGCATTCAGCCGTCTGGCGGCGGCCCAGCCATCATCAAGGAACTGACACGTGCGGCCCGGCAGGCAGGCGTTGCGTTTCGCTACCGCTGCCCTGCTCGCGAAATCGTAACTGACAACGGCCGTATCACCGGGCTCGCCATCGAGCAGGACGGAGCGCGCGAGATATTACCGGCGGAGGCTGTCGTGCTGGCCTGTGGCGGCTTTCAGGGCAACGGCGAGATGATGCGTGCGCATTTCGGCGCCCGCGCTACGACCATGCGGTTAATTTCGCCCGGAACCCATTTCAACTCTGGTGACGGCATACGCATGGCCATGCAGCTCGGCGCCGATCTTTCGGGCGATTGGAGTGGCATGCACGCCGAGCCAGTTGATGCACGCAGCAAGAATTCGGCGCCAGTAGTACTTGTCTATCCCTACGGGATCGTGGTCGATAAAAACGGCCACCGTTTTTTTGACGAAGGCGGCGGCCTCGTGCATGAAACTTGGGAGTGGTTCGCTCGCGACATCCACTTCAAGATGCCGGGCTCGATTGCATATGCGATTCTCGATGCCCGACTGTTTGAGATTGCGGATTATCAGCGCGCCATCCGTTCCGAAGTGCCGCCAGTTCGCGCCGATACCCTCACTGAATTGGCGGAAATAATCGGGGTAGATGCCGAGCAATCTGGCCGATACCGTCGCGACCTACAACGCCGCTTGTCTGGGTGATGCGAATAGTTTTGACGCGACGCGCTGCGACGGGCTTGCGGCAGCACGAACGCTCCAGCCGCCGAAGTCGAACTGGGCGCGCGCCATCGATATGCCGCCGTTTCTAGCTTACCCACTGGTCGGCGCCGTCGCGTACACATTCGGCGGCGTTGCAACGGACACCCGCACTCGCGTGATGCGCAATGGAGCTCCGATCCCCGGTCTGTTTGCCGCGGGCGAGATTACCGGGCATTTCTATGCGACTGCGCCAAATGCGGTATCGATGTTACGCGCCTTAGTATTTGGAAGGATCGCAGGGCACGAGGCGGTCAAAACTTTGAGACCTAGTATGTCCGCGTGATGTCCGTTTTGTCCCCAAAAGCGGACATCACTAAAGCTAGCAAGACGACGTTTGATTCCACTTGGGTGGGACTATCTCGCTGCAAAAATGCAGAAAATTCAAAGTTGCAAAAACTTTTTTGGCGGTCTCGAGAGTTGTGTCGCTGCACAGCGATTTCAATAACTTGCGGTGTCAAACTACTCTAACGGCGCTTATGGAAGCTAAAGGCATTTTTCTGCGCTGTAAAACCGGGACAGCCAACCACACCGAACGCTGATGCTTACGAGATGGCACATAGCGAACAATCCGACCGCGCCAACTTTTGTCGGCTATTGGACCAAAGCGGACAAATCTGGATTTCGACCCGCTACGGTTTATCCGCTAATGACCCAAAGCGGACACAAACGGCGTAAATGCCCCAAGGACCTTTGCGACATGCTGGTTTTAGGCCTTTTTGGCGCTCTATTGGCCTATGGCAAAAAGCTCCATAATCTCGCGGGAGATAAGGCGTGACGACAGGTTAATAGTTCTGTGCGCGGGTTGGCCTGATGACAGAGTATTCGCTGGGGCAAGTCGACGACCGTCAGTCCGCTTCTCTTAAATTGTCACGCGGTTGGATTTATTCGTTAGTCATAACCATTGCGCTAGCCATCGCCTATTTCCTGGCGGCGCGCCTTAGTCTTTTCCTTCTCACCGAGCCTGATGGCGTCGCTGTTTTTTGGCCGGCCGCGGGCGTTTCTGCTGGCGCATTGATCGGTCTCGGGTCGGGGGCACGGTTGCCCGTAATCGCTGGCACGATGGCGGCGACGGTTACGGCCAACCTTCTGGGCGATCGCAACATCGGGAGTGCCATCGTTTTCGCCCTGATGTAACGCTGGCGAAGCGGTGCTCGTGGCCGCTCTCATCGAACGCCACTTTGGGGCGTCGTTCAGTCTGGACAAGCCGCGCAACGTTTTCGGACTGCTTGCGGCGACGATCGTCGGAACTGCCATTTCGGGGATCGGTGGAACAACGGGCTTCGAATTATTCCATGGCTCGCCTGCGCCTGTTCTAACAATCTGGCACCATTGGTTTGCGTCCGACGCACTTGGTATTATCACGGTTGCACCGCTCCTGATCGGACTGGCTCAAGCGGTGCGCGATCCGCCGCCACGCAGCGAGGTTTTCGAAGGCGCCGTGGTATTGGCCATACTGACCTTCGTGAGCGGACTCATTGTTTTATTGCCACGGGAGCTATGGGTGACCGTGGTGCCTACCGCATTGCTCTTCCCGCTGCTGCTGTGGGTTACCGCGCGCTGCAGACCGGTCTTCGCTGCAGCGGCCGCATTCATCGTTGCGCTGACGGTCGTTTCGACGACCACGTTCGGCATTGGCATTCTCGGTGATCCAAACCTTCCGATTATGCAGCGGGTCCTGTGTGCTCAAGCCGGTCTCCTGACGGCATCGCTCTGCGCATTGGTTCTTGCCGCGTTGTTCGCAGAGCGAAAGTCAAACGAGGCGCGCCTTGCTCACTCGAACATCATGCTGGAGCGCGAACGGGACAATAAATTGATGAATGTGCAGGCGGCTACTGCCACGATGGCTCATGAGGTCAAGCAGCCCCTCGCAGTCATCTCATTGAAGGGCGAAGCGGCACAACAGCTTCTCAAGCATTCGCAACCTGACCTTGAAAAGGTGCGGTCAGCTTTGGTCAGCATCGTTGCCAACAGCCATCGTGCCAGCCAGCTATTGAATAACACCCGTGCCTTGTTTGCGAGAACCGATAAAGGACACGAACTCAATCGACGTAAACAAGATTGCTTTGCAGGTGTTGCGCCTTCTTCGAGAACAGTTGAAAGCTCACGGTGTTATGACCCACGTTGAATTTGCGTCCGATCTACCGCTGATCGTGGGCCATAAGGGTCAATTGCAGGAAGTCGTGATAAACCTTTTTCAAAATGCAATTGAAGCAATGAGAGCCATCAAGGATGGCCCCAGGATGCTGCAGTTGAGAACGAAGCGCCGCGGCGATGATGCAATTGTTGTTGAAGTTGAGGACTTAGGGCCGGGAATTGATCCGGCAGACCTGAACAGCATATTTGATGCATTTTTTACAACGAAATCGCACGGAATGGGATTGGGATTAGCCATTTGCCGCATGATTATCGAGCGTCACGGCGGGCGGCTTTCGGCGTCGTCGGATGGCACAAACGGGGCACTGTTTCAGGTCATTCTACCCACGCGCGAGCTCCACGCGGATAACGCTCGCGCATTGCGCATGGACGATCACTTCATGACGGCGAAGTAGTTCTTTCTGTTGCAGTGATTGCAGTCCCGGTTTGACAAATTGCTCAAAAAGAATTGCAAAATCAAAGCGGGCAAAGCGGTCCCGAGAGGAGTCGAACCTCCGACCTTCGGTTTAGGAAACCGCTGCTCTATCCAGCTGAGCTACGGGACCGTTGCGGTGCGATGTAGCATAGACGCCGATTTGACGCACCGGCCTGTGCTCTAATCTATTTTCGCGCCAGAAGCTGCGACCACGTCTTTCCAAATTGCCCGCTCCTTGACGGCATAGGCCATCGCCCCTTCTGGCGTGCTCGAAAGAACGCGCGCGCCGCCGACGAGAAAACGCTTCTGGACCTCGGGGTCGGCAGCAATCTGCTTCATAGCACTCGCAAGCTTGTCGATAATCGCGCGCGGTGTGCCGGCCGGCAGCACAAAGGCCGCCCACGAAGTAACGACAAAATCTTTCATGCCCCCCTCCTCCATCGTCGGTACATCCGGCATCGTTGGCCAACGCTGCGCCGAGGTGACTGCGAGCGCGCGCATCTTTCCGGAACTGATAGCTGGGACGTAGGATGCGAGATTATCGATGGCAAAATTGACGTCGCCGGCAAGCATCGCGGGGATGGTCTGCGCCGCGCCGCGGAAGGGCACATGGACTGCATCGATACCGGTACGCTTGACGAACATCACACCGGAAAGATGCGGCGAGGTGCCGACACCGGGGCTGCCGAAGCTGACCTGGCCCTTCTGCTTTGCCCATGCGATGAATTCAGACACCGACTTAGCCGGGCAATGGTCGGTAGCAACCACGAAGACGTTAGGCAGCTCCCAGGTCAGCGAGGCCGGGATCATGTCGCGTTCGGCGTCATACGGCATCTTGCTATAGAGATACTGATTGATCGCGAAATGCCCGATGGTCGCAGCTCCGATAGTGTAGCCGTCGGGTGGGCTGCCGGTGACCGCCGCGATACCGATATTTCCACCCGCGCCCGGGCGGTTTTCGATCACGAAGGGCTGCCCAAACATTTCCTTCATACGTTCGGCCAGTATGCGCGAAAGCACGTCGGTCGAGCCGCCCGCTGGATACGGCACGATGATCCGCACCGGATGGTCGGGCCAGTGGCTGTCCTCTCCATGCGCTCCGGACGCGGCCACCGCGACGGCGGCGGCAACTGAGGTCATGAATTTTCGGCGACTTTGCAAAGCGCGGCGCGTTTGCATCGAATGCCCTCCCCGGCGGCTATAATTGCTCTTAAACTATTTGGGACATACTAGCGCTTCGGGGCGTGGCCGCACGAGTCTCTGACAAGCCGGTTCATGAAACGTTTTCCGTCCCAGATACACTCTGCAATTTGGTCCATGGGGATTCTGCCAGCTCTCGTGTGCAATGCGGCGGCGCAGGAACCCTGCAAGCTCACTGCAATGGGAACTGAGACTGTCGCCGGCATACGCGATGGACGCACGCTGTTGCTCGCCGATGGCCGCGAATTGCGGCTGGCGGCGATCGAGGTTACTGACAAAAGCCGCAGCGCGCTGCAATCACTTGTCGAGGGACGCGACGTGCGACTGAAGCAACTCGGCCGCGGAGCGAGACCGCTATGAGCGACTGGTTGCCTTCGTCCAGCAAGTGATGCTCGAGCAAGGTCAGGCGCGGGTATCGGCGAGGATTGGTGACAAAGCCTGCGCCGATGTCCTGTTAAGCGCTGAGCGAACCGCACGCATGTCGCACCGGGGCCAGTGGCCGACCCCAATTTCGCCCCTTTGCAGTCAGAAAATATTGCCCGGATTGCGGCTGCGCGGGGTCAATTTGTGCTGGTAGAAGGCAAGGTCTTGTCGGTGCGGGAAAACGGCGCCACAATATATTTGAATCTTCGGGCGGCGCTGGACCCGCGACTTTACCGTCACCATTCTCAAGCGTCATCGGCGGGAATTCGCCGCCGCGGGCATCGATCCGAACCGGCTGGAGGGTCATCCAATCCGGGTACGCGGTTGGATCGAACAGCACAGCGGTCCCGTGATCGAGGCCGTGGCGCCTGAACAGATCGAACTCGTCCAGTGAAGGTCATTGTGAGTAGAGCGGCATGGCCAGGCCAATAACCGGAACCGCGGGCCGCGCGTTCGGAATCGCTGCCGTCCTGGGCGTGCTGTTGGCCGGATGCACCAGCACGCCGGACCAGCATCTGGTTTCGCTGCCGGTACCGCAGGCGTCTTCGCAGGCAGAGCCACGAGCCTGCAGCTCAACGCGAGCACGCCCGCATACTTGCTTCCTATGGCGGCGAATATCAAAACGCGCGCCTGCAGGCGATGATCGAGAAAACTGTCGACCGTCTCGTGGCGGCATCCGAGCGGCCAGACCTGAAATATCAGGTTATCATTCTCAACTCGCCGGCAATCAACGCTTTCGCACTCCCGAACGGCCAGCTCTACATCACGCGCGGATTGATCGCTCTCGCCAATGACAAGGCCGAGCTCGCGTCGGTGCTTGCGCATGAAATGGGCCATGTGATCGCGCGCCATGCGGCGATCCGTGAGGAGCAGGCCCGACAGGTCGCGATCATCAGTCACGTAGTCAATGATGTGCTTAGCGATCCGCAAGTGGGAGCGCTGGCGCTCGCCAAGTCGAAACTCACTTTGGCGGCATTTTCGCGCGCGCAGGAATTCGAGGCCGACGGCATCGGCGTCGGCATTTCGGCGCGCGCCGGATTCGATCCGTACGGCGCCTCGCGGTTCTTGACCGACATGCAGCGCAATGCCGATCTCAAGGCCACTGCCGGCGGTGCGGATCCGCGTCTGCTCGATTTTCTCTCCAGCCATCCGGCGACGCCCGACCGCGTGAAAAACGCGCTTGCCAATGCCCGCCAGTTTAGCGGCCCCGGCACCGGCGAACGCGATCGCACCGAATACCTCAGCAGTCTCGACGGCCTGGTCTATGGCGAGGACCCGAGCGAAGGGTTTCGCGCGCGGCCGACATTTTCTCCATCCCAAGCTCGGCTTTACGTTCATGGCGCCGCCGGGCTTCACGCTCGACAACACGGCGCAGGCGGTTCTCGGACTCAAGGAGGGCGGCGGCGAAGCTTTGCGCCTCGATGTGGTCAGCGTGCCGGCCGAGCAATCGCTGCCAGACTACCTAAAGTCGGGATGGATGGAGAATGTCGATCCTGCAAGCGTCGAGGAGTTTACCGTCAACGGCTTCCCGGCGGCGACCGCAACGGCTGGCGGCGAAAATTGGTCTTTCCGTATTTTCGCCGTGCGTTTCGGCAGCGAAGTCTATCGTTTTATTTTCGCGGCCAAAGCCAGAACCGCGCAGGTCGATCGCGCAGTTTCGAGAATCGATCTCGAGTTTCCGCCGAATGACCCTGAAGGAGAGCGAGCAGGTGAAGCCGCTCCATCTGAAAGTCGTTACTGTCGGCGCAAACGACACCGTCGAAAAGCTCGCACATCGCATGGCGACAGCCGATCACTCGCTCGACCGTTTTCGAGTGCTCAATGGTCTCGGACCGCATGATCGATTGAAGCCGGGCGAGAAGGTGAAGATTGTCGTGGAGTGACGACGTTTAGCTCTCGCCGCCTTCGTAGTTGACCGTGAATTCGCGCGGCACATCTGGACCCCAGAGATAGAACGAGTTCCTCCGGCTTATGGTCAGCCGCCGGCCAGCGCTCTTCCTTCGGAATGTAGTCGATGTCGCAGGAATATTCCGAGAAGCTGCCCCACGGATCGCGCACATAGTGGAAATAATTGGAGCCGAGCACATGGCGGCCAAGGCCCCAGCCCTTGGTCCAGCCTTTGTCGTGCATGCGCATGGCGCCAAGGCCGATATCGTTGATGCTGGCGACATCCCAGCTGCAATGATGGAAGCCGGGAGCGCTCGACTTCACCAGCGCCAGCAGATGATGGTCGCTGCCGTGGATACCGTGCATGAAGGCGACAAGGTCGGAGGCGCGGTCGGACAACCGCAGGCCCAGCGTCCGCTCGTAGAACTTGATCGACTCGCCGACGTCGCGGGTAAAAGTCAGCACATGCGACAGCCGACGCGGGCGCACCGGCGGCGCTTTTTGCCGGATGCCGGCGGCAGCGACGCCGGCGGGTACGGAAATCCATTGGCTTTCGGATTTCTTGTCAGGTGACACTTTCGGCCCGACCTTCACCTCGATCAGCACGCCTTCGTGGTTGCGGAACCAGAAGCCGTTACTTTCGAAGCCTGGCGGCGGATCGATCAGCTTGACGCCCTGCCCTTCGATGCGCGCTTTCAGTCGCGGCAAGTCGTCGGCATAGCAGCCAAATGAAAGATGATGCAGCGCCTTGGCCTTGGCGCCTTCCACCACCGAACCCCAGCGATGCTCGTGACCGAAGGTCTTGATCGCCAGAGTATTGCCGTCGCGCTGCACGTCGAGCCCAAACTGGCCATAGAAGTCCTGCGCTACCGAGGCGTCGGGCACCGCCAGCACAAACTGATCGAGCGAATGCACGCCGAGCGCATCGGGTTCATTGGTCGGCGCGACATAGCCGCGAATGGCGGTCATTACTTAACTTACTCCTTGAACATCTACGGGTGATTGACAGCATTCTAGCCAGGCAGACAACCAGGGCAACCGGCGGCAAGTTGCGTTCCGCCCAACGAAAAAGCCCGGCGCATAGCGCCGGGCTTTCGATATTCGTTGGTGGGCAGATCCTTATGCCGCCTCTTCCTCGACGCCCTCGTCGGAACCAGCTTCCTCGGCGGGCTTCGGCCCACGCCGCGGGCCCTTGGCGAGCGCCGCTTCGATCTCCTTGATCGCCTCGGTCTCGGTGACGCGCTGCACCGCCGCGATCTCGCGCGACAGCCGGTCGAGCGCGGCTTCGTAAAGCTGCCGCTCGGAATAAGACTGCTCGGGCTGGGTCTCCGACCGGTACAGGTCGCGCACCACCTCGGCAATGGCGACGATATCGCCGGAATTGATCTTGGCTTCGTATTCCTGCGCCCGGCGCGACCACATGGTGCGCTTGATGCGCGCGCGGCCTTTGAGCGTCTCGAGCGCGCGCTTGACCAGCGGTGCTTCGGCCAGCTTGCGCATGCCGACCGACACGATTTTGGCGGTCGGAACCCGCAGCGTCATCTTGTCCTTGATGAAGTTGATGACGAACAGCTCAAGCTTGGCGCCTGCGACCTCCTGCTCCTCGATCGCCAAGATCTGGCCGACCCCGTGGGCCGGATAGACGATGAATTCGTTGGTCTTGAAGCCTTGTCGTTGGGTAGTCTTCTTATTGCTGGTCATTCCGGGCATGACTCCTTCACCGGCGCCTTTGCGGCTGCCGGCCATCTTGGCTGCGGGAGCCCCACCGCGGGCGGCGCCGCGCGAGGCATGGGAGGTCCGCCGCGCTTCGGCAGACTTTTTCGGTCCCCGGCTCATGCCGGCGGAACCTTTCTTCGATTTATGACGCGTTTTTCCTGCCACTGCTCACGCGTGGAATTCACGCCCTCTAATCCGGGAACCTGGGGACTCAGCCACCGAAAAATAATGCTCCCGAAGGGGGAGCGCACCGGTGGCAACGTCATTTCTGCTCATTTTTTATATATATAGCACATTTTTCGGCAAAATCAAAGCGTTATCGCGACGCAAAACAGCAATTCCCGTGCGACAATCTCGCCATTTTGCCGAATCGGTTAACGCCCTCCGACGAAGCGGCGCCTGGCCGCAGCGGCGGTGGTGCCGGGGTCCGAGCTGGCAGGTCAGTCGCCGGTTCCAGGCTTCGGCGAGAAGAACTTCTTGAACTTGTCCGGCACGCCGTCCCAATCCTTGGCGTCGGCCGGCGCGTCCTTTTTGACCGTGATATTGGCCCAGGTCTTGGCGTATTCGGCGTTCAGTTCCAGCCACTTTTCAAGGCCCGGCTCGGTATCCGGCTTGATCGCCTCGACCGGGCATTCCGGCTCGCAGACGCCGCAATCGATGCATTCGTCCGGATGGATGACGAGCATATTTTCGCCCTCGTAGAAGCAGTCCACCGGACATACCTCCACGCAGTCCATGTATTTGCACTTAATACAGTTTTCGACGACGACGTAGGTCATTCCCCGCTCCGGACAGCTTTTCGCAAACGCTGCCTAACGTAACGACAGATAGGCCGCAACCAGCGCGCCCGCCACCGCGGACCTAGCCTAGCGGTGCGCGAAAAATGAAGGCCTCGATCGCGGAATCTCAGGTCAAATCGCGGTAAAGCGCGCGGGCGGCGGGCGCGCCGCCGCGCCTTTCGCAAAGACCCTCGACCCGAATCACCCTGACCGCGCGGTCGAGCGCGAGCGTCACCACATCGCCAATCCGCACCGGATGGCTGGCGGCGGTCATGCGCTTGCCGTTGAGCCGCACGAACCCCGCTGCGGTCAGCGCGGCGGCATCGCTGCGGGTGCGCACCATGCGCGCGTGCCAGAGCCATTTGTCGATGCGTTGGCGATCCCGACCTTGGGCACCGGTTCTCAAGACGGCTCTTTGGCGCTCTGCTCGAGCTGCTGCTTGAGCGCGGCGAGCTTGGCAAACGGCGAATTGGGATCCGGCTGCTTGTCGCGGCGGTCGGACCTGCCATGTGGCTTGGCGTAATACTGCTCGCGCTCGGCGCGGTCGATCCCTTCATCTCGTTGCGGCGCGGCCGGTCGCGACGTGCGGCCGCCATCGTTT
Source organism: uncultured Pseudomonadota bacterium (assembly GCA_963714525.1). GTDB lineage: Bacteria > Pseudomonadota > Gammaproteobacteria > Burkholderiales > JALYOK01 > JALYOK01. The sequence continues at coordinate 665,357 of CAVQPB010000001.1, forward strand.
CGTTCGCCGCGCTCGCCCTGACGCTCCATCCGCTGCTGCCGCTCGTGGCGGTCCTGACGTTGCTGGCGGTCCGGGCGCTCGCGGTCGTGACGCGGACGGCGCGCGCCGGGCGACGGCTGAGCGGCTTCCGAAGCGGGCGATGCATCGGCACCTTCGGCCGGCAAGGCCGCGACCGCCGTGCCGGACTCGGTACCGCAACTTGCGTCTGCTGCGGGCGTTGCGGGCGGCGCGGTCGATGCGGGCGCCGTTCGGAACGACCAGCCGGCCGCCAGACCTCGATGAAGGCCGGCTCCTCGGACGGCTTGCTTTCACCGGACCCGGCTGAGTGGCATCTTCCACAGCCGGCGCAGTGGCCACCGGCTTCGACGGACACTGCTTCAGGCTTTGCAGCCTCTTCGTTGCGGGCATCTGCCTTGCACCAATGGTGCAGCTCCGGCGCCAGGAATTCCGGCTCCGGCAGCAATGAACGCGATGGCAGGTCGGCGGCGATAGCCCCTTCAGTCGTTTGCGTTGATGTTGCCTCTATTGGTGCGGACTCCGAGGGGGCGGCCGCTGTTGACGCAGGCGCTGCCTCGCTTGCCGTCCCTGTCGCTTCTGCAACTCGGCAGGAGCGGTTGCATCGGTCGCTGCAGGAACCGATACGGTCGGCTCGACCGGCTTCGGCTTGCGATCCATGCGATAGCCGAGCGAGCGCAGGATCGAGGCAAAATCCTCGCCCGAAGCGCCGGTGAGCGACGTCATCGCGCCGGTGACCAGAAAGCTGCGGCCGTCGAATACGCCGTCCGGCTTCGGACCCGGGCGCGCCTTCGCGCCAGGACAGCGCCGGACGGATGAGATCGGCGAGCCGCTCCAGAATATCGACGCGCACCGCGCGCTCGCCGCAAATCGCGATAACCGGCGGTGCGGTAAAGCGCCTTCGGCGTCTCCTTGTCGACCGGGATCGAGGTGCGCCCGCTGGCCGCCAGATGCAGCAAGTCGCCGACGCCCTTCGCCTCCGGGCTCTCGTGCTTGATCGCCCACAATTGCGTCGCCAGCGCGCGCGGCGCCGGCTTGAGCAGCGCGGGTAAATAGATGTGATAGGCGCCGAAGCGCACGCCATATTTGCGCAAGGTGGCGCGCGCCGGCTGGTCGAGGCCTTTGACTTCTTCCGCCACTTTCTGCCGCTCCAGCACGCCGAGCGCTTCGACGAGCTGGAACGCGACGCCGCGCGCCATGCCGGTGACGTCTTCGGCGGCGGTGAGCGAGAACAGCGGCGCCAGCAGCTTCTCGATATGCGTCTTGAGCCAGAGATCGAGCCGCGTCTGCACCAGCTCGCGCGCCGGCCCGGTCAGATGCTCGTCGGCGACGATACGCACGCGCGGACGCAAAGTGTCGTCGCCGGCCATCAGCTTGCCGACCAGATCGCCGGTCCAGCGCAAGGCGCCGTCGGTCGGCCAGCACGATCTGATCGTTCGACGCCTGCGACAGCTTGGTCGCGCGCGCCTCGATCTCGCCGGCCAGCGCCTTCTGCGCGGCGGCATTGAGCGCCTTGGCTTCGGAGCCGGCGGCGGAGGCATCGGGCGCAAACATGAAGCCGTCGAGCCGGCCAATGACATGGCCTTCGACCGTTACTTCGCCAGACTTTCCGATTTCGGTTTCCAACATCGTGTTCTCTCGCAGCCGCCGCATCAACACGCTGGTGCGGCGGTCCACGAAACGTTCGGCCAAGCGTTCGTGCAGCGCATCGGACAGCTTGTCCTCGACCGCGCGCGTGACCCCCTGCCAATGCTCCGGATCGGCAAGCCAATCCGGCCGGTTGGCAACGAAAGTCCAGGTCCTGACATGCGCGATCCGGTTGGAGAGAGTGTCGATGTCGCCGTCGGTCCGGTCGGCATGGGCAACCTGGCGAGCGAACCAATCGGTGGGGATGTTACCCTCTCGCATCAGGAATCCATAGAGGGTGACGACCAATTCGGCATGGGTGGCGGGCGCGATTTTGCGATAGTCGGGAACCTGGCAGGCATCCCATAACCGCGCGATTGCAGCCGGGTTGCACGCGAGCGCGCGCACATCCTCGTCGCGCGCGGCATGTTCCAGAACCAGAATGTCTTCGCCGATCGGTGCGCGCGTCAGTCCCTGCTCGTTCGGCGTAGCAGCAAGCGAGGCCTGCAAGGCGCCGATCGAGGCAAAATCGAGATCGGTATTGCGCCATTGCAGCAGGCGAATCGGCTCGAAGTTGTGGCTTTCCAGCGCCTGCACCAGTTCCGGCTCGAACGGATCGCAGCGTCCGGTCGTGCCGAACGTACCGTCGCGCGTGGCGCGGCCGGCGCGGCCGGCGATCTGCGCGAGTTCGGCCGGGTTGAGCTTGCGGAACTGATAGCCGTCGAATTTGCGGTCGGAGGCAAAGGCGACGTGATCGACGTCGAGATTGAGCCCCATGCCGATGGCGTCGGTCGCCACCAGATAATCGACATCGCCGGATTGTATAAGCGCGACCTGCGCGTTGCGGGTGCGAGGCGAAAGCGCGCCCAGCACGACCGCGGCGCCGCCGCGCTGGCGGCGGATCAGTTCGGCGATGGCGTAAACTTCTTCCGCCGAAAACGCGACGATGGCCGATCGCGACGGCAGCCGCGTGAGCTTTTTCTCGCCGGCGTAAGTGAGCATCGACAGCCGCGGCCGGCTGATGATGTGCGCGCCGGGCAGCAGCTTCTCCACCATCGGCCGCACGGTGGCGGCGCCCAGCACCAGCGTTTCCTCGCGCGCGCGGGCATTGAGCATGCGGTCGGTGAAGACATGGCCGCGCTCGAAATCGGCGCCGAGCTGGACCTCGTCGATCGCCAGGAACGCCACGTCGAGGTCGCGCGGCATGGCTTCGACGGTGGAAACCCAGAAGCGCGGGTTCGGCGGCTTGATCTTCTCCTCGCCGGTGATCAGCGCGACCGCGTCCTTGCCGACGCGATCGACGACCTTGTTGTAGACCTCGCGCGCCAGCAGCCGCAGCGGCAGCCCGATCATGCCGGAGGAATGCGCCAGCATGCGCTCGATGGCGAGATGGGTCTTGCCGGTATTGGTGGGGCCCAGCACTGCCGTGACGCCGGCGCCGCGGGCACGCGATGCTCGGGTAGGCTGCGGGGAAAAAGAGATGGCCATTACGCGTCCAGACTGGTGGCAGAGCCTTTGAACAGGCCCTGCCACGGGCTTCCTGTATCACAATGCGACGGTGAACATGTGCGCGGTTAAGTTTTAGAACGAGTCTGGAACGAATCGCGCCCGAATCGCTGACTCCGGCGCTGTACGGCTTCGTTCACGGCGACATGTGGCGAGAGCGGCTTGCACAGCTACAAGATGGAGTAGTGTAGGCCGATTCAAGCGCTTTTTAATCCCCTTAAACGTTAACGCGGTCGTAGATTCGCCCACAGCCGAAGAGTCAAGTCGAGATTAAGTCACTGGGTCTTCGAACCATTGGCCGAGGCCGCGGCCGGGACCGGGACCGAGACGAATTCAGAGGCCTCGAGCACAGCCTGGCCGATCGGTGTCGGTCCTTGCGCGCGATACGGCACCAACACGCGGGTTCCGGCGATTGGCGCGAGCCAGACCTCCATGTCGCGCTGCTTGGCGAGGTATTTGATCGCCGCACGCGAAGGAATATAGCCGGCCACCGGGCGAGAAATACGCCGCGCAAACCACCACTGGCCCGGCATAGCCCTTCTCCGCCTTGACCTTATCCATGCGCTTGAAGGCGAATTGCAGGTCGTAGCGCAGCCGGCCGTCGAAGATCTCCAGCGTACGCTGGCAAGCTTCCGGTGACGAGCAGGTCCGCCATGGCCCGGCATGCGCACCAGCGAAGCCGTCATCGGATCGAGAACGCCGCGCTGGAGCGCTTCGGTGATCGGCACACGCTCAGGGTCGTTATCCAACGGCGGATCGACCTTGAAGTCCTTTACATTGCCATTGTTGATGCGTGATTCGGATCGAGTTCGATTTTCTTGCGGCCACCAATGGTCGCAGCGTAGATCGAGGATAGCAGCTGCCCGCCGTTTAGCGTGCCACGCGCGGTGGCGTTGCCTTGGCCGCCTGTAAATGCGCGCAACAGTCCTGAGGTCGTTCCGTTTACCGCAGCAGTGTATTGGGTATCGGTAATATCGATCGTCCAGCTGCCAGTGCCTATCGGAATGCCGGCGAGCGTCGCCGAGTAACGCGCTTCCAGCCGCCCCTGCGCATACGCAGGGACCACCAAGCCGAGTACCAGAAGGGCCAGCACGGCTGACGCCAACAGCGAGCGTTCTATGATTTGATGCAAGACTCAATCCTTCCGCGCGCCGGCACCGGCGGACGCTCCGTGGATCGGCCAGCAATCATATCACTGGCCGCGAAGTTCAGCACGCAAGCGAACCCTTGAGCACGGAGCGTATGCCGCAAAGTCAATAGAGTGATGGCCTGCGTTACGAACATCTCGTCGGCGCGGATTTCGTCAAATCTGTGTTCGCCAGCCAGGAGGCTCGAAAAACCCTTAAATCGTGTCGAGTTGCTCGGCTTGACGCCTTTATTCCCGCTCTCTATACGTCCGCCCATCTTAACCCAGACGATTGACCGGAATCGGCGCTTGTTGGCGCCGATATTTTTCGAGGACTGAGCCATGTCATGGCGTTGCGACCTGACCGGTAAGAGGCCCCTGGTCCGGCCACAAAGTGAGCCACTCCAACATCAAGACCAAGCGGCGGTTCATGCCGAACCTGCGCAATGTCACGCTGATTTCCGACACGCTCGGCCGCAGAGTGCGGGTGCGGGTGTCGGCCAATGCGCTCAAGACCGTCGACCATCGCGGCGGGCTCGATGCATTCCTTCTCAAGGCAAAGGACGATGAACTGGCGCCCCGGGTGCTCGAGCTCAAGCGCCAAATCGTGAAGAAGCGCCAAGCCAAAGCGAGTTGAGGCAATCGGCAAAGTTGTAATTTACCATGGCCGGGCTCGTCCCGGCCATTTTGATTGTGGAGGAATAGTGCGCTCCGCTCTCCATCACCGGGACAAGCCCGCTGACGGCAAGACAGCAACGTTTCACTCCCCTACGAGCGCAAACTGCAGCAGTAGATTGCGCTGGATCATGAAAAAATTGTCGTCTGATACGAGCGTGACGATCGTTTCGCCGCCCGCAACGCGATGCACGGCAATGCCTTCCATGTTGTCGATCTGGTAGCCAAGATCGGCCTCGATCACCGGACGGCCATCGACCAGCGCGCCCTCTTTGAAGCTAGCAAGCGGTAGACGTCGGATGCGCATGGCAATTCCACGCGCCGGCGAAGCGCGACGCTCGAGCAACAACAAGTCGCCGGGCGGAAGAACCGCGCAGTCGCTAACGTCGAAATCGTCGGTGCGCTTGACGCTGAAGCGCGTAACGCGATCACTGCCTATGAGAAACGAGCGAAAATTTCCGGCGCCGTCGAGGCTGTGCTCGGTGACAACGATCAATTCGCCTGCCAGCGGCGTTCCCTGCTGCGGCGCCGCAAGGCACTCCAGACTTTTGTTGTAGGCGAAAGTCTTGAAATCGGGGGGCGCATTAATCGGCTGTCCACGCGCACGCAGGCCGTCGCGCCGGTAGTCAAAGCGCACGATCTGCTCTACCCGCTCGATGCCAACGTAAAGCGTGCCGTCGCGTTCGGTGAGCGATTCGGCATCATACCAGCCGCGCGCGCGAGCGGCTTGCCGTCGGAGCCAAGAATCGGCGCCATTTCAGCCTCGGCAATGCCCACCGGTTTTCCGTCACGATAGACAATGCGGCCGCGCAACCAGGAGCCGTGATCGGTAACCGCGATGAAGTGACTGCCGTCCGGCTCGACATGGATAGCAGAGATGCCACCGAAGGCCGGATTTTTCGAGGTAAGAGCGAGCCCGCCGCGAAATTCCAAATCGCCGAAGCGCGTCTGCGAAGGATCGCGATTATCGAATGAAGCGATCGGCGTCGCTTCGATCTCGATGCGCGTTGGCGCGTTGGGATAGCGCCGCGCATCGGCGAAAGCGAAGGACCCGACGACAACAGGCTAACGTAACGAAGAAACTGCCCGCAACAACTCGAACGGCGGCGCACTCAAGCGACGCGCCTCCGGACGCGCGGGCTTGGCCGCTCGGCGGCAGCGTGTTCCTCGAACAGCTCGGCGAGCTTCTCGGTCATCGCGCCGCCGAGTTCCTCGGCATCGACGATGGTCACGGCGCGGCGATAGTAGCGCGTCACGTCGTGACCGATGCCGATGGCAATCAATTCTACCGGCGATCGGGTCTCGATTTCCTCGATCACCCAGCGCAGATGACGCTCAAGATAATTGCCGGGATTGACCGAAAGCGTGGAATCGTCGACCGGCGCGCCGTCAGAAATCATCATCAGAATCTTGCGTTGCTCGGTGCGCGCCAGCAGGCGCTTGTGCGCCCAATCGAGCGCCTCGCCGTCGATGTTCTCCTTCAGCAGACCCTCGCGCATCATCAGGCCAAGATTCTTGCGCGCGCGCCGCCAAGGCGCATCGGCCGATTTGTAGATGATGTGGCGCAGGTCGTTGAGCCGGCCGGGATTGGCCGGCTTGCCGGCGGTGAGCCAGTGCTCGCGCGACTGTCCGCCCTTCCATGCGCGCGTGGTGAAGCCGAGAATTTCGACTTTGACGCCGCAGCGCTCAAGCGTGCGCGCGAGGATATCGGCGCAGGTGGCGGCGACCGTAATCGGGCGGCCGCGCATCGAGCCGGAATTGTCGAGCAGCAGCGTCACGACCGTGTCGCGGAACTCAGTGTCCTTCTCGGCCTTGAACGAAAGCGGGTGCATCGGATCGACGATGATGCGCGACAGCCGCGCCGGATCGAGTTGGCCTTCCTCCAGATCGAATTCCCAGGAGCGATTCTGCTGCGCCATCAAGCCGCCGCTGCAGCCGGTTGGCAAGCCGCGCCACCACGCCCTGCAGATGCGACAGCTGCTTGTCGAGATAGCCGCGCAGGCGATCGAGCTCTTCCGCCTCGCACAGATCCTCGGCCGCGACCGTTTCGTCGAACTTCGCGGTGAAGGCGCGATAGTCCGGCCCGCGCGGTTCGTTGGCGCCGAAATGGCGCGGCCGCTGCGGCTCGCCCGGGGTTTCGGCGTCGCCCATGTCGGTGTCGTCGGCCATATCGGCGGTGGGCGCTTCGACCGCTTCGGCGGCGGCATCGGGCATGTCCTCGGCGGACACCTGCGTGTCCTCCATGCTCATGCGCTGCATCTCGTCGGAATCGGCGGCTTCGCCGTCCTCGCCGGATTCCTGCTTGCGGCGATCCTCCTCGCCCTCGTCTTCTTCCTCCTCGGAATCGCGGCTGCGGTCCTCGCCCATTTCGAGCGCGTCGAGCAGATCGTGCACGGCGTCGCCGAACTGGCGCTGGTCCTCGACCAGGTTTTCCAGCCGGTCGAGATCGCGACCGGCGCGGTCCTCGATCAGCGGGCGCCACAGATCGACCAGCTTCTTGGCCGCCGGCGGCGGCGCCAGCCGGTCAGACGCTCGCGCACCATCAGCGCCAGCGCGTCCTCGATCGGCGCATCGGCGCGCTCGGTGATCTCGTCGAACTTTGCCGCGATGGAAGCGCTCGTCGAGCATGGCGGTGAGATTTTGCGCGACGCCGTCCATGCGCCGCGCGCCGATCGCCTCGACGCGCGCCTGCTCGACCGCCTCGAACACCGCGCGCGCCTGCTGGCCGGCCGGCTGCAGGCGGCGATGCATGGCCGGATCGTGGCAGGCGAGCCGCAACGCAATCGAGTCGGCATGGCCGCGCACGATCGCGGCTTCGGCCTTGCTGAGCTTGCGCGGCGGCTCCGGCAGCCGGACTTTGCCGCCCATCAGGCCGGGCCGCTCGGCGGCGAACGCGACCTCCAGGTCGGGCTTGCGCGCGAGCGCGCGCAGGCAGCCGGTGACCGCCCGCTTGAACGGCTCGGTCGGCGATTCCTTCGACGACGGCTTGCTTTTGATGTTGGAGGCCATTGTCTTCTCCCTCTCCCCGCAGCGGGAGAGGCAAAATCAGGACAGCGCCACGTTCACCGAGATTCCGGCAGTTCGACGCCGAAGCAGCGCTGATAGAACTCGGCCACGATCGGCCGCTCCAGCTCGTCGCACTTGTTGAGGAAGGTGAGCCGGAAGGCGAAGCCGATATCGTTGAAGATCTCGGAATTCTCCGCCCAGGTGATCACCGTGCGCGGGCTCATCACGGTCGAGATGTCGCCGTTCATGAAGGCGTTGCGCGTGAGATCGGCGACGCGCACCATCTTGTTGACGATGTCGCGGCCCTGCTCGTTGCGATAGTGCTTGGCCTTGGCCAGCACGATCTCGACTTCGTTGTCGTGCGGCAGATAATTGAGCGTGGTGACGATCGACCAGCGGTCCATCTGGCCCTGGTTGATCTGCTGGGTGCCGTGATAGAGGCCGGACGTGTCGCCGAGGCCGACCGTGTTGGCGGTGGCGAACAGGCGGAACGCCGGATGCGGCTTGATCACCTTGCTCTGGTCGAGCAGCGTGAGGCGGCCGGAGGCTTCCAGCACGCGCTGGATCACGAACATCACGTCCGGGCGGCCGGCGTCGTATTCGTCGAAGCAGAGCGCGACGTTGTTCTGAAGCGCCCAGGGCAGAATGCCGTCGCGGAATTCGGTGACCTGCTGACCGTCCTTGATGACGATGGCGTCCTTGCCGATCAGGTCGATGCGGCTGATGTGGCTGTCGAGATTGACGCGCACGCACGGCCAATTGAGCCGCGCCGCCACCTGCTCGATATGGGTGGATTTGCCGGTGCCGTGATAGCCGGTGACGATGACGCGGCGGTTCTTGGCGAAGCCGGCGAGGATGGCGAGCGTGGTCGGGCGGTCGAACCGGTAATCGGGGTCGATGTCGGGCACGTGCTCGTCGGCCTTGGAATAGGCCGGCACTTCCATATCGCTGTCGATGCCGAAAACCTGCCGGATCGACACTTTCATGTCGGGCAGGCCGGCAACTTCTTGCACTGCGGCGGTCATTGATCCTCCGTGGCTTCGGAACGCCGAAGCCCGTGATGCGGTCCGACTCGATACGGTCCGGCTGATGGCGGCGGCAACTTAGCAGAGGCCAACGCCGGCGAAAAACCCGCCGCTGGCGAATAGCACCATCAATTATTTCAATAAGATAGGTGCGATTAGCCCTGTGCGGAAGGCGGGGCTGGGTTGCTCGGCGCACGTATCTGAGCCGGTCAGCCGAACCCGACCGATTTCAGGTAGTTGTACGACTTGGATGATCTCGACCAGCCGGTCCTCGGTGGAGCGGTCGCCGCCATTGGCGTCCGGATGATGCCGTTTCACCAGTTCCTTGAAGCGCATCTTCATCTGCTGCGGGGTGGCGCCGACGTCGAGCCCGAGCGGTCGAGCGCCTTGCGCTCGGCGTTGCGGATCTGGCGCGTTTCCGCGTCTGCGCCTGTCTGCTCCGCTCGCACGCCCTTCGCCGAACAACCCGAACGGATCGTCGCGACTGCCGAAAGCACGCATGATCGGGCCGCACTGTTGCCCTTGCCGGTTCCCATCTTCCAGGTCGGACGATGGCCGGTGAGCGCGTCCTTCTGATAGGCCATCACCGCCGCGTCGCTCATGCCGGCGAAGAAATTGTACGACTGATTGTATTCGCGCACGTGATTGAGGCAGAAACGCCAATATTCCTTCTCGCGTCCGCGGCCCTTGGGCGCGCGATGGGTCGCCTTCTCCTTGCAGCCATGCCATTCGCAGCCGGGCCGCCGGTCTTCGGCCGGCGGTCCTTCTCCGGCTTGACGCGGATGCGATCGAAAAGGGGCGAGTTGAATTTCATGACCGAACATTATGCGCTTTTGCCGGTGACACGTTCAAGACTTGACATGTGTTGCAGCGCCTTGATTCGCGCAACAGCCATTGACCGGCAGGCCGCCCTCTCCTAATGCGGGCAGCATGCGGACCGCCGATCTCATCACAAAGAAGTTGACCGAGGCTTTCGCGCCGCAAAGCCTCAAGGTGGTGGATGAATCCCACCAGCACGAAGGCCATGCCGGGCACCGGCCGGGCGGGCAAACCCATTTCAGGGTCTATATCGTGTCGGAAGCGTTCAAAGGAAAGACCCGGCTCGAGCGCCACCGCATGATCAATCAATCGCTTTCGGCCGAGCTCGCAGGCGGCATGCATGCGCTCGCCATCCACGCCGCCGCGCCGGGCGAAGGCGGCGTCTAGATGCTCAGGCCGTTCGCCGCCAGCTGAATACGCGGCGAGCGGCTGGATGCGCAACGCGGTGATGCGGTTGCGCGCGCGGCGCAGCACGCGGAAGCGGAAGCCGTGGAAGGTGAAGCTCTGGCCCACTTCCGGAATCGAGCGCGCCTCATGGATGACCAGACCGGCGATGGTGGTCGCTTCCTCGTCGGGCAGATTCCAGTCCATGACGCGGTTGAGATCGCGGATCGGCACCGCGCCGTCGACATTGACCGAGCCGTCCGGCTGGCGCCGCACGCCCGGCATGGCGACGTCGTGCTCGTCGGTGATGTCGCCGACGATTTCCTCCAGGATATCCTCGAGCGTCACCAGGCCTTCGACTTCGCCATATTCGTCGACCACCAGCGCGAACGGCGTCTTGCGGCGGCGGAACGCCTTGAGCTGCTCCGAGACGGGTCGCGTGTCGGGCACGAACCAGGGCGGCGTCATCAGCGAGGCGATGTCGACTTTGGCGGCGTCGCCGTCGACCGCATGCAGCGCGCGCAGCAGATCCTTCACATGCAAAATGCCGACGATGTTTTCCGGATTGTCCGCGCCAGAGCGGCAGCCGCGTGACCGGCGAGGCGATCACGGCGTTGACCATGTCTTCCGGCGGATCGTCGGCATCGAGCGTGATCATGTTGGTGCGGTGGATCATCACGTCGGAGACCACCAGTTCGCGCAGATCGAGCACGCCGCCGAACATGTCGCGGTCGAGCTGTTTCCACGCCGCCCTCGCGGTGGAGCAGATCGACCGCGCCGCGCAATTCCTCGCGCGCCGACAGGACCTGCTGATCCTCGCCGACCGTCATCCCGACGCATGCTTGAGCAGCCAGCGCACCAGCGCTTCGATCGCCATCAGGACCGGGCCGAATAATTTGACGAACCAATACATCGGGCGTCGCAACCGCGAGCGCGATGCGGTCGGGCGCGTTGAACGCCGCGGTCTTCGGCAGAATCTCGGAGAACACGACGACGACGATGGTCATGACCACCGTGGCATAGACCACGCCGGCATTGCCGAACCAGGTCAGCAGCACGCCGGTCGCGAGCGCCGAGGCGGCGATATTGACCGCGTTGTTGCCGAGCAGCAGCGCGCCGAGCAGCCGCTCGCGCTGCTGCCAGCAGGCGGTTGACGATGGCCGCGCGCCGATTGCCGTGCTTCTCCAGCCGCGCCATGCTGGCGCGCGAAGACGCGGTCAGCGCGGTTTCGCTGCCGGCGAAGAAGGCTGAAAGCAGCAGGCAGACAAAACGACGACAAGTTGACAGATCCAGTCGTTCGCGGTCATCGCTTACATGCGAGTTTGTCGGGCAAGAAAAGCGCGCACCTCGGCAGCATCGACATCGTTCTCGATAAAGGCCTGGCCGATGCCGCGCACCAGAATGAAGGTGAGCTTGCCGCGCTTCACTTTTTTGTCTTGCGCGATCAGGTCCATCAAGGCGTCGACGCCCGGCACGCCGCCGGGGACATCGTTAATATGGGTGGGCAAGCCGACCGCCGCAAGATGGGCGGAGGCGCGCGCGGCGTCGGCGGCCGCAATCAGCCCGCGCCGGGCGGAAAATTCGAACGCCAGCGCCATGCCCAGCGCCACCGCCTCGCCATGCAGCAGCCGATCGGAGAAGCCGGCAGCCGGCTTCCAGCGCGTGGCCGAAAGTGTGGCCGAGATTGAGCAGCGCGCGCTCGCCGGTCTCGCGCTCGTCGCGCGCGACGATGCCGGCCTTGCCGCGGCAGCAGACCGCGATGGCGTGCTCGCGCGCCGGGCCGCCGGCAAACATATCCTGCCAGTTGGTCTCCAGCCAGGCGAAGAACGCGGCATCGCCGAGCAGACCGTATTTGGCGACCTCGGCATAGCCGGCGCGGAATTCGCGTTTCGGCAGCGTGTCGAGCAGCGCGGTGTCGGCGATCACCAGAATCGGCTGATGAAAGGCGCCGATCAGATTTTTGCCGTGGCGCGAATTGATGCCGGTCTTGCCGCCGACCGATGAATCGACCTGCGCCAGCAGCGTGGTCGGCACCTGCACGAAGTCGAGCCCGCGCCGCACGCACGAGGCCGCGAAACCCGGCAAGATCGCCGATCACGCCGCCGCCGAGCGCGACCACGAGATCGTCGCGCTCGATGCGCGCGGCGATGATCGCCTCGCAGACGTGTCTCGAATATCGCATAGCTCTTGGAGCCCTCGCCCGGCGGCACAACGATGCGCGCGCTGCCGATGCCGGCGGACTTAAGCGCGGCTTCGGCGGCGCCAAGATGATGCTTGGCGACGGTTTCGTCGGTGACGATCGCAGCCTCGCGCGCCCGGCCGCAGCGCCTTGATGCGCTCGCCGAGCGATGCAAGCAGCCCGCGGCCGATCGACGATGTCGTAGGCGCGCGCACCCAGCGCGACCGTCACCACGATCGGTTCGCTCTGGCGCAGCGGCGCGGTCATGACGGCTTCTCCGCGCGCCGAGACCAAGATGTCTCGGCAAGCTGCGCCGATGATCTCGTCGACGATGGTGTCGTGCGGCTCGTCGCGCGACTGCACGATGATGTCGGCCTGCGCATAGAGCGGCTCGCGCACGCGGCAGCAGGTCCTTGATCTTTTCCGCCAGCGGCCGGTCGTTGCGCCGCTTGGTGCGCTTCATCAGCACGTCGAAATCGGCCTTCAGCCAGATCGAAACGCCTTTTTCGCGGATCAGCGCGCGGGTCTGCGCGTCCATGACGGAGCCGCCGCCGGTTGCCAGCACCTGCGGGCCGTTGTCCAGCAACCGCGCAATCACGCGCGCCTCGCCGGCGCGGAAATACGGCTCGCCGTGCTTGTCGAAAATTTCCGGAATGGTCATGCCTGCGGCGCTTTCGATCTCGGTATCGGCATCGATGAAGGGAATGCCGAGTCGGGCCGCAAGCCTGCGGCCGATCGACGATTTGCCGGCGCCCATCATGCCGACGAGCACGATCGAGCGGCTGCCAAGCGCACGGACCACCGCCGATTCCAGGCCATTTTCTGCTGGTTTTTGAACGGCACCGTTAACCATGCTATGGTTCCGAAACGAATCCACGGTTCCATATACCAGTAATCGCGACACCGCGAGGACAGTCTTGTCAGCGGTTCCGGAACGTGGTCGTAACTCGCCTAAAATCGCTAGGCGCTGACGCACGGACGTTTGCCGGGTTTGATCATGCCGAGCCTATTCAGATTTCTGGTCTTTCTCGGCTTGCTCGTCGGGCTTGGTTACGGCGCGGTGTTCTCGCTTGCCACCTTTGTTAAATACCAGCCGCGCGAGATCATCGTGACTATTCCGCCCGACAAGTTTCTCAAGAATCACTGACGCCGGACACAAGGCGAGGCGATGACCCGCCGGCCAAGAGCATCCGACGAAGCGCTGGTCGAATTGTTTCTCGACATGCTGGCAGCCGAGCGCGGCGCCGGCGAGAACACGCTTTCCGCCTATCGCAACGATTCGAACGATTTGTCGGCACATCTGCGCGCCGCTGGCCGGACAATCGCCGATGCGACTACCGACGATCTGCGCGGCTTCATTGCGAGTCTCTCCGAGCGCGGCTTCAAGGCGTCATCGCTCGCGCGTCGCTTGTCGGCGGTGCGCCAGGTCTATCAGTTTCTCTATGCGGAGGGAAAACGCGCCGACGATCCGGCCGCGGTGCTGGAGGGGCCGAAGCGCGCGCGCCCTCTCCCCAAAGTGCTTTCGATTGCCGACGTCGATAAGCTCCTGGCGCAAGCGCGGGCGAACAGTGATAACGCCGAGCAGCCGCTGGCTCAGCGCCTGCGGGCAGCGCGCCTGCTATGTCTGCTGGAAGTGGTCTACGCCACAGGCCTGCGCGTGTCCGAGCTTGTGGCATTGCCGGCGTCGGCGGCGCAGCGCGATCAGCGCATGTTGGTTGTGCGCGGCAAGGGCGGCAAGGAACGGCTCGTACCGCTCAACCAGCAGGCCAAACGCGCCATGTCCGAGTATCTCGAACTGTGCGCCACAACTGAGCGCAACGCGAAGTCGAAATGGCTATTCCCGTCCTTTGGGGAGCAGGGCCACCTGACCCGCCAGCATTTCGCACGCGAGCTTAAGGCACTCGGCCAGTCCTGTGGCCTTCAGCCCGACCGCTTGAGCCCGCATGTGCTGCGCCACGCCTTCGCCAGCCATCTGCTACACAACGGCGCCGACCTGCGCGTGGTGCAAACTTTGCTTGGGCACGCGGATATTTCGACCACGCAAATCTACACCCACGTTCTGGAAGAACGGCTGAAAACGCTGGTGCGCGATCTGCATCCATTGGCGGACAGCTAGCCAAAAGACGTACGTAAAAGCGAAATTAACCCGTTTGCTTGACTTAGAGGCTTCGCCCGCGTCAGTTCGCCTTGAAAACACTCTCGCCCGGACCCAATGCGCAGTTATCTCGACTTTGAAAAACCGGTGGCCGAACTCGAGGCCAAGGTCGAGGAATTGCGCGCGATGGGCGAGACAGGCAGCGCAGTCGCCATTACCGAGGAAATCAATCGGCTCGAGTCGAAAGCTGCAGTAGCGCTGAAAGAGCTCTATGCAGAGCTCACACCCTGGCAGAAGACTCAGGTTGCCCGGCATCCGCAACGGCCGCACTGCCTCGACTTTATCGCAGGGCTGGTCAGCAATTTCATCCCACTCGCCGGTGACCGCAAATTCGGCGACGACCCTGCAATCGTCGGTGGCTTCGGCCGCTTTCGCGGCGAAAGCATCTGTGTCATCGGCCATGAAAAAGGCTCCGACACCGAAAGCCGCCTCAAGCATAATTTTGGGATGGCGCGCCCAGAAGGTTATCGAAAGGCAGTTCGGCTGATGGAAATGGCCGACCGCTTCGGCATCCCGGTGATCTCGCTGGTGGACACCGCGGGAGCCTATCCTGGCATCGGGGCCGAAGAGCGTGGCCAGGCAGAAGCGATAGCGCGCTCGACCGAGACCTGCCTTTCACTCGGCGTACCGAACATCGCGGTGATACTGGGCGAGGGCGGCTCCGGCGGCGCTATCGCGATTGCCACCGCCAATCGTGTGCTGATGCTTGAGCACGCCATCTACAGCGTGATCTCGCCGGAAGGCGCGGCCTCGATCCTGTGGCGCGATACGGCCAAGGCGCAGGAGGCAGCGACCAGCATGAAGATCACCGCGCAGGACATGGTACGTTTCGGCGTGATCGACAGCGTGGTACCGGAGCCGACTGGAGGCGCCCACCGCGATCCGCAGGCTGCCATCGACGCAACCGGTGAGGCTATTGCCACGGCGCTCGCAGAATTGCGGGGACTCGACCGCGAGGCAGTGCGGATGCAGCGGCGCGAGAAGTTCCTCACAATGGGTCGCACCGTCAGCTAAATCACAGGCTGTTTACTTTTGCTTTACCATAGGCTTAGCGGTAGTCTGGGATAGTGCGGACCGCCTTGCAGATGCCACATCTTAAGGATAACGATTACTCAATGAGGGCCCGCCCCTTCGGGGAGTACCAGGTTTGAATCGACCTTTTGCTCGCGCGCTGCTGGCGTCTGCGGCTGTTGCCGCTGCGATTGCCCTTGCCGGATGCGACCCCGACACCATTGCCCCTACCGGCCGCGCACAGGCTCCGCTTTCCGAAAAGACGCTCGCCGAGATGGCGGCGAAAAATATGGACAAGGAATCTGCCGATCCTCGCCCGCATCTTCAAGGAAGAAGCGGAGATGGAGATCTGGAAGCAGAACCGCGATGGCCAATTCGTACTCTTGAAAACCTATCCGATTTGTCGCTGGTCGGGTGATCTAGGCCCCAAGAAGAAAGAAGGCGACCGTCAGGCGCCAGAGGGCTTCTATACCATCACGCCCGGGCAGATGAATCCGAACTCCAACTACTACCTCGCCTTCAACACCGGTTTTCCGAACGCCTATGACCGCGCGATGGGCTACACAGGCTCGGAGCTGATGGTGCATGGCGACTGCTCCTCGCGCGGTTGTTACGCGATGACCGACGAGCAGATCCAGGAAATCTATGCGCTCGCGCGCGAGTCATTTTTCGGCGGGCAGAGGGCGTTCCAGCTGCAGGCCTATCCGTTCCGCATGACCGCGCTGAACATGGCCAAGCACCGCAACAATCCGAACTTCGCATTCTGGAAGATGTTGAAAGAGGGCTATGACCATTTCAACGCAACGCACCAGGAGCCGAAGGTCGCGGTTTGCGAAAAGCACTACGTCTTCGACGCGGCGGCACCTGACGACTCCACCAAGCCGCTTTCGTTCAATCCAAAGGGCGCCTGCCCGACCTATCAGCTCGACAAGACGGTGGCGGACGCGGTGCTCGATCACCGGCGGCAAGAGCAGTACAAAATGGCGGAATACATCGCCAACGGTGTATCGACCGCGCCGTCCCGCGCCGGTGTCGACGGCGGCATGAACCCTGTATTCCTGGCCAAGCTTTCGCCCCACAACGATTTCGACAACAACGGCCGCTATCAGGTGGCCAGCAACACGGTCGCGCCGGGAGCGCTCCCGCGCGTATCTAACGCCCCGGGCGCGCTGCCGCGTACGGCCACGCCGCCAGCACCTAGCGCCGAGGCGCCGGTCACGCCGGAGCCTGCTATGACCAGCGAGCCAGTTGTCGTCGCAAGTGTGCCGATGCCGCGATCTGCACCGCAGCCAAAGCAAGGCGAAGCGCCTGCTCCGCAGCCAACCACAATTGCCAGACTGTTTGGCAATCTATTCGGTGGTTCGAAGGCGCAAGCTGCCGCCTCAACACCATCACCTGAAAAAGAACCGGCTGCCGGGCGTAGTGCCAATACCGATCTGGCAGCAAAGCCGAAGCAGGCCGCTCCGGTGCGCACCGTCTCCGCTACTGCTTCGGCGCCAGTACACACTTCCGCTCCGGTGAAACCGCTCCCCGCCGCGCAAACCGTTTCCGCTCCAGCTTGGCCGGCGCCAAAGCCAAGCGATGCCGCGCCAAAGGCCGTGGCCGAGACTGCTCGCGCGCCCGCGTGGCCCGCACCGTCGCAACCGGCCAAAACCGAGCCGCCGCGCGCACAACAGCCAGAAATTCGTACTGCGTATTCCACGCCGCCGGCGAGCAACAATGGCTTGCTTGCGGGCGCACAGCCGGTGGTCCCGGCTGGCACGTTCAACGGCTTCCGGTAACTATTTTCAACACGTTACAACCGGACGAAACATGGACTGCTACGTCTATGTTCTCGGCACCCTCACGGGCAATCGCCATCTGACTTATGTCGGCTGGACCGACGACGTCGCGCGGCGACTGGCACAACACAATAACGGCAAAGGTGCGCGTTCGACGCGTGGCCGCGTATGGGTGCTGCTCTATTCGGAACGTTGCGCGAGCAAGCGTCACGCCATGAGCCGCGAGTGGCACCTCAAGCGCGACCGCGCATTCCGTAAAAATTTAGCGCGGGGGCTGAAAAAATAAACGCAGGCGCAATGCCGGCGTTTTTATGCACAATCAACGCTGCTGTGCTCAGGCGAATTTGCCGTGGCAGTGTTTGAATTTCTTGCCAGAGCCGCAAGGACACGGCTCGTTGCGGCCAACCTTGCCCCAGCTCGACGGGTCGTTCGAATCGCGTTCCGTCTGCGCACCATTGCCATTGCCGACCAGCGCCGGCGCCAAGGCCGGCGCCATCTCATCCTCGCCTGTCGTTGGATCGACCTTGTGCGCTTCCATATACGGAAGTGCAGCGGCTTCCTCGGTCGGCGGCGACTGGACGACTTCTACGCGCATGAGTTGGGCGGTCACCGCCTCACGCAAATGCGCCACCATTGCCTCGAACAGCGAGAATGCTTCTGCCTTGTACTCGTTGAGCGGGTCCCGCTGGCCGTATCCACGCAAGCCGATTACCTGGCGTAAGTGCTCGAGCATAACGAGGTGCTCGCGCCATAAATGATCGAGGGTCTGCAATAAAATGGACTTCTCGACGTAACGCATGACATCGGGGCCCCATTTGGCCACCTTGCCTGCCATCCATTCATCGGCCCGCCGTGTGATGCGATCCCGCACTTCTTCGCCGGCAATACCTTCCTCTTTCGCCCAATCCTGGACCGGTAGCTCCAGCGTAAGCACCTCGCGCAGAGTGCGATCGAGGCCGGCAGTATCCCACTGCTCCGGATATGCATTCTCCGGAATATGCTTGGCGACCAATTCTTCAATCATCGAATGACGCATATCGGCGATTGTCTCGTCGACCGTTTCGTCGCGCATCAGCTCGAGCCGCTGCTCGAAAATCACCTTGCGCTGGTCATTCATCACGTTGTCGAACTTGAGCAGATTCTTGCGGATGTCGAAGTTCCGCGCCTCGACCTTCTGCTGCGCCTTCTCGAGCGCCTTGTTGATCCACGGGTGAACGATCGCCTCGTTCTCCTTCAAACCCAGCTTCTGCAACATGCCATCGAGCTTGTCGGAGCCGAAAATGCGCATGAGGTCGTCTTCGAGCGACAGGAAGAACTTGGAATGACCGGGATCCCCCTGGCGGCCGGAGCGGCCGCGCAACTGATTGTCGATGCGGCGGCTCTCGTGCCGTTCGGTGCCGAGCACATAGAGACCGCCGGCCCCAAGGGCCTTTTCCTTCAGCCGCGCAACCTGCTTGCGAATCTCATCGGCGCGCGGGCTTTTCTCACGCTCACGTGGGTCTGCAATGTCGGTGATTTCCTGGCGGATGCGCATGTCGGCATTGCCGCCGAGCTGAATGTCAGTGCCGCGGCCCGCCATATTGGTCGCAATCGTTATTGCACCGGGCACGCCCGCCTGCGAGACGATGTACGCTTCCTGCTCGTGGTAGCGGGCGTTGAGGATGGCAAACACCTTGGTCTTGGTGGCGCCGTCGTCGCCGGAATAGAGCGCGGCAAAGGCGTTGGGATCGGAGAAGTCGTGCTGCTCCCAGCCAGCTTGGCGCAGCATCTCGGCAAGCTGTTCGGACTTCTCGATCGACGTGGTCCCGACCAGCACTGGCTGGCCGCGCTTTTTGCAATCATCGATCAGCGTCAGGATCGCCCGGTACTTTTCCGCCGCAGTGCGATAGACCTCGTCGTCGTCGTCGAGGCGAACGAGCGGCATGTTGGTCGGCACCTCGAGCACTTCGAGGCCGTAAATATCCATAAACTCTTCGGCTTCCGTGAGAGCCGTGCCGGTCATGCCGGCAAGCTTTTCATACATGCGGAAATAGTTCTGGAAAGTGATCGAGGCGAGCGTCTGGTTCTCGGGCTGGATCGGCTGATGTTCTTTTGCCTCCAGCGCCTGATGCAGACCTTCCGAGTAGCGCCGGCCCGGCATCATGCGGCCGGTGAACTCGTCAATGATCACGACCTCGCCATTGCGCACGATGTAATCTTTGTCGCGCTGAAACAGCTTGTGTGCGCGGAGCGCCTGATTGACGTGATGCACGACGGAAACGTTTTCCACGTCGTAGAGTGAGTCGCCTTTGAGCTGGCCGGCTGCGCGCAGCCGTTGCTCGAGCTTTTCCATGCCGACTTCGGTCAACGTCACCGTCCGCTGCTTTTCGTCAACGTCATAGTCGATCTTGTCGAGCTGCGGAATGTAGCTATCGATCGTGTTGTAGAATTCGGAACGGTCGTCGAGCGGACCAGAAATGATCAGCGGCGTGCGTGCTTCGTCGACAAGGATTGAGTCGACTTCGTCTACGATTGCATAGATGTGCCCGCGCTGGACCATATCCTCCAGCCGGTATTTCATATTGTCGCGCAGATAATCGAAACCGAGTTCGTTATTGGTGCCGTAGGTAATGTCGCAATCATAAGCTTTCTTGCGCTGCTCATCATCGAGCCCGTGTACGATGACCCCGACCGAGAGCCCGAGGAAATTGTAGATCTGCCCCATCCACTCAGCGTCGCGCTTGGCCAGATAGTCGTTGACCGTGACCACGTGCACGCCGCGACCGGAGATCGCGTTGAGGTAGACCGGAAGAGTCGCGACCAGCGTCTTGCCTTCGCCGGTCTTCATCTCGGAAATCTTGCCTTCGTGCAGGATCATGCCGCCGATCAGCTGAACGTCGAAATGACGTTGGCCGAGTGTACGCTTGGCGGCCTCGCGCACAGTAGCGAAGGCAGGAACCAGAAGGTCATCGAGAGAAACGCCTTCGGCGACTTGCTTCTTGAATTCTTCGGTGCGCGCCTTTAGTGCGTCGTCGGAGAGCGCTTCCAGTTCCTTCTCGAGCGCATTGATCTCGTTAACCCGGGGCTGATAGCTGCGGATGCGCCGCTCATTGGCGGATCCAAACAGCTTGCGGGCAACGGCGCCGATCATACGGGAGCTCCTGACGTAGGCCGGGCGCTTATATCATGCCGCCACGGCCGGATTTGCTTCCGGCGCTCCGGAATGCGGCACTTTTCGGGCAAATTCGACGCGAAACGCGCCAGCAAAGAGCGAACAGCCAATGCCGAGCGAGAGATATGAGGGGGTCGGATTGTTGTCAATTGGCGGCTTGCCATGGCCTTAGTGGCCACCGGTCACGCGGACGTTAAGGCTTATGCGCTGTCCGGCCATTGCAAAGCCACGGTTGTTAGGCGAATAGTCCGCGCACCGCCTGTGCGAACCGGCGGCCCCTTTCATCCAAGGACAACGCCTATGACGATTTCTGTTTCCGCCGGCTATCCGGTCCGACCCCGCCCGGCCGGTTTCATTGCCGCTATCTCTGGCGCTGCTCATCCTTTCGAATGGGCCCCTCCACGCCCAGGACAAGGATCCGCTCGTCGCCAAGGTCAACGGCGTCGAAGTCCACCAGAGCGATCTCGCCGTCGCCGAGGATGAGGCCGGCCAAATTCCGCCGATGTCACCGGAAGCCAAGCAGGACTATCTGGTGCAGTTCGTGGCCGACATGATCCTCGTGTCGAAAGCTGCGCAGGATAAGAAGTTCGGCGACTCGGCCGACTTCAAACGCAAGCTCGAGTTCGCCCGCAAGAAGCTGCTCATGGAAGGACTGCTGCAATCGGTCGGAAAGGAAGCGCTCACCGACGAGGCGATGCACAAAGTCTATGACGAGGCCGTCAAGCAGATCAGCGAAGAGAAGGAAGTACATGCCCGCCACATCCTGTTCCGCGCGCCTGCTGGCGATGAGAAGGCCGGCAAGGAAGCCGAGGATAAGGTCAAGGCGGTGATCGTCCGACTGAAGAAGGGCGAGGACTTCGCCAAGGTGGCGAGCGAGGTGACCGAAGATCCATCCGGAAAGGCCAATGGCGGCGATCTCGGCTATTTCACAAAGGAGCAGATGGTGCCGGAATTCTCCGAAGCCGCCTTCAAGCTGGAAAAGGGACAGATTTCGGAGCCGGTAAAGACGCCAATTCGGCTGGCATGTCATCAAGGTCGAAGACAAG
Source organism: uncultured Pseudomonadota bacterium (assembly GCA_963714525.1). Lineage (GTDB taxonomy): Bacteria > Pseudomonadota > Gammaproteobacteria > Burkholderiales > JALYOK01 > JALYOK01. Next base: position 686,862 of record CAVQPB010000001.1, read on the forward strand.
CGCATGAAACAGGCGCCGAAATTCGAAGAGGTAAAGCCGCAGATCGAGAATTTCGTGGTGCGCAAGGCGCAAGCCGAGCTGGTCACCAAACTGCGCGCTGACGCCAAGATCGAGCGCATGGACAAGCCGGCAAAGGCCGACGACAAGCCCGCTGCGCCCGGCCGAACAAAGAAATAGCCTGCGATCTATAGTCCATCAAATGATTCGTCATGGCCGGCCTTGTGCCGGCCATTGACGTCTTTTAAGTGTCGTGCCGAAAGATTAGGATCCCTCGCTATCCGCGCCGTCACCCCGAGGTGCGAGCGAAGCGCGGGCACCGGATGACGGCGGAAGGCATGCGCTCATGTAGCTCTCAGTTTCCCCCCTCGCCCCGCTTCACGTGCCGGACATGCCGGCGATTGCCGGCGTGCGGCTTGCGACTGCCGCCGCCGGCATCCGCTATGCCGGGCGCACCGACGTTCTGCTCGCGCTGTTTGATCCCGGCACAACTGCCGCCGGCGTATTCACGCGCTCGAAGTGCCCGTCGGCGCCGGTCGAATGGTGCCGCGCGCATCTGAAAACGGGCAAGACACGCGCGCTGGTCGTCAATTCCGGCAATGCCAACGCCTTCACCGGCAAGAGCGGGCGAGAGGCCTGCAAGTTCACCGCGCAAATCGCCGCGCGCGCCATTGGCTGCAAGCCGGGGGATGTGTTTCTCGCCTCGACGGGCGTGATCGGCGAGCCGCTGAAGGCGCAGGCCTTCGACGGCGTAATGGAAGGACTGGTGGCACGTGCGCAGGCGGGCGATTTCCTCGCCGCGGCACGCGCGATCATGACCACCGATACATTCCCAAAGGTGGCGACCGCAACGGCGAAAATCGGCAAGACCAAGCGTCACGATCAACGGCATAGCCAAGGGTGCCGGCATGATCGCGCCGGATATGGCGACCATGCTCTCGTTCATTTTCACCGACGCGGCAATTTCTGCGGCCGCGCTGCAAACACTCTTGAAGGACGGTGTCACCGACACCTTCAATGCCGTGACAATCGATGGCGACACTTCCACGTCCGACACGCTGATGATGTTCGCCACGGCAAGGCGGCGGGCGTCCCGCGCATCGCGCGCGCTACCGATCCGCGCCTGAAAGACTTCAAGAAGGCGCTGCACGCCGTGCTGGCCAATCTATCCGAACAGGTCGCGCGCGACGGCGAAGGCGCGCGCAAGCTGGTCGAAATCGTCGTCGAAGGCGCAGTATCGAAGGCTTCGGCGCGCCGAATCGCCATGTCGATTGCCAATTCGCCGCTGGTGAAAACGGCGATAGCCGGCGAAGACGCCAATTGGGGTCGCGTTGTGATGGCGGTTGGCAAGGCCGGTGAACCGGCCGACCGAGACAAGCTTTCGATCTGGTTTGGCGGCATTCGCGTCGCGCACAAAGGCGCGCGCGATCCCGGCTATGACGAGGCGAGTGTGAGCGCGGCAATGAAAAAGCCGGAGATCAGTCTGAAAGTAGCGCTCGGGCTGGGCAAGGGCCGCGATCGCGTGCTCACTTGCGATCTGACCAAGGAATACGTCGCCATCAATGGCGACTATCGGTCTTAGAATTGTCGAGGCTGAAGGGCCGTGGCCACCAAAATTGTTCTGGTTGCCGCCTGCGCGCTCGTTGACGCCGACGGCCGCGTGCTGATCGCGCAGCGGCCGGAAGGCAAGCCGATGGCCGGACTGTGGGAGTTTCCCGGCGGCAAGGTCGAGAACGGTGAGCGGCCGGAGGAAACACTGATACGCGAACTAAGGGAGGAACTGGGGATAACCGTCAGCGAGGCGTGTCTCGCGCCCCTCGCCTTCGCCAGCCACAGCTACCCGGACTTTCATCTCCTGATGCCGCTTTATGTCTGCCGACGCTGGGACGGAACCGTCACTGCCACGGAAGGCCAGAGACTCGCCTGGGTAGAACCGAACCGGCTGCGCGACTATGAAATGCCTCCGGCGGACGTGCCGCTGATTTCCCACCTGATGGCACTGCTCTAGCCAGAACGCTCCGGTTTTTCTCCCGTCGATATTTCCGTGGTGCCGAGGGCGTCAGCTAGTCGCTGCGCAGCTGAGCCGGGCTTGAGCGGCTTTTGCTGGCTCTCGTGCGGTGCCCAGCCGGACAACCAGATGATCTCGAAACTCGCGCGCAAGCGGCCATCCGCATCGGCAAAGCGCTCGGCATAAATTGCCGCCATGCGTTCCAGCGTCGCGCGCTTGAGCGGTTTGCGCCGGCGCTCGTGCAGCACATTGGTCGCGCCCATGCGCCGCAGATCGTGCATCAAGCGCAAGAGCGGAATCATAGCGCACGACCAGCCGCTCACTATCGACGACCGGCAACGCAAACCCAGCGCGCTGCAAAAGCGCACCGAGTTCGCGCACGTCGGCAAATGGCGCAACACGCGGCGAGACACCGCCCTCGATCTCGACTCTCGGCGGCAGCGATCGCCGAGCGCAGTTCCGTCAGGCTCTCGCCGCCGATCAGAGCCGCCAGCAACAAGCCGTCCGGCTTCAGCGCGCGGCGAATTTGGATCAGCGTCCCGGGCAAATCATTGACAAATTGCAGTGCCAGCGCCGAGCACCACCAGGTCAAGCGAACCATCGGCAAACGGCAACGCTTCCTCATCGGCGGCGACGCGCAGAAATGAATTGTCCAGCTCTATTGCACTGAATTCGGCAGCGACGATCGTCGTGACTTTTCCGCTCGCGGCAAGCACGTCGCCGTACCGCATCGGTTGGCGTGCCAAGATCAACGGCGACATCGAACTGGCGCAGCACAGCGGAAAGCCGCTCGCCCAACTCGCCGGCAACGCGATCGAGCAGGAAGGTCGCGGGCCTAATAGCGCGCGCGCGTTTTTGGCGCGCACGAAGCAGGGGACGGTCAAAGATCTTGGGGCCTGACGACATTGCTTTGTCCTATCGCGCCCATGCGCAACTTTGTCACGCCCAGTCGTGATTGTGCTACCGTTGCAGCATGAACGAGCTTGCTTCGGCAAGGCCGGATGACACGCAATCACCGATCACATGCAAGGCGCCTTCCGGGTGCCGTCCGAGCACAAGGCCGATATTGCCGGCCGGCGGCTGGTGCTGGTCGACGACGTGCTGACCTCGGGCGCCACGGTCGATGCCTGCGCCCGGGCGTTGTTGCGGGCGGGTGCTGCCCATGTCGATGTGCTGGTATTCGCGCGGGTTGTGGCGCCGGCGCGCACTCCCATATAAAAGGGCCCACAAGCGCAGAACGCTATGCCTCCCGTCGAAATCTATACGACCCGCTATTGCCCCTTTTGCTACGCGGCCAAGGCTTTGCTGAAGCGGAAAGGCGTGAACTACAGCGAGATCGACGTCGGCCGCGACTGGGAGCGCCGCGAGGAAATGATCCAACGCGCAAATGGACGCATGACTGTGCCGCAGATTTTCATCGGCAACGGTGCACGTGGGCGGCAGCGACGAGCTGCACGCGCTTGAGCGCGCCGGCAAACTCGATCCGTTGCTGGCCGGCGACGAGGCATCCGCATGAGCGCTGGCACTTTTAAAGCCGCGATGATCCAGATGCGCTCGGGACTCAAGCCCGGCGCCAATATCGACGCCGCCGTACGCATGATCGGCGAGGCGAAATCGGCCGGCGCCGACTACGTGCTTACGCCCGAAATGACAAACATCCTGGCGGCCAAGCGCGAGCAGCTTTTCGCTGCGGTCGTCGAGGAAGAAGCGGACGCCTCGCTTGCAACTTTGCGCGAGCTTGCGCGCAAGCTCGGCATTTACATTCATATCGGTTCGCTGGCGATCAAGATTTCGCCCGATAGGGCCGCCAACCGCTCTTTCCTGATCGACCCAAAGGGCGACATTGCCGCGCGCTACGACAAGATCCATATGTTCGACGTCGATCTTGCGGGCGGCGAGAGCTATCGCGAGTCGCGTAATTACCGCCCGGGCGAGCTGGCGGTGCTGGCCGATCTGCCGTGGGGCCGGCTCGGACTGACCGTTTGCTACGACCTGCGTTTCCCCGCGCTCTATCGCGCGCTGGCCGAAGCCGGCGCAACCATGCTGGCGATTCCCTCTGCATTCACCAAACAAACCGGCGAAGCGCATTGGCACGTGCTTATTCGCACCCGCGCCATCGAAAACGGCTGCTTTGTGTTCGCGGCCGCGCAGGGCGGCAAGCATGAGAACGGCCGCGAGACGTTCGGCCATTCACTGATCGTTGACCCTTGGGGGCGCATCATTGCGGAAGGCGGCACCGAGCCGGGGGTAGTGATGGCCGAGATCGATCCCGCGGAAGTGGCCAATGCGCGAGCGCGCATTCCGTCGCTGCAGCACGGCCGGCGATTCGAAATCATCGAGCCGATGGCGGAGCCGGCCCACCTGCACGTCGTGCGGGGCGCAGAATGATTCGCTACGCGCTCATCTGCGAGCAGGGCCACGACTTTGAAAGCTGGTTCCAGGATTCCGCCGCCTACGACAAGCAGGCCAAGCGCGGCTTGGTGACTTGCCCGCAATGCGGCTCGGCCAAGGTCGAGAAAGCGATCATGGCGCCGCGGCTGTCCGACGACTGCGAAGAAACAGCGCGCGCCCGTCGAAGCGCCGGCGCCAGTAGCCGAGGCGCCTGCTACGCCGGAAGCGCCTGCGCCGGTCGCAATGATCTCGCCGCAGGAGCAGGAATTCCGCGCCAAGCTCAAGGAATTGCGCGACCACCTCACCAAGAACGCCGACAATGTCGGCGCGAAATTTCCCGAGGAAGCGCGCAAAATGCACTACGGCGAGATCGAGCATCGCTCGATCTATGGCGTGGCCTCGCCGGAGGAAGCGAAAGAGCTGTCCGAGGAAGGCATCGAATTCCACCCGCTGCCGTACGTTGCCGGACGAGCGGAACTAGTACGCCCACACCAATAGCGCGACGCCGATCACCACCAGCACGATGCCGATGCTCTCGCGCTTCGTGGTCGGCTGCTTGAACACGAAGCGCGTCACTCCTTGCGCGAACAGCACCTCGACCAGCGCCAGCGTGCGCACATTGGCCGCCTTGTGATGGCGAAGGCGAGGAACCAGAATTCCGAGGCGAAGGCGCCCATGAAGCCGGCAAACAGCGATGGCCTCCAGGCGCGCGCGATAGCGCGCAGAACCTTTGGGTCTCGCAGCGCCAGATACAGCGACAACACCGCCGCTTGGATGACCAGTCCGACCGTCACGGTGAATGTCGCCGCCACCACAAAGTCGGGCAGATGCAGCGACAGGATGGCGCCGCGATAGCCGATCGCGGAAAGGCGCAAACAGCGCGCCGGAGAACAGACCAACAATGGTCGAACGCGTGCTGCTGGCTTCGCCGGCACCGGCCTTGAGCGAGATCACGATCACGCCGGCGGTCGCGATCAGGATGGCGGCGGCTGAAAGCGGCGTGACCTTGTCGCCGAGAAAAATCAGCCCGAACAGCGCCACATGCACCGGCTCGGTCTTGATGTAGGCATAGGCCACCACAAAGGAGCGCTGGCCCATCACCGAGAGCATGGTTGCGGTGGCGGCGATCTGGGTGAAGGCGCCGGCGAGCACCCACGGCCAGAACATGGCGGGCGGCTTCGGCAAGGCCGTCGCCGGTCGCGGTCAAGACGCCAGCGAGGAAAAGCAGCGCGAACGGAAAGCCGAACAGGAAGCGCACATGAGTGGCGCCGACCGTGCCGAGCGTCGCCGTCAGCTCGCGCTGCATGGCGTTGCGCGCGGTCTGCGCCGCCGCGGCGATCAGCGTAAAGACGGCCCAGAGCATTGCGTATTGGCGATAATTGCGATATGTTCAGGCGGCGGCCGGGCTGGATTTCGGCCGCTTCGGGGAATTCGGTCACCGCGCCCTTCTCGTTGTCGATCAGCAGGAACAGATCGAAATAGCGGATGGTCGGTGCGCCGCCGGTGCGCTTGATCACCGATTGCCGCCATTCTTCGTTATGCGCCTTTTGCGCTGCTTCGACCGACGGCCAGATATAGACGCCGGCGCCGGTCTTGCCGTTGAGCTCGAGCAGGAAATGCTTGCGCAGCAATTCCTTGTTGGCGCGCCATTTCGGAATGACGTTGCGCGCCTCTTCGGCGACCTGCTGGCGGGTCCAGCCCTTCGGCGAATTGAATTCGACCAGTTCGAGGATCATGCAGCCTCTCCTTTGTGCTTTGGGCGTTGCGCCACCAGCATGTAGTTGACGTCCATGTCGGACGACAACTGCCAGCGGTCGGCGAACGGATTGTAGATCACGCCGCGTTCGCCGATGACCTGCAGGCCGCTGTGCTCGATCGCGGCCTCCAGCTCGTCAGGCGTGACGAACTTGTCCCATTGATGCGTGCCGCGCGGCAGCCAGCGCAGCACATATTCGGCGCCGACGATGGCGAGCGCGAAGCTCTTCAGCGTGCGGTTCAGCGTGGCGGCGATCATCAGCCCGCCGGGCTTGACCATCGCGGCGCAGGTCGCAACGAACGCATCGACATCGGCGACGTGCTCGACCACTTCCATCGCCAGCACCACGTCGAAGCGCTCCTTGGCGGCGGCCAGGTCCTCGGCCGTGGTGGCGCGGTAGTCGACCGCAACGCCCGCCTCTCCGGCATGCGCCTGCGCGGCGGCGATGTTGTCCTCCGACGGATCGGCGCCGACCATCTCGCGCGCCCAGCCGCGCCAGAGGCTCCGACAGGATGCCGCCGCCGCAGCCGATATCCAGCATGCGCAGCCCCTTCAGGCAGTCGAGCTTTTTGGGATCGCGGTCAAAGCGCGCCGCTGCCTGGTCGCGGATATAGCCAAGCCGGACCGGATTGAACTTGTGCAGCGCCGCCATGGGCCCGCGCGGATTCCACCAGTCGGCGGCGTGGCGCGAAAAACGCTCGACTTCGGCCGCATCGACGCTGGATACGCGGGCTTTTCGAGTAACCATTCAGACCGTCTCACCAGAATGTCGCCGGCTGATGTTGCAGGGCAGCGACCCCGCCGGTATGTATACGCGCCTTTTCGGGCCGGCGCTCGGGGCTATAACGCTTTGTGCCGGCCGCTTGTTAGCGCCTTTTGGCGCGTCCGGGAACGTCATGGCTCGGCTGGTAATGAAATTCGGCGGAACGTCGGTCGCCGATCTCGACCGCATCCGCAACGTGGCGCGCCACGTCAAGCGCGAGGTCGACGCCGGCTACGATGTGGCCGTCGTGGTCTCCGCCATGGCCGGCGTGACCAATCAGCTGGTCGAATGGTGCCGGCAGGCCGCCATGCTGCATGATGCGCGCGAATACGACGCGGTGGTGGCGACCGGCGAGCAGGTTACCGCCGGGCTTGCTCGCCATCGTGCTGGAAGGCATGGGCGTCAATGCGCGCTCCTGGCAGGGCTGGCAGTTGCCGATCCTGACCGACAACGCGCATGCCTCCGCGCGCATCCTGGAAGTGAACGGCGCCGAACTGATCAAGCGATTCAAGGAACACGAGCCAGGTCGCGGTCATCGCCGGCTTCCAGGGCATGCACAAGGAAACCGGCCGCATCACCACGCTTGGCCGCGGCGGCTCCGACACCTCGGCGGTGGCGATCGCCGCCGCTATCGGCGCCGAGCGCTGCGACATCTACACCGACGTGGACGGCGTCTACACCACCGACCCGCGCGTGGTGCCGAAGGCGCACCGCATGGACAAGATCGCCTACGAGGAAATGCTCGAGCTCGCCTCGCTCGGCGCCAAGGTCATGCAGGTGCGCTCGGTCGAGCTCGGCATGGTGCACAATGTGCGCATCTTCGTGCGCTCGAGCTTCGAAAAGCCGGAGGACATCGATCCCTCCAAGCCGCCGTCCGGCACACTCATTTGCGACGAAGGAGACATCGTGGAACAGCAAGTCGTCACCGGCATCGCCTTCTCCAAGGACGAGGCGCAGATCTCGATCCGCCGCGTGCAGGACAAGCCCGGGGTCGCCGCCGCGATCTTCGGGCCGCTCGCCGACAGCAACATCAACGTCGACATGATCGTGCAGAACGTCTCGGCCGACGGCGCGACCACCGACCTCACCTTCACGGTGCCCTCGGCCGACTACGAGCGTGCCCGCGTCACCCTCGACAAGGCCAAGGGTGCCATCGGCTTTGAGCGGCTGGACGGGGCGACCGACGTCGCCAAGGTCTCGGTCATCGGCATCGGCATGCGCAGCCATGCCGGCGTCGCTGCACAGGCGTTCAAGGCGCTGTCGGAGCAAGAAGATCAATATCCTCGCCATCACCACCTCCGAGATCAAGTTCTCGGTGCTGATCAAAGCCGCCCAGACCGACGCTGGCGGTGCGCACCCTGCATACGCTGTACGGGCTGGATAAGGCGTAGAACGCCACGGCGGTCCGCGCTTCGAGAACCGCGCTTTGGCTTGCCCCTTGCATGGGCCATTGGCTATAGCCTGACGCGTAAGCGGCCGTCGATGCGGATCCGGCGGTCGCTATTCGTACATGATTTGGCCGTAGACGAGGCTGCGGCCCAAGCCGTGGCTAAAGGACCTCAATAATGCGTGGCGCGCTCGGCGGTCCGCGCGTGCTGTTGCGCCGGCTTCGCGAGGTGATGGCGGAGCCGGTCAGCGCGCAGGATCGCCTCGACAAGGTGGTGGTGCTGATCGCCGCCAACATGGTGGCGGAGGTGTGCTCTGTCTACGTCTTGCGCGTAGACGGAACGCTTGAGCTATACGCCACCGAAGGCCTCAAGCGCGAAGCCGTCCACCAGACCGTGCTGAAGGCCGACGAAGGTCTGGTCGGCCTGGTTGCCAGCGAAGCCAACCCGATCAACCTGTCGGACGCGCAAGCGCATCCGGCCTTCTCCTACCGCCCGGAAACCGGCGAAGAAATCTATCATTCGTTCCTCGGCGTGCCGATCCTGCGCGCGGGCAATACGCTCGGCGTGCTGGTGGTGCAGAACCGCGCGCGCCGCACCTACACCGAGGAAGAAGAAGAGGCGCTGCAGACCACGGCGATGGTGCTCGCCGAGATGATTGCGTCCGGCGAGCTGTCCTCGCTCGCCCGACCCGGCGCCGAACCGGCCGCGCGCCACGCGATGCATCTCACCGGCAGTTCGCTGTCGGACGGCATCGCGCTCGGCCACGTCGTGCTGCACGAGCCGCGCGTAGTCATCACCAACGTCATCGCCGACGACGTGCCGCACGAACTCAAGCGGCTCGACGCCGCCATCGCCACCTTGCGCGCCGATCTCGACCGGCTGGTCGAGCACCGCGATGTCGCCGACGGCGGCGAGCATCGCGACGTGCTCGAAGCCTATCGCATGTTCTCTTACGACCAGGGCTGGCTGCACAAAATTCGCGAAGCGGTGATGACCGGCCTCACCGCGGAAGCCGGCGTCGAGCGCGTGCAGTCCGACACCCGCGCGCGCATGCTGCGCGCCTCCGATCACTATTTGCGCGACCGCCTGCACGACCTCGACGATCTCGCCAACCGGCTGATGCGGGTGCTGATGGGTCAGGACCACGCGCCGACCAAGGAGCAAATGCCGGAAAACGCGATCGTCGTGGCGCGCTCCATGGGGCCGGCGGCGCTGCTCGACTACGACCGCAAAAGATTGCGCGGCCTGGTACTGGAGGAAGGCGGGCCGACCTCGCACGTCTCGATCGTGGCGCGCGCGCTCGGCATTCCGACCGTCGGCGAGATCGAAAATGCCACCGGCCTGGTCGAGCCGGGCGACGCCATCATCGTCGACGGTTCGACGGGCCACATTCATATGCGCCCGCCGCAGGACATCCAGGCGTCCTATGGCGAGCGGGTAAAGTTGCGCGCCCGCCGGCAGGCGCAATATCGCGCGCTGCGCGAGCGGCCTTGCGTCACCAAGGACGGCCAGAAGATCGCGCTGATGATCAATGCCGGCCTCACCATCGATCTTCCGCATATCGAGGATACCGGCGCAGCCGGCATCGGCCTGTTCCGCACCGAATTGCAGTTCATGGTGGCGGACACGCTGCCGCGCACCGGCGAGCAACTCGCGCTCTACCGCGCGGTGCTCGACGCCGCCGGAAAAAAGCCGGTGACCTTCCGCACCCTCGACATCGGCGGCGACAAGGTGCTGCCGTACCTGCGCAATATCGAAGAGGAAAACCCTGCGCTCGGTTGGCGGGCGATCAGGCTCGGCCTCGATCGGCCCGGCCTGTTGCGCAGCCAGGTGCGCGCACTGCTGCGCGCGGCGGGCGGGCGCGGACTGCAAATTGATGTTTCCGATGATCGCCGTCGTGGAGGAATTCGACAAAGCCAAGTCGCTGGTCGAGGTCGAATTGACGCATCTGCGCCGGCACGGCCACGAACTGCCCGAGCGGGTCGAGATCGGCACGATGGTCGAGGTCCCGTCGCTTCTGTTCCAGCTCGACGAATTGCTGGAGCGCGTCGATTTCCTCTCGGTCGGCTCCAACGACCTGATGCAATTTCTGTATGCCGCCGATCGCGGCAATCCGCGCGTGTCGGAACGTTTCGATCCGCTGTCGGCGCCGGTCCTGCGCGCGCTCAAGGACATCGCCGACAAGGCGAAAAAGCACGGCAAGCCGGTGACATTGTGCGGCGAGCTCGCCTCGCAGCCGATCGGCGCGTTGGCGCTCGCCATTCTCGGCTATCGCACGCTGTCGCTGTCGCCCTCGGCAGTTGGACCGGTAAAGGCGCTGCTGCTCGATCTCGATTGCCGCAAAGGCGAGGCCATGCTCTTGCCCTGCCTTGAGCAGCCGGTCGGCAGCGTCTCCATCCGCCAAAAGCTCGAAGGCTTTGCGGCGGCCGAGGGGCTGCAGCTTTGATCGCGCTGCCGCAACAGAAACTGGACGCCCTGCTCGCCCGCCATGCGCTGGTGGAAAGCGAGCTTGCCAGCGGCTTGAGTCCCGACGCCTACGTCAAGCTGTCGCGCGAATTCGCCGAACTCGGTCCGGTCGTCGAGGCGATCAAAGCCTATCGCAGCGCTGATAACGAGATCGCCGAACTTTCAGCGCTCGTCGACGATTCCTCGACCGACGCCGAAATGCGCAAGCTGGCGGACGCCGAGCGACACGAATTGCAGGAGCGCCGGGAAAAACTTGGCAGAACAGATCCGGCTGGCTCTGCTGCCGAAGGACGCGATGGACGATCACAACGCGATCCTGGAAATCCGCGCCGGTACCGGCGGCGACGAAGCCGCGCTGTTCGCCGGCGACTTGTTCCGCATGTACGAGCGCTACGCCGCCAAGCAGGGCTGGAAGACGGAAATTCTCTCGATAAGCGAAGGCACCAAAGGCGGCTTCAAGGAAATCGTCGCCGAGGTGCGCGGCCGCGGCGTATTCGCCAAGCTCAAATTTGAGTCCGGCGTGCACCGCGTGCAGCGCGTGCCCGATACCGAAGCCTCCGGCCGTATCCACACCTCGGCAGCCACCGTCGCCGTGCTGCCCGAAGTAGAGGATGTCGACATCCACATCAACGAGGCCGATCTCAAGATCGACACCATGCGTGCGCAGGGCGCCGGCGGCCAGCACGTCAACAAGACCGAATCCGCCATCCGCATTACCCACATGCCGAGCGGCATCGTGGTCTTCGTGCAGGAGGAGCGCTCGCAGCACAAGAACAGGCCAAGGCGATGACGATGTTGCGGGCCAAGCTCTATGACCAGGAGCGCACCAAGCGGGACGCCGAGCGCGCGGCGGAACGGCGCGGCCAGGTCGGATCGGGCGACCGGTCCGAGCGCATCCGGACCTATAATTTTCCGCAAGGCCGCGTCACCGACCACCGCATCAATCTCACGCTGCACAAGTTGCCGCAGGTGATGGAAGGCGAGGCACTCGATGAGGTCATCGACGCGCTGGTGACCGAGCATCAGGCCGAATTGCTGGCGGCCGAAGGCGCGGCGTGAGAGTCATTGCTGGTCTGAAAGGCGGCGCCTCGGTCTCCGAGGCGCTCCGCCTCGTAGCACAAGCGTTTCGCACTGCTTCGATCGCAGAAGCGGACGTGGATGCGCGCGTGCTTGTCGGGCATGCGCTGCATCTCGATCGCGCCAAATTGATCGCGCAATCGGATCGCATTCTGGAAGCGCGCGAAGTAACCGTGATATCGGCACTCGCCGCGCGCCGGTTGAGGCACGAGCCGGTATCGCGAATTCTTGGGCAAAAGGAATTCTGGAGTCTCCCGCTCTCGGTCACGCCCGATGTTCTGGTGCCGCGGCCGGAAACAGAAACTGTCGTCGAAGGCTGCGCTCGACTTCGTCGTGCGCGGCGGCCTGCGCATGGAAAAGCTGCGCATTCTCGATATCGGTACCGGCTCGGGCGCACTGCTGCTGGCGCTGTTGCAGGAGTTGCCGAATGCAATCGGCACCGGCACCGACATCAGCACGGCCGCCTTGGCAAGTGGCGCGCGCGAATGCCGCTCATTGCGGGTTGGAACGTCGTTGTAGCTTTGTCGCCTGCGATATCGCCTCGGGCGTTCAGGGCCCGTTCGATTTGGTCGTTTCAAACCCGCCCTATATCGCTCATGGTGAGATCGCTTCCCTTGCGCCGGAAGTGCGGGACTATGATCCGACGGTGGCGCTCGACGGCGGCGATGACGGTCTAGCCGCCTACCGTGCCATTGCAGCGGAGGCCACGCGTCTTTTGGCACCGGGCGGACGATTGTTCGTGGAATTGGGAGCAGGCCAGGAGTCGGCAGTCCGCGCATTGTTTACCAATGCCGGATTGACGCGTCGGCGCTGCGCGCAAGGATTTGGCCGGAATCCCGCGCGTGCTCGGCGCAGGTTTAGCGCCATGAACATGTCGCATTCCCACCTGATGAAAATTGCAGAGCTCATTTATCAGCGAAAAAAGCACTTGGATTATGGCTCGGAAACGACTAGCTTCCGGTCACGGAATCGACCCGTGACGGTTGCATCGCCATGAACCCCGGAGCGGCGGCTCTGTGAGGTGCGGCGCAAGGCGGATGACGAAGAGCCGGCTTCGAATAGACGGCAAGCGAAATCGCCAGATACGGGTCTGGATGCTTCACCGGTTGGGCGCATCATTTTTCGAAACCTAGGACGATGCGCGTAACGAGAGGTTGGCAACGCTGCGGCAAGACCGCGGCTATGGGGTTGCTGCGACTATCGCGATAAAGAGCGCAAAGGTTCGATCATTGGCGCGGACAACGAGTGCAGGTCCGGCCGCGCAATGAGATTTCTATGGACTTGCAATTTGGTTGAGCGTTCGGCGGCGAATGCCGAGACAGACGAAAGGCGATAACAGGCACATCATGAGAAACGGTCAGAAGCGCATGCGGGGACGCGGCAACCACCGCAAGAGCCAAAATCCGCTGACGCGCGTTTATGAATCAAACGGTCCCGACGTCAAAATCCGCGGCACTGCTTCGCATATTGCGGAAAAATATATCCAGCTTGCGCGTGACGCACAGGGCTCGGGCGATCCGGTGGCCGCTGAGAATTACTATCAGCACGCCGAGCATTATTTTCGCCTGATCGCCGCCGCGCAGGAACAATTCCGTCAACAGAACCCCTATTACAACCAGCAACCGCAGCAACAGGGAGCGCCCAGCGTCAGCAAACCGCAGACGAGGGCTTTGATGGCGACGATGACGATGCCCAACCTTTCATGGGCCAGAACGAACCGAGCTATGCGCCGCAGCCGCAAGTGCAGCAAGCGCAGCCTTATCTGCCGCGGGACGCCCAGCCATTCCCGCCGCGCGATCAGCAGGTGCACAACCGTCCGCAGCATCAACCGCAGCCCTACCAGCAACCGAACCAGGGCGGCCATGAAGGCGGACAGGAGGTAGGCGGCTTACCGGCGTTCATCACTGGCGGCGGCGGCCAGCCGCAGCAGAATCCCGCCCAGAACCAGAACGGCCACGATCAGGGCGATCGTGGTCAGGATCGTTTCGGCAGGCATCGTCGCCGTCGTCATCGCGGCGGCGGTGGCTTCCGCCCGGACCGTCCCGATTTTGGTGGCGGTCATGCGCAAGGCGCGGGGCCACAACCGGCCCAACAAGATGAAAGCGGCGGCGACGACCCGCGGCAGCCGGACTGAGCGGCCCATGTCCCGGGCGCAGCGCTGCACGAAGTGGTGCGCTGCAGAACCAGGACCATGCCAAAATCGGAATTTGGATCAGCGGCGGATCACGTCCCCGGTGACGGCGCCAACGCCGGCTCCAGCGCGGGCACCAATCGCCGCTTCTCGCGTCGCGCCGGGATTGCGCGATAAACCTGCTTGGTCGCTTCCACCAGATGTACGCCGGCGAATGGCGCCGACAGCGTCGCTCCGGTGCGCTCCCATGCCACCGCCGACCGCAGGAACCAACCGCGTGGCACGGGCGGTACATAGAGTGCTTCGCTCCACCCAGTCGGCGTGAACCAGGTCTCGCGCAAGAGCTGGTTGATTTGGCTGCGCGAATAAGGCCGACCATGTCCGAACGGTGTGGTGTCCATGCGCGCCCACAAACCGCGCCGGTTTGGAACCACCGCCAGCAACCGTCCTCCGGACGCCAGCACTCGCCAAACTTCGCGCAACAGGGCACCCGGATCGTTCGTCATTTCCAGCGCATGCACCAGCATCACGCGGTCGACTGCGGAATCGGCAAGCGGTAGTTCGTTTTCGTCTACTAGCGCGGACAACGCCGGGCGCGTGGTCGGCCATTTCACGACCCCCTGCCCGGCCGGCATGAGGGCGAGGCAGCGCTCGGCCTCCTCGCGAAACAGGCCGAGATAAGGCGTGGCATAGCCGATGCCGAGCACACGCTGGCCAGCGGTATCACCCCACAGTGTGCGGATGCCGCGACCAATAAAGCGGCGGGCGACTACCCCCAGCCGTTGGCCGTAGAAATTGCGCAGGTCCACAACGTCGATCGACATGCGGCGAAACTACCATGAAACAGCGTAGCAAACCGCTAACGGCGCGGGACACCCGGACGTGCACGATCATTCACCCGCGTGATACGGTTAACCCATTCCAGTACGTGAACAGGACCAAGCCCATGCCCGCGGAAACCCGTCTTTTCCTCTGCCGATCCGACAATTACGGGGTGCTGCTGCATGACCCGGAAAGTGGAGCTACCGCTACAATCGACGCCCCCGAAGCCGCGCCGATCGAGGCGGCGCTGAAAGCGACCGGCTGGAAATTGACGGACATCCTGGTCACTCATCATCATGCCGACCACACCGACGGCATCAAGACACTGAAAGAAAAATACAAATGCCGCGTGGTGGCGCCGGCCGCGGAAGCTTCGAAAATCCCGGCGGTGGATGAAACCGTGCGCGAGGGCGACAAAGTCAAGGTCGGCAATCTTTCAGCCAATGTGATCGAGACCCCTGGCCACACGCTTGGGCACATCGCGTACTGGTTTCATGGCGAAAAGCTTGCCTTCGTTGGCGATACCCTGTTCTCCATCGGCTGCGGCCGCGTGATCGAAGGGACGCCTGAACAAATGTGGCGCTCGCTCACCAAGCTGCGGGATCTGCCGAATGATACTGAGGTTTATTGCGGGCACGAATACACCGCCGCGAATATCAAATTCGCCCGCACGATCGAGCCGAACAACAAGGCGCTGGCGGCGCGCGAGACACAAGCCAAGCAGCAGATCTCGCGCAACGAAGCGACAATTCCGGTCATGATCGGTGAGGAGAAACAGGCAAACCCGTTCCTGCGCGCCGACATGCCCGAGGTGGCAGCCGGCATCGGCATTAAAGGGCAAGCCCGCGGCCGAGGTCTTTGCCGAAATCCGCGCGCGAAAGAACAAGTTTTAACGCTCGACATGCATACTCCGACCGCCGCCGAGATGATCCGCGCGCTTGAGCTCAAGCCGCATCCGGAGGGTGGCCACTATCGGGAAACATTTCGCGATCCGCGGCAGGTGGATGGCCGTTCCGCCTCGACCGCGATCCTGTTCCTGCTGGCGCGCGGCGAGCGTTCGCACTGGCACCGCATCGACGCGGTTGAGATCTGGCACTATTACGCCGGTGCACCGCTCAAGCTGGAACTGGTGGACGGCGCGAAAGAAGAAATCTTCCGGCTCGGTGCTGACATCCATGCAGGCGAAGTACCGCAGGTGACGGTCCCTGCGCGCGCGTGGCAGGCGGCGGAAAGCCTGGGTCCTTGGACGCTGACCGGCTGCACGGTGGCGCCTGGCTTTTCCTTCGAAGGCTTCGAACTGGCGCCTGCGGACTGGTCGCCGCGCGACCAAACGCGATAAAACAACGAAAATTTGGAAGGGGAACTGCGTGCCAGTAATAGAAAGGGTGAACTGCTCGCCCGCGCGAACCGCATGAACACGAATGCCGGCGAATACAATCTGCGGCCGGGCCCGGTAGCGCGCGCCTGAGGAATATTGGAATGTGCGGCTGGACAAGGCGGAAGGCACTTGGCGTGCGCAAAAGGTAAGAGCTGGCGCGCCGAAAAAGTCCCCAGCCAAACGAAAAACAAAACGCCGTCGCAGAGCGTAAAAGGCTTTACGCGCTACTTACGGCCGTTGCTATGCATGCACGCCACATAACCTTCAAGAGCGCGGCTTCGATGAACCTTGAATCCTTCTCTCCTGAAGTACTTCGGAAATGCAACTCGTCCGCCATCAAGCGTTTGGGTCGGTTCCTGTCCTTCTCGCGGGCGCAATTTCAAGCCTTCGCGCTTGACGCCGACAGGAGGAGGAATAATTCGTCCCCCGTTCTGTAAAGCACATCCGCAGGCGACCTTGTCGTAAACATCTTTGCATCGCGGATCGATGTCCTGAGCGAATACCGGCCGCACGATTAACTGCACGATCAGGCCAATGATTGCTGTTCCAATCAGAAATGCCTTCATGGGTCTCGGCTACCTGCTAGCAACAATGCGAAGCTCTTGGCGCGAGCGGCACTTATTTTCGGAGCTCGATAACGCCTAGATAAAATACTGCCCGCCGTTGGCGCTAAGCGTTGCGCCGGTGATTAGACCGGCATCGTCGGAGGCGAGAAACACCACGCAGCGCGCTATTTCCTCCGGTTCGCCCAGGCGGCCGATCGGGATCAGTGGCAGTATCGACTTCTCCAACACGTCTTTCGGCACCGCTTGCACCATCTCGGTATTGATATAGCCAGGGCAAATCGCATTCACCGTGATGCCCGAGCGTGCGCCTTCTTGCGCTAGCGCTTTCGTAAATCCGAGTTCCCCCGCTTTGGCAGCAGAATAATTGGTCTGCCCCATTTGGCCTTTCTGCCCGTTGATCGAGGAGATGTTGATGATGCGGCCGAACTTGCGCTCCCGCATGCCCTCGATGATCGGCCGGCACATATTGAACAGCGAGCCGAGATTTGTGTTGATGACGGCGGTCCATTGATCGGGGTTCATCCGATGGAACATGGCGTCGCGGGTAATACCGGCATTGTTCACGAGCACCTCGATCGGTCCGACCGCGGCTTCGACTTTTTTAATGCCTTCGGCGCAGGCCTCGTAAGACGACACATCCCACTTGAAGACCGGAATGCCGCACTCTGCCTTGAATTTCTGCGCGGCATCGTCATTGCCGCCGTAGTTGGCCGCAACCTTGTAACCGCCAGCCTTCAGGGCTTTGGCGATTGCCGCCCCAATCCCACGGGTTCCACCCGTTACCAATGCAACGCGCGCCATGACTTTGTCCCTCCCAAACTATCTTCTTAAAACATCATGGCCGGGACAAGCCCGGCCATGACCTAAATCAATCGACGAATGTCCTACCGTTCGACGCACATTGCAATGCCCATTCCCCCGCCAATGCAGAGTGTGGCAAGCCCTTTCTTTGCATTACGTCTCTGCATTTCATAAAGCAGCGTCGTCAGGACGCGAGCGCCGGAGGCACCAATCGGGTGGCCGATGGCAATGGCACCGCCATTGACGTTGACCTTCGCAGTATCCCAGCCAAGATCTTTGTTAACCGCGCAAGCCTGCGCGGCGAAGGCTTCGTTGGCCTCTACCAGATCGAGGTCCTCTTTTTTCCAGCCGGCTTTCTTGAGCGCGGCGCGCGAAGCCGGGATTGGCCCCGTGCCCATAATTGAAGGGTCGACACCGGCCTGTGCCCACGACACGATGCGCGCAAGCGGAGTCTTGCCGAGTTTGGCGGCCTCGCTCGCTTTCATTAGCACCAGTGCAGCACCGCCATCATTGATGCCAGAGGCGTTGGCGGCCGTCACGGTGCCTTCCTTGTCGAAGGCTGGACGCAATTTGGCGATCGAATCTATTGTAACGCCAGGCTTCGGATATTCGTCAGTATCCACCACCACATCGCCCTTTCGCGATTTTATGGTGATCGGCGTGATCTCGTCCTTGAACTTGCCGGCTTTTTGCGCGGCTTCAGCTTTGTTCTGCGAGCCGACTGCGAATTCGTCCTGCTGCTGACGGGTTATCTGCCATTGTTTGGCGACGTTCTCAGCGGTGTTGCCCATGTGATAGCCGTTGAAAGCATCCCACAGGCCATCCTTAATCATGGTGTCGATCATTTCGAATGAGCCCATCTTCACGCCCGAGCGCAGATGCTGGCAGTGGGGCGCCATGCTCATCAACTCTTGCCCACCAGCGACCACGATTTCGCTGTCGCCATTGAGGATCGCCTGATAGCCAAGCGCGACGGCACGCAAGCCCGAACCACATAGCTGGTTCACGCCCCACGCAGGCGTCTCAACCGGAATTGCCGCTGCAATCGACGCCTGCCGCGCCGGATTTTGACCTTGGCCGGCGGTAAGTATCTGCCCCATGATTACCTCGCTGACGCGGGCGCCCTCGACACCCGCGCGGTCCAGCGCAGCCTTAATCGCCGCCTTGCCAAGCTCATGAGCCGGCAGGTTCGCGAATGCCCCGTTGAAAGCGCCGACTGGCGTGCGGGCAGCGCTCACAATGACGATATCGTCTTTCATCAGAAGCTCCTGTTACGGTCGTAGGCGGGCGGGGCTGGCCAATTTGGCACTGCCGCATCCTCGGCAGGCCACATGGGTCTGTCAACAAGACCCGCCTCTCGGATATCCGCGACAATTGGCGCTTTTTCGACCTTTCCGCAAGGGACGCCGCACCATATTGCGGCTCTGCCGCGGTGCCACAAAACGGTGGCCCATATAAGCGGAAATTGGCTATGCTGAACCTTGGGCAGGGAAACGTGTGAACCACATGGCAGAGGAAAAAAAAGAGCCGATTACAATCAAAAAATACGCGAACCGGCGGCTCTACAACACCGGAACTAGCACTTACGTGACGCTTGAAGACCTCGCCACCATGGTCAAAACCGGTGAGGATTTCGTCGTCTACGATGCCAAGACCGGCGAGGACATCACGCGCTCGGTGCTCGCTCAGATAATCTTCGAGCAGGAGAACAAGGAAGGGCAAAGCCTGCTGCCGATCGCCTTCCTTCGGCAATTGATCCGCTTTTACGGCGACAGCATGCAAATGCTGGTGCCCCGTTTCCTGGAAGCTTCGATCGAATCGCTATCGAAGGAGCAGGGTAAATTTCGCGAACAGATGGCGCAGGCCTTCGGTGTCGGCGCTTTTGGTCCGCTCGAGGATCAGGTACGGCGGAATATGGAAATGTTCGAGAAAACTTTCGCCATGTTCGCGCCATTTGCACGCGGTCAGTCAAAGCCGGTAGAAAAACCGCAAGGTTCGAGCGGCGAAATGGACGAGCTCAAGCGGCAGCTCGACGAAATGCAAAAACGGCTGGATAAGCTCGGCGGTAAAGAATAGCCGACGTCGCGCTCACAAGCGCCCCTTTTTGGAACGCCAGGACGAACATCTCATCCTTACGCGAACCCGACGCGACGAGCCTCCGGGCTACCAGCATCCGCAGACGCGCGAGCGCCGCCGCGCCGAACCGAACGAGGCACTCGCCGCGTACCGGGCTAGCGCTGCACCCACCGCACGCTAGTAACCGAGAGCACAGCCGTCTTTGCGCGGCTCCGAGCCAGCGATGAGCACGCCGCGATCCCAATCGATCTTGATGGTTTGCGCGCCACCCCAAGGCGAACTCGCCGTCACCACGTCGTGTCCGCGCGCCTTCAGCCCTTCGATCGTCGCTGCCGGGGTGCCACGCTCGACATCAGTCTTTTCACCCTCAAAGAAGAAACGCGGGGCATCGATCGCCTGCTGCACGTCCATGCCGTAGTCGAGCATGTTGAGGATGATTTGCACGTGACCCATCGGCTGATAGTGCGCGCCCATCACGCCGAAGCTCATGTCGCAGCGGCCATTGCGCATGGCGAGCGCGGGAATGATGGTATGCATCGGCCGCTTGTTGGGACCAAACGTATTGGGATGATTCGGCTCCAGCGTAAAGCAAGCACCACGATTGGTCAGCATGATGCCGCTCTTCTCGGTGCAGATGCCGACACCGAAGCTGGAATAGAGCGAGTTGATGAAGGAGACTGCCATGCGGTCGCGGTCAACCACGGTAAGGTAGACCGTATCGTTGCCAGGCGCCGGTGCGCTCGGCAGCTTCGCCCGCTTTTTCATGTCGATAAGTGACGCGAGCTTTTTGGCGAAGTTTTTATCGAGCAGGTCAGCGACGGACGTGCGCATATGCGCTTGGTCGGCAATGTGAGTGTCGCGAATGGCAAAGCCTAAACGCGCAGCCTCCAGCACCAGATGAAAGCGTTCGTCACCGAGCGGGTCGAGGGAAGCGACGTCAAAATTCTCCAGAATATTGAGCATCACCAGCGCCGTGAGGCCTTGCCCGTTCGGCGGAATCTCGACCAGGTTCAAGCCGCGATAATTTGTCGAAATCGGCTCAACCGCGTCGCCACGGTGGCGCGAGAAATCCTCCGCGGTGAGGAAAGAGTTGCGCGCCTCGAGCGTCTTCGCCATGTCGTCGGCGATCTCGCCTTCGTAAAAGGCCCGCGCTCCTTTGGCCGCGATAGTCTTGAGCGTTGCCGCCAGCGCCGGAAAGCGGATGACATCGCCTTCCTTGGGCGCGCCGCCATTGAAAAGATAGTGCTTGGAAGCGCCTGGATCTGCTTTGAGCTTGCCGACGTGTCTCTGCCAATCCCAAGCTACGCGCGCGGCCACGGGAAACCCGCCCTCGGCATATTTGATCGCGGGCGCAAGCGCGCGGTCGAGACCGAAGCGGCCGTGCGCTTTCAGAATCGCCTCCCAGGCGTCGATCGCGCCTGGCACGGTGACAGCGTGGATCGAATTGCCGATCTCGGTTAATCCCTTGGCACGGAGCGCTTGATCGGACGCTTTGGCGCCAGCGCGGCCAGAACCATTGTAGCCCCAGACTGGCTTGTTGGGCTGAGACACCAGACAGAAGCAATCGCCGCCGATGCCCGTCATGTGTGGCTCGACTACGCACAGTGTCCCAGCCGCGGTCACCGCCGCATCGGCGGCTGTGCCTCCGGCGCGCAACGTATCGATCGCGGCGAGAGTTGCGAGTGGATGCGAGGTTGCCGCCATGCCTTCACAGGCAATCACAGGCGAGCGGCCGGGCAGCTGGAAATCGCGGCTCATGACAAAATGCCGGAACGATCAGGACGACACGCGCTCGACACCCTCAACCGTAAGGTCTCGCTGGGCCGAGCGCAAAGTCACTGCAAAACCGCTGAGCACATCGATGAAGCTCACAACGAGCAGAAGGAAAAAAGTCGCGGTTGCAGCTTGTTTGACCAACAGGAACTCAACCAGCATACCGAGGAACAGGATCAGCGACAGCGCATGGTCGACCACGGTGCGGATTCCGATGCGCGTTGATTTTAGCACTTCACCGCACAACAGGAGAATCGCCAGCGCGATGAGTATGTCGCCTACCGACATAGTCCAGTCGGCGCCCGACACCATGTGAACCGTGGAGACCACACCGGTCCAGGTCACGCCCGGCATCAGAAACGCGATGATGTTGTAGATCGCGAACGGAACCAACAGCAGCGGGAAGCCGAGCATGAACATGGCGCAACTTGCCTTCGGCTTCGAAAGTCGCGTTAGACCTCGGTCTTCGCCTTCAGGACCTGACGGCCTTTGTACATGCCGGTCTTCAGGTCGATGTGGTGCGGGCGGCGCAATTCGCCGGAATCCTTGTCCTCGACATAGGCCGGCCGCTTGAGCGCGTCGGCGGAACGGCGCATGCCGCGGCGCGACGGCGAGGTTTTTCTTTTCGGCACAGCCATGGGACGAAACTCCTGAAAAAGCGCGATTATGTCGGTTTGAAGCCGGGCTTATAGAGGAAGGCTCGCGCCAAGGCTAGTGGCTTTGCCGCAGGCATGCGGCCGCTGCCGGCGCCCGCGCCGCCCGGGCGACATAGAGCCCTGCCAGGCGGCGCAGACCTGGGCCGGGCTGCCGCGCATTTCGATTGACCGGATTGGGCAGGGTTGCCGCCAACAGTGCCGCCTCATAGCGGGAAAGATCCTGGGCCGATTTACCAAAGGCGCGTCGGGCGCCGGCCTCGGCGCCAAATTCGCCGTTGGGACCCCATTCAGCGATATTGAGGTAAATTTCCAAGATCCTCCGCTTCGACAAAACTAGATCAATCCAGAGCGCCAACGGAAATTCCAGCGCCTTGCGCACATAGCTGCGGCCCGGCCAAAGGAACAGGTTCTTTGCCACCTGCTGCGTGATAGTCGAACCACCGCGCATGTCGTCAATGTCGTCCGTTTCAGCAATGGCCTCGCGTATCTCCGTAAGGTCGATCCCGTGATGGCTGCAGAAGCGGCCATCCTCGGCAATGATCACCGTGAGCGGCAGCGCCGGTGAGATGCGCGCGATCGGGACGTATTGGCGCTCTACTCTTGCTCCGCTCAAGCGTCGCCAGAGCATGACCGTCGAAATCGGATCGAGCACCGCATAGAGCGGTGTGATCAGGTAAGGCAGCAACAGCATGGCCAGTATAATGACTGCGACGGCACGCAACCACCGCCGCAGCGTCAGAATATGCCCGAAGCCTGGTTTTTGACCCGATTGATGCACGGGTGGAGATTAGCGTATTCAATCCGCTTATCAGCGCCTACTTTTCGGGATCATCCGCAACAGCTAACAATGCCACGATGAACAAGGGTATCACCGACTTTCCCACCCAACTTGCCTCAGTCGCCGCAGAGACCGAATCGCTGCTCAAGCGGCTCCTCGGCGACGCGCCGCTCGACGGGGAAATTTCGCGACCGCCACGGCTCGTCGCCGCCATGCGCCACGCAGCGCTGGATGGCGGCAAACGCCTGCGGCCATTTTTGCTTGTCGAGACGGCCACGGTGTTTGGCGCTGCGCGCGCGGGCGCGCTGATGGCAGGTGCCGCGCTCGAACTCGTGCACTGCTATTCACTGGTCCACGACGATCTGCCGGCCATGGATGACGACGATCTACGCCGCGGGCGGCCGACGGTCCACAAGGCTTTCGATGAGGCGACTGCAATTCTCGTCGGTGACGCCCTGCTGACGCTGGCCTTCGATGTCATGGCGCGATCTGAAGTGCATGCCGATCCAGCGGTGCGGATCGCGCTCGTCGCGGAACTCGCGCGCGCTTCCGGCCTCGGCGGCATGGCCGGCGGACAGATGCTCGATCTCGCCGCCGAAGGGCGCTTCGAGCCAAAGCGCGCCATGACCGAAAACGAAATCGCAACCCTGCAAGCGATGAAGACCGGCGCGCTGATCCGCTTCGCGTGCTGCGCCGGCGCAATCCTTGGGCAGGCCGATGCTGCCGCGCGCGCCAGCATCGACCGCTATGGCACCGCGATCGGCCAGGCTTTTCAGATTGCCGATGATCTGCTCGACGTCGAGGGCGATGCGAAGACGCTGGGCAAAGCTGCCGGCAAAGATGCCGCTGCCGGCAAGGCTACGCTGGTTGCCGCGCTAGGGACTACCGGGGCGCGCGCGCGCCTCAAAGAGCTGGTCGCGCAAGCGGATGCTGCGCTGGCGCCGTTCGGCGCGAAAGCCGATACTTTGCGCGCCGCCGCCCGTTTTGTTGCCGAGCGAACGACTTAGAGGAAGCAACTTGTGGCCCGCAAGATTGCCGATCGACCCATACTGCCGGTCCGCCTCGCGCGGTTGCATGCGCGGCTACTGATTTCCATCGCCGTCGGCATGGCGGTGACTCTCGGTCTGGCGATGACCGATTGGAGCATGGCGACCAAGCTGCTGCTCGGTTGGGATATCGGCGTCGTGCTGTATCTTGCATTGATCTATCAGTTGATGATTTCCTGCGGCATCGACGAAATTCGCCGCCGCGCCGCCGAGGACGACGAAGGTGCGCTTCATTCTGCTGATTCTCACCGGCCTCTCCGGGCTGGCGATCATGGGCGCGATCATCGCGGAGCTTGGCATTGCCAAAGTCTCCGGGCAGCCACGCAGCGGGCTTGGGGTTACGCTCGCGATGGCCACCATCCTGGTGTCATGGGCCTTCGTACACACGATCTTTGCGCTTCACTATGCCCACGAGTACTACGGCGAACGCGGCGATCACGCGATCGGCGGGCTGACGTTTCCCGGCCGGCAAGCACCCGACTATTGGGACTTTCTCTATTTTTCGCTCGTCATTGCGATGACCTCGCAGGTCTCGGACGTCGTGATTACCAGCAAAGTTATCCGCCGCATTGTGACGGTGCACGGCGCACTGGCGTTCTTTTTCAATGTCGCGGTGTTCGCCTTGACCGTAAACATCGTTTCCAACCTGATCTGACGCGCATGAACTTGTAAGTTCTTGAATCGATGACCGCGACCGTGCAGACGCTACTGTTCATGATGGGGGTGCTGGCAGCGGTCGCAGTTGCTGCAAAGCGGCTGAATGTCGCGCCCTCGATCCTGCTTGTAATTGCGGGAATTGGCATCGCGTTCATACCCGGTCTGCCGAAAGTCGAGCTCGCGCCGGAAGTCGTGCTGCTGGTGATCCTGCCGCCACTGATCTATTCCGCCGGCGTCTCCATGAGCTGGCGCGACTTCCGTTTCAATCTGCGCCCGATCACGCTGCTTGCCTTCGGCTGCGTGGTGTTCACCACCTGCGCCGTTGCTGCTGCCGCGCACTACCTGCTGAATTTCGACTGGGCGATCGGCTTTCTGCTCGGCGCGATCATAGCACCGCCTGACGTGGTCGCACCGCTGGCGGTCGCGCAGCGGCTCGCGCTGCCGCGGCGGCTCCTGGTCGTGCTGGAAGGCGAAGGGCTCGCCAACGATGCAACCGCGTTGATTCTCTACCGCTTTGCGGTCGCGGCGGCGGTGACCGGCACGTTCTCACTGCCGGAAGCGGCAGG
Source organism: uncultured Pseudomonadota bacterium (assembly GCA_963714525.1). Taxonomy (GTDB): domain Bacteria; phylum Pseudomonadota; class Gammaproteobacteria; order Burkholderiales; family JALYOK01; genus JALYOK01. The sequence goes on from CAVQPB010000001.1 coordinate 711,958, forward strand.
CACGTTCGCGCTGATCGTAGTCGGCGAAATTTTCTATGGCATTGCGGTTGGCTGGCTGAGCTTGCGTCTGCGGCAATGGGCGCGCGAGCCGCGCGTCGAAATAACGCTGTCGCTGATGACGCCCTATCTCGCCTTCTGGGTGCCGGAACATCTCGGTGGCTCAGGCGTGCTGGCGACCGTCGCGTGCGGGCTCTACGTGAGCTGGATCGGGCCGCGCTTGATATCCTCGGCCACGCGGCTGCAAGGCATCTTTTTCTGGGATCTACTGGTCTATCTCATCGAAGGCCTCGTATTCCTGCTCACCGGCTTGCAGGTGCGCGCGCTGCTGGACCAGGCGCAAGTCGTACCGATCCGCGAATTGGTGATTGCTACTGTCTTGACAACGCTGATCGCGATCGCGGCGCGCTTCATCTGGGTATTCCCGGCGACCTATATTCCGCGCTGGGTGAGCGCATCGCTGGCGAAACGCGATCCGTCGCCGCCATGGCAAGGGCCGTTTATGATTGCCTTCACCGGCGTACGCGGCGTGGTTTCGCTCGCCGCCGCGCTCGCAATTCCCTACGCGCTCAACAACGGCCAGCCATTTCCGCACCGCGGGCTCATCCTTTTCGTGACTTTCGGCGTGATCATCATCACGCTTGTCGGCCAAGGCTCGATGCTGCCGCTGGTCGTGCGCTGGCTCGGCCTGACACGCATCGGTCAGGAAGAGCGCGCCGGTGAAATACGGTCCAAGCTCGAGTTGCGCGCGCGTCGGCCGCTTGAAGAGGTGGAAAAGCGGCTGGAGAAATTTGTCGAAGAGCGCGAGCTGCCGGATGAAGTCATCGCGCTTTTGCGCACGCGCAATCAAAGCCGACGGCAGATCCTGCCGAACGACATGAACGACGGGCTTGAGCACATGCGCCAAAGCGCCACGATCAAGAAAGAGCTGATCGATGCCGAGCGCGAATTCATCTATCAGCTTTTGCGCGACGGCAAGATCACCGACGAGGCACGCCGCCGTATCGAATACGAACTGGATCTGGAAGAAGCGAGCGTCGCGAACCGCGGCAGAGATGGCGGCGGCTGGATGTAGTCAACGCTTCGCTGCCCCAATCTTTGAAGGCGCGGGGCGCGCCTGCATCCCTTTTTCCGTTTCCCCAAAAGGGAAATGGACCGGCGGGAGCGCGCCAGGTGTTTTTGCGAAGCCCCTCTGGCGGGCTTGGCGGCCCCCAGGCGCTCCATCTGCAGCGCGCATTGTCTGCGCGCCGTCAGAACGGACGCTCGCCTTTCACCGTGACGCGATTGCCCGAGCGCGTATGCGGCCAGTAATCCCACATCGCGCGGTGCTGGGCGCAACGATTGTCCCAGAATGCGATTGCATTCTCGGTCCAGCGGAAGCGGCATTGGAAGAGCGGATTCTCGGCGTGCTGATACAAATAGGCCAGCATGGCGTCGCTTTCGTCGCGCGGGATGCCAACGATATGGTGCGTGAACCCGCGGTTCACGTAGAGCGCCTTCTTTCCCGTCACCGGATGCGTGCGCACGACAGGATGCTCGGCGCGTGGATAGGCCGGTTTATCGGCAACGCCCGCATTCGCATAAAGACCGCGATAGACCGGCTCTCCGTCGTGGACCGCGGTAAGCCCGTGGAGATAGGCCTTCATCCGGTCCGACAATGCATCGTAGGCGGCATACATGCTGGCGAACAAAGTATCGCCGCCATGCGGCGGACATTGCTTGATATAGAGAATGCTGCCCATTGGCGGTTCGAGGTCGCACGACACGTCGCTGTGCCAGCCTTCACCGTTCGCCCGCGGGCTGTCCTTGTCGGCGTAGATTTTCATCAGCGCCGGTTCGCCCGGCTCGTGCGGCGCGGCCGGATGGATGTGCAACTCACCGAATAGCCGGCCGAAGGCCAGATGCTGTTGCGGCGTGATGTGCTGATCGCGGAAGAAAATGACGATGTTCTCGGCCAGGGCCCGATGGATTTCGTCCACTGTCCGGTTGGACAATGGTTTTGCGAGATCGACACCATCGATCTCCGCGCCGATGATCGGTGTGAGCTTGTCTACGCCGATCGTTTCGTAAGGCGTCGATTCATCGGCTACGTGCCGGTAGCGGGGGCCGTCCTTGCTGCTCAGAGAACTCATGAGGCACCTTCGGCGAAATACTTTTGTCGAGGATCGTAGCGCGGATGCGGCCCCGCGCAACCCGCCTCTTTACTCCGCACGCCGATTAGTACCAAACCGCCGCTCGATGTAGTCGATCACCATCTGCTTGAAATCGGCGCTGAGCGTCGGCCCGCGCAAGGTCGCGGCCTTCTTGCCGTCGATGAACACCGGCGCGGTCGGCTGCTCGCCGGTGCCGGGCAGCGAGATGCCGATGTCGGCGTGTTTGGATTCGCCCGGCCCGTTGACGATGCAGCCCATCACCGCGACGTTGAGCGTCTCGACGCCCGGATAGCGCTTCTTCCATTCCGGCATCGACTCGCGGATGAAGCCCTGGATGTCGGCGGCCAGTTCCTGGAACGTGGTCGAGGTGGTGCGCCCGCAGCCGGGACAGGCCGCGACCAGCGGCACGAAGGTGCGCAGGCCCATGGTCTGCAGCAGTTCCTGCGCGACCTTCACCTCGAGCGTGCGGTCGCCATTGGGCTCCGGCGTCAGCGAGATGCGGATGGTGTCGCCGATGCCCTGCTGCAGCAGCATGCCCATGGCGGCGGACGAGGCGACGATGCCCTTCGAGCCCATGCCGGCTTCGGTCAGGCCCAGATGCAGCGCGTAGTCGCAGCGGCGCGCCAGCTCGCCATAGACCGCGATCAGGTCCTGCACCGCCGAGACCTTGGCCGAGAGGATGATGCGGTTCTTGGGCAGGCCGATCTCCTCGGCGCGCGCGGCCGACAGCAGCGCCGACTGCACCATGGCCTCGTGCGTGACCTCGCGCGCATCGCGCGGTGTCTTGCGACTTGGCGTTCTCGTCCATCAGCTGCGTCAGCAATTCCTGGTCGAGCGAGCCCCAGTTGGCGCCGATGCGCACCGGCTTGTCCGTGTTTGATCGCCATCTCGACGATGGCGGAGAACTGCTGGTCCTTCTTGTCCTTGAAGCCGACATTGCCGGGATTGATGCGGTACTTGTCGAGCGCCTCGGCGCAGCCCGGATGATCGGCCAGCAGCTTGTGGCCGATGTAATGGAAGTCGCCGACGAGCGGCACGCGCACGCCCAACTGCGTGAGCCGCTCCTTGATGTGCGGCACGGCGGCCGCCGCCTCGTCGCGGTCGACGGTGATGCGCACGAGCTCGGAGCCGGCGCGCCGCCAGCGCCGCCACCTGGCGCGCGGTCGCCTCCGACGTCGGCGGTGTCGGTATTGGTCATCGACTGCACGACGATCGGCGCGCCGCCGCCGACCATGACGCCGCCGACTTGACTGCGGCCGTTCTATGCCTTTGCTGCACGTCTCGCACTCATCGACTTTTCCCGGACCACGGGGTGCCAGACAAATATGGCGCGGTCAACGCAGACGAAAGAGCCTGGAATAGATCGGCATTATCGCGCCCGGTTGACCAGCACCAGGCCGGCCGCGACCAGCGCCACCGCGGCGGCAAAAGCCGGCGTCAACGGCTCGCCCAGCACCAGATGGCCGGCGGCGACGCCGAACAGCGGCGTCAGAAATGTGAAGGCCGAAAGCCGGCTGGCCGAATAGCGCGCGATCAGCGCGAACCAGACCACGAAGGTCACGCTGACCACCCAGACGGTCTGATAGGCGAGCGAGCCGAGCGCCAGCGCCGACGGCATATGCGTGATGCGTTCGCCGAAGACGAGCGCTGCCGCGGCCATGATCGGCGCCGACACGACGAGCTGATAGAGCATCACTTTCTCGGCGAGACGCGCGTCGAGCGGGCTGGCCTTGATGATCAGCGTGGTCGCCGCCCAGAACAGCGCGGCGCCGACCATCATCACATCGCCGATGAGTTGGCGCGGATCGAGCGCCGGCGTCGGCACGCCGAAGGCGACCAGCATGCCGGCGAACGACAAGCCAAGTCCCAGCCACTGCGCAGCGCCGAAGCGATCCGCCGGCAGAACGAGCGCGCGCCGAGCACCACAAAGAACGGCGCGAGATAGATGAACAGCACCGCGCGCGTCGCGGTGGTGTAGACGCAGGCCCTGATAGATCAGCATGAATTCGACGCCGAACAGCAAGCCGGCCGCAAGCCCGAACCACAGCGTGCCGTCGCGCCTGAGCAGCGGAATGCCGCGCAGCCGGCACCAGGCCGCAATCAAAAGCGCGGCGACGGTCGAACGGATGCCGCTTGCGTCAGCGGCGGGATGTCGTGGATCGCGAGCTTGATCGCCGCCTGGTTGAAGCCCCAGGACAGGCACAGCACGACCACGATGCCGGCTGCGAGCGCATCGAGCGGGCGCGTGATCGATGTGTGGACGCGGGCTGTGACAACGCGTCGGATCGCTACGGTCACGCCGCCTTGCAATGCGCGCAGATGCCGGAGATCTCGATCACCGGCGTCTTCGGCGTGAAGCCCGCCGCGCGCGAAGCGCTCTTGAGCGTGTCGGCGACCGCGGCGGAGGCCGCCTCGCCGACCGCGCCGCATTTCTCGCAGATCAGGAACACCACCGGATCGCCGCTGTCGTGATTGTGCACGCAGGCGATGAAGGCGTTGCGGCTTTCGATCCGGTGCACGAGGCCTTGCTCGCGCAGGAAATCGAGCGCGCGATAGACGGTGATCGGCGCCGGCCGCGCGCCGCGCACCGCCAGGCGGTCGATGAGCTCATAGGCGCCGAGCGGCTGGTGGCTCGCCAGCAGCGCCTCCAGCACCTGGCGGCGCATCGGCGTCAGCCGCTGCTTGCGCGCGGCGCAGATCGCTTCGGCGTGCGCGAGGGCGTCGCTCGTGCAGCGCTCATGATCGTGATCGGGCGGTGGAAATACCGCGTGCGTGATTTTCTGGCCAAGGAATGTTCCGCCTTCCGACACAAGTCTAATGCCTTGCCGCTCGAACCACGAGAAACATGAACATATATATTGCACTGCAACAAAATAGGGGCAGGTTCCGCCCGCAATTTCGGGAACCGCGTCGCCGGTTGTTGGCGGCCACAAGCAACACGAGGACTGCGATGCTCAAAGGCAAGACTGCGCTGGTCACCGGCTCGACTTCCGGCATCGGGCTCGCCATCGCCCGCGCGCTCGCGCAGGACGGCGCCAACGTCATGCTCAACGGCTTCGGCGACAAGACCGAGATCGAGAAGGACCGCGCCGGGCATCGAAAAGGATTTCGGCGTCAAGGCGCTCTATTCGGCCGCCGACATGACCAAGCCGGCCGAAATCGCCGACATGATCCGCGCCACCGAAAAGGAATTCGGCGTGCTCGACGTGCTGGTCAACAACGCCGGCATCCAGCACGTCGCGAATATCGAGGAATTCCCGATCGAGAAATGGGACGCGGTCATCGCGATCAACCTGTCGTCGTCGTTCCACACCATCCGCGCCGCCGTGCCCGGCATGAAGAAGCGGAAGTGGGGCCGCATCATCAATATCGCTTCGGCGCATGGGCTGGTGGCCAGCGTGCAAAGGTCGCCTATGTCTCCGCCAAGCACGGCCTCGTCGGCCTGACCAAGGTGGTCGCGATGGAGACCGCGAACGCCGGCATGACTTGCAACGCCATCTGCCCCGGCTGGGTGCTCACGCCGCTGGTGCAACAGCAGATCGACGCACGAGCCAAAACTTCCGGCAAAAGCGTGCGCGAGGAAGAAATCGCGCTGCTGTCGGAGAAACAGCCGATGCATCAGTTCACCAAGCCGGAGAGCATCGGTGCGCTCGCTGTATTCCTGTGCAGCGACGCCGCGGCGACCATCACCGGCTCGGCCTATTCGATCGATGGCGGCTGGGTCGCGCAGTGAACCATTCTCTCGCGCGCGTTCGGCGGCGGACAAGTCGGAAAAACCGAAAGCGGTTAAACACATCAATCTCGCACTGCAGGGCGGCGGCGCGCACGGCGCCTTCACCTGGGGCGTGCTCGATCATCTGCTCGAGGACGGCCGGCTGAAGATCGAAGGGATTTCCGGCGCGTCGGCCGGCGCGGTCAACGCGGTGATGCTGGCCGACGGGCTCGCGCGCGGCGGACCGGAGGAGGCGCGCAAGCGACTCGCCGATTTCTGGCGCGCCGCGAGCCTCGGCGGCGACCTGCCCGAAGTGCAGCGGCGCGCGGTCGACCGGCTGTTTTCGTTCTGGCCGATCGAGGATACGCCGGTCGGCCTGTGGATGCAGGCGCTGTCGCGGTATCTGTCGCCCTACGACTTCAATCCGCTCAACATCAATCCGCTGAAGGATCTGATCGGGCGTTTTGTCGATTTCGACGCGGTGCGGGCCTGCCAGGACCTGCAACTGTTCGTCTCCGCCACCAACGTGAAGACCGGGCAGCTGCGTGTATTCAGGCGCGACGAGATGACCGCCGACGTGATCGTCGCCTCGGCCTGTCTGCCGCATCTATTTCGTGCGGTCGAGATCGACGGAGAGCCCTATTGGGATGGCGGCTACGTCGGCAATCCGTCGCTCTATCCGCTGTTCGGCGCCACGCAGACCGAGGACTTGCTGCTGGTCCAGATCAACCCGCTGCAACGCAAGCAGCTACCCAAGACGCGCGACGAGATCATGGCGCGCATCAACGAGATCACGTTCAATTCCTCGCTGATGTCGGAACTGCGCGCCATCGAATTCGTCGGCAAGCTGATCGATGAGGGCAAGCTGCCGCGCGGCACCGGCGCAGGGCAATACCGGCGCATCAACGTGCACCGCATCGCCCTCACCGGTTCGGCGCAAACACTGGACGCGGCGAACCGGCTCAACACCGACTACGATTTTTTCGAAATGCTGCGCACCAACGGCCGGCGTGCCGCGCGCCGTTTCCTCGATGCGCATTACGACGACATCGGTGTGCGCTCGAGCGTCGATTTCGAGGTCGACGCCGGGGGCCGCGACGCGCGTGATATATTCGCGCGCATGACAGAACTCAACTGCCGAAATCGGCAAGACACAGTCCTCGACATCGTTGTCGCCGACATCACCACGCTTCGACGTCGATGCGATCGTGAATGCCGCCAACCGCACACTGCTGGGCGGCGGCGGCGTGGATGGCGCTATCCATCGCGCGGCAGGGCCGGAGCTATTGGCCGAATGCGAAACGCTTGGCGGCTGCGAGACCGGCTCCGCCAAGATCACGCGCGGCTACCGGCTCAAGGCCAGGCACGTGATCCACGCGGTCGGCCCGGTGTGGGGCGGCGGCGGATCAAAGATGAAGAAGCGTTGCTGGCGGGCTGTTACCGGACGGCGCTCGATCTCGCGGCCAGCACATGCGCTTGGCATCGATCGCCTATCCCGCGATCTCCACCGGCATTTATCGCTTTCCCGGCCGATCTTGCTGCGCGCATCGCGGTGGGCACCGTCGCGTCGGAAATCGCCGCGCGCCCGCGCGGCATCACGCGCGTGGTCTTCTGCTGCTTCTCGCCCGACAGCGCCGAGCACCACAAGGATGCATTCGCGGAATTGGGGTTGGTGTGAGGCATATGTATGCCGCCCGTCCGCGCGAAAGCGGGGAGCAAGCACTGGATTCCCGCTTTCGCGGGAATGGCGGAGGTCGCTACGCCGCGGCTGGCTCAAATCTTCGGCTCCACATCCAGCCGCACGATCCAGTTTCCAAGCCAGTTTTAGCCGCCGGGTAGAGCTTCAGCACCTCCGGATCGTGGCCAGGCACGATGTGGTGGCGCGAGCTCGCGAGCTTCTTCAGCGTCTTATAGCCCTCGAGCGTGTCGCCGACGCTATAGGTGATCGGAAACACGCGGCCTTCGTCGATATGCGAATAGAGATGGCAACAGTCCGATGCGACGACGACGTAGCCGCGTTTGGTCTTCACCCGCACGCATTGCAAACCCTTCGAGTGGCCGCCGATCTTGTGCACGGTGATGCCGGGCGCGAGTTCCTCGACGCCATCGTGGAATTCGACACGATAGGCGAAGACCTTGCTCACCATCGCCAGCACGTCGCTTTCGCTGAACGGGATGCGCAGCATCTGGTGGCACATGCAGCGGCCGGTGGCATAGGCCATCTCGGTGTCCTGGATGTGATAGCGCGCATTGGGGAACAGATCGTAGTTGCCGGCATGATCCCAATGCATATGCGTGGCGATCACGTGATCGACCTTGTCGGGCTGCACGCCGAGCGCCTTCAGCCCCTCGCCCACCGGATGGATGATCTTGCGCGCGCGTTCCTTGGCGGCCGACTTCGTCGAAGCCCGTGTCGCACACGAAAGTGCCGTGCGGCCCTTTGATCACCCAGACGTAATAGGCGATCGACGTCATCTCGTCGTGCGGATCGCCGAAGATGTAGTTCTCCGAGCGCTTGCGCGCATGCGTCGCGTAACAGACGGCGTAGACCTCGTGGATGTCGTCGCTCATGATTTCTTCGCCCACGGTGACGCCGGCGCGCTTCTCGATCATCTTGACGATGGCGGTGAAATCGCTGTCGCCGCCGAATTCCGTATTGGTCGATTTCCCATTGATCGAGCACGGCACTCATCACAGCATTGGGAACATTCAAGCTCCTTGGCCTCCTCGACGCAAAGCCGCACGTCCTTGAGCATCAGCGCCGTGGCGAAGCCGTAGTTGAACGTGCGCGGCAGGATCGCCTGCGGAAATTTTCCGTCCGATGCGGTGGTGCGGCCGGAGCCGGCATTGATGACATCGATCATCACCGCCGGATCGAGCCCCGCCTTGACGCCCATCGCCACCGCTTCGGAGGTCGCCGCCATGGCGGTGGCCGAGAGGAAATTATTGGCGAGCTTCATGGTCTGCGCCATGCCGGGCTTGTCGCCGATGACGAACACCTTGCCGAACACCGCGAGCACATCTTTCACCAGATCGATTTCGGCTTTCGGCCCCGACACCATGACCGCCAGCGTGCCTTTGTTGGCGCCGCCGACGCCGCCGCTGACCGGCGAGTCGATCTGCACGATGTTCTTCTTCGCCAGTGCCGCCGCAATCTTTGCCGCAACGCGCGAGCCGGTGGTGGACAGATCGACGAAGCGCTTGATGCGCTTGCCGTGGATGACGCCGCCCTCGCCGGTCGCGACCTTTTCGGAGATCTGCAGCGACGGCAGGCTCGCCATCACGGTCTCGACCCGGTCGGCGACATCGGCTGGCGACGACGCAAGCTGCGCGCCGAGCGCCACCAGCGGCGCTACCGCGTCGTTGCGCGTGTCGTAGACGATGAGCTTGTGGCCGGCCTCGATCAGCCGGCGCGCCATCGGCTGCCCCATGTTGCCGAGTCCGATAAAGCCGATGTCCATGCGTTCCTCTCCGCCTGAACGGCGCGAACCTTAAACCGTCTTGCCGCCGAATTCCGCCCTGATTATTTCGGTGTGCTCGCCGAGCGCCGGGATCGGGCCATAGGTCCGCTCCTGCCCCGCGCGCATCGGCGCCGGCGCCGGCATGCTGACCGGGCCGCTCGGCGCGCCGACCGTGATCCGGCGCAGATGCGGATGCTTCGACAGCAGATCCCAGATCGTTGACGCGCGCGAAGGCGATATCGGCAGCTTCGAGCTTCTTCATCAGCGGCTGCGACATCGTGCGTCGCGAAAGCGGCGGCGACCTTGGCCATCGGTCTCCGCGCGGTTCTTCGACGCGCTTCGGATTGGTGGCGAAGTTCGGATCGGCGGCCGAGCGCCTTGTCGCCCAGCACCTTCTCCGCCAGCACGCGCCATTCGCGGTCGTTCTGGATCGAGATCAGGATGTCGGCGCCGTCGCGGCTCTTGAACACGCCGTAGGGCGCGATCGACGCATGCGCGAGACCGATGCGCTTGAACGGCGTATCGCCGCCCTCTGCTGCAGCAGCGGCACCGTCATCCAATCCGCCATGGCGTCGAACATCGAGATCGGAAATCGCCGCGCCCTCGTCGGTCGTGGCGCGCGCGATCAGCGCTTCCAGGATCGCCTCATAGGCATTCAGGCCGGCGGCAATATCGCACGACCGAAACGCCGACGCGCGCCGGCGCTTCCGGGCCGCCGGTCACCGAGGACACGCCGGATTCGGCCTGGATCAGCAGGTCGTAGGCCTTGCGCTGGGCGTAAGGGCCGCTCTCGCCGTAGCCGGAGATCGAGCAGCAGATCAGCCGCGGATAATCCTTGCGCAGGCGCGTCAACGGCAAAGCCGAGCTTGGCGAGCGCGCCGGGCTTCAGGTTCTGCACGAACACGTCGGCCTTCGCGAGCATGGCTTCGAGCAGCGCCTTGTCCTCGGCCTTGCCGAGATCGAGCACCACCGACTGCTTGCCGCGATTGAGCCAGACGAAATTGGCGCTCTCGCCGTGCACGACAGTGCGTCGTAGTCGCGCGCGAAGTCGCCTTCCGGCCGCTCGACCTTGATCACGCGCGCGCCGGCATCGGCCAGACGGCAGGTGCACTGCGGCGCCGCCACCGCTTGCTCGACCGAAACGACAAGAAGGCCTTCGAGCGGCAACGCCATTTCAATACGACCGCGGCAGGCCGAGCACGTGCTCGGCCAGATACGAGAGGATCATGTTGGTGGAGATCGGCGCCACCTGGTAGAGCCGCGTTTCGCGGAACTTGCGCTCGACGTCGTATTCCTCGGCAAAGCCGAAGCCGCCGTGCGTCTGCACGCACATGTCGGCGGCAGCCCAGGACGCGTCGGCGGCCAGCAGCTTCGCCATGTTGGCCTCCGGCGCCGATGTCCTCGCCCGCTTCGTATTTGCGCGCGGCCTCGTGCACCATCAGTTCGGCGGCGCGCATCTGCGCATAGGCGCGCGCGATCGGGAACTGCACGCCCTGGTTCTTGCCGATCGGCCGGCCGAACAGCTCGCGCTCCTTGGCATATTGCGTCGCCTTGGCGATGAACCATTTGGCGTCGCCGATGCATTCCGCCGCGATCAGGATGCGCTCGGCGTTCATGCCGGCGAGGATGTAGCGGAAGCCCTGGCCTTCCTCGCCGATCAGGTTTTCCGCCGGCACGCGCAGATCGTCGAAGAACATCTGCGTGGTGGCGTGGTTCATCATGGTGCGGATCGGATTGATGGTGATGCTGGCGCCTTGCGCCAGCCGCATGTCGACCAGGAACACCGACAAGCCGTCGGTGCGCTTCTTGGCCTGCTCCTTCGGCGTCGGTGCGCGCGAGCAGCAGCATCAGATCGGAATGCTCGGCGCGCGAGGTCCAGAGTTTCTGGCCGTTGATGACGTAGTGATCGTTGCCTTCGCGCCGCGCCGTGGTGCGCAGGGACAGCGTGTCGGTGCCCGAGGTCGGCTCGGTGACGCCGAAGGCCTGCAGGCGCAATTCGCCGCTCGCGATCTTCGGCAGATAGCGCTGCTTCTGCTCGGCGCTGCCGTGCCGCAGGATCGTGCCCATCGTGTACATCTGCGCGTGGCAGGCGGCGCCGTTGCCGCCGGAGGCGTGCACTTCCTCCAGGATTGCGGCGGCCGCGCTGATGCCGAGCCCGCTGCCGCCGTATTCTTCGGGGATCAGCGCGGCGAGATAGCCGGCCTCGGTGAGCGCGGTGACGAACTCGGTCGGATAGGCGCGCTCGCGATCGAGCGCGCGCCAGTATTCGCCGGGAAACTTGGCGCAGAGCGCGCGCACGCCGGTCGCGGATGTCGGCAAATTCGTCGTGCTCGGCGCTGCGCTTTGTTCATGGTCCCACTCTATGCAGCCGGCAGCGCCTGACAAGTGCGGCTAGATCGGGTCCCAATTGAACACGTCTTCCGAGCGCTCCAGTGGCGTGAACGAGGATGCAAAAGCGGTTTTAGCTCGGCCGCAAGCTGTTCCGGCGTCCAGCCGTCGGCGCGATGAATGGTCTTGATCGGCCGCGGCTGGTTGAACAGGTAGATCTCGTTGTTGCGGACCGAGAAGATTTGCCCGGTGATGCCGCTGCCGCATCGGAGCACAGGATAGACTGCAAGCGGCGCGATCTTCTCCGGCGTCATGCGCTGAAACGCTTCGATGCGGCGTTTGTCCTGTTCCGACTGGGCGCGGGATCAACTCGATCATGCGCGTGAAGGCAAACGGCGCAATGCAGTTCGAGCGCACGTTGAAGCGGGCCATGTCCAGCGCGATGCCGCGCGACAGGCCCATGATGCCGAGCTTGGCCGCCATGTAGTTCGCCTGGCCAAAATTGCCGACAAGGCCGGAGGTCGATGTCATGTGCACGAAGGCGCCGGAATTCTGCTCGCGGAACAGCGGTGCGACTGCGCGGCTCATGTTGAACGAGCCATTGAGATGCACGGCGATCACGTCGGACCAGTCCGACCAGCTCATCTTGTGAAAAATCACGTCGCGCAGGATGCCGGCATTGTTGACGAGGATGTCGACGCGGCCGAAGGCTTCGAGCGCCGATTTTACGATGGCTTCGGCGTTTTTCGGCTCGGTGATCGAAAGCGTCGAGCGCAATCGCCTCGCCGCCGGCTTTTTTGATGGCGTCGACCGTTTCCTGCGCCGGGCCGGTGTCGCTGCCTTCGCCTTGCAGGCTGGCGCCGATGTCGCAGACCACGACACGCGCGCCTTCCTTCGCGAGCAGCATGGCGATGCCGCGCCCGATGCCGCGCCCGCCCCGGTGACGATGGCGGTCTTGCCGGCGACGATGCCAGCCATCAATCAGCCCCACACTTCGTCGGCGATCTCGACGATCATCCGCAGCTTCGCCCATTGCTCGTCTTCGGCCAGCACATTGCCTTCCTCGGTCGAGGCAAAGCCGCATTGCGGCGACAGGCACAGCTGGTCGAGCGAGACGAACTTGGCGGCCTGCTCGATGCGGCGCTTGATCTCGTCCTTCGATTCCAGCCGGCCGGTCTTCGTGGTGACCAGGCCGAGCACGACGGTCTTGTCCTTCGGCAGCAGCCGCAGCGGCTCGAAGCCGCCGGCGCGCTCGCTGTCGTATTCCATGAAGAAGCCGTGCACCTTGATCTTGTTGAACAGGATCTCCTGCACCGCCTCGTAGCCGCCCGCGCCCATGTAGGTCGATTTATAGTTGCCGCGGCACATATGCATGGTGATGGTCATGTCGGACGGAATATCCGACATCGCGGTATTGATGAGATCGCCGTAGAGCTCGCCGAGCTTTTCCGGATCGTCGCCGCGGTCCTTCATCTGCTGGCGGTATTTCGGATCGCACAGCATGGCGATGAACACCTCGTCGAGCTGCAGATAGCGGCAGCCGGCATCGGCGAAAGCGCGCACGGCTTTTTTGTAGGCCTGGCCGAGATCGTCGAAGAACGCATCGAGCTTCGGATAGACCTTCTGGTCGATCGGCGTCGCGCATCGGCCGCCCGTAGGCCGCCGACGGCGCGGGAATCGTGATCTTCGGCGTGCGCTTGGTGTGCGCGGCGACGAACTTGAAATGCTCGATCATCGGATGGCCGGAAAAGCCGAGCTTGCCGGTGACCTTGAGGCCTTCGTTGCGCGTGGTCACGGCGGCGAAGGCGATGCCGGTGTCCATCACGTGCTTCTCGATGCCGTCGAGGCCCCAGAGGAAATCGAGATGCCACCAGGAGCGGCGGAATTCGCCGTCGGTGATCGATTGCAGGCCGACTTCTTCCTGCTTCTTGATGACGCGCTCGATCTCGCGGTCTTCGATCTCCTTCAGCTGCGCGCGGCGTGATTTCGCCCTTGGCGCGCTGCTCGCGCGCCTGCTTCAGCGCGGCCGGCCGCAGCAGGCTGCCGACATGATCGGCGCGGAACGGCGGCTTGTGCGTTGCGACATTGCTCCATCCGAGCTACGTAACCCCACATCTTCTCGGCGAGCTTCCACGATCATCTCTGCAGCTTCGCCCATTGCTCGTCCTCGGCCAGGATATTGCCTTCCTCGGTGGAGGCGAAGCCGCATTGCGGCGACAGGCAGAGCTGCTCGAGCGGCACGAATTTCGCCGCCTGCTCGATGCGGCGCTTGATCTCGTCCTTGGATTCCAGCCGCCCGATCTTCGAGGTGACCAGGCCGAGCACCACCGTCTTGCCCTTCGGCACGAAGCGCAGCGGCTCGAAGCCGCCGGCGCGATCGCTGTCGTATTCCATGAAATAGCCGTGCACGTTGATGGTGTTGAACAGGATCTCCGCCACCGGCTCGTAGCCGCCCGAGGCCACGAAGGTGGACTGGAAATTGCCGCGGCACAGATGCATGGCGATGGTCATGTCGGGCGGAATGTCGGAGATCGCCGCGTTGATCATGCCGGCATAGATCGCCGGCAGCTTTTCCGGATCGTCGCCGCGGTCGGCGACCTGCGCGCGCAGCTTCGGATCGCAGAGATAAGTGAAATTGACCTCGTCGAGCTGCAGATAGCGGCAGCCGGCGTCGGCAAAGGCGCGCACGGCTTTGCGGTAGGTCTGCCCGAGATCGCGGTAGAAATCGTCCATGTCGGGATAGATCGATTCCGGCACGGCGTCGCGGCCGTAGCGGAAATGCAGCGATGACGGCGACGGGATCGTCATCTTCGGCGTGACGCGCGTGTGCGCTTTGACGAACTTGAAATGCTCGAGCATCGGATGGCCGGAAAACGTGCCGAGCTTGCCGGTGACGCGCAGCATCATCGGCTTCGGGTTCGGGCCCTGGAACTTGATCTTGCGCTCGCCGAGATAGGCCTCGACGCCGTCGAGCGCGCCGAGGAAATCGTAATTCCAGAAGGCGCGGCGGAATTCGCCGTCGGTGACGGCTTGCAGGCCGATGTCTTCCTGCTTCTTGATGATCGCTGCGATCTCGCGGTCTTCGACCGCTTTGAGCGCGTCGGCGGAGATTTCGCCGCGCTCGCGCCTGCGCGCGCGCCTCTTTCAGCGGCGCCGTGCGCAGCAGGCTGCCGACATGATCGGCGCGGAAGGGCGGCTTTGTTCGTTCATCATCAGTTCACGACTCTTCATCAAGACGAAAACGGCCGGCGCCTGACGGCGCCGGCCGCTGATATTGCCGCGAATATGAGCGAGTCGCCAAGTCTTATTTCACGATCGCCTTTTCGTACGGGTAGATCACCTCGCCGCTCTTGTACTGCGGCGGATAGATGATCACCTCGGTCTTCAGATCGCGGAAGTCGTCGATGGTATTGCCCTTGATGTTCTGGAACTGGGCCGCCATCGTGCGCTCCTCCGCCCATTCGCCCTGCTTGCCGAATTTCACGTCGCCGACCACGGTCTTGAACGTGGTCTTGCGGATATAGTCGGCGAGCTACGTCGTCATTGAGGCTCTTGGTAGCGGCGATGGCATCGCCGAGCACCTGCAGATAGGCATAGGCCCACACCGGCATGTAGTAGCCGAGCGGATCGGTGCCGGCGGCCTGGGCGCGCGCCTGATATTTCTTGAGCAGCTCGAACGAGCCCGGGAAGTCCATCGACTTGACCGGCAGCCAGGTCTCGAAATTGACCACGCCGTTGAGCAGCGGGCCAAGCTGGGTCTTGAACACGGTCGCTTGCAGGCCGACCATCGCGCCGCCCCACATCTTCGGCTTGAAGCCGACTTCGTTCATCGCCTTGACCATGCCGACGGTGTCGAGCGGATAGGAGCAGATCACCAGCAGATCCGGATTCAAGCGCCTGGATCGCGCGCACGATCGGCGAGAAGTCGGTGGTGGCTGGCGGATAGGCTCTTTTCGTAGACGATCTTGAAGCCCGAGGCCTTGGCATTCTCATGCGCGCCTTCGCAGGCGTTGCGGCCGAACTCGGCGTCCGCCATCGCGATCGCGATGGTCTGCGGCTTCGGCTTCTGCACCTCGGCCACCTTGAAGAAGCCGCGCGTGAAGGCCGGCTTCGGCGTCGGGCCGTTCGGGATCATCGAGAAATATTTCGGATAGTTGAAGGTCTCGTTGATGCCGGTGCCGAACAGGCTGACGAACAGCTTCTTCTTCTGGATCGCGACCGGCATCGCCGCGCGCGATCTGGTCGAGGCATAGCCGCTGACGATCAGATCGACTTTGTCGACATCGAGCAGCTTGGTGTAGATGCCGGGCACCTGCGACGGATTGCTCTGGTCGTCGTAGTAGATGAGCTTGACCGGCCGGCCGAGCAGCCCGCCTTTGGCATTGATGTCGTCTTCCCAGATCTGCATCGCCACCAGCGACATTTTGCCGTTGGCGGCGAGCGGGCCGGTGAGCGACATGCCGAAGCCGATCTTGATCGGGCTCCGGGCGCGCTTTGGCCGGCGCCGCGGTGAACAGCAGCGCGGCGGCGGCAGCCGACAGCGCCAGACGGCTTATGTTAAGCCATTGCGATTTCGTAGACATTTTCATCCCTCCCGGTTGAGTAAGTCAGTGCTACGCGTGACAGTGTTCCGCGATCTGACGCGTATACTTCGTAGATGCGAGCTGGCGGCGCGGCCGCACGACTTGCCGAAAAATCAAGTCCGACCCCACACCTCCTCCGCCAGTTCGACGATCATGCGCAGCTTGGCCCATTGCTCGTCCTCGGCCAGCACATTGCCTTCCTCGGTCGAGGCAAAGCCGCATTGCGGCGACAGGCAGAGCTGGTCGAGCGCGACATATTTGGTGGCCTCGTCGATGCGCGCTTGATGTCGTCCTGCGGCTCCAGCCGCCCGCTCTTCGAGGTGACCAGGCCGAGCACGACGCTCTTCTTGCCCTTGGGGAAGAAGCGCAGCGGCTCGAAGCCGCCGGCGCGGTCGCTGTCGTATTCCAGGAAATAGCCGTCGAGATTGCACTTGCCGAGCAGATTCTCGGCCACCGGCTCGTAGCCGCCCTGACGCAATCCAGGTCGAGCGGAAATTGCCGCGGCAGGAATGCATGGTGATCGCCATGTCGGCGGGCTTGCCTTCCAGCGCCTTGTTGATCACGCGCGCGTAGGTCTCCGGCAGTTGATCGGGATCGTCGCCGCGCGCCTTCGACTGCTCGCGCTCCTGCGGAGCAGCAGATCATCGCCCAGGCGGTGTCGTCGAACTGCAGATAGCGGCAGCCGGCGTCGTAGAAGGCCTTGATCGCCTTCTGATAGGCCATGGCGAGATCGTCGAAGATAGCGTCGACGATCGGGATAGACCTGCCTTGCTCACCGCGCCGGCTCTGAGCCGGAAATGCAACACGCTCGGCGCCGGGATCGTCATCTTCGGCGTCACCTTGGCAGTGCGCCTTCAGGAACTTGAAGTGCTCCAGCATCGGGTGGTTGGAGAAACCGATCTTGCCGGTGACCTTGATGCTGCTGCGGCTTGGTCTGCACGCCCTGGAACTGGATGCCGTGGTCGAGCTCGTAGATCTCGACGCCGTCGAGCATGCCGAAGAAATCGAAATGCCACCAGGAGCGGCGGAATTCGCCGTCGGTGGCGAGCTTGAGGCCGATCTCTTCCTGCTTCTTGATGATCTTCTCGATCTCGCGGTCTTCGACCTCTTTCAGCTGCGGCCGCGTTGATCGCGCCCTTCTCGCGCTTGGCGCGCGCGTCTCTTGACCGGCGCCGTGCGCAGAATGCTGCCGACATGATCGGCGCGAAATGGCGGTTTTGTTCTTTGCATATCGTCCTCCGCGAGTGGCCCGCGCTTTGCCGGCGGGTCTTATTTACTACGAGCCATAGCACGGCCGGCACCGTGCCGTCCTGCGGCGGCTTCGCATGCGTAGCGTGCGGTTTCAAGCGTCCCGCCGAAGGAAAAATAATGGGGCGCGACATCGCCCAGACCGTTGCCGCCGAAAGCGTTTCGATAATGGGGTCCGGTCCGACATGGCCGACCAGACCGCTGGCGGCGCCCGACACTAGTCCGCGCAACGAGGCCGTCGACGCCGCAGCGCTTGGCGTAACGAAGCAGCGCCGGCATGCTGGTCGGCCCCGCCATGCCGACCTTCACCGGCTTGTCGATACCGCAGGCGCGCAGTTGCTTGAGCCAGGCCAGAATGCGTTCGGGCGAAAACGAGAACTGGCTGACGATATGAACGCGCAAGCCGTGCGCAGTGGCGGCGGCGATCTTTTCGTCGAGCGCGGCTTCCAGACGCCCGGCCGGAATGCGCGGATGGCCTTCCGGATAGGCGCCGATACCGATCTCTTCAATGCCGGCCTCGCGCAAGACGGCCTTTCTGGATGACTGCGAGCGCGTCGGCGAATGCGCCGCGGCGTGTCGACATCGCCGCCGATCAGCAGCAGCCGGCGCATGTCGGCTTCGCCGCGCAGGCCGGCGAGCAATTCCTGCAGCGCGCCAGCACTGGCAAGCCGCCGCGCCGCGATATGGGCGACCGGCTCAAGGCCGGCTTTGCGCAAGGCAGCCGCCGCCGTCGACCAATTCGTGCGGCGTCGTGCGTCGGCACCGCGGTCAGATAGACCGGCGTGCCATGCGGCAAGAGTATCGCGCGCAGCTTGGTCGATCTCGGCCGCGCTCGGGCGCGTGGCCTCGAGCGAAAAGCGTTCGCGCGAACAGTGACGACCGGCATGGTAGCATGCGCTGACATGCCTATTCGCGCCGGCGCGAGATCACGAAGGATTCGTCGTAGAACCACAAGCCGCCGTGCTTCTGCAGAACCTCGCGCGTCGCCTCGATATAGCGGCGGTCGCTGTTCACATCGGACAGACGATCGTCTTCGACCTGCGCCACGTAGATCGCCGCGTTCCATGCGGCGAGCAACGTCGAGGTGCCGATCGAGGAGGAGATTTCCGATGGCAGCGTGTGCATGTCATAGCGGAACAGCGAGCGCTGATCGGAATAGGCGTTGAAATTGAGATCGCGGCCGGCCGCGCCCAGTTCGTGCTTCACTTCCTTGAGCAGATCGTGGCGGCTGTGCACGAACGGATTATCGTTCGGCCAGACCTTCTGGATGATCTCCATGCCCGGATCGTGCCCGTAGGAATGGATCGCGATCATGCGGCCGCCGGGCCCGAGCGCACGGGCGAGCGGCGCCAGCACGCGCTTGGCCTTGAACTCGAGCGAAGCGCGCGCGCGATAGGGCTGCGAGGCGATCACCAGATCGTAGTCGGCGACGGTGCCGCCCGGCTTTGGCACGATCTGGTCGAGCAGGAAGCGGTGGTCGTTGCGATAGATCACCAGGATGACCGGGCGCTCATAGACCGGATTGCCGCTTTTCGCGCTGACACGCGCGCCTTCCAGTTCTCGGCCAGGAACGGCTCGAGATCGGTGATCTGCTTCTCGAAGCTGTGCGCGGTGTTGCCGTCCATCGCCAGCTCTTTCCACACCAGGCTGGTGGCCGCGCTCAAGCGATTTCACCGCCAGCCAGGGCGCTTCGGCATAGGCAAGATTGGTAAGCACCAGCACGCGTGGAAGGATGCTCGACGAAGCGGTCCGCCATCTTGTGCAGCGTGAGGCGGATGTCCTCCAGGCTGATTTCCTTGCCGACGATATAGAACGGCATGGTCGGAAAGCGGTCGTGCATCGAGCGCATCACGCGCGCGAGCACGGTGCCGTCGCCGACGCCGGCGTCGAACACGCGCACCGCCGGCGGACGCGGATGGATATTGGCGAGCTCCAGCCCGACGCGCGAAGCGATCTCCCATTTCTCCGAGCAGGTATTCACGAACAGCAGATATTTCTGCCGGTTGTCGAAGAAACGGAAATTGCGCTGCGGATCGTCGCTGGCGAGTCCCGAGGCGACCGGCGGCGCCGGCGGCTTTACGACGGGCAGCACGCCGGGCGGCGTCGGCTCGAACAGCACGCGGCGGCGCGCCGGCGCGCCATCGGAATTGCGCGCCATGAAGGCGCGGATGCGCTCGAGCGTGTCGGTGGTGATGCGGCCGCCGTTGCGCAGACGGCTGGCCAGCTTGCCGTCGTTGACGGCGCGGCGGCCGAAGGTCGATTCGGCAAGCCCGCGCTGCGCGGCAAAATTCGCTGATCTCCTGGAGGATTTGCTCGTTCATGACGGCGTTTCCTGTGACCGGCTCTCGATGGCCGTTACGCAGCGAAGCGAACCAACTCCACCCGCGCTCGTCAACTGTAAAAGCGAGTTGTAGAAAGATGGGCAGAGTGGGTGGGCACTATGCCCACTCATAAAATTGCGTGTTATAGAATAAAACGCCGTAAATATTGGTCCACAGGCCACTGAGCGAGCCGATTGAGTGGGAAGTGTCCTACACTCAGCTGTTAGTCCGGGCAAATGTGGGCAGGACATCCGCGATCGGCGGCCGCGAGAATGGCGCCGCTAAGGTCGAACGGCTCCGCTCGCTCAGATGTCGAAGAAAACGGTCTCGTTTTCGCCCTGGACGCGGATGTCGAAGCGATAGACCGGCAGCTCGCCCCGCATCTCCTTGTGGGCAATGAGCGTCCCGCGGCGGTCGGCCGGCACCAGCGTCAGGATGGGATCGCTGGCGTTGGCCGCCTCGTCGGCGAAATAGAGCCGCGTATAGATCTGCCGCAGCATGCCGCGCGAGAAGATGCAGACCACGATATGCGGCGCCTGCGGCTTGCCGTTCGGCCCCGGCACCGGGCCCGGCTTGATGGTGTCGAAGCTGAAGACGCCGTTCTTGTCGGTGGCCGAGCGGCCGAAGCCCATGAACTTGGTGTTCGGCCGCGGCTGCTCGTCGCGCGGATGGGCGTAACGGCCCTGCGCGTCCGCCTGCCAGATCTCCAGCATGGCGTCGTTGATCGGCATGCCGTCGCCGTCGAGCACGCTGACCTTCGATGCGGATCTTCGTGCCCGAAGCATCCGGCGTGACCAGATTGGCGCCGGCGGTTTCCTTCCAGTCGTAGATCGCCGCTCGGCTTCCAGTCGCAGCGGCTGTGCGGCGCAAGGCCGTAAGCGAAGAACGGACCGACGGTTTGTGAGGGAGTGATGTCGGACATTTAATGCTTGTCCGTGTCTTGGGGCGTGGCTTCGCGGCCGCGCAGCACGATGTCGAAGCGGAAGCAGAGCGCCCAATCGGGAATGGTGTTTTCCAGATCGAAGCTCGAGACCATGCGCTGGCGCGCCTTCTCGTCGGTCACCGAATTGAAGATCGGATCGAATGGGAACAGCGGATCGCCCGGGAAATACATCTGCGTCACCAGCCGCGACAGGAACGAATGGCCGAACACCGAGAAGTGGATGTGGTTCGGCCGCCAGGCATTGTGGTGATTGCCCCACGGATAGGCGCCCGGCTTCACCGTGATGAAGCGGTAATAGCCATTCTTGTCGGTGACGGTGCGGCCGGCGCCGGTGAAGTTCGGATCGAGCGGCGCCGGATGCTGGTCGACATTGTGCACATAGCGGCCGCAGGCATTGGCCTGCCAGATTTCCACCAGCGTGTCGGGGACCGGCCGCTTGTCCTCGTCGTACACGTGGCCGTGCACGATGATGCGCTCGCCCAGCGGCTCGCCCTTGTGCTGCTTGGTGAGGTCGTTGTCGCCTTCCTGCACTGCGTCGTGGCCGATAGACCGGGCCGGTCAGTTCGGACAGCGTATGCGGCACGATGATCAGCGGCTTCGACGGCGAGCGCTTGACCGTGCTGCTGTAGTCCGGCGTGAGATGCTTGGGAAAAGCGCTCAAGCTCTCTTTGGGATAGACCAGCGTCATTCTTGTTGTCCTTTATTGGTTGCGCTTTCAGGTTACTCGTTCGAGCGCCAGCGATACGCCTTGGCCGACGCCGACGCACATGGTGGCAAGCGCGAGCTTGCCGCCGCTCTCCTCCAGACCATGCGCCGCCGTCAGCGCCAGCCGCGCGCCCGACATGCCGAGCGGATGGCCGAGCGCGATCGCGCCGCCATGCGGATTGACGTGTTCGGCATCGTCGGCAAGCCCCAGCTGCCGCAGGCAGGCTAGCGACTGCGAGGCGAAGGCTTCGTTGATCTCGATCAAATCGTAGTCGCCGATCTTGTGCTCGAGGCGCGCCATCAGCTTGCGCGTCGCCGGCACCGGGCCGATGCCCATGATGCGCGGCGGCACCGCCGCCGAAGCCATGCCGAGAATGCGCGCGCGCGGCGTCAGCCCATGCGCCTTCACCGCCGCTTCCGAGGCGATGATCATGGCGGCGGCGCCGTCATTGACGCCGGAGGCATTGCCGGCGGTGACGGTGCCGGGATTGCGGAACGGCGTCTTGAGCTTGGCGAGCTGCTCGAGCGTGGTGTCAGGGCGCGGATGTTCGTCCTTGTCGACCTTGACTGATCCCGCCCTTGCCGCCCGGCACTTCGACCGCGACGATCTCTTTGGCGAAATAGCCCGAGGCGATCGCCTTGCCGGCGCGCTGCTGCGAGCGCAGCGCAAAGGCGTCCTGGTCGGCGCGGGTGATCTGGAATTCCTCGGCGACGTTCTCGCCGGTCTCCGGCATGGAATCGACGCCGTATTGCTGCTTCATCAGCGGATTGATGAAGCGCCAGCCGATGGTGGTGTCGTAGATTTCGGCCGTGCGCGAGAAGGCTTCCTGCGCCTTGCCCTGCACGAACGGCGCCCGCGTCATCGATTCGACGCCGCCGGCAATGGCGAATTCCATTTCGCCGGCGCGGATGGCGCGCGCGGCGGTGCCGACCGCTTCCAGCCCCGAGGCGCACAGCCGGTTGAGCGTCACGCCCGGCACGCTGGCCGGCAGGCCCGCCAGCAGCAGCGCCATGCGCGCGACGTTGCGGTTGTCCTCGCCGGCCTGATTGGCGCAGCCGTAATAGACCTCGTCGAGCTTTTCCCAATCGATCTTCGGATTGCGCGCCATCAGCGCCTTGATCGGCACGGCGGCGAGATCGTCGGTGCGCACCTTGGCAAGCGCGCCGCCATAGCGCCCGATCGGCGTGCGCACCGCATCGCAGAGAAATACGTCGCGCTGCCATTACGCGGCCTCCGCATGCGCGCGGTTGGTGCGCGCATGCAGATCGCGCAGCACTTCGAGTTCGCGTTGCGTCGGCGGCGGCGTTTCCGCCGACCTTGGCTGCAAATTTGACCGGCCAGCCGGTATTTTCCTGGATCTGCTCGCGGGTGACGCCCGGATGGATGGAGACGACGGTCATTTCCTTGGTCTCCGGATCGGGCTCGAACAGCGCCAGATCGGTGATCAGCTTGGTCGGGCCTTTGGTCTTCACGCCAAGCCTGGCGCGTGCAGTCGCCGCCCGAGACATGGCCGATCGAGGTGACGAAATCGAGCTTGTCGACGAAGCTGCGCTTGCCCTGCGCCATGATGATGAAGATCTCGCCGCAGGAGGTGGCGATCTCCGGCGCGCCGCCGCCGCCGGGCAGCCGCACCTTCGGCTTGTCGTAGGGGCCGACCACGGTGGTGTTGAGATTGGCGTATTTGTCGATCTGCGCGCCGCCGAGAAAGCCGACCTTGATGCGGCCGCCTTGCAGCCAGTAGCGGAACATTTCCGGCACCGACACCGTGGTGAGCGCGGTCTCGCACAATTCGCCGTCGCCGATCGACAGCGGCAGAATGTTCGGCTTGGTGGCGAGCGTGCCGGATTCGTAGATCAGCGTGATGTCCGGCGCATGCGTGAGGCGCGCGAGATTGCACGCGGCCGACGGCTGGCCGATGCCGACAAAGCAGACGTCGTCGTTCTTCAGCGCGCGCGCCGCCGCGATGGTCATCATCTCGTTGGGCTTGTAGTCGGCCATGATGTCTTACTCCGCCGCCGACGCGATGCTTGCGCGCATACTGGGCGAAGACCTCCGGACCTTTCGCCAGCACATTTTCTTTCATCCAGGCCAGGAAAGAATCGCGCTCGCGCGCGATCGCGTCCCATTCCTTGTAGAAGGCGTTGTTGCGCGGATAATAGCCCTGCGCATAGGACGGGAAGGCGCCGCCCGGCACCTCGACCACATGGCCGACGGTCCAGTGCGGCAGCACCACCGCGTTGAGGCTGCGCGCCGGAAGATCGTCGACGATCTCCTCCACCGTCACCACCGAACGCTTGGAGGCGAGCACGGCTTCCTTCTGCACGCCGAGCACGCCTTCGATCATCACATTGCCGGCCTTGTCGGCGCGCTGGGCATGGATCACCGCCACGTCCGGCCGGTGCGCCGGGATGGCGGCGAGCTCCTCGCCGGTGAACGGGCAGGTCACGCGTTTGATCTTGGAATTCACCTTCGGCAGGTCGCCGCCGATATAGCCGCGGAAGATGGCGCAAGGCAGGCCGGCGGCGCCGGCCTCATAGGCATTGGCCATGGCGGCGTGCGAATGCTCTTCCAGTTCGAGCTTGTGCGGCCAGCCGTTCTCGACCGCGTCGCGCAGGCGATGCAGCGAGCCGACGCCCGGATTGCCGCCCCAGGAAAAGACCAGCCTGGTCGACGCAGCCCATGCCGATCAGCTGGTCGTAGATCAGGTCCGGCGTCATGCGGATCAGCGTCAGATGCTTGCGGCCCTGGCGGATGATCTCGTGGCCGGCGGCATGCGGAATGAGATGGGTGAAGCCTTCCAGCGCCACCGTGTCGCCGTCGCGGACGGCATGACTTGATGGCTTCGGCGAGGGACGAAATACGCGCCATGCGAGACTGCTTCCCGGTTGCGGGTCCGTATTTACGGCTGCGCCATCGGCAGGGTCAAATGGCGATCGCGTCATAAGTTGGGGCTCCAACAGGATCGTCGCCATGCTGGGCAACGCAGCCGATTTTCACCATCCACGCCGAACTCGCGGCCATGCATGCAATCTCGGCCGCACGCCCTATGGCGAGCGCCGCGTGATCGGCATTCTCGGCGGCAGCGTGCGCGGGCCGAAACTCAACGGCCGCATCCTGCCGGGCGGCGCCGATTGGCAGATCGTGCGCAGCGACGGCGCCGCCGACATCCAGGCGCGCTACACCATCGAGACCGAGGCCGGCGCGCGCATCCTGGTGACCAGCGAAGGCCTGCGGCACGGTCCGCCCGACGGTCATGGAGCGGCTGGCGCGCGGCGACAATGTCGATCCTCGCTCATTATTATTTCCGCACCGTGATGCGGTTCGAGACCGCCGACCCTGCGGTCGACTGGCTCAACCGCATTCTGGCGCTGGCGCGCGGGCAGCGCGAGGCCGCACGCCGTGCGGCTCGACGTCTACGAAGTGGAGTGACGGCCTTCGGTCAGCCGAAATCGCGCAGCAGATCCATCAGCTGCTGTGCGCCGCTTGGCGTCCGACATGCTCGGCAAGCTGAGCTTCGTGCTGCTCGGCCAGGCTTTTGATCCTGGCCAGCGCCTTTTCGCCATCCGCGGTCAAATGCAGCGAATGCGAGCGCGCATCGCTGCCGGAGGCGCGCCGGCTGATCCATTTGCGCCGTTCCAGCTCATGCAGCAGGCGGGCGAGCCGCGCCCGCTCGATGCTCGAGCGTCTGCCCGATCGCCGCCTGCGAGCGGCCCGGATTGGCTTCGATGATGAGCAGCACGGAATATTGCGCCGGGCGCACCTTCATCGGCGCCAGGGTCTGGATGAAGTCCTGGAACACCCAGATCTGCAGGCGGCGCAGGAAATATCCGAGATGATGGTCGAGCTGCCCGAGTGCCAAGCCTTTCCGCCCGCGCCGGCGATGCCGCATTGCGGCGACCGCTGCTTTGCTGCAGCTGCGCAACCGATCGCCGACGCTTCATCGAGGCTCGCTGGGTTCGTTTCCAGCATTTCCTTAGCATAGCCAGCTTGACGCTAGATTGTTGTCAATGACAACATTCTTGCGCAGTCCGGCAATACACAACGACAACGGACTGTCCGGGGAGGACTGCCATGCTGCAATTCAAGGACATTTGCCGCGGTTCTTATCGCCCTGATCGCAACGCCGGCTTTATGCCGAGACAAACGGCATGCTGCGCATCGGCGTGCTCAACGACATGTCGAGCGTCTATGCCGACTTCCAGGGACCGGGCTCGGTGGTCGCCGCCCAGATGGCGGTCGAGGATTTCGCCAAGCAATCGAAGCGCAAGGTCGAGGTGACTCTCGGCCGATCACCAGAACAAGCCCGATATCGGCGCCGGCATCGCGCGGCGCTGGCTCGACGTCGAAGGCGTCGACATGATCGTCGACATGCCGAACTCGGCGGTCGCGCTCGCGGTCGGCGACATCGTGCGCGAAAAGAACAAGGTGGTGATCGGCTCGGGCGCCGGCACCGCGCTGCTCACCGGCGCGAAATGCTCGCCCAATTTCGTGCACTGGACCTACGACACCTGGGCCGATGGGCCATGCGCTCGGCGCGCGGCGTGCTCGCGTCCGGCGCCAAGACCTGGTTCTTCATCACCGCCGACTATGCCTTCGGCCACGATCTCGAAAAGCAGGCGAGCGACGAGGTCCTGGCAAGCGGCGGCAAGATCATCGGCACCGTCCGCCATCCGCTCGGCGCTTCGGATTTCTCCTCTTTCCTGCTGCAGGCGCAGGCATCCGGCGCGGAAGTCGTCGCGCTGGCGAATGCCGGCGGCGACACCACCAACACCGTCAAGCAGGCGGCCGAATTCAAGATCGGCGCCAAGCAGAAGATCGTCGTCGCTGATCTTCGATCTGCAGAGCGTGCCCGCGCTCGGCCTGAAGACCGCGCAGGGACTGGTCGCGCATCAACGCGTTCTACTGGGACATGAACGACCAGACCCGCGCCTGGTCGAAGCGCTTTCAGGAGCGGCATCCCGAAGAAGATGATGCCCAACCACATGCATGCCGGCGTCTATGCCGCGGTGCTGCATTATCTCAAGGCGGTCGATAAAGTCGGCTCGCCGGCCGACGGGCGCGCGGTGGTCGCGGCCATGAAGGCGATGCCGACCGACGACCCGCTGTTCGGCAAAGGCACGCATCCGCGCCGACGGCCGCAAGATCCACCCGATGTATCTGCTGCAGGTCAAGACTCCGGCCGAATCGAAAAGTGAGTGGGATGTCTTCAAGATCGTGGCGACGATCCCCGCCGACAAGGCGTTCCGGCCGCTGAACGAAGGCGGCTGTCCGCTGGTCAAGAACTGAGCGTTGCGCGAAGCGGACTTCCCGGACGACATGATGCTCCGAGCCGCGTAGCACAAGTGTGAGCTAGCAGAATGTCGTCTAAAGTCCTTTGCTGCGCAATCTGCCCGCCTCGCTTGCCGCCGAGCGGCAGGGCGACGTCGCCATCCTGAAGCTCAACCGCGCCGCAGAAGCGCAACG
Source organism: uncultured Pseudomonadota bacterium (assembly GCA_963714525.1). Lineage (GTDB taxonomy): Bacteria > Pseudomonadota > Gammaproteobacteria > Burkholderiales > JALYOK01 > JALYOK01. The sequence goes on from CAVQPB010000001.1 coordinate 738,873, forward strand.
CGCTCGACGACGAGACCATCATCGGCATCGAGGCGTTCTTCACGTCGCTGCCGGACGGCATCGGCGCCGTGGTGCTCACGGCGAGGGCGAGCATTTCTCCGCCGGCCTCGACCTGACCGAACTGAAGGAGCGCGACATCGCCGAGGGCATCGCGCATTCGCGGCTCGTGGCACCGCGCGTTCGAGCAAATTCGAGTTCGGCAAGGTGCCGGTGGTCGCCGTGCTGCACGGCGCGGTGGTCGGCGGCGGGCTGGAGCTTGCCGCCGCGGCGCATGTCCGCGTCGCCGAACGCTCGGCCTATTACGCGCTGCCGGAAGGCAGCCGCGGCATCTATGTCGGCGGCGGCGGCTCGGTGCGGCTGCCGCGGCTGATCGGCGTCGCGCGCATGATGGACATGATGCTGACCGGGCGCACCTATTCCGCCGAGGAAGGCCAGGCCATCGGGCTGTCCACTATCTGGTCGAGGACGGCAAGGGCTTCGCCAAAGGCATCGAACTCGCCGCAGCGCATCGCCGGCAATGCGCCGCTGACCAATTTCGCGGTCATGCACGCGCTGCCGCGCATCGCCGAGAGCGATCCGGCGAGCGGCTATCGCGGTCGAGGCGCTGATGTCGGCGATCGCGCAGGCCGACGACGAGGCAAAGGCGCGGCTCAAGGATTTTCTGGAGAAGCGCGGCGCCGAAGGTGACGCGCAGTTGAGTGAGCATGGTCTGGAATCGATGCCGAGCGCGTCCGGAAGATTCGATCCGCGGCCAGCGCCGCTGCGGCCGGTGCGGCTGGGCCGCAAGCGTCGATGCTCGAGCTGCAAGCGCGGACGGCACGATTCATCTGCGTTCGCCGCAGCCGCTCGAGCGCTATCCACGACAAGCTGACCAAGCCGCTCGAGCATTGGGCCAAGACCGCGCCCGACCGCGTATTCCTCGCGCAGCGCGACGCGCACGGCCAATGGCGCAAGCTTACCTATGCCAGGCGCTCGCTGATGTGCGCGCATCGGCGCGGCACTGCTGCGAGCGCGAGCTTTCGGCCGAGCGGCCGATCGCGATCCTGTCCGGCAACGACATCGAGCATGCGCTGCTTGGCTCTGGCGGCGATGTATGTCGGCATTCCCTACGCGCCGATCTCGGTGGCCTATTCGCTGATGTCGAGCGACTTCGGCAAGCTGCGCGCGATCATCAGACTGCTGACGCCCGGGTCTGGTGTTCGCCAACGACGGCGGGCCGTTCGCGCGCGCGCATCGACGGCGACGGTGCCGGACGAGCGTCGAGCTGGTGGTCACGCGCAATCCGCTCGGCGACCGCAAGACCACGTCTGTTCGCCGAACTTCTCGGCGCACGCGACGACGCCGGCGTCGATGCCGCGCATGCGCAAGGTCGGCCCGACACGATCGCCAAATTCCTGTTCACCTCCGGCTCGACCGGAAACCCCAAGGGCGTCATCAACACCCAGCGCATGCTGTGCTCGAACCAGGCGATGATCGCGTCCGGCTTCGCCTTCGTCGACCGACGAGCCGCCGGTGGTGGTCGACTGGCTGCCGTGGAACCACACCTTCGGCAGCAACCACAACTTCAACATGGTGCTCGACCTACGGCGGCTCGCTCTATATCGACGAGGGCAATCCGACGCCGCCGGGCGTCGCCGAAGACCGCGCGCAATCTGCGCGAGATCGCGCCGACCATCTATTTCAACGTGCCGAAGGGTTTCGAGGCGCTGATGCCGCACTTCCGCGCCGACGAAGCGTTGCGCCGAAATTTCTTCAGCCGGCTGAAGGTGCTGTTCTATGCCGGCGCCGGCCTGAAGCAGATCACGTGGGACGAACTCACGCAGCTCGCGGTCGAGACCACCGGCGAGCGCATCATTTTTCTGTCCTCGCTCGGCTCGACCGAGACCGCGCCGCTGGCGCTCGCCTGCACTTGGGATTTCGACCGCCCCGGGCAATATCGGCCTGCCGGCGCCCGGCGTCGAACTCAAGCTCGTGCCGAACGAGGGCAAGCTCGAAGCGCGGCTGCGCGGCCCGAACATCACGCCCGGCTATTGGCGGCAGGCCGCATCTCACGCGCGAGGCCTTCGACGAGGAAGGCTTCTACAAGATCGGCGACGCGCTGAAATTCGTCGACCCGACCGATCCCGGCAAGGGGCTGCTGTTCGACGGCCGCATCGCCGAGGATTTCAAGCTCTCGACCGGCACCTGGGTCAGCGTCGGGCCCGTTGCGCGCGCGCTTCATCGATCATTTCGCGCCCTACGTGCGCGACGTGGTGTTCGCCGGCGCCGACCGCGACGACATCGCGGCGTTGGTGTTTCCCGACGTCGAGGCCTGCCGCAAGCTTGCGCCGAGCTTGCCGCCCGAACGCACGCCCGCCGACATTGCTCGACGCACTGCCTGTGCGTGCAAGATTCGCCGAACTGCTTGCAAAACTGGCTGCCGCGAGCCCTGGCGTCCTCGACGCGCGTCGACGCGCGCAATCCTGATGGCGGAGCCGCCCTCGCTGGACGACGGCGAGGTGACCGACAAAGGCTCGATCAACCAGCGCGCGGTGCTTGAAGAACCGCGCCGCGCTGGTGGACGAGCTTTACGCGGTGCCTCTATCGTCGCGAGTCGATCGCAGTCGAAGGAACAACGCTGATGGATACCAAAGGACAGGCGGCCATCGTCACCGGCGGCGCGTCCGGGCTGGGCGCCGCAACCGCGCGCGCACTGGCCGCAGCCGGCGCCAAGGTCGCCATCCTCGACGTCAACGAAAAGGCCGCCGCCGAAGTGGCGGACAGCATCAACGGCATCGCCGTTGCCTGCGACGTCGCCGACAGCGCGAGTGGCGAAGCGGCGGTGAAGAAGGCCGCCGCCGCGCACGGGCCGGCGCGCATCCTGGTCAATTGCGCCGGCGTCGGCCCGGCCAAGCGCATCGTCGGCCGCGACGGACCGATGCCGCTCGCCGATTACGAGCGGGTCATCCGCATCAACCTGATCGGCACCTTCAACATGATGCGGCTGGTGGCCGCCGCCATGCAGCCGGCTGGAGCCGCTCGCCGACGGCGAGCGCGGCGTGATCGTCTCGACCGCCTCGGTCGCCGCCTTTGAGGGCCAGATCGGCCAGGCCGCCTATGCCTCCTCCAAGGGCGGCGTCGCTGCGCTGACCCTGCCGGCGGCGCGCGAATTCGCGCAATTCGGCATCCGCGTGCTGGCGATCGCGCCCGGCATTTTCGGCACGCCGATGCTGCGCGCGCTGCCGCAGGAGGCGCAGGATTCGCTCGGCGCTTCGGTGCCGTTCCCCAAGCGGCTGGGCGAGCCGCGCGAATTTGCCGCGCTGGTGCTCCATTGCGTGCACAACGCTTATCTCAACGGCGAAGTGATCCGCCTCGACGGCGCGCTGCGCATGGCGCCGCGCTGATACGAGGCCGCCGTGACGACTTTCAGCAACACCCGCACTGTGCGCATCGAATGGGGCGACTGCGACCCGGCCGGCATCATTTTCTATCCGCGCTATTTCGAGATCTTCGATGCCTCCACCGCTGCTGCTGTTCGAGCGCGTCGCTCGGCATGACAAAATTTCAAATGTTCAAGAATCTCGAATTCGCCGGCTTTCCGCTGGTCGTACGCGCGCGCGATTCCTCAAGCCAACGCGGTTCGGCGACGACGTGACGGTCGAAACCAAGATCGCCTTCGGCCGCTCCAGCTTCGACGTCGAGCACCGGCTAGGCTCAAGGGCGAGATTTGCGTCGAGTGCCTCGGAAAAGCGGGTCTGGGTGGTGCGCGATCGCGAACGGCCGGCTCAAATCGCATCCGGTTCCGGAGGCGGTGCTGAGCGAAATTCTGTCGGTTAGCGCGTCGAGCTACTCGATCTCTGCAGCGATCTTCTTCAAAATCTGGATGAAACGTTTGCGGTCGCGCTGCGCCGATGACGTGATCGAGGTTGCGCTCGTGCCGCCGCGCGCAGCGCGTCATCATGGTGAGTGTCTTCTTTCCGGCCGGCGTCACGTTCAAGCGATAGGTGCGGCGGTCGCTCGTCCATGCGATTGCGCTCGACGAGACCGCGCCGCACCAGATCCTCGACGACCGGGGTAAGGCTGGACTTGTCGCGGCCATTGGCTTGCGACAATTCGGTCTGGCTGATGCCCGGGATTGCGTGCGATCAGCGTCAAGGTGGCGAAGCGGCCAGGACTTTCGCCGATCTCCTGCGAACGGCGCGAGAATGCCTGAAAGGCGGCCTCCTGCGCCATGCGCAGATTGAAGCCGACCCAATTGGCGAGCGGACCAAAATTGATCGATACGCGCAAGGACTTCGCCGTTCTTGCCGCGTCGACGGCCGCCTGTGCCGTTCGTTCCGTGCACCGTCTCTACCCTTTTTCCGAAGCTGGACAGTCGACTGCTGCCCGCTCCAGCATTTAGTTTGATGTCAAACTATAAGCTTTACAACGTCGCTCGACATTCGGCTGAATATTGCAAAAAGTTGGCATTTAACCAACACCCAACCCAAGGGAGGAAACCCATGAAACTCCGTTTCGCCGGATGTGTCTACGCTGCCGCTCTCCTTGATCGGTGGAGCGACCGGCGCGCTCGCGCAGGACAAGACCTTCGAACTCAAGCTCGCGCACTGGGTGCCGCCGTCGCATCCGCTGCAGAAGGCGCTGGAGGAATGGGGAGCCTCGGTCGAGAAGGATTCCGGCGGCACGATCAAATACAAAGTCTATCCCGCCCAGCAGCTCGGCAAGGCCTTCGACCATTACGACATGGCGCGCGACGGCATCGCCGACCTCACTTACATCAATCCCGGCTATCAGCCCGGCCGCTTCCCGATCATCGGCGCCGGCGAATTGCCGTTCCTGATCTCGAACGCCAAGGGCGGATCGCAGGCGATCGACGCCTGGTATCGCAAATACGCTGCCAAGGAGATGAAGGACGTCAAGTTCTGCCTGGCCTTCCTGCACGATCCCGGCACGTTCCACTCCAAAACGAAGAAGATCATGGTGCCCGCGGACATCAAGGGCATGAAGATCCGACCCGCGCACGCGACTATGGCGGCCTGGGTGACGCAACTCGGCGGCACCAATGTGCAGGCGTCGGCCCCGGAAGTGCGCGACATCCTCGACAAGGGCGTCGCCGACGCCGTGACTTTCCCTTGGGGCTCGGTCCCGCTGTTCGGCATCGACAAGGTTACGAAGTACCACATGGAAGCGCCGCTTTACGTCACCACCTTCGCCTTCGTGTTCAACAAGGACACATACGATCAGATGTCGGCGGCGCAGAAGAAGGTGATCGACAATCACTGCACTAACGCATGGGCACTGAGAGTTGCGGCGCCTTGGGCCGATTTCGAGCATAACGGCATCGCCAAGCTGAAGGCGGTGGCCGGTCATGAGGTCTACGAGTTCAAGTCCGGCGCAGCTCGCCGAATGGCGCAAAGCGGCCGAGCCGTTGGAAAAGGCCTGGGCCGACAACGTTAAGAAAGTCTGGTGGCAATCCCGACCAGATAATGAGCGAACTGAAGGACCAGCTCAGCAAGCTCAGCGCGGCCTACTGACGCCGAATGATCTAGCCGAGAATCGTCGTAACGGACGCAACCCGCGTCCGTTACGAACATTTGCGAGAATTCATGACCGAAAACGTCATGAGCGAAAACGAAGTTGCAAATCGGCTCGCCGGTGGCAGCGGACGTCTGCGCCGGCACGGCCCGATGGACCGTTTCATCAATGGCATCGAGCTGATCGCGGCATTTTTCGTCGGAATTGTTGCCGCCGATATATTCGTATCGGTGCTGCTGCGATATTTTTTCAGCATGCAATTCCGGATGCCTACGATTTCGGCCGCATGTTGCTCGGCATCCTGATCTTCTGGGGTATCGCGGCAACCTCTATCGCGGCACTCACATCACCGTCGATCTGGTCTGGGCCAATGTCGAACACACGCTGGCAGCGTTTTATCGACGTGTTTGCAACGCTGGTGCTGCTGTTCGTGGTTAGCGTGCAGACTTATACACTGTTCGACAAAGTTACCGGCACTTATAACGACCACGTTCTCACTTTCGATCTGAGGCTGCCGACGTGGCCTTTCTTCGCCGTCGCCTGGGCGGGTGACGTGTCGGCGGTGCTGCTGATCGCAATCCGCACCTGGCGGCTGATCTTCCGTCCTGAATTGATGGCAGGCGGCTACCAGATCAAGCCGGTCGAATGAGACAGCCATGAGCACCGACGCCGTCGCTATCATCGGCTTTCTCGTCCTGTTTGCGCTGATGTTGCTGCGCGTGCCGGTCGGTATGGCAATGGGCTTGGTCGGCGTCACGGGCTTCGGCTACATCGTCGGCGGCATGCCTGCGCTCAAGATGGTCGGGCAGACCTCAATGCGCACGGTCACCGACTACACTTTCGGCGTCATTCCGATGTTCCTTTTAATGGGCGCCTTCGTGTCCAATTCAGGCATGAGCCGTGAACTATTTCGTGCTGCCAACAGTTTTCTCGGTCATCTGCGCGGCGGGCTTGGCATCGCCACCATCGCGGCCTGCGGCGGCTTCGCCGCGATTTCCGGCTCCTCAGTCGCAACCGCCGCAACGTTCTCCACCGTCGCCTATCCGGAGATGCGGCGTTATGGCTATCCGCAGAGTTTCGCGACCGGCGTGATCGCCGCAGGCGGCACGCTGGGCGCGATGCTGCCGCCCTCTACCGTGCTCGCGGTCTACGGCATCATCACTGAACAGGACATCGGCAAGCTGTTCATTGCCGGCATTCTTCCAGGAATTCTTGCCGCCTCGATGTATATAAGCACGGTCGCAATCATAGGCTTCGTGCGGCCAGGTTTTTTACCGCGCACGCCGCGCCATTCGTGGAAAGAGCGCGTGGCCGGCCTGCGCGACATCTGGGCGACCATGCTGCTGTTCGTGTTCGTGATCGGCGGACTCTATGGCGGCCTCTTCACACCAACCGAAGCAGGCGGCATGGGCGCGGGCGGCGCTTTTCTGATTGGCATACTGCGAGGACGGCTCGATCGCACCGAAATCCGGCGCTCGCTTCTGCAGGCCACACGCACCGCCGCAGCGGTTTTCACCGTGCTGATCGGCGCGTTGCTGTTCGGATATTTCCTCACCGTAACGCAGACGCCGCAAAAAGTGACAGCGTTCCTTACTGGACTCGGGCTTGGCCGCTATGGCGTGCTGTCACTGATCATGCTGATGTACCTGGTGCTCGGGTGCTTGATGGATTCGCTGGCGATGGTGATCCTCACCGTGCCGATCATCTTCCCGGTCATCATTCATCTCGGCTTCGACCCGATCTGGTTCGGCATCATCATCGTGATGACGGTAGAGCTCGGGCTGATTCACCCGCCAGTCGGAATGATCGTGTTCGTGATAAAAAGCGTGGTGCAGGACGTCGATTTCACCACGATCTTCAAGGGCGTATTGCCGTTCATTATCACTGATCTGATCCGGCTGGTGATCCTGATTGCCTTCCCGATCATTGCTTTGTGGTTGCCCTCGCACATGTAGGGCAGTTCCTATATAGTTTGGGTCCAAACTATCTGCCGAAGGCCTGACGATGGAACGTTCGTTCAAGAAGGAAGTGCAGGCGCTGAAATTGGGTGACGGCGAGACCTTCCGCGGCGAAGGCATCCTCGCGGTCACCAAGGCACTTCTGCAGTCGGGCGTTTCCTACGTTGGCGGATATCAGGGTGCGCCGGTCTCGCATTTGCTCGACGTCCTGGTCGATGCCGAAGACATCATGTCTGAACTCGGCGTGCATCTGGAAACCTGTTCGAACGAGGCCTCTGCCGCCGCGATGCTTGGCGCATCGATCAACTATCCGCTACGCGGCGCCGTGACCTGGAAATCGATCGTCGGCACCAACGTTGCCGCCGACGCACTATCCAACCTCGCCTCACCCGGTGTCGTCGGCGGCGCCATGATCATTCTGGGCGAGGACTATGGCGAGGGCGCGAGCGTCATCCAGGAGCGCTCTTATGCTTATGCGCTCAAATCCTCGATGTGGTTGCTCGATCCGCGCCCCGATCTGCCGTCAATTGTGCGCACGGTGGAGAAGGGTTTCGAATTGTCGGAAGCGAGCCACGCGCCGGTCATGCTGGAATTGCGCATCCGCGCCTGCCACGCCACCGGCGAATTCGCCGCCAAGAACAACCGCAAGGGCATCGTGTCCGGACTGGACAAGCTATCCGGCCCGCCACGCTTCGAATACGGCCGGCTGGCGCATCCGCCGGTGATCTTCACGCAAGAGCGCCTGAAGGTGGAGGAGCGGTTGCCGGCCGCACGCACGTTCATCCGTGAGCACAAGCTCAACGAGACCATCGACGGTGACCTGAGCGACATCGGCATCATCGTGATGGGCGGGCTTACCAACAGCGTGCTGCGCGCGCTCGAGCGCATGGGACTTGCCGACGTGTTCGGCGCCTCGCGCGTCCCTGTGCTGGTGCTGAACGTCGTCTATCCGCTGGTGCCGGAGGAGCTGCGCGAATTCTGCGCGGGCAAACGCGCCGTACTGGTGGTCGAGGAAGGCTATCCCGACTACATCGAGCAGGCGGTTAATGTCGAACTCCGCCGCGCTGACATAAATACACGTGTGCTTGGCAAGGGTCCGCTGCCGAAAGCGGGCGAATATGCCTCCGATGTATTGCTCGAAGGACTCGCGGCGTTTCTTCAGGACGCAAAGCCGAAAGGTATCGACGCGGATACTGTCGCAGAAAAGGCTCGTGGTCTGATTGCGCATAAGGCAAGAGCTGCTTCGGCTTTAGGCCCTTTGCCGCCGCGCCCGCCGGCCTTCTGCACTGGTTGCCCGGAGCGTCCGGTGTTTTCCGCAATCAAACTGATGCAACGGGAATTGGGCCCGACTCACATCAGCGCCGACATCGGCTGCCACTCGTTTGCAACTTTTGCTCCATTTTCGCTCGGCAATTCCATTCTCGGCTATGGCATGTCGCTCGCGAGCGCCGCCGCTGTGACGGCGAACATGGAGCGGCGACCGATCGCGATCATGGGCGACGGCGGTTTCTGGCATAACGGCTTGATCACCGGTGTAGCGTCGAACCTGTTCAACAAAGGCGACGGCGTGCTGATCGTGATGCAGAACGGCTACGCCTCGGCCACCGGCCAGCAATATATCCCGTCAAGCACCATGAGCCGCACCGGCGCGACGCCGGGCGTGGATATCGAGCAGACCCTGCGTTCGATGGGCGTAAAATGGCTGCATACGGTGCGCACCTATTCCGTCGCGGTGATGGTGAAGACGCTGAAGGAGGCGATGCGCACCGCCGAGCGCGGGCTGAAAGTGATCATCGCCGACGGTGAATGCCAACTCGCGCGTCAGCGCCGCATCCGTGCCGAAGACGCCGAGAAACTTAAACGCGGCGAGCGCGTCACACGTGCACGCTACGGCGTCGACGATGAGATCTGCACCGGCGATCATTCGTGCATTCGCCTGTCCGGCTGCCCATCGCTGACGGTGAAGCCGTCGCCGGATCCGCTGCGCACCGATCCCGTGGCAACCGTTGTTGAATTCGTGCGTCGGGTGCGGACTGTGCGGCGAGGTCGCGCACGCAGCGGTGTTATGCCCATCGTTCTACCGTGCCGAAATCGTGCGCAATCCGACATGGCGCGACCGTCTGGTACACCGCTTGCGGCAAAGAGTGATCGGCTGGCTCGGCGGCTATGCCGGCGAGGCAGCAGCATGAGCCCGCGGCGCCCGATCACCATTTTGATCGCCGCTCTCGGCGGTGAAGGCGGCGGTGTGCTCACTCAATGGATTGTATCGGCAGCCGCGCAGGCTGGTTTCCCGGTACAGAGCACCTCGATCCCCGGCGTCGCGCAACGTACCGGCGCCACCACCTATTACATCGAAATATTGCCGGTGACGGCAGCAGACCTCGGCGGCAAGCGCCCGGTGCTGGCGCTCACGCCTGGCGTTGGCGATATCGACATCGCAGTGGCAAGCGAATTGCTGGAAGCCGGACGTACGGTCGCAAATGGCTTTGTCACACCCGACCGTACGCATGTGATCGGCTCGCTGAGCCGCTTTTACGCCATGGACGAAAAGATCGCTATGGGCGACGGCCGTTTCGACCAGGACAAGCTGACCAAAATCATCAGGGAGCATGCAAAAGACGCTTTACTCATCGACATGGATTCGCTTGCCAAGCAAAGTGGCTCAATCATCAACGCGGTGATGCTCGGAGCCATCGCCGGCTGCGGGCGATTGCCGCTGAAGCTCGAGCAGTTCGAGGCAGCGATCCGCGAGGATGGTAAGTCGATTGACAGCAATTTGCGTGGATTCCGCGCCGGATATGAAGCGGCGCGCGCGAACGTGCAATCAGTGAAGGTCGTCGAAAAAAAGAAAAATGCTCCTGCCACGCCGGCATTGGTCGAACACGAAATTGCGCGCACATTTCCTCTGGTCGCCCAGGGAATGGGACTCGAAGGCGTGCGGCGCCTTATTCACTATCAGAGCATTGACTATGCATGGCTTTATCTCAGCCGTCTTAGACCGATCGCCGAAGCCGACCAGACCATCGGCGCACAGGGCAAACTCCTGAAGGAAGTCGCGCGCCACCTCGCAGTGCGCATGTCCTACGAGGATGTGGTGCGCGTTGCGCAGGCAAAGGCTGCGCCCGCACGCATGCGTCGCATCGCGCACGAGGAGTTGCGCGTAAACGGCGAGCCTTTCTCGGTGCACGATTTTCTCAAGCCCGGTATCGAAGAACTGTGCCAGCTGCTGCCGTCGTTTATGGCGCGACCAATACTGCGACTGGCAGAGCGCAAAGGTTGGCTTGGCCGCGTCTATTTCGGCATGGAGATAAACTCCACTTCAATCAGCGGCTATCTGCGGTTTCTGATGCTCGCCAAACTGCGGCGGCTGCGGCCGTATGGCCATCGCTACAAACAGGAGCAGCAGCAGATCGAAAGCTGGCTGGCCTTGATCCGCGAAGCAGCACGGCGTTCGCCTGAGCTCGCCCTCGAGATCGCCGAATGCGCGCGTCTGATCAAGGGCTACGGCGACACGCACACGCGGGGTCTAGCCAATTATCGGGCAATCGAGGAACGCGTGATCCGACCTGCGCTTGCGGGCCAAATCCCACCGGGACAGGCTGCCGATGCTGTGGCCAGCGCGCGCACGGCCGCGCTGGTCGATCCGGAAGGCGAGAGCCTTGCCAGGTGTCTCGCCGAGATCGATGGCCAGGCGCCACTCAGCGTGGCAGCGGAATAAATCTCTCCTGGAGCGCGCCGTAGTCCGTTGTCGCTCCCGGCCTCGTCAGTTATGACTCCGCGCCAACAAACGCAGCGTCCGCGGGCCTTTCAGGCGGACGATTGAAGGACAAATCGTAATGGCCGCGACACCGACGGGACAACGTCCAACGATCGCCGCCGAAGCGTTCCTGCGCGCGCTTGCCGATCATGGTGCCGATTATTTCTTCGCAAATCCCGGCACGGACTTCCCGCCGATCGTGGAAGCCTTCAGCCGCGCCAAGAAGACCAATGCCAAGGTGCCGAAACCTATTCTGGTACCGCACGAGAATCTCGCGGTTGGGATGGCGCACGGCGCCTATCTGATGACCGGCCGCCCGCAGGCGGTAATGGTTCATGTCAACGTTGGCACCGCCAATACCATCAACAATCTCACCAACCTTTCGCGCGATCGGGTGCCGCTCATTCTGGCCGCCGGTCGCACACCTATCACAGAGAAAGGTACTTTCGGCTCTCGCACGCGCCCTATCCATTGGGCGCAGGAAATGTTCGATCAGGCCGGCATGGTGCGCGAGTTGGTGAAGTGGGACTACGAATTGCGCATGCCAGGTCAGATCGGAGACGTGGTCGCACGCGGGGTCGAAGTGGCGATGGCGCATCCGCGCGGGCCTGTTTACCTGGTGCTGCCACGCGAGCCGCTCGCCGCTTCGCTGCCAGAGCCAACCGGGCCAACGAAGCCCCGGCCGCAAGCAGCGCCCGTACATCCGGATCCGCGCTCGATCGCAATGCTCGCCGAATGGATCGATTCGGCGGAACGCCCACTTATCATCACCGCCGCCCTGCCCGCTGAGGCGGTCCCGCTACTCGATCGCCTGGCTGAACGCTGCGCGATCCCCGTGGTTGCGCACAACCCGCGCACGGTCTGCCTGCCTTCGAGCCACTCGATGCATTTCGGCTTCGAACCCGGCACGCTTCTCGCCGATGCCGATCTGGTGATCGTGCTTAAATCCGATGTGCCGTGGATCCCGCATTTGCAGCATCCGCCCGGCGGCTGCCGCGTCGCGCATGTGGGCGAAGACCCGATTTATGTTCGCTATCCGATGCGCAGCTTCCCGAGCGATCTTACTGTGCAGGCCGGAACTGCTCAGGCGCTGGAGGCACTGGTGCGCGCGGTCGAGCCGCGCCTGCAGATGGCTGATGCACGGATCGCCGCGCGGCGCGCGCGTCTGACAGACCGGATGCATACACGACGCGCGCAGCTGGCAAAGGATTCCGCCGCCGGTACGACGATTTCGCCGGAATATTTCTCTCGTGTGATCAGTGAAACCGTCGGCAAAGACGCCATTATCATCAGTGAGTACCCGCTACGCCCGGACCATTGCGCGCGCGAAAAACCTGGTACCTTCTTCGCGCTTGGCCCAGCCGGCGGACTTGGCTGGGGCTTGGGCGCAGCGCTTGGCGCCAAACTGGCAGCACCGGATGAGTTCATCGTCGCGACGGTTGGCGACGGTGCCTATATGTTCGCCAATCCTATGGTTGGCCACTGGGTTTCCGCCATTCACAATCTCCCGATCCTGACCATCGTGTTCAACAACAGCCGCTACGGCGCCGTGCGCCGCGCAACGCTTTCGATGTTCAAAGACGGTGCCGCCGGCGAAAACGATGGCCGCACTCTCGCTGATCTCGATCCATCGCCACCATTCGAGGAGATGGCGCGGGCGCAAGGCGCTCATGCGGAACGCGTCGAAAAGCCTGCCGAGCTGCCTGATGCACTGGCGCGCGCACGCGTCGCTGTCATCAACGAACGCAAACAGGCGCTGCTCAACGTCATTACGCCTTATTGAATCCCTAATTCAGAAAAGCAGGTCACGGAGGAGAGTTCATGCGCATCGACGCCTACACCCATTTCATTCCGGAGAAATTTTTCAACAAGATCGTCGAAAGCGGCCACGCCGATATCGGCAAGCGCGTGCGCGAAATCCCCTGCATTCATGACCTCGACGTCCGCCGCAAAATCGTCGATAGATTCAAGGACTATGCGCAGATTCTGTCCTATCCGATGCCGCCGCTGGAAGTGATGACAAAGGGCGACGGCAAGGCGACGGAGGAATACACAAAGCTCGTCAACGACGGTTTCGCCGACATCTGCGCGAAATATCCCGAGCAGTTTCCCGGATGGGTGGCGCAAACGCCGTTGATCGCCCCCGACGCGGGCGTGCGCGAATGCGAACGTGCGCTGAAAAACGGCGCGCTCGGCGTGCAGATCTATACGAATATTGCCAGCAAGCCGCTCGACGATCCGGCATTCGACCCTTTCTTCGCGGCCATGAACAAACTCAACAAGCCGATCTGGATGCATCCGGCGCGCGCGGCCAATTTCCCGGATTATCTATCCGAGAAGAAATCGAAATACGAAATCTGGTGGACCTTTGGCTGGTCCTACGAAACCGCGGCGGCAATGGCGCGGCTCGTGTTCTCGAAGATCATGGACAAATATCCGAACTTGAAAATTATTACCCACCATTTCGGCGGCATCGTGCCGATGCTGGAAGGGCGCATCGGCCCGGGCTGGGACCAGCTCGGCGCACGCACCTCCGACGAGGACCTGAGCGTCATCCTCAAGCAGCTCAAGAAGCGCCCGCTCGACTATTTCAAGCACTCTTTCTATGCGGACACAGCGGTATTCGGCGGCGTGCCGGCGACCCACGCCGGGCTCGCATTTTACGATCTCGACAAGATCGTGTTCGCCTCCGACTGCCCATTCGATCCCGAAAAGGGCACGATGTATACGCGCGAGACGCTGCGCATCATCGAGGACATCGACATGCCGAAGGCCGACAAGGAAAAGATCTGGCACGGCAATCTCGAGGCGATCACCGGCGTGAAGTTCAAGGCTTGATATTTCGCCCGTCGCCGCAAAAGCCGGGATCCAGTCGATTTGTTGGCTGGATTCCCGCTTGCGCGGCAGATGAGCGGGATCGGCGAATTTGTTCCCCAGTATTCAGCGCCGTGCGGGTAGCAGGCTTCGGGCCATCTGCTAACCTCCACGCCCATGGCGCTCACGCAACCCATCGGCCCGGCTGAAAACGACGTAGCTGGCGTTCCGCCGGCTGACGAGGGGCGCGTCACGCCGGCGATGGCTCAGTATGTTGAGATCAAGGCTGCCAATCCGGACTGCCTTTTGTTCTACCGGATGGGCGATTTCTACGAGATGTTCTTCGAAGACGCCGAGGTCGCCTCACGAGCGCTCGGCATCGTGCTGACCAAACGCGGAAAATACCTCGGCAAAGACGTTCCGCTTTGCGGAGTTCCTGTCGTCCGCGCCGACGAATATCTCCACCGCCTGATCGCGCTCGGCCATCGCGTCGCAGTGTGCGAGCAGCTTGAGGATCCGGCCGAGGCCCGCAAGCGCGGCGCCAAGAGTGTCGTGCGGCGCGACGTCATCCGGCTCGTGACACCCGGCACCTTGACCGAGGACACGCTGCTCGACGCGGGCCGCAATAACTATCTGCTTGCGGTGGCACGGGCACGTCTGTCATCAGCCGGCGAGGATGCCCAGTTCGCGCTTGCATGGATCGATATCTCGACCGGCGAATTTCGCGTGAGCGAATGCGATCGCGCCTCATTGTCCGCCGAAATTGCGCAACTCGAGCCCGGCGAGATCATTGTTTCGGACGCGTTGTTCAGCGAAGCCGAACTCGCGGGTTATTGGCGCTCGCTTCCCGCGGTAACGCCGCTCGCGCGTGATGTATTCGACACCGCGACCGCCGAGCGGCGGCTGACGTCCTTCTTCGCGGTGGCTACCAGCGAGGCATTCGGCGCGCTCACGCGACTCGAGCTCACGGCCGCCGCAGCCTGCGTTACCTATGTCGAGCGCACGCAGATCGGCAAACGTCCACCGCTATCGCCGCCTTTGCGCGAGAGCGCAGGCGCCTGCATGGCGATCGATCAAGCTACCCGCAGCAACCTCGAATTGATGCGCACACTCGCGGGTGACCGGCGTGGCTCGCTGCTCGATGCGATAGACCGCACCATGACCGCTGCCGGCTCGCGGATGATGGCGCAACGTCTGTCGGCACCGCTTACCGATCCCGCGCAGATTGCTAAAAGGCTCGATGCAGTCGCGAGCTTTGTCGAAAACACTGCCGCGCGCGCAGAAACCCGCTCACGCCTGCAAGCGGCACCTGACCTCGCCCGCGCCCTTTCGCGCTTGGCCGTGGGCCGCGGTGGCCCGCGCGATCTTGCCGCTATCCGCGATGGGGTGCTGGCAGCCGCCGACCTCGCCCGCGCCCTTGCCTCGGTCAGCGATACGCCGGCCGAGATCGCCGAGGCGATGCAAGCGTGCCGTCGTCCCGATGGCATGCTCGCCGCCGAACTGTCCGCCGCGCTTGCAACCGAGCTTCCCGCCTTCAAGCGCGACGGCGGCTTCGTGCGCGAGGGTTACAACTCAGCGCTCGATGAAACGCGCGCACTGCGCGATGAATCGCGCCGCGTCATCGCCGCCTTGCAGGCACGTTACGCAGAGGACACGGGCATCCGTATCCTCAAGATCAAGCACAACAACGTGCTTGGCTATTTCGTCGAGGTGACCGCCCAGCACGGCGAGCGGCTGATGGCTGCGCCATTCAATGGAACCTTCATCCACCGCCAGACTCTGGCCGGCCAGGTGCGCTTTACCACGACCGAGCTGGGCGAGCTGGAGGCAAAAATTGCGAGCGCCGCCGAGCGCGCGCTCGGACTGGAGCTGGAGATTTTCGAGCGGCTTGCGGCCAGCGTGATCGCGGAGAGCGCCAACATCAAGGACTGCGCCGAGGCGCTTGCTCGTCTCGATGTGGCGAGCGCGCTCGCTCATCTTGCTACCGAGCGCGCGTACGCGCGTCCTCTCGTCGACGACAGCCATATTTTTGTCATTGAAGGCGGCCGGCATCCGGTGGTGGAACAAGCCTTGTCGCGCGATGGCACGCCTTTTGTCGCCAATGACTGCGACCTGTCGCCGCCGCAGGATACGGACGCCGGCCGCATCTGGCTGATCACCGGGCCCAATATGGCAGGCAAGTCCACTTTTCTCAGACAGAATGCGCTGATCGCTATCCTGGCGCAGGCAGGTAGCTTTGTGCCGGCAAAGCATGCGCATATCGGCGTCGTCGATCGGCTTTTCTCGCGCGTAGGCGCCGCCGACGATCTTGCCCGTGGCCGTTCAACCTTCATGGTCGAGATGGTGGAAACCGCCGCCATTCTCAATCAGGCGGGAGAGCGCGCACTCGTGATCCTGGACGAAATCGGCCGCGGCACAGCAACTTTCGACGGATTGTCGATCGCCTGGGCGACGGTCGAGCACCTGCACGACGTCAACAAATGCCGCGCGCTGTTTGCGACCCATTTCCACGAGTTAACTGCGCTCGCCGGCCGGCTCGCCCGGCTGCACAACGCGACTGTGCGCGTGAAGGAATGGCAAGGCGAGGTCGTATTCCTGCACGAAGTGGTCGCCGGCGCGGCTGACCGTTCCTACGGTATTCAGGTGGCAAAACTCGCAGGCCTGCCGGCAAGCGTGATCGAACGTGCCAAAGTGGTGCTGGCCAAGCTCGAACAGGAAGATCGCGCCGCGCCAAAGGGTTTTGAAGACCTGCCGCTGTTCGCCGCCCCTTCCAAGCCGCCGCAGGCAACGCCGCAATCGGCAGACGATCTTCTGGCTGCCACCCTCGCCGCGCTTAATCCGGATGACTTGTCGCCTCGTGAGGCAATGGAAGCGCTCTATATGCTAAAAGCGAAGCTGGCGGACAGGCGTAAGATCTAAATTCCATGATGAACATTGCCGATAGGAAGCAGGCAACGGCACCGGCGGATGCGCAACGCTGGCTTGAGAGCTTCGAAACGGCATTGCAAGCGCAAGACGCTGCCGCGGTAACCGCACTATTTTTGACGGACGGACTTTGGCGCGACGTGCTGGCGTTCACGTGGACCATCCAGACCATGTCTGGCCGGCCGGCGATCAAAGCGATGCTGCGCGAGACGCTCGCGCGCACGAAGCCGAAAAATTTTCATATTCCATCCAAGCGCACGCCGCCGCGCTGGATCATCCGCGCCGGCACCGAAGCGATCGAGGCGCTGTTCGACTTCGAGACCGCGTTCGGCCCTGCCAACGGCGTTGTGCGGCTGGTTCCCGATCCGCAGGCACCGTCGCAACTGCGCATCTGGACACTGAACACGAACCTGCATGAGCTGCGAGGTCACGAAGAAGAATTTAAAAGGCGCGCACCACCGGACAGCACGCGTGACTTCGGCGCCGACAACTGGAGTGACCGCCTCGCCAAGGCGCGCGCCTATGCCGACCACGATCCCGCAGTCATCGTTGTTGGCGGCGGCCAGGCCGGCCTTTCCATCGCTGCGCGCCTGCAACAGCTTGGGGTCGACACGTTGATCGTCGACCGCCATGCGCGCATCGGCGACAATTGGCGCAAACGCTATCATTCGCTGACGCTGCACAACGAAGTGTTCGTGAACCACCTGCCCTATCTGCCGTTCCCGCCGACCTTTCCGGTCTACATTCCAAAGGACAAGCTGGCGAACTGGTTCGAGTCCTACGTCGAAGCCATGGAGTTGAATTTCTGGACCGGGACCGAGCTTGTCGCCGGAAGTTATGACGAAAAGCGCCAGGAATGGCGCGTCACACTCCGGCGATCGGATGGCAGCGAACGCATCATGCGCCCACGCCATCTGATATTCGCGACCGGCGTCAGCAGCATTCCCTATACGCCCGAGCTGCCCGGTCTCAACGTCTTCGCCGGCACGAAAGTGCATTCCGGTGAGTTCAAAGACGCCACAAAATGGAAGGGCCGCAAAGCTCTGGTGCTTGGCTCGGGCACCAGCGGCCACGATGTCGCTCAGGAGCTTCACGCGCATGGCGCGGATGTCACGATCATCCAGCGCAGCAGAACTTATGTGGTGAGCCTGAAAGAGGCGCAGAGCGTCTACGCAATCTATTCGGAAGGCATTCCGTTTGAAGATTGCGATCTGCTGGCGACCTCATTTCCTTATCCGGTCCTGCAACGCTCCTACCAGATCTCAACCGCCAAAGGGCGCGAGGTCGACAAGGCGCTGCTGGAGGCACTCGAGAAGCGTGGCTTCCGGCTGCATTTTGGCGAGGACGACACCGGCTTCCAGATGATGTATCTGCGCCGCGGCGGCGGCTACTATTTTAACGTCGGCTGTTCCGAACTGATCATTTCCGGCGCGGTCGGCCTGCTCCAATATGCCGACATAGATGCTTTCGTTGCCGAGGGCGCGCGGCTGCGCGACGGTCGTGTCGTGCCGGCCGAGCTGCTGGTGCTGGCAACCGGGTACAAGAATCAGCAGGAAACTGTCCGCCTCTACCTTGGCGATATGATCGCCGACCGTATCGGTCCGGTATGGGGTTTCGACGAGGGCGGGGAATTGCGCAACATGTGGCGCCGTACGGCACAGCCGGGACTCTGGTTCACGGCCGGCAGCCTCGCGCAATGCCGGATTTTCTCGCGCTATCTGGCCCTGCAGATCAAGGCGCTGGAACTCGGTCTTTTGCATTAAGCGGCTTTTTGCAGCCGCCAATTCCGCACAAGCCAAAGCAGTGCATTCCACGCGAGCCCGATCGACAGGCCGACTGCGTAGGACCACCACACCCCGATCGGCTCCGCCAACAGGTGGACAGCGAGCAGGCTCAGCCCCAGCCCGATAAGTGGAGTGAGCACGTGGGCCGCGACGCTCGCGGCAGCTGGCCCACCGATCCGCGGATGCAGAATGATGAAGAATGAACCCATGGCCACCGGAAAAAAGGCGAACACACCGGAGAAATACGATCCGATCGAGTTGCTTGCCGCGGTGACGAGGATCACGCAGAACGTCACCACACCGGCGCGCCAGGCAAGATCGGCGCCGGTGAACTCGACGCGCTTGACCGCGCCTGTGACGCGAAAACCGCCGGCGGCAAAAATCGCAATCGGATAGACAACTGTATTCAATATGACTGCACCCGTTGCGCTCCAGTCCACCAGCCGCAACAGGAACACGGTGCACAAGCCAAACCAGGAATGCGCCTCCGAGGCTGAGCCGCAACGAGTGTCTCTGCGCCAACGCCGCATAAGCTGAGCGCAAACAGCGCGCAAGCTGCGTTTGCGATCAGGCTGCCAACCGCACTCTGGGCTATGAATTCCGGCGGATGCTCGAGCGCGAGAATGATCATGGCCGCGCCACCGGCAGTCGGCAGAGAGGCGATCAGCGAGCCAACGAACGGCCCGCTGCGCTCGACCACCACAGAAGCAGCCACAACGATGGTCGCGGTCATCGCGATTTTGAGCAGAAGCCCAATTACAAATATCGCCATTGACGCTACACCGCGACGCCGTGTCGGCGTGCGACCAGCACCATCAGGCTCCAACCTATCGAAGTAACGAGCGCCAGCGTCAGGCCGACCACGGAACCAAAGGCGTCGGCAGAGAAATGCAGCACGATGCAGGCGAAGGCGAATCCGACCAGCCCCAGCACCGCATTGGCTTGCACCGCAGCCGATGCCTGTCCGCCGACGCGATCGTGCAGGATGAACATGATGCTGAGCAGCACCACCGGAAATACCGCAAGGATGCCGCTGCCGCCCGGACCGAGCTGGAAACTGAAGGTCACGACGACGCCGACCAGAGACGCGACCAGCGCGGCGCGCAGCGCCAGGTCGGTCCAGTGAGGGCGAAAGCCGGCAACCCTGACATGGCGCAAAGGTCGCGCCAGCCACAGGCACACGCTTAAGACGACAACATTCACGAGCATGACGCCGACGAACGTCCAGTGGATCGCAAGCACGCCGCTGACGAGGACAAGCCAGACGAAAAACGCCAGCGCCATGCTGACGGCACGCGAGCGTGTTTGTGCCAGCAATGCATAGCTCATCGCGAAGATCACATTGACGGCATTGATGGCAAGGCTTGCCACTGCGCTCTGCGCGATGAAATGCGCGTCATGGTCGAGCGCAAGGAACACATAGACCGGTCCTGCGCCGATCGGCAGCGTCGCCACCAGGCCGCCGATCAGCGGACCGACGCGCTCTGCGGTCACCGTGGCCGCCACCACGAAAGCCGCGGTGATGGCCATTTTAACGAACAGCGTGAGAGCGAAATAAAGGGCGGGGGACATTGAATTCTCTACCGTCATGCCCCTTGTGCCGGGCATCCACGTCTTGCAGCTTGGCGCGGACAAAGACGTGGATGGCCGGGACAAGCCCGGCCATGACAAGCTCCTATACCCTCGCCACCTTCACATCAACCGGCGGACCGTTCTTGATGGTCTGGTACACGACGCAATAGCGCTCGGTGAGCTTGAGCAACTGATCGAGCTTGTCCTGCGGCGCATCGGTGTCGACATCGAAGCGCAGGCGGATCTGCGCAAAGCCGACCGGCGCATCCTTGGCGACGCCGAGCGTGCCGCGGAAATCGAGATCGCCTTCTGCCGATACGCTTCCCGACTTCAGCGGAATGTCGAGCGCGGTCGCTACCGCCTTGATGGTGACGCCGGCGCAGGCGACCAGCGCTTCCAGCAGCATGTCGCCGGAGCACAGATCCAAGCCCCGAGCCGCCGGTTGCCGGATGCAGCCCGGCGACGGCTAGCGCGCGCCCGGTCTCGACCTTGCAGGCGATGGTTGCGTCGTCGAGCGTGCCGTTGCGCCTTGAGCGTGATCAACGCTGCCTTGGGATCGCTCTTGTAGCGCTCCTTGATCGGCGCCTGCATGGCGCGCAGTTCGTTGGCATCCATACTTTTCTTCCTTCTTGTTTGAAAATCTCGCCGTCATCCTTCGAGGCGCGTGAACGCGCGCACCTCAGGATGACGGATGAGGTTACGCCGGCGTCAGCACCACGCGGCCGACCACCTTGCCGGCGCGAAGTCGTCCATCACCGCGTTCACATCCGTCGAGCGGTCGCGTGGCAACCGGAACCGGCGGCACGCCGGTGCGGCGCACCAGCTCGATCAATTCCTTCATCTCCGGCAGGCTGCCGATATAGGACCCTGGATAGTCATGGCGCGCATCGGGATCGGCGGCAGCGACACCGTGATATCGCCGCCAAACAGCCCGACGATGATGTATTTGCCGCCCTTGATCAGGCTGTCGAAGCCGAGCCGCGCGCTCTGCGACGATGCCGACGAAATCGATCACCGCCCAGGCACCGCCATTGGTCATGTCGATGATCTGCTGCGACGCGTCGGCGGCGCCGCCGTCGACCACCGCGACTGCGCCCGGCTTTCTTGGCGGCCTCGCGCTTGACCGGATCGATGTCGACCACGATGGCGCTGTGGCCGCCCATCGCCTTGTGCAAGGCAAGACACATCAGCCCGAGGCCGCCGGCGCCGATGATCACCGTCGGCTCGCTCTGTCAGGGTCGGCGATTTTTTTCAAGCGCGCCATAGGTGGTGACGCCCGAGCAGGCGAGCGGCGCCGCGCGCTCCGGCGGCAGGTCGCCGATGTCGAACAGATAGCGCGGATGCGGCACCATCAGGTAGTCGGCATAGCCGCCGTCGCGAGAAGACGCCGAGGCTGCGCATGGCGCGGCAGAGATGTTCGTCGCCGCGCTGGCACGGACCGCGCAGGTGCCGCAGCCGATCCAGGGATGCGCCAGCCGGCGGTCGCCGACCTTGACGCCCTTGCGCATCGGGGCCGACCGCCACCACCTCGCCGACATTCTCGTGGCCGAGCGTGACCGGCAGCTTCATGCCGCGATCGTGCAAGGCTCAGCCGCTTGCCGCCGCCGAGATCGAAATAGCCGTCTGCCAGATGCAGGTCGCTGTGGCAGACGCCGGCCGCCAGAACCTTCAGCAGCACCTCGCTGCCGGTCGGCTGTGGCGTGGGCTGTTCGTTGAGCTGCAGCGGCTGGCCGCAAACGCAGACCTGGAACATGCGCATTGTTATTTCTCTCCCGGCACTATTTTCGTCATGGCTTTTGTCGGCCACCCGGCCAGACAGGAACCACACTCCGCGCCGGCCGTCAGTCACCGGGCAGCCCACGGCGCAAATTGTCTTCCGAAATGCCGCGAAATATGCGGCTTGCAGAAATATCTTTCTGCGGGCGGTGACTTAACGCCCCGCCTCCGCTATCCCGATGGCCTATGGCCTCGCTCGCCCTCGATCACGACACCCGCCCGCCGTCCGAACGCCCCGCCCGGGCTCGGGCGATCTGATCGACGCACGCGCGCTTCGCCGCCGAACTGGAAAAGCTCGCCAAGAGCCACACCGGCGGCGAGCGCGAATTGCGCTCGGCGCTGGCGCAGCGGCTGAAAGCCGCGCTCAACGACGGGCGCGCCAAGGCCGAGCAGCTGCTGCTGAAGGACCGTCACGGCCGCCGCTGCGCCGAGCGGCTGTGCCGGATGGAAGACGAGATCATCCGCATGCTGTTCGAGTTTGCGTGCAAGCATCTTTATCCGTCGCAAAATCCGTCCGAGGCCGAGCACATGGCGGTGGTCGCCACCGGCGGCTACGGCCGCGGCTTGCAGGCGCCCGGCTCCGACATCGATCTGTTGTTCCTGCTGCCCTACAAGCAGACCGCCTGGGGCGAGTCGATCGCGGAAGCGATCCTCTATTGCCTGTGGGACACCGGGCTGAAGGTCGGCCACGCCACCCGCTCGGTCGACGAATGCATCCGCCAGGCCAAGGCGGACATGACCATCCGCACCGCCATCCTGGAAGCGCGCTTCCTGCTCGGCGACCGGAAGCTGTTCGACGAGCTGGTGACGCGCTTCGACAACGAGGTCGTGCGCAACACCGCCGCGCAATTCGTCGCCGCCAAGCTGGCCGAGCGCGAGGACCGCGTGCGCCGCAGCGGCCAATCGCGCTATCTGGTCGAGCCGAACGTGAAGGACGGCAAGGGCGGCTTGCGCGATCTGCATACGCTGTTCTGGATCGCCAAATACGTCTACCGCGTGCGCGAGCCGGACGAACTGATCAAGCGCGGCGTATTCGACAAGCAGGAATATCAACTGTTCCGCCGCTGCGAGGATTTCCTCTGGTCGGTGCGCTGCCACATGCATTTCCTCACCGGCCGCGCCGAGGAGCGGCTGTCGTTCGACATCCAGCGCGAGATCGCGGTGCGGCTCGGCTACACCGAGCATCCCGGCCTGCAGGATGTCGAGCGCTTCATGAAGCACTACTTCCTGATCGCCAAGGACGTCGGCGATCTCACCGCCATCCTGTGCGCGGAGCTGGAAGACAGCCACGCCAAGAGCGTGCCGGTGCTCAGCCGCGTGATGGCGACGATTGCGCCCGGTGAAGCGCGCGCAAGCTCGCCGAAAGCGACGACTTCATCGTCGACAAGAACCGCATCCGGCTCGCCCAGGCCAACGTCTTCAAGCGCGATCCGGTCAACCTGATCCGCATCTTCCATCTGGCGCAGAAGCACAATCTGGCGTTCCACCCGGACGCCATGCGCGCGATCACCCGCTCGCTCAAGCTGATCGACGCCAAGCTGCGCGAGGACGAGGAAGCCAACCGGCTGTTCCTGGAAATCCTCACCTCCAAGAACGACCCGGAAACCGTGCTGCGGCGGATGAACGAGGCCGGCGTGCTCGGCCATTTCGTGCCGGCCTTCGGCAAGATCGTCGCGATGATGCAGTTCAACATGTATCACCACTACACGGTGGACGAGCACCTGCTGCGCTGCATCGGCGTCCTGGCCGAGATCGAGCGCGGCGGCAACAACGATACGCCGCTCGCCAACGAACTGATCCACAAGATCCTGCCCGGCACACCGCCGCGTGCTCTACGTCACGCTGTTCCTGCACGACATCGCCAAGGGCCGCATCGAGGATCATTCGATCGCCGGCGCGCGGGTGGCGCGGCGGTTCTGCCCGCGGCTGGGCTTTTCGGCCGCCGACACCGAGACGGTCGCCTGGCTGATCGAAAATCATCTGGTGATGTCGAGCGTGGCGCAGTCGCGCGATCTGTCCGACCGCAAGACCATCGAGAATTTCGCCGCGGTGGTGCAGTCGGCCGAGCGGCTGAAGCTGCTCGACCATCCTCACCACCGCCGACATCCGCGCCGTCGGCCCGGGCGTGTGGAACGGCTGGAAGGCGCAGCTGATCCGCACGCTGTATTACGAGACCGAGCCGGTGCTCACCGGCGGCTTCTCGGAGGTCAACCGCGCCCAGCGCGTCGCGATCGCGCAGGCCGAATTCCGCGAGGCGATCAAGGACTGGCCGCGCCGAGCGGCTGGAGGCCTATATCGCCAAGCTCTATCCGGCCTATTGGCTCAAGGTCGATCTGCCGCACAAGATCGAGCATGCCAAATTCGTGCGCGCCGCCGAGGACGCCGGAAAGCCGCTCGCCACCACGGTCGGCTTCGATGCGGAGCGCGCGGTGACCGAACTCACGCGTGCTGGCGCCCGATCATCCCTGGCTGCTGTCGATCATCGCCGGCGCCTGCGCCATGGCCGGCGCCAATATCGTCGATGCGCAGATCTACACCACCACCGACGGCCGCGCGCTCGACACCATCTCGCTGTCGCGCGAATTCGACCGCGACGAGGACGAAGAGCGGCGCGCCAACCGCATCGCCGATTCGATCGAGAAGGCGCTGCGCGGCGAACTGCGGCTGCCCGACGTGGTGGCCAAGCGCGCGCCGCCGAAGGGCCGCATCCAGCGCGTTCGCGCTGGAGCCCGACGGTCACCATCAACAACCAGTGGTCGCACCGCTACACGATGGTGGAGGTCACCGGCCTCGACCGCACCGGCCTGCTGTACGAGCTGACCGCGACGCTGTCCAAGCTCAACCTCAACATCGCCTCCGCCCACGTCGCCACCTTCGGCGAGCGGGTGGTGGACGTGTTCTACGTCACCGACCTGATGGGCGCGCAGATCACCTCGCCGACGCGGCAGGCCGCGATCAAGCGCGCGCTGATCGCGCTGTTCGCGGCCGGCGAGGAAGGCAAGCCGGCAAGGACTGCTGCGTCGGCCTAACTATCATTGCTCCACTTCAAGCGCGCGCCGCAAGCGCCGAATGATGACGCCGCGGGCGCGGTCGTCGGCGGCGGCCTCGATCCGCTCGTTGATGTCGAGGATCAGCTTCGACATGTCGTTGTGCCAATCGAGTGCGACCACCGCTTCGGGCGCGAGCCGGCGGCGATGCGATGACGTCGATCGGCGTCGGCGCCGGCGTCGATAAGCTCGTAGATGTCGTCGAGCACGGAATGAAGACTTTCGCCGCCGGCACGGTGCGCTCGGCGATGCGCTCGGACAGGCCCGCGAGCGCCGGCTCCTCGCCATGCACCAGGAACACGCCGCGCTGGATCGGCCGGCGCGCGGCGATCCAGCGCGCGAGTTCGGGCCCGTCGGCATGGCCGGAATATTCGTCGATGCGGCGGATGCGCGCCGCCACCTTGATCTCCTCGCCCTGGATGCGCACGGCCTTGGCGCCGTCGTCGAAGAAACGCCCGAGCGTGCCTTGCGCCTGAAAGCCGGCCAGCAGCACGGTGGCCTTGCTGTGCCACAGCCAGCGCTTGAGATGATGCCGGATGCGGCCGGCGTCGCACATGCCGCTGGCGGCGATGATGATGTGGAAGCCGGTGAGCTTGGCGATCGCTTTGCTTTCGTCGACCGTCTCGGTGAAGCGCAGATGCGGCGAGCTGAGCAGGCGGTCGACGTCGATATCGGCATCGAGGCTCGCGCATGCTTGCCGGAACACTTCGGTGGCGCGGATGGCGAGCGGCGAATCGAGAAAGATCGGCGCCGCCGGCACTTCGCCGCGCTCCATCAGGTCGACGAGATCGACGATCAGTTCCTGCGTGCGCTCGACCGCGAAGGCCGGAATGAGCAGCGGCGCCGTTGGCGGCGTGCGGCGTCGCGGACCTCGGCGGCGAGATGCTGGCGCCGCGCTTCGCGGCGTGGTCGGCGGACGGTCCTTGTCGCCATAGGTCGATTCCGAAATGACATAGTCCAAGTCCGGTCGGCGCCTCCGGATCGGGCTGCAGCAGCTTGGCGTCGGGGCCGATATCGCCGGAGGCGAGCACCCGCAACGGCTTGCCGGATGCGCCCTCGCCGGCGAATTCGAGTTCGATCGAGGCCGAGCCGAGCAGATGCCCGGCGTTCCAGTAGCGCGCGCGCACGCCCGGCATGGCCTCGAACCAAGTCTCGTAATCGACCGGCCGGAACGCATCGAGCGAGGCGACGGCGTCGGCTTGCGTGTAGATCGGCGTGACTTCGGCGCGCCCGCGCGCCGCATTGCGCCGGTTGAGGGTGGCGACTTCCGATTCCTGAATGCTGCCGGCGTCGGGCAGCATGTAGGAGCACAGATCGATGGTGCCGCGCGTCGCCAAGATCCGGCCCGCGGAAGCCTTCGCGCACCAGCTTCGGCAGCAGGCCGCTGTGGTCGATATGCGCGTGCGTCAGCAGCACGGTATCGATATCGGCCGGGCGGAACGGAAAGGCGCCGTAGTTCAGCGCCTTCAGCGTCTTTGGCCCCTGGAACAGGCCGCAGTCGACCAGCAAGCGGCCGGCTCGGCGTCTCGAACAGATAGCACGAGCCGGTCACGGTGCGGGCCGCGCCGCAAAATCGAACGGTGACGCTCATGCGTGTCCCGGAAGTCTGCCGTTGATTTCGCAGCGCAAGCGTCGGCGCAAGGATGTCGTCGAGCGCGATCGCATTGGTCGGATGCGGCACGCTGTTGGTCGAGCGGATCGAGCGGATGCCGGCGCTGCAAGAATTCGCGCGCCATCTCCGGCGGAAACAGCGCATGGGTGATGATGGCGTCGATCGCCGTGGCGCCGGCCGCCGCGAGCGCCTTGGCGCAGGCGATCAGTGTGCCGCCCGAGGACACGATATCGTCGACCAGCAGCACCGGCCGGCCCGCGAACAATGCCGGATCGGCAAATGCGATTTCGACCGAGCGGTCGCCGCGGCGCGTCTTGCGCGCCACCGCGTGCGTCAGCCCAAGTCGGCCCGCGAGATCGCTCACCCAGGGCCGCGACTCCGCGTCGGGACCGACCACGATCGTGTCGCGGGATCGAGGCCGCCGGCGCGCAGCGCATTCGGCGATGGCCGGCATCGCCGACAGATTGTCGGCCTCGATGCCCGGAAAAACATCTGCGATGTCTTTGGTGCGATGCAGATGGGCGTCGACCGTGATGACGCGGTCGACGCTGCCCGCGAGCAGCCGGCCGACGACCTTCTGGCTGATCGCCTCGCCTTCGTGAAAAGCCGCGTCCTGCCGCATGTAGCAGAGATAGGGCGCCACCAGCACCAGCCGCTTGCGCGCCGTCGCGCCGCAGCGCTTCGGCGGCGAACAGCAGCGCCAGCAGCTTGTCGTTCGGCTGATCGAGCGGGGCATAGATGATGGTGGTCGCCGCGGCAGGCCCCACGGTGACGCGCAGCTCGCCGTCCGGAAACCGATGCAGCGTCGATTTCGTGCACCGGAACGCCGAGCCGCGACGGCCAGCCGCGCCGCGTCGCCGACGCCGGACGGCAGGCTTTGGATGGCGAGCCTCGCTCACGGCTTCGTCTCGCCGCCGTGCGATCGCGATGCCGACGACGTAGCCGGTATCGGGCTTGGCGGCGGCGACCGCGAGATCGAATTCCGACTGCGTCGAAGGCGTGGATGCGATAGAGCGGCTCGCCTTTCTCGACGCGGTCGCCGATCTTCTTGAAGATCTTGATGCCGGCGCCCTTGTCGATCGGCGCGCCGGCGGTGCGCGCCAGCCGGTTGAGACGCAGGCAGTCGATCGCCGTCGACCACGCCGTCGCTGCGGCGCCGGGATATCGGCGGTCAGAGTGCCGAGATCGGTGCGGCAGCCGGACGGGCCTTGCGCGTCGATGATCTTGTGCATCTGCTTGAGCGCCGCGCCGCTGTCGAGCAGTTCGCGCGCGCGGGCATAGCCGCGTTCCGCCGCGCAGCTCCGGATCGTATTCGAGCAGATGGGCGGCGAGCCGCAGCGACTTCTCGCGCAGATCGCGCGGCGCGCGCCGGATCGTTCGCCAGCACGGCCATGACGTCCTGGGCTTCCAGCACCGGCCCGATGCCGTTGCCGATCGGCTGGCGGCCGTCGGTGGTGATCACTTCGACCGCGATGCCGAAGTGATCGCCGACGAACTCGAACAGCTTGCGCAGCCGCATCGCCTCCATCGCGGTCGTGAGCTTGGCGGCAGGGCCGACCGGCAGATCGATCAACAGATGGGTCGAGCCGGCCGCGAGCTTCTTCGACATGATCGAGGCGACCATCTGCTCGCGGGTATCGAGGCTGAGCGGCCGCTCCACCGAGATGAGAATATCGTCGGCCGGCGACAGATTGACGTGGCCGCCCCAGACCAGACAGCCGTGGCAGGCGCGCACGACCTCTTTCATCTCGTCGACGCTGAGATCGACGCGCGCCAGCACTTCCATGGTGTCGGCGGTGCCGGCCGGCGAGGTGATGGCGCGCGACGAGGTTTTCGGGATCGTCAGCCCGTGCGCGGCGACGATCGGCACCACGATCATCGAGGTGCGGTTGCCGGGAATGCCGCCGATGCAATGCTTGTCGACGACGATCGGGTCGTGTCCCAGGTCAGCTGCGTGCCGGCCTGCGCCATCGCATGCGCCAGCGCGAGCAGTTCGTCGCTGGTCATGAAGCTGGCGGAGCCGACCAGGAACGCGGCGATCTCCATGTCGGAATAGCGATAGTGCGTGATGTCGTCGACGATGGCGCTGATCTCGGAAGCGCTCAGCGCGCGGCCCTGAATCTTGGCGCGCACCGCGTCGAGGCTGTCGGGCGGCGGCGCCGGCGTGACCGTGACCAGACTGCCGGCCGGCTCGGCGAAGCGGCGGAAGGCCGGTTCGGCGAGGCCGATTTCGTCGGGGCCGACCAGGCCGTCGTCGGTGAGCAGCAAGGTCGCCAGCAGCACTTTGGAATTGCAGCGCAGCTCGACGCGGCTGAAGCCGCGAAACACCTCCGGCCGCAACGCCGTCGACCGGCGCGAAATCACCACCACGTTTTCGCGGCCGGTATCGAGATTGACGCGCCGGATCTTCAGTTGCGGGCGCGAATTATTGTTCGCGTTCATTCGTTCAGGTCCAGCGGCAAGGCCGTGAAATTGCATAGTAAAATGCCGCCGCCGCGGCATTGATCAAGATCATAATCGAGCCGTGAACCTGCCCATTCGGGCCAAATCCCCCTTAACGACCCCTTAAATCGGCCCGCTTAGCGTGCCTTTGGGGGCCGGCGCTTTGCTGTCCGCCGGCATGAAACGGGTCGCGTGATGGCGTCGAAAAGGGGACAAGCGGGCGCGCGCCGCGAGCCGGTGTTCGACAGCGGCCCGGATCTGCGCATTTCCGCCGGCGATCGCCCGGCGCCCGACGCGGTCGAAAAGCCACGGGCCAAGCCCGCAAACGGCGCACCCGCAAACAGCGCCCTGCCCGCAATATACGTTCGCTCATCGGCCGCGATTGCATACTGGAGCCTGGTCGTCGGCCTCTGGCTCGCGATCGGCGGCGTCGGCGTTGTGGCTTGGGTCGGCGCGCATCTGCCGCCGATCCAGTCGCTGGAAATCCCCAAGCGCCCGCCATCGATCCAGATCGTGGACATGCAGGGGCGCGCGCTCGCCACGCCGCGGCGACCTCGCCGGCGAACCGCTGCCGTTGAAGGAAATGCCGAGCTATGTGCCCAAGGCGTTCATCGCCATCGAGGATCGGCGCTTCTACGAGCATTACGGCGTCGATCCGTTCGGCATCGCCCGCGCGTTGGTCGCCAACGTCCTGCATCGCGGCGTCGCGCAAGGCGGCTCCACCATCACTCAGCAGCTCGCGAAAAATCTCTTTCTAACTCAGGAGCGCACAATTACCCGCAAGCTCCAGGAGGTGCTGCTGGCGCTTTGGCTGGAGCGCAAATTTTCCAAGACGCAGATTCTCGAACTGTATCTCAACCGGGTCTATTTCGGCTCCGGCGCCTATGGCATCGAGCAGGCCTCGCAGCGCTATTTCGGAAAGTCTGCGCGACAGATCACGCTCGCCGAAGCCGCGATGCTCGCCGGACTAGTGAAATCGCCGTCGCGACTTGCGCCGACGCGCAATTTCGACGGCGCCGAAAAGCGCGCGCAGGTCGTGCTCGCCGCCATGGCGGAGCTCAGGTTCATCAACGCGCGCCAGCAGAACGCGTCGCGCGTGACGCATCCGCCGCGCATCGTGGCGCAGGCCGGCAGCTGGCTCGGTCAACTATGTCGCCGATTGGGTCATGGACGCGCTCAACGACGTGCTCGGCCACGTCGACGAGGACATCGTGGTGCAGACCACGATCGACGCGACCCTGCAGGCTAGCGCGGAGAAGGCGCTCAACGAGGAACTTGCGCAAAAGGGCGACAAGAACGGCGTCGCGCAAGGCGCGCTGGTAGCGATGACGCCGGATGGCGCGGTGCGCGCTATGGTCGGCGGCCGCAATTACGCCGAAAGCCAGTTCAACCGCGCGGTCGCCGCCAAGCGCCAGCCCGGCTCCGCCTTCAAGCCGTTCGTCTATCTCACCGCGCTCGAGCACGGTCTTACCCCCGATACCGTGCGCGAGGACAAGCCGATCAAGATCAAAGGCTGGCAGCCGGAAAACTACAGCCACGAATATTTCGGCCCGGTGACGCTGACCAAGGCGCTGGCGCTTTCGCTCAACACGGTGTCGGTGCGGCTGACGCTGGAATTCACGCCAATGGCGGTGATCCGCACCGCTTACCGGCTCGGCATCGCCTCGAAGCTCGAGCCCAATGCCTCGATCGCGCTCGGCACCTCGGAAGTCTCGGTGCTCGAACTGGTCGGCGCCTATGCGCCCTTCGCCAATGGCGGCTTTGCGCTGGTGCCGCACGTGATCGAGAGGATCACCGCCGCCAACGGCAAGGTGCTTTACGCGCGCAGCGCGCGGCAGCTCGGCCGCATCATCGACGCGCGCTACGTGGCGATGATGAACGCGATGATGGCCGAGACGCTGACCATCGGCACCGCGCACAAGGCGACATTGCCCGGCTGGCCGGCGGCCGGCAAGACCGGCACGTCACAGGATTTCCGCGACGCCTGGTTCATCGGCTACACCGCGCATCTCGTCACCGGCGTCTGGCTCGGCAACGACGACGGCACGCCAACCAAGAACGTCACCGGCGGCGGCCTGCCGGTGGAAATCTGGAGCCGCTTCATGCGCGGCGCGCATCAGGGCGTGCCGGTCGCAGGCCTGCCGGGCGCTTCAACGGCGGCAATTTGTTCTCCGGACTGTTCGGCGGCGGATGCGCAGACCGACGCCACGCCGCGCCGGTGCAGCCAGTCGGCAGCCGACAATTCGGCGACCACGGGCAGCGGCGGCCTCGACGGCTGGCTGCTCAACAATCTGTTCGGCCGCCGCTGAATTTAATGTTTGGTCGCGGCGCGCGGATGCCGCGCGTCGCGATCCACAACCCCAGCGTCGCGCAGCCCATCGCTGCCACGCCGACGGCGAGCGGCCAGGCGCTCTGACCCGAGAACCAGCCCGACCACCGCGCCGCACAGCGCCGCCGCGCTCTGCTGCACGAAGCCGAGCAGCGAGGAGGCGGCGCCGGCGCGCTCGGGAAACGGCGTCATCGCGCCGGCGATGCCCTGCGGCAGCACCATGCCGAGGCCGGCAAGATAAACCGCCAACGGCAACACCAGCGACACGGAGGAGGTCAAGCCCGAACGCCACCGCCACCACCATGCCAAGCCCGCCGGCCGCCAGGCGCAGCCGCCGACGCCGAGCGTGCGGTCGAGCCCGAGCCGCATCACCAGCCGCGCCGCCAGGGCCGTGCCGATCATGTAGCCGACCGAGCCGAGCGCGAAGGCGACGCCGAAATCGAACGGCGTGAGGCCATAGAGATTTTGCAGCACGAAGGACGCGCCGGAAATCCAGGCGAACAGACCGGCATAGCTCGCCGAGGCGATGCCGAGATAGGCCAGATAGGCCGGGTTGCGCGCGACCACGCGATAGGACTCGAAGCATCGAGGCCGATCGACACCGGTTCGGCCGCGCGCGCATTCAAGGTTTCCGGCAGCAGCAGCCAGACGATTGCGGCGCCCAGCAATCCAACGCCGACCAGCGTGAGAAATGTCGCGCGCCAACCGAAACCGGTCTGCAACACGCCGCCGACAATCGGCGCCAGCACCGGCGCCAGCGCCATCACCGAGCCGATCAGCGACAATTCGCGCCCGGCGCGCGCGCCCGAATAAATATCGCGCACGATGGCGCGCGCCAGCACGATGCCGCCGGAGCCGCCGAGCGCCTGAAACGC
The DNA here is from genome assembly GCA_963714525.1 of uncultured Pseudomonadota bacterium. Taxonomy (GTDB): domain Bacteria; phylum Pseudomonadota; class Gammaproteobacteria; order Burkholderiales; family JALYOK01; genus JALYOK01. The sequence continues at coordinate 771,278 of CAVQPB010000001.1, forward strand.
GCGCGCCACGATCAGCATCTCGATCGACGTCGACAGCGCGCAAGCCAGGCTCGCCACGCAATAGAGCGCAATCGCCGCGAGCAGCACCGGTTTGCGGCCGTGCCGGTCGGACACCGGGCCATAGAAAATCTGCCCGACCGCAAAGCCGATCAGATAGGCGGAAATCGTGAGCTGCACCTGCGCGGTCGAGGCGTCCGAGCTGCCGCGCGATGTCCGGCAGCGACGGCAGATACATGTCGGTGGTGAGCGGCCCGATCGCGCTCAACGCCGCCAGCAATGCCGTGAGCGCGAAAGTGCCGGGACGCAGCATAGGACGAGTGATCCGCTGAAAGATCTTGTCATGAACTGCGCGTCGAAACCGTAGCGATGCAGGTCGGCGCCGTGAGCATCGAGCCAGGCCTTGGCGCGCGCCATGTGCGGGCAGATGCGCTCGACCAGCCGCCAGAACCGGCGCGAGTGGTTCATCTCGATCAGATGCGCGACCTCATGGGCGGCGAGATAATCGAGCACGAACGGCGGCGCAAGGATCAGCCGCCAGGAATAGGACAGCACGCCGGTCGTCGAGCACGAACCCCAGCGGCTCGACTGGTCGCGCACCGACACGCGCTTGATCGTCGACGCCAAGCGCTTGCGCCGCCGTGCCGGCTCGCGGCTTCCAGGTCGCGCTTGGCCTCACGCTTGAGATAGTCGTGCACCCGACGCGGCAATGCGGCGTCTTCGCCGGCGACGCAGAGCAGCTGCTCGCTCGCGCGCCGCCTCGATCCAGACCGTGCCGCGCGCACCGCGCCGATGCTCGATGCGGTGTTCGACGCCGCGCAGCGGCAGCAAAGCGCCGTGCGCAAAGGGTGCGGCCTCCGGCAGCCGCCTGAGCCGCGCTGCGATCCAGGCGCCGTGTTTCTCGCGCGAATTCTTTCGCCTGCCTCACGCTGCCGCGCGGCGGCATAGTGAGCATCACATCGCGGCTCGCCGCGTGGATGCGCAGCGTATAGCGGCGCGCCTGCCGGTGGCGGCGAACGCGCACCAGATAGATCTCGCCGTCGAAATCGACTGTGATTGCTGACGGTTCGCTGGTGCGGCGAAAGAGCAAGGCGCGCAGCGGTATGGACATCGTCGACCCAGAATCAGAGCGGGCCGTCAGTGTGCCACAATCACACGTGCGAGCGCGAGATCAACGCTGGGCTACGACCTTCAAAGCGGAGCGCAGCGGTGCGTCCGCCGTTGCATGACAGCACGAAATCGGCGATGCGCGGGGCGATCTCGGCGCGGAAGCGCGAGCCATTGAACACGCCATAATGGCCGACCGCCGGCTGCACATAATGCACCTTGTGCTCGTCCGGAATATTGACGCACAGGGCGTGCGCGGCCTCGGTCTGGCCAACGCTCGAAATATCGTCGTTCTCGCCTTCGACCGTCATCAGCGCAACGCGTTTGATCGCGGCCGGATCAACGCGGCGGCCACGATGCGTCATCTGCCCCTTCGGCAGCGCATGGCGGATGAACACGGTATCGACCGTCTGCAGATAGAATTCCGCGGCGAGATCCATGACGGCCAGATATTCGTCGTAGAACTCGCGGTGCTTCTGCGCCGAATCGCCGTCACCTTTGACCAGATGCAGGAACAAATTGTGATGCGCTTCGATGTGCCGGTCGAGGTTCATGCTCATGAAGCCGTGAAGCTGCAGGAAGCCCGGATAGACGTCGCGCATCACGCCGGGATGCGGGAACGGCACTTTGGTGATGACGTGGTTGCGGAACCAGTTGAGCCCGCGCCGCTCTGCCAGCTTGTTGACCCCGTTGGGATTGATGCGAGTGTCGATCGGCCCGCCCATCAGCACCATGGAGTGCGGCACATCAGGATCGTTGTCGGCTTCCATCAGCGCGACAGCGGCCAGCACCGGCACCGACGGCTGGCAAACTGCAATCACATGCACGTCACCGCCGAGCATGCGCAACATCGAAATGATGTAGTCGATGTAGGTATCGAGATCGAAGCGCCCTTCCGCCAGCGGCACCATGCGCGCATCGATCCATTCGGTGATGTAGACGTCGTGATTGGGCAGGAAAGTTTCCACCGTGCCGCGCAACAGCGTCGGGTAGTGGCCCGACATCGGCGCAACGATCAGCAATTTCGGCTGAGGCCGTCGCGGCGGGCGCGCGAAGGTGCGCTCGAAGTGCAAGAGCCGGCAGAACGGGCGTTGCCACACGCTCTTGATGTTCACAGGAACCTTCTCGCCGCCGACGGTGGTTGAATCGATGTCCCATTCCGGCTGCCGATAACGTCGGGTCGAGCGCTCGAACAATTCCATCGTCGCTGCCATCGGATTTGCCGTAGGCAGTGTGAGCGAGCGGATTGGCCGGATTTTTGAAGAACAGTCGCGTGGCGTCTGCGAAGGCGCGCGAGGGATTGAGCGCGGCATGGCCCAGTTCGTAAAACCAGTACATCGGCGTCGCCAGCAACGTGCCGCCGTCGTCGGAGAGCGTCGCTGCTCCGCCGAATTCACCTATTGCCATGGAATCAGCCCCCGGACCCTCGCTGCGGTGCGGCAGACTGTCGTTTTTCTGTCATAGCGTCAACATAGAGATAAGTTGTTCGCGTCCGGTTTACAACGCGAACCGTGGCCGTAAGCCTACATAAACACAGGCTTTTTTGTACTACTCGCCGGTTTGCAAAAGCGAGCCTTGGACCCGCGCGCTCTGCAAGAGCTTCAGGAAAGCCAATGATGCAGCTGCGAACATGAGGATATTGAACGCGAAGGCTTCCGCCATCAGATCGGCGCGAAACACATGGTCGATCACCAGCGCGCGCATGCCTTCAAATACGTAAGTCGGCGGCAGCGCCCAGGCGAAATACTGGAGCCAGTCCGGCAGGATCGCGACGGGGTAATAGACGCAGGTCAGTGGCAGAAACAGGAACATGATGGTCCAGGCCATGCTCTCGGCGCCAAGACCGTTCCGCAGCAGCAGACCGGCGACAAAAATGCCGACCGACCAGCTCGTCAGAATGAGGTTGGCAAAAAACGCTGCAAGCGCCAGACCGAGCGCCCACAAATTGAAGCCGAAGAAGGCAATGGCGAGGAGCGAGACCGGGATCATACCGATCGACAAACGCACAATGCTCATGATCATGAGCGCGAGCAGGAATTCGGCCGGGCGCAGCGGCGACATCATGATGTTGCCGAGGTTGCGCGCATACATCTCTTCGAGAAACGAAATTGAAAAGCCGAGCTGGCCGCGGAACAGGATGTCCCACAGCAGCACCGAGCCGATGAATACGCCGCCGGCGCGAGCGAAAAATCCGGCATTCTGCGAAATGTAGACCTGCAGAAAACCCCACATCAGCATTTGCACGGTCGGCCAATAGATCAGATCGAGAATACGCGGCCACGACGAGCGCAACAGATACCAATAACGCCGCACCATCGCGGCGACACGGTTGAACGAGAAATTCACGCCGGTATCGCTGATGTTCATGGCGTGTCGATGCCTCTTTTCCCGGGCGCAGCGCAGCATGCAATGCTGCGCTGCAGACCCGGAATCGCATCAGATGTTGAGCTTGTAGCGGTCCCGGATCTGCGGTGCATCGTTTCGCTTCGCTGCACGCTGCACCGCGTCCGGGACACGAGAACAGCAATCATTGCGCGGCCTCGCTTTGCCGGCGCCCACGCGCGACGTCGAAGAACACTTCTTCCAGTGTTTCGCGGCCGTAGCGCGAGAGCAGTTGCGCCGGGCGTATCGTCGTCCTCTATGCGGCCTTTCTTCATGATAATGACGCGCTCGCACAGGCGTTCGACCTCACCCATGTTGTGCGAGGCAAGCAACACGGTCGCGCCCTGCTCCGCGCGATAACGCTCGAGTCGAGAGCGCACCCAATCCGCGGTATCGGGGTCAAGCGATGCAGTTGGCTCGTCAAGCAACAGCACTTCCGGCTTGTTGAGCAGCGCCTTGGCGAGCGAGACGCGTGTCTTCTGCCCGGCCGAGAGCTTGCCGGTGGGCCGGTCGAGAAATTCGGTCAGATCGAGCTCGGCTGCCAGACTGTCGATGCGTTCGTCGATGTTCGGCACTGCATAGAGCTGCGCGAACACAGAAAGGTTTTGCCGCACCGTCAGGCGCATTGGCATGTCGACGTAAGGACTCTCGAAATTCATCCGGTGCAGCACATGGTAGCGCTCTCTCGGCATTTCGGCGCCTAGCACGGTGACGGTGCCGGAGGTTGGTGTGACCAGCCCCATGATCATCGCAATCGTCGTGGTCTTCCCCGCGCCATTACCGCCAAGCAGCCCGGTGATCGAACCCGGAGCCAGACGGAATGAGATGCCATCAACCGCCGCCACGCCCTTGTAGCGCTTGACCAGCCGGTCGACTGCGATGGCGGAAGTGCTTTGCGCGTCCATACGGCGTGAGATGTGACGCCGCGCAGCAGGAAGTGCAAGCCCCGTGATGCGGACGCAATTTGCAATTTGTAGGCGCGCCGCGCGGAGATAGACTGCGCTATGCCTGCGCTCGGCCTCACCCTGCACCACCCGCGCCGCAATGTGCGCCTCGACACGCTGGTGCGGCTGCGCTGGCTCGCGATCATCGGCCAGACCACCGCTGTGCTGGTGGTCTATTACGGGCTCGAATTCGAGCTGCCGATATATGCCTGCCTTGCGGCGATCGTTCTCGCTGCCTGGCTCAACGTAGCGCTGCGGCTGCGTTTCCATATGACGCAGCGGCTCGAGCCCGATCGCGCTGCCTGGTTGCTCGCCTTTGACATTGCGGAGCTGGCGGTGCTCCTCTTCCTGACGGGCGGGCTGCAAAATCCGTTCGCCTTTATGTTCCTGGGGCCGGTGTTGCTGTCGGCGACTGCGCTTCCCCCGCGCTTTACCCTCATTGCTGGGCGGCTTCGCGGTGGCGTGCGCCACGATACTGGTGTTTGTGCATTATCCGCTGCCGTGGGACAGCGACGATCCCTTGCAGTTGCCGCCGATCTACATGATGGGGGTCTGGCTCTGCATTCTGCTCGCGATCGGCTTTATCGGCGTCTACGCCTGGCAGATCACGGAGGAGTCGCGTCAGCTCTCCGATGCGCTTGCCGCGACCGAACTGGTGCTGACGCGCGAGCAACACCTTTCCCAGCTTGACGGACTTGCCGCCGCCGCCGCACACGAGCTCGGCACGCCGCTCTCGACCATTTCTGTGATCGCCAAAGAGCTGGAGCGCGCAATCGCGCCCAACGCACCGCATGGCGATGATGTGCGGCTCTTGCGAGAGCAGGCTACGCGCTGCCGCGATATTCTGGCCAAGCTCACCGAATTGTCGGCAGGCGGCGAGCCTTTCGATCGTATGCCGCTCACAGCACTGATCGAGGAGGTGGTTGCGCCGCATCGCAATTTCGGCGTGACGATCGACGTGATTGCGCCGAGCGATCGCAGCGCCGAGCCGGTCGGCGCACGCAATCCGGCCATCCTCTATGGTCTCGGCAATCTACTGGAAAATGCGGTCGATTTCGCGCGTGAGCGGGTTGCGGTCGACGCCCAGTGGAGTGAGGATTCCGTCGCGGTCACAATCAGCGACGATGGACCGGGCTTTGCGCCGGAAATCCTGGGCCGAATTGGCGAGCCTTATGTAACCAGCCGCCGGCATCACCAGAATGATACCGGTGAAGAACCGGCCGGTTTGGGGCTCGGTTTTTTTATCGCCAAAACGCTGCTCGAGCGCTCTGGCGCGACGCTGTCATTCGAAAACAGGCCCCAGCCACAACGTGGCGCCATCGTCAGATTAAGCTGGACCCGCAGCGATTTCGAGCAGCCATTAACATTCGCAGCGGCTTGAGGCGGACCGCAACAATCACTATTTGTTGCGGTGCGATTGAAAGGCTACACGAGCTAGGATGGGCATAAGTTCAGCGCGCGGGTGATGACTTGGACGCTGCGACGAGTGAGGCCGCCAACGCGGCGGCAAAAGAAAAAATCTCCGGCGAACGATCGCTTGTTGATCGTCGAGGACGACTATTCGTTCCTGCAGCGGCTGGCCAAGGCGCTGGAGCAGCGCGGCTTTATCGTCTCGACCGCCGAGTCGGTTGCCGATGGCTTGCTGCAAGTCGAGAAAGTCGGCACCTGCCTATGCGGTCGTCGACATGCGGCTTGGCGACGGCAACGGGCTCGACGTGATATCCGCGCTCAAGCGTCGACGGCCGGATGCGCGCGGCATTATCCTTACCGGCTACGGCAATATCGCGACTGCGGTGAACGCCGTAAAGCTTGGCGCCGTCGATTATCTCGCCAAGCCCGTCGACGCCGACGACGTCGTGGCGGCATTGCTCGCGCTGGACAACGTCAAGATCGAGCCGCCTGAAAATCCGATGTCGGCCGATCGCGTTCGGTGGGAGCACATCCAGCGCATCTATGAATTGTGTGGCCGCAATGTCTCGGAAACCGCGCGCCGCCTCAACATGCACCGCCGCACCTTGCAGCGTATCCTTGCGAAGCGCGCACCGCGCTGAATTTTAGTCCGCGTCCCCATAAGGCCCGGTCGGATCGGCGAGCGATTGCAGCCGCATCGCGGCAGCGCGGGCGAACAACAACATCATCGATTTGCGGGTCGCTGCCGGCAGCTTGTGCTCGGGCGCCTCGCATTTGAATTCGGCACCGAACGCATCGGCCACGATCAGCCCGGTATCGGGCGGGAAGATTTCGCACGGCACCTCGATCGTGGTGGCGAAGAACAGGCGGTCGCAATGGGCGCGGTAGTCCTGCCATTTCTGGTCGGCGCGAAAATCGGCGATCGAGGATTTGATCTCGACGATCCAGATCTCGCCGCTCGGATCGAGCGCCACCAGATCGGCGCGGCGGCCGGACGGCAGCGGCAATTCGCTCACCACGCAGCGTCCATGCGCATGCAATAGCCGCGCGGTGCCGCGCGCGATCGCTAGCGCGGTTTCCGACTGGCGGCCGTCGACGGGCAATGCGAGCGAGGTAGACGGGAAGGCCATCAGTGACCTTGCGATGTAGATTTTGGCCGAATTTCGGCGCGCTCGGGAAAAGCTTGCGCGAGCGCAGCGCGATTGGCGGCGATCAATGCCGCGCTCGGTAATCAGCCCGGTGACAAGCCGCGCCGGCGTGACATCGAAGGCATAGTTTGCGACCGGCGAGCCGTCCGGCACGATTTGCACCGTCTCGATGCGGCCATCCGCAGTCTTGCCGGTCATGGTTGCGACTTCATCAGCCGCGCGCTGTTCGATCGGAATTTCGGCAAGTCCGTCGTTGACAGTGAAATCGATGGTCGGCGACGGCAGCGCCACATAGAACGGCACCTTGTTGTCATGGGCAGCGAGCGCCTTCAGATAAGTGCCGATCTTGTTGCAGACGTCGCCTTGCGCGGTGACGCGGTCGGTGCCGACGATCACCATGTCGACCAGGCCGTGCTGCATCAGATGGCCGCCGGTATTGTCAGGAATCACGGTATGCGGCACGCCGTGATGGCCGAGCTCCCAGGCGGTGAGCGAAGCGCCCTGGTTTCGCGGCCGCGTCTCGTCGGCGAAAACGTGCACGGGCAGGCCTTTGTCGTGCGCCATGTAGATCGGCGCCGTCGCTGTGCCCCAATCAACCGTCGCCAGCCAGCCGGCATTGCAATGGGTGAGCACGTTGACGCGCTCGCCTTTTCTTCTGCGCGGCAATCTCCTCGATGATTTTCAGTCCGTGGCGGCCGATCGCCTGGTTGATGGCCACGTCCTCATCGGCAGATCTCGCCGGCGCGGCGCAAGGCCGCTTCCGGCCGCTCCGCACGCGGCCGGTTGCGCACCGCAGCCAGCATCTCGTCGAGCGCCCATTTCAGATTGATCGCGGTCGGCCGCGTGGCGAGCAGCGTGGCATAGGCGCGTTCCAGCGCTTCGTCGGATGCATCGGCGCGCAGCGCCAGCCAGACGCCATAGGCCGCAGCCGCCCCGATCAGCGGCGCGCCGCGCACCTGCATGGTCTTGATGGCGTGCGCGGCATCTTCCAGCGTCGCAAGCCGCGCAGTGGCAAAGCGATGCGGCAGCAGCGTCTGGTCGATGATGCCGACGCTGGCGCCGTCGCCCTCGACCCAGATGCTGCGCATTTGCTTGCCGTCGATTTTCATGGCTAAGAGATAACGTTGTTTCGGCCCGGCGCAAAGCGTGGATCCTTTTCGCGCCCGCCCTCAGAGAGCTGCCATGCCCATCGATTACGAAAAGGAATACGACAACCGCGCCCGGGTGCCCGAACATCCGGAGATTTTCGCGCGCTGGCAGCGCGAAGGCGGCCGCCTACCGCGCGGCGGCGCGCAACGCCGAATTCGGGCATCTCCTATGGCCCCTCGCTGCGCCAGACCATCGATCTGTTTCCGGCCAAAGACGACGACAAGAGCGCCGCTCGCGATGTTCATTCATGGCGGCTGGTGGCGCTCGCTCGAGCCGGCGATGTTTAGCCCAAATGGCGGCAGGCCCGAATGCGCGCGGCATCACGGTCGCGGTCGCGGGCTATGATCTCTGCCCGAGCGTGCTCGATCGCCGACATCATCGAGCAGATGCGCGCGGCCTGTCTGTTCCTGTGGCGCAAACGGCGGCAGCGCATCTTCGTCTACGGCCATTCCGCCGGCGGCCATCTTGCCGCCTGCATGGTGGCGCAAGACTGGAAAGCGCTTCGCATCCGACGCGCCGGCCGATCTCGTGCCCGCCGCCTACGCGATCTCCGGCGTGTTCGATCTCGCTGCCGCTGGTGCATGTGTCGCAGAATCAGGATTTGCGGCTCGACGAAGCGGAAGCGCGCCGCGTGTCGCCGCTCTATTGGCGCGTGCCGGCCGGGCGAAGCCTCGATGCAGTCGTCGGCGCGCTGGAATCGAGCGAGTTCCTGCGCCAGAGCAGGAGCATCGTCGAAGCGTGGCGGCAAGGCATGGCGCTCACGCGCTACGAGGAAATTGCCGGCGCCAACCATTTCACTGTGGTCGATCCGCTCAACGATCCGAACAGCGCAATGACCGCGCGCGTTGCCGCCTTGGCGAATAGCGTCAACAGCGCTGCGCTGTAGCTGCTCTAAAACCAATAGCGCCGCGCGAAGGCGATCGTCAGCGTCTGCGCCGACAGCTACGATGAAGCACGCGCACGACGTTGCGCGGAATGATCCGCGCCACATAGGCGCCGATTAATCCGCCGCCAATCGTGCCGGGCGAGCGCCAGCGTTTGAGGCCACAGCACGGCACCTTGCGTCGTGAATACCAGCGTTGCGGCGAGGCCGTTAAGGCTGGAGAGCGGACTGAGGGCGCACATTGCGGTTCGAATCAAAAGAACGCCTGGATGCCGGTTTGTGCGCGGCCGAGGATCAGCGCGTGAATATCGTGCGTGCCCTCGTAGGTGTTCACCGTCTCCAGGTTCGAGAGCACGCGCATCACGTGGTATTCCTCGGAAATGCCGTTGCCGCCGTGCATGTCGCGCGCGAGCCGCGCGATATCGAGCGCCTTGCCGCAATTGTTGCGCTTCATCAGCGAGATCGACGGCGGCGCCGCCTTGCCCGCTTCCAGCATGCGCCCGAGCCGCAACGCGCCCTGCAGGCCGAGCGCGATTTCGGTCTGCATGTCGGCAAGTTTCTTCTGCACCAGCTGATTGGCGGCAAGCGGGCGGCCGAACTGCTTGCGGTCGAGCACGTATTGGCGCGCGCGATGCCAGCAGAATTCGGCCGCGCCCATGGCGCCCCAGGCGATGCCATAGCGCGCATTGTTGAGGCAGCCGAACGGACCGGCGAGGCCTTTCACGTTCGGCAGCAGATTTTCTTCCGGCACCACGCAATCTTCCAGCACGATCTCGCCCGTGATCGAGGCGCGCAAGGACAGTTTGCCTTCGATCTTCGGCGTGGAAAATCCCTTGGTGCCACGCTCAACAATGAAACCGCGGATGACGTTGTCGAGCTTGGCCCACACCACCGCGACATGCGCGACCGGCGCATTGGAGATCCAGGTCTTGGCGCCGTTGAGCTTATAGCCGCCGGAAACTTTCTCCGCGCGCGTGACCATCGAGCCGGGATCGGAGCCGTGGTCGGGTTCGGTCAGGCCGAAGCAGCCGATGATCTCGCCGGTTGCGAGCTTCGGCAGATATTTGCGGCGCTGCGCCTCGGTGCCGTAGGCGTAGATCGGATACATCACCAGCGAAGACTGCACCGACATGGAGGAGCGGTAGCCGGAATCGACGCGCTCGAGTTCGCGCGTGATCAGCCCATAGGCGACATAGCCGAGCCCCGCGCCGCCATACTCTTCCGGGATGGTCGGCCCAAGCAGGCCGAGCTTGCCCATCTCGGGCAGCATGCTGGGGTCGTATTTCTCGTCGCGGTAGGCCTCGATGACGCGCGGCATCAGATAGCTCTGCGCAAAGCCGCGCGCGGTGTCGCGCACCATGCGCTCTTCTTCGCTCAACTCGCCTTCGAGATCGAGCGGGTCTTCCCACACGAACGCCGCATCCTTGAGCATCGCGGGCATGCCACCGCGTTTCTCGGCCGCTTGCGACATGAAACCTCCTCGGAATTTCTTGGCGTGCATTATAGACGTCAGACGCCCGCGTAGCCAATACGGCGCGCGCCGGACTTGCTTGGGTAACGCGCCAAGACAAGCATCGCCCGTATTCTTTGCGGCGCCGGGTACGCCGTAGTCCCTTTTTCGTGCCCCCAAAATATGAGGGGGGATGGCGCGCCAAGCGGCGCAACCATTGTTCTTTCAGTGCCGCGCTCCCTCTCGAGAACGCGGGCGCCTCATCATATAGGATTAAAGTCTAACACTGTTGATAGCCCCAAACAAAAACCCCGCCGGCGCGCCGGCGGGGCTTTGCAAAACTGAGCAAGTGGCGATCAGATCGCCATCTTCAGATCCTTGGTGGCGCGGAAGGCGACTTTCCTGCTGGCCTTGATCTTGATCGCCTCGCCGGTCGCCGGGTTGCGGCCCATGCGGGCGGCGCGCTTGCGCACTTGCAGGATGCCGAGGCCGGCAATCTTCACCCGCTCGCCCTTCTTCAGGTGCTTGGTGATCAGGCCGACGAGGTCTTCGAGCATTTCCAAGCCCTGTTTCTTGGTGAGCTGATGCTGTTCCGCCAGCGTATCGGCCAGGTGCTTGGTGGTGATCGGCTTGCCGGCTTTCGGCTTGGATGAAGCGGCTACTGCCATTTGAGAATGCTCCTTGGGCGCGCACCATGCGCGAACCCTAGAGCAGTAGGAGATTCTTTCAGCGGCGCATAGCTGCAGAGCGGCCATACAGCGGGCTTAACCACAGAAAGCTCAAGTTCGGCGCATCAAAACTGACCAGGGAGAAGTCCGGCCCGTTGCCGCTTGGGGGCGTTTCGTTTATTGAGGGCTTACGCGCGCCCGTAGCTCAGCTGGATAGAGCGTTGCCCTCCGAAGCTGGAGTTTTTTTGTCAGTGGCGCTTATTAAACATCCTATTGGATCAAGGGCCGGCGGAGTCAACGATAGCTCCTTTTGCACGAAGCGCCACGTTAGCGGCACGAACCCGCACCCGAATGCATACTAATGCTGGAAGCGAACTGGCCTCTGCGGAACGAAGTCCACTTTGGGTCATTCACGACCAACCTATTCAGCACCAGTGCGGACCGATGTCCTCTGTTACTCCAATAGCGACCAACGCGGGCGCGGTCGGATGTACGCTGAGTGCCAATAGCGGACATGGCATCGCCAGCCGTCAACCAGCTATTAACCGGACCAGCGCACCGTTGCCCGCATCATCCATTTGCACGGACAGGCAACGTCTCATGCACACGCTTGCAACGGCCGCTGCATCGTCCCGTGCGCCATCAAAGCCGGACACTCCGATGGGACCAACCCCAGATGCGGAAGATCGGGCAGAACGGGCCGAACAGCAGGTGGCCGATCTGAAGGCCGCGCTTGAGAACATAAAGAGCGAGAGGGACCGGTGGCGGACAATCGCCGAGCGAGGTCTCTGCCCGACCAGCCGGCTGAGGGCACCCTCGCTCGGCGCGAGTCGCGGGATTGGTGGTGGCGGCTGAACGGATAGCGCTCGTCCAGGGGCTTGCCAACGCTCGCGGTGTGGCAAGCCGCCTAAGCGGAAGTGAAGTTCTCACTCAGCGATGTCCGCAATTACCCCAAAAGCGGACATTGATCAGTCGCTGTCTTATGTCCGCTTTGTGCCAATAAACGAAATTGCAGGTTCTAGCCGTCCCTTCAGCATCAAAATAGCAAAGCCTGCCCTCGCTATTTGCCTTCGCCATCGCCATATGTGTGTTTCCCGATCGGTGTACGCTTTGGAAGGGACAAAACTGAAAATTGCCCAGATTGCGCCTTTAATGGAAAGCGTCCCCCCACGACTGTACGGTGGCACCGAGCGGATCGTCTCCTATCTGACCGAAGAGCTGGTTGGCCTCGGCCACGAGGTAACCCTGTTCGCGAGCGGCAATTCGATCACCGCAGCTAATCTCGTTCCTGCGTACCCAAGGCACTCCGCCTTGACGTCAGCGTCCGCGATCCGATCCCCTACTACATGTTGATGCTTGATCGCGTCCGCCAACGGGTCGACGACTTCGATGTCTTGCACTTCCATATCGATCAATTCCATTTCCCTCTTTTTCGGTCGATCGCAGGACGCACTGTTACGACGCTCCATGGTCGTCAGGATCTGCCCGATCTGCTCCCACTCTACCTGGGCTTCGGCGACATGCCGCTGGTTTTGATCTTCAACGTCAAACACCGTCCGGTGCCACACGCGAACTTCGCGGGCACCGTTCGCCACGGAGTCCAACGTACTTGCATCGCGGCACAGCGGAGGCGCGTGCGGGCTACCTCGCATTCCTCGGCCGCATCTCGCCGGAGAAACGTCCCGATCGGGCGATATCCATGGCGCGAGCGTTGGGGATGCCGCTCAAGATTGCTGCCAAGGTGGACCGCGTTGACGAGGCCTATTTCGAGACCGAGATCGAGCCGTGGTCAAGGGTCGCGGCGTTGAATTCATCGGTGAGATCAACGACGATCAAAAGACGCAATTCCTCGGCGAGCGCTGGCGCTGCTGTTCCCAATCGATTGGCCAGAGCCGTTCGGGCTCTCCATGATCGAGGCGATGGCCTGTGGAACGCCGGTGATGGCTTTTCGCTGCGGCTCGGTTTCCGAGATCGTCGAGGACGGCATTACCGGCGCTATCGTCGAAACCATGGAAGAAGCGATCGCGGCGCTGCCGCGCGTCATTGCGCTCGATCGAAAAAAGGTGCGTCAGCGTTCGAACTACGCTTTTCCGCCACACGGATGGCGAAAGACTATGTCGGGATTAATCGGTCGCTACTGGCAACATCCGCCAAGCGCGAGCAGCAAGAAATCGAGCTTGCGCCGAACGCCAAGGATTTGAACATTTTAAGGCCTCTCGTTGCTTAGCCACGGCTCGATCGCAAGACCGGTCGAGGAGGTTCCCAAAACACCTTTCTACATTCCGGGTACGGGGTCCTCCACTCGGCCGCGCCGCACGCTCAAGCAGGGCGATTGCTTCGCCGTGTTCGACAGTCATGCAG
>CAVQPB010000002.1:0-9556 GCA_963714525.1 uncultured Pseudomonadota bacterium
CGCGAAGAGCGCGAAGCGCTGTTACTGTATAAATAGAGGAGGGGAGCATGCGACTTAAAGATAAGGTGGCACTCATTACCGGCGCTGCTCATGGCATGGGCGAGAGTACGGCACGGTTATTTGCGCAAGAGGGTGCGAAAGTGATCGTCGCGGACGTGCTGGAGCACGAAGGCGAAGCGGTAGCGAACTCTATCGTGGCGGCGGGCGGTGAAGCCCGATTCATTCGCTTGGACGTGGCCGAAGAACAACAGTGGATCGAAGCAATGCACGGCATCATCGCACGCTATGGTCGGCTTGACATTCTGGTCAACAACGCGGGCATCAGCGGTGCGGTGCCCGATCGTATGAGCACCGAATATTTCGATCGCTTGCTGGCGGTCAACGCGCGCGGCACCTTTCTCGGCGTGAAGTATGCAGTCGCAGAAATGCAGAAGACCGGTGGCGGCTCCATCGTTAACTTATCGTCGATTTCCGGTTTCGTCGGACAGGCTTTCGTACACATGGGCTACAATGCAGCGAAAGGCGCGATCCGCATCCTTACGAAATCCGCCGCCGTGCAATACGGCAAAGACGGCATCCGCGTGAACTCGGTACACCCCGGCTTAATGCCGCCGATGTTGACCTCAGTTACCGCCGCCGACCCGGCGCTGCGCGAGAAAGTTCTCGCTACCGTGCCGCTCGGCCGTGCGGGTAGTGCCGACGAAGCGGCCTACGCTGTGCTCTTTCTTGCTTCCGATGAAGCCTCGTATATCACCGGCACCGAATTAGTCGTGGACGGAGGTTATTTGGCTGCCTGATTCCAACTTTCGAGATGTCGTTAGTGAATAGCCTACCCCTCACCCTGCGTTTCTCTCCGCAAGCGGGGCGAGGGAATACCCTCTAACTGTCCCGTTCTTGACAGGGAGAGCACAAGCTACGAGCCAACCGACCCGACCATGGATATGCAGATCTCGCGCTAAAAGGCTCGGGTGCCGATGCGTTTCGGCGATGCTATCGGTGAACCCGTCGCCGCGTCCCATGGGCGTTGAGGCATTTTATTGTTTCGTTCCCGAAGGTGTCGGCGTTCGACGCGTAATGAGTCTCCATAACGAAGTCACTTCCACCGCGCGTGCCGCATGAAGTGGATCAGTTTTGTCGGCAGCACGGGGATGGTTGGGTTTAATGTCGGTTCGTCCGGCGACCACTAGTCCCCCTGCATGAAACCAGGTGAGCAGTTCGTCACGGGAGCGCAAGCCCAAGTGCTCGGCCAAATCCGAAAGTAGTAGCCAACCTTCTCCGTCGGGTTCGAGATGATCGGCAAGCCCGGCGAGAAAGCCGCGCAGCATACGGCTATCGGGGTCGTACACGGCGTGCTCGAGCGGTGAGCTCGGGCGCGCCGGCACCCACGGTGGATTGCAGACGATAAGCGGAGCGCGTCCCACCGGGAAAAGATCGGCTTCTATGACTTCGACCCGTTCGGCAAAACCAAGCCGCGCGAGATTTTCGCAAGCGCAGGTTAATGCGCGCGCATCTTGATCGGTGGCGATAATCTTTTCAACGCCACGGCGCGCAAGCACCGCTGCCAACACGCCGGTTCCCGTGCCTATGTCGAATGCTAGCGTGGTCGAGGGTAACGGCGCGTCGTTAATCAATGTCACATACTCAGCGCGAATGGGCGCGAACACCCCGTAGTGCGGATGAATTAGCCCACCGGCGGCGGGAATCTCGATACCTTTTTTGCGCCACTCATGGGCGCCGATTATTCCCAACAATTCACGCAGCGAGGCGACGAAAGGCCGATCTGCCGGGCCGTAGGCTTCCTCGCAAGCTTGCTTCACATCGGGCGCACGGCGCAGAGCGATGCGGTAATCGTCCTCGAATTTTATGATCAACATGCCGAGCGTTCTTGCGCGCTGTGCTTGGGCTTGGCGATGTTGATTGAACGCATCGGTAATCGAAGCGGCAGGCTTATTTTTCTTACGATCGACTCGCCGGGCGAGCGCTTGCAGCAATTGCTTCGCGTTCTGAAAATCGCCGCGCCATAATATTGCGGCGCCTTCACAAGTAAGCCGATATGCCGAGTCAGCAGTCATGCGGTCGTCGGCAATAATCACGCGCTGCGGCGCGGGCACGGCGCGTTCCGAGCACCAGCGGGTGGACCGTTCCACGCCGGTTTCAGTCCAGCATATGCTGAGCGCCTCGATCATAGTGAGCTAGGACGGCCGCCCAGCGTTTTGCTTATTTCTTAGGCCATGCGGGTGCCGCAAGTGCATCCTTCGCCGGATAAATAGTCACGGGCACGCCCTTTTGCCATTGCACAATCAATAGACTCGCACCTTCGCGGCGGCCATTCCCGTCGAACTTAAGTTTGCCGTTACCGGGAAAGAAGTCCGCTGGCCCACCTTTGATGTCCATCGTTCGCAATGCTTTGGCAACCGATTCACGATCGGCTTTGCCCGCAGCTTCGAGCGCGGC
This sequence comes from uncultured Pseudomonadota bacterium, assembly GCA_963714525.1. Lineage (GTDB taxonomy): Bacteria > Pseudomonadota > Gammaproteobacteria > Burkholderiales > JALYOK01 > JALYOK01. The sequence continues at coordinate 2,455 of CAVQPB010000002.1, forward strand.
TTTGAAGATCCACATGTCGCCATAAGTCGTCACTAGATGTTGGGTCGGCCAGGGCTCCGACGTTTTTTTCTTTACCTCGGCGACGAAATCCTTTTGCGCACTGGTGGTCCAGTTCGCTACCACCGACATGACACCCTCGAGTTGATCGATGTTCATATTGTTGCGCAGGTCCGGGTCGAGTATCGCGGCGCCGTTGGATATGGTCGGCAGCTTGCCGCGCCCGAGTCCGAACTCGTTCATTTTTTCCAGCAGCAGCTTGGCGTCGGGAATGGCCGTAGGCAGAAGCAACAATAGGTTAGGCCGCGTCGAGCGTACTTTCTGGATCAGGGGGGTGGCGTTGGCTAACGGCGGCGTGAAGGTTTCATCGACGACTAGCTTGAGGCCCAACTTGGCGAACTGGTGGTCGCGCATCGGTTTTACAAAGGCGACCGACGCTGCGGTGTTATCCATCACGATGCCGATGGTTTGCGGGCGCTTGCCCGATGCCTTTTCCGCCATGTCGAGCAACGCGGGTAACGACCCTTCGGCCTGCTGCACGCCGGTGGCGGAGGTTTGGAATACATACCTAAAACCACGCGCGGTGATCATGTCTGAATAGGAGAAGGTAACCACCGGCAACTGCGCGCGCTCGGTGACTTCGGTGACCGCCAGCGTGAAGGAACTCAAGTAGGCGCCCGTTGCGACGACTAAATTCGGCGCATCGGCAACCATGCGTTGCGCGGCGTTCTTGGCTTTCTCCACGCTGTCACCCGCATCAAAAACCACCAGCTTCATTTTCGCGCCGCCCATGGATTTGATTCCACCCTGCTGGTTGATGGTGTCGATCGCCATGTCGGCCGCCATTTTCATGACCTGGCCTTGGCGTGCCCAAGGTCCCGACATCGGTGCGATCAGGCCGACTTCTACGTCTTTAGTTTGTGCTACGGCGAATGACGTTACCGCCCCAAGGGCTAAACCAATCGCTTTTCTCATCCATGTACTTTGCATCACTGTTCCCCTAACCGGTCGCACCGGGATTATTCATATTCCGAGATACGCCGCGCGTACCCGGTCGTCGCGTTTCAGTTCATCGTGTGATCCTTGCAATACTACTCGGCCGGTCTCGATCACGTAGCCGCGGTCGGCGAAATGCAGCGCTTCTGCGACACGCTGTTCGACCAGCAGCACGGTGAGACCGCCATTCTTATGGATCGAAACAATGCGTTCAAAGATTTCATCCGCTATGGTCGGGGCGAGGCCCATCGACGGTTCATCGAGCATGAGTAGTGTCGGCGCGGATGCCAGGCCTCGGGCTATCGCCAGCATCTGTTGCTGACCGCCGGACAACGAGCCTGCCAGCGTTTTCGCGCGCTGCGCAAGTAGCGGAAACCACGAGTGAATTTTCTCCAGATTATCTTTCCACGCGGCGCGGCCGGCTGCAGTCTGTGCACCCATTTCAAGATTCTCGAACACGGTCAGCGATGGAAACACTAGTCGGCCTTCCGGCACATGGGCGATACCCAAATGCGGACGCGATGCAGGCGCCACCGCCAGCAAATCCTGTTCCTGAAAACGAATGCCACCGGAGGAGGGGTGCACGATCCCAGAGATGGTTTTGAACAACGTGGTCTTCCCGGCGCCGTTCGGACCGACGATGGCAACGAACTCTCCGTCGCCGACGCGCAACGTAACGCCGTTCAAAACCGGCACGCCGCCGTAGCCGGCGCGCAGATCGGCGATCTCAAGCATTCGCCATCCGCCACTTGCGGCCGAGGTAGGCATCGATAACGGCTTCGTTGCGCGTGATTTCCCCAGGCTGTCCCTCGGCGAGCACGGCGCCCTCGTTCAATACTACAAATCGATCGACCAACTTGACCATCGCTTGCATGGTGTGTTCGATAATGACCACGGTCATGCCGTCGGTTGCAAGTTGCCGAACCAGCGCAATCACTTCCTCGACCTCCGCTCCGCCCAGCCCTGCCAGGGTTTCATCGAGCAGCAATATCTTCGGCTTTCCGGCCAGCGCGCGAGTGATCTCAAGCAGGCGCAATTGTTTGTTGCTCAGTTCACCCGCGGGACGCCGCGCCTCAAGTTCCAGTCCGACCTTAGCTAGCGCGGCTTCGGCAATGCTATGGGACTCGCGTTCTGACGCGTCGTTCACGTAAGCGCCGACCACTACATTGTCGTGAACTGTCATGCGCCTAAAGGGTCGTACCACTTGAAAGGTGCGGCCAACGCCCGCCGTACATATTTCATACGGCGCCCATCCCGTTATATCTTTTCCATCGAGTAATATGCGCCCCCGGTCGGGATGGATGAACCCATTCAACAAATTGAATAGCGTGGTCTTGCCTGCGCCATTCGGTCCGATGATGCCAAGAATCTCGCCGCGCGTAACGCTGAGGCTGACATCGCGCACGGCTTGGAGACCGCCGAACGTTTTGGATACGTCGATGACTTGGAAAACGACGTCTCCGCTAAACTTGCGCTGGGGCAGATCGATGACTTTTGCCCAGGCTTTTTTTTCCGACAGAGCCACGTCGTCTACGGGTTTGGCCAAAGGTTCTCTGCGTCGGGCGATCATGTCTTTCACTTTCCAGAATACGCCTTCAGGCGCAAGCAGAATGACGGCCACGATCGCGATGCCATACACGACACCTTGTATTCCCGGAATCACATTTCCCAGTTGGGCATGTAGGATTTCGCTCAACGGCACCAGCACCACTGCGCCGATCACCGGTCCCCAGACCGTTCCGACGCCGCCGAACATGGCGACAATGAGCGCTTGTGCCGACACCAGCATGCCGAACACCGCTGGAGGGGTCACCACCAGCAACACCACGGCGTAGAAGCCGCCCGCCACGCCGGCCATTGCGCCGCTCAAGGTAATGGCCTTGAGTTTCCAGGCAAGCGTTCGAATGCCTGCGGCTTCCGCGGCCGCTTCGTCTTCGCGAATCGCAATCAGCGACATGCCGAATCGCGAGCGCTCGACCCAAATGGTGAGCAGCATGGCGATCAACATCAGCGCCAAGGCTAACCAGGCGTGAATCCGGTGATCCGCGAACTGCATGTAGGCAACCGGGTCTTCGCGCTGCATCGGCAGGGCGAGTTCCTGATATCCCAGCCACTCGAATACATACAGCAGCGCCAGCGGATAGGCGAGCATCGCCAGGGCGAAATAGTGGCCGCGCAAACGAAAGGTAGGAATGCCCACCACCAGGCCCGCGATACCGCCGACGATGCCGGCGCAAGGAATGCCGATCCAGGGCGAGAGTCCCCAATGGATTTGCGCCAGCGCCACGAAGTAAGCGCCGAGGCCAAAAAATGCGGCGTGTCCGAAGGAGACGAAACCGCTGTAGCCGCTCAGAAGATTCCACGACAGGCCCATCACCGCCCAGATCGGGACAACGGTCAAAATCAACTGATAATAAGAATGATGGGTGAGGGCCGTTAGCAATCCATAGGCGATGCCGAACGCTGCGATCAACAAAAGCTCGCGCCGAATCTTCCTCACGTTCGCCGAACTGCTTTACCAAACAAGCCAGTGGGACGGAGCAAAACAATGCCGAGAAACACCACGAAAATGGCGGTGTTCTGCAGTTGGTTCGGCAGAAATAACGTGGACAGTTGTTGCACCAGGCCGATGGTCAAGCCGCCGAAGAATGCTCCAGAGACGCTGCCCAGGCCACCCAGCACCACACCCGCGTACATTACGATGACGTACTCGAGCCCGACATAGGGCTGGAACGATGTCCCCGATGCGAGCAACCCACCACCGATGGCGGTGATGGCTACTCCTAAGCCGAAAGCCATTTGATGCGCTTTACCGACGTCGATCCCCATATAGGTCGCCGCTTCCGGATTGTCGGCTGCGGCACGCAGGGATTTGCCTAATCGCGACCGGCCCATGAATAGCACGAACGCCAGCACTACCGCGACCGCGATAACGGCTGCGACGGTCTGTCCCTGGTTAACGAAAATGGTGATCGCATCGCGGTAGAGTGGACCGACTTCCCACGCGCTCGATGCTAAAGGGGTTGGGATTGAAACCGGTGACGAGCCGAACAGATACAGTCCGCCATTTTGTAGAATTAACGCCACGCCCAGTGTAAGAATCAACTGTGCGTAGTGTCCCTCGGCGGCTAATACACTGCCGCGCATGCCCGTGACTTTGCTTACCAGTAATTTGTGCACCACCACACCGGCGAGAAATATCACCGGGCCAGCTAACAACGCGGCAACATAAGGCGCCGCGGCGGGGCCGAATAGGGCTTGCAGACCGAGCAGGGCGAACGCGTAGTAGGCCACGTACATCCCCAGCATCATGAAATCGCCGTGGGCAAAATTGATGACGCGCATCACGCCGAAAATGACGCTCAAGCCCACGCACATGAGGCCATAGATCGCGCCGGTCAACAGTCCGGCGGTCAGCGCTTGGAGAAAATTTTCTAGGAATTGAGATGCGCTCATTGGGACCTAAGAGCGAGACTGCTTTGCATTACCAAGATTTGTCGTTCTCGCGAAGTCACGCCACTTAAATTCCTGCACGAAAGTCAATGTTCGAGCATCACAAGAGTTTTCGATAACATCCCTATTTGTCATTCCCGCGCAGGCGGGAATCCATTGTGCCCTCGCTACTGCAAATGCACCATGGGTTCCCGCCTGCGCGGGAATGATACATTCTTTCCCCTCCTATGTCTTTATAAGGTCCCGTGATTATTCCGGGCAGTAGTGCGCAAAGGTGCAAACGGCGTTCGCTAAACATTTTTAAGTTGCAGCAGCCTTCCCAGCGCGCCGATATTTTCCTGGCGTTCCAACGTATCGATGAAGCGCTCGATCTCGTCCGCGCGCTCGGAGCCTACCGCGCTCTCAGCCGCCGAGTGGAACCGATCGCGCACGTCTCCCGCCGTTGCGTTGACCACGTTATCCAAACGTACACGGCGCGAAGCTCTGCCGGTTTCTGTGATTTCCACTTCGCCGCCTTGCAAGGCCGGATAGGCGCGCGTCATATCGTCGTCCACTTCCAACGTCGTTATCGAGATGAGGCGGCGCAGTAACGGATCATTCAATAGCGTGAAATTTTTCTCAGAAACGTTACCCAGAATGAGTGCCGCAGCAACGTTGTATTGGATGCTCATTTTTGCCTGGGGAATATGTGCGAACGGGCCGGTGTAATCGCAGCCTGGATATAATGCCCCCGCGCGCGGAACCCGTACCTTAATGGCGGTAATGCGGTCGGGCGTAACCGTTTCATCACGAACTAGACATAATGCCGCCTGGCAGGGAGTCTGCGCGAAATTGCAGGCCGGCACCGGCTTGTGATAAACCGACAGCATCTCCGGCTGGCCCTTGAACAATTCTACTTGGGACGCAGCGGAGCGTTTCTTCAGTGCAGCGAATAATCCCGCTTCGCCGTCGAGCGCAGTGGGGGAGGCGAATGCGCCCGACTCGGCTAGTCGCACCGCGGTCAAGGCATTGCGCGCGGCAAACCCTGCTTGAAAGAACATTTCGCTGCCGCCGGTATGGGCCCATTGATTGAATCCTAGCGTCGTGTTCGCGCCTAACGCGATGGCGCTCGTTGTTGCGTTGACGTCTAGTGCGAGCAGCCGTGCCCCTGCTGCCGCTGCCGCCACCGGACCGGTAATGCCGGTAGGCCGATGGATTTTTGCCACTTCCGCATCCATCACTGCGCGGCCGATTTGTCCGCCGACTTCATAGCCGATTGCCGCCGCAGTAATAAATTCGCGACCGGACACACGCCGATACTGTGCCAATGCAAGTAACACCGGAAGCACTACGATGCCGAAGTGGCTGATGCTGCCCGAATGCATGTCTTCGCGCACCAGGCCGTGGCCCATCACCGCATTGGCAAAAGCTGCATCGCCGTAGGCTGCAAGCTCCCGCGAACCGATCATGGCCGCACCTTGCCCATCGGCCGCGGCCTGTGCCAACCCGACCGCCTGGCGGCTCCAGGGCAAGTCGCGCGCCTCGAAAGCGCAGCCGATGAGATCAAGCAAGCAAATCTTGGTTTTGTCTATCACTTCCACTGGAAGCGTATCCAGAGAAGTCGCGGCAATTTTATTCGCGATGCGAACCGCCAAAGGTTCCTGGACGTCGAGCGGCGTCGGCTTCACTCTTTGCGTAGTCACCATGGACATTCAGTTATCTCCTAGCATGCAGAAATTTCGTGGGAATAGTGAAGCTGGATCGGCCGCATCAGCCGCGCACTTCAACGCCTGCCCACGATTCAACCACACGGCACATGGACGTGAAATCCGAATCGGGGCCATACATCGCGTTGGTGACGGCCAGCATTTGGCGTACCGCCGCGCCGCAAACCATAGGGACCCCCATTGCTTCCGCCTCGTCGATACAGAGTTTAACGTCCTTATAGGATAAGCCCGTGGCAAAGCCGAAATCGAATGTACCCGGCAAAATAGAGCGCGGAAATTTGTCCTGGGTCGCACTGTTCCGGCCGGTGCTCATGTTCAGCACCTCAAGCATCACCTTAGGATCGAGTCCGGCCTTCACGCCCATTACCATCGCTTCCGACGACAATGCTATGGCCGCGGCAGCGAGCAAATTATTCGCAAGCTTCATCGTCTGCGCTTGGCCAGCGACTTCCCCGAGATGGAACGGCTTGCCAAAAATCTTGAGTATAGTCTCGAGTTCGGCGAACACCGGCTTGGAGCACGCGATCATCACCGCCAGCGTGCCGTCTCGCGCACCTTTGAGCCCGCCGCTCACGGGTGCATCGACATAAGTGATGCCTTTCGCTGCCAGCGCAGTCGCGACTATCCCCGCCATGCGCGGCCCGATGGTGGAGAAATCGACTACGCGCTTAACCTTGTTCCCCTCGATTAGCCCATTCTTGCCCAACGCAGCACTGTTCACGATTTCCGGATTCGGCAGGCTTAGAAATATTGTCTCGGCTTGATTCGCTAGATCGGCGATAGTCGCCGCGCTTTTAGCGCCCAATTTTTCCATCGCAGTCACGGCATCCGCGCTGATATCGAACACGTGTACGCTATGTCCAGCACTAAGCAGCCTGGGCGCCATCAGCGAACCCATCCGACCTACACCGGCAAAGCCAAAGATTTGTTCCATGCGGTTTGTTCCCCCT
>CAVQPB010000003.1:0-44342 GCA_963714525.1 uncultured Pseudomonadota bacterium
CTACCCGATCTCTATCGCGTCGGTATCCGGGTCCAGACCCTCTTGGCCTTCGTGAATATGGACTGCTTTCACGATGCCGTTCTCCGAGGCTGTGTGCGGCACTTCGGTTTTCATGACCTCCATGATGAACAGCGTATCTCCCGCACTTACTTTGTCGCCGACGCTCACCAGCACTTTCCACATGTTGCCGGCAACGATGGTCTTTACGATTTCTGCCACGTTATTCTCCTTATACGATAACCGACGCTTCGGTACAGAGTTGCTTCATGCGACGCGCTTGCGCCTGTGCGTCTTCCACCGATATTGCCTTGAAGTTGAAAACGTCGCCTGGTTTCGCTTGGCCGAGCTTCCAAAAAGCGCACTGCGGCACGGTGTACGGATTGATGAAGCCACCCATGCTGGGACCGTCGTTGACCAAAATAATGGGTGTCTGGCCCGCCAGATTGATCGCGCCGATCGGATAGCCTTGATCGATGATGTTGGACGGAACCGAACCGTGCTCAGGCGCCTTGTTGTGCGCCTTCTCGGTAAAAGTCCATTCTGGTCCATCGAGGCGAAAACCGGTGCGGTCGCTCTTGCCGGAGAGTTTCCAGTCGGTTGAGAGAAACATGTTGTGCCCGGCGGCATCGATCCAATCGTCATTGGGGCCCACCACGACCTCAATCTCCCAACGCTTATTTTCCGAAATAACCGGGCGCGTTTCGGGCTTTACCTTGCGTCCAGGGTTGCCGTTGCCTGGACCAACAGGAATTACCTGCTTGTCTTTAATCGCGCGACCTTCCATGCCGCCGACACCGGCCTTATGGAATGTCGAGCGTGAGCCCAACCACGGCTCGGTGCGGATGCCGCCCGCGATTGCGATGTAAGTGCGGGCGCCGAATTTAGGGAAGGTAAGCGCCAAAGTTTGACCAGCCTTTACCACCACGCTCTCCCACATCGCGATGGCTGATCCATCCAGCGCCGGTTTCATGTCGGCGCCGGTGACCGCAATCACGGCATCGCGCTGGAATTTCAGCGTCGGGCCCATGTATTGGGCTTCGAGGGCCGCATCGCCAGGTTCGTTGCCGACCAGCACATTGCCAAGTCGCATCGACCAGCTATCCATCGGCCCCGAGGGTGGGAAACCCTGGTTCCAATAGCCGAGCCGGCCGGGCCAGTCTTGCACGGAGGTCTCTAATCCAGGTTTGATGACTTCAATCATGGCGTCCTCCTAAAATTTTTTGCTCAGGTCGAGGGACTTGACCCAGGTCTTGTAATTGGCGACCGAGAATTTTTGGTACTCGACCACATTGTAGACGTAGGTGCCCGCTTTCACTTTGCGCTCCGCTTCCTCGAACTCTTCCACCGTACACATTTCGAATTTCACTCGGTCACCCGGTTGAAACAGGCAAATCGACTTGTCGAATACCGGGAAACGTCGATCGGGATCCCAAATCGGAACAGGAATCCGTGCGAAGATCTGATAACCGCCCGGCGTGGCGACGGGATAGATGGCGGTCGAAGCGCCACCCATGCCGACGGTGCCTTGCGGCGTCCAAGTACGCGGCGGATTATACTTGGGCGCCGTCAGCTTACAGCGCGGATCTAGCGCCATCATAAAGGGAAGACCCGGCCAGAAACCGAGCGAGGCAACCCAATATTCCGTGCCCGAGTGCACGCGCGCGAACTGGTTAACATCGGCCAGGCCGTTATCGTCGGCGATCAATTGCGGATCCCATTTTTTCTGCGTGATCTTATTGCAGTAATCCTGCCACGCTTCCTTAGTCCACGGATCGAGATAGACGGTCGGGAAATAGAACAAGCGGCTATTCAACTCGATGTCGTCCGACGGTCCCAGCGTCTCGATCAGTCGCAGCATCTCTTTCTTAAGATCGCCGAACGAAATGTCTTCCGGCTCATAGTGCACGAGCATGGACGCGAAGCACGGCGCGGTTTCGATCAGCCCTTTTATCTTGTTCTTGACGATTGCGTCAGCCAATCCTTGCGCCATGAAATTGAGCTCTAAGTTCATCTCGTTGCCGAACTCGATCAGCATGTAGCGATCACCGCCTGGCAAGAATTTTGGTTCGTCGTAAATCATGTGATGTTGCTCTCCTAAGGTGGAACTTAATAGGTCGGCTTTATACTGCTCAATGAAACCGGTAAAGGTACTGTCCCTGCGCGAAACGCCGGATGGTTGACCACGCGGCTCAAGAATCCAAGATTGCTCGCCAACCCTTCCAGTCGAATCGCCGCCAGCGTGTTTAACATGCGCTCGATCGCCGCGCTGCGATCGATGCCGCGGCAGATGATCTTGGCGATCATGGGATCGTAGTAGGGCGTTACCTTGTCTCCTTCCCGCACGCCTGTATCGATGCGCACGTGCTCGTCCTCGGCCGGAAACGACAGCCGCGTCAGCGTACCGGGCGAAGGCAAAAACATGCGGTCGGGATTCTCGGCGTACAGCCGGCATTCGATCGCATGACCTTCTGCCTGGATTGCGTGCTGTTGCAGATGTGACAAATCGTACCCGGCGGCTAGCTGCAATTGCATAGCCACCAGATCGACACCGGTTATCATCTCGGTCACGGGGTGCTCGACTTGAATGCGAGTGTTCATCTCCAGAAAGAAGAACTCGTTGGTATCCGCGTCGACTACGAACTCCACCGTACCCGCGCCGCTGTAATGTTGATTTTTCGTGAGCGCGACCGCCGCCTGCGCCATCGTTTCACGGGTGGCCGCCGGCAAATTGGGCGCAGGACTTTCTTCGATAATTTTCTGGAAGCGCCGCTGTATCGAGCATTCGCGCTCCCACAGATGAATCGCTTTACCGTTACCGAAGCCGAACACTTGGATTTCGATATGCCGCGCACGCGGCACGAAGCGTTCGAGGTACACCGATCCATCGCCGAAGCTGCGCTGCGCCATGGACTGCGTGCTCTCGGCCGTCTTGCGCAGTTGACCCGGCTCGTTCACCCGTTGCATACCGATACCGCCACCGCCTGCCGTAGCTTTCACCAATAACGGAAAGCCGACTTCCGCGCCGGCAGCCTCGATGCCATCCAGCATGCCGGTCGCGAAAGCCCGGCTACCCGGTAGCACCGGCACGCCCGCAGCTCGCGCCAACTCGCGCGCCCGGCCCTTGTCGCCCATGTCGATAATGCTTTGCGGTGACGGCCCGATCCAGATTAGGCCCGCTTTCATTACGGCGCTGGCGAAACTCTCGTTCTCGGCGAGAAAGCCGTAGCCGGGGTGAACCGCGTGGGCGTTTGCCGATTTTGCGGTCTCGAGAATGCGTTCGACGTTCAGATAACTCTCGGCGGGTTTGGACGCTCCGATGTGATGCGCTTGATCCGCGAGCTGCACGTGCAGCGAATTCTGATCCGCGTCGGAATACACCGCGACTGTTTCCATGCCGAGCTTGCGGCAGCTCTTGATCACACGGCAAGCGATTTCGCCGCGATTGGCGATTAGAACTCGTTTCATATCTTCGCTTAGTCTTTCATGCTCGCGATATACCTCAGCCGCAATTGATCCGCGATCACGGCTAGAATCAATAGCGATCCCAACACGACTGTCTGCAGGTAAGACTCGATCTTAGCCAGATTCATGCCGTTTTGCACCAACGCGATGAACAGCGCGCCGAGAACCACGTTCTCCACCCGCCCGATACCACCGCGCAGGCTTACCCCGGCGATGACGCAAGCGGCGATGGATTCCAGCGGCATCGATGCGCCGATATTGGCTTCGCCGGTGGTCAATCGCGCGGTGATCAGCATGCCGCCGATCGCGCTCAACAGAGCACATAATGTGTAGGTGATGAATAGGGTCAGCTTAGTGTTGATCCCTGAAAGATTCGCCGCCTTTATGTTACCGCCCACCGCGTAAAAATAGCGTCCGATCGGTGTGCGGCTTACTAAGACAAAGGTAAGCAGTGCTATCACGGCCACGACAATAATCGGTATCGGTATGCCGAACGCGCGCCCGAACCCGAAAACCTCACCAAACGCAGGGGGCATGCCGTACACCGGCATGCCGCTCGTCAGATAAAGCGCGATGCCGAATCCGACTGACGCCATGCCGAGTGTCATGATAAAGGGCGATACGTTGAACACGGCAACACCGATGCCGTTGATCACTCCCACCAATGTGCCTGCAAGAATGCCAGCCAGACAACCTAAGAAAATCGCCGCCCAGATTGCTTCGGGATGCGCCTCGAAGAATGCCGGCCATGACCATCGCTCCGACGACCGAGGTCAGCGCGAGGATAGTACCGACCGATAAATCGAAGCCGCCGGTTAGTAGCGCGAGCATTTGTCCTAGCGCGACGATCATGAGATAGACCGATTGCCGTACTACGTTGATTAAGTTATCGGCACGCAGAAAATTGTCTGATAACAGCGAGAATACGATGACGGCGATGATCAATAGAAACGGCAGCACACCGAGCCGCACAAACAGCCGTTGTAGGAAATGGCTGCGGCCCGAAGGTTCGATAGTGGCGGGTGGGGTCACGCCGCCTCGCGGTGAAAGAAATAGCGCAGCACCTTTTCTTCGTCGATCTCGCCGGCTGCGAGTTCAGCCTGTATCTGGCCGCGGTACATGACGTACAGTCGATTCGACAGGTGTAATACTTCCGGCAAATCGGAAGAGATCAATAGTACGCCGGCGCCTTGCTCCGTCAGATCGCGGATGAATTGGTAAATCGCAGCGCGCGTCGCCACATCCACGCCGACGGTGGGCTCGTCGAACACGAATACCTCCACCGGCCGCGAAAGACTCTTTGCCAGCAAGACCTTTTGCTGATTACCACCGGAAAAATGCTCAGCATTTCTTTCGATGCGCGGTGGTTGCAAATTCAGACGGGTCGCCAGCTCGCGCGTATGTTCGCGTTCACCTTTGAGCTTCAGCAGGCCCATGCGACTGTAGGGTTCGCGGTTTAGCGACGGCAGCGATATGTTCTCGCGGCACGAGCGCATCATCAAGAGTCCTTCGGCACGCCGGTCCGGCGGCAGATAGAACAGGCCTCGCTCCATCATTTGGCGCGGCGTCGATCCCGTGACGTTGTTGCCCTTGAAAGCGACCCTCCCGCTGGTTATCCGTTCGAGGCCAAAACAAGCGCGCGCGATCTCGGATTTACCCGAACCGATGAGTCCTGCGATACCGACGACTTCACCCGCACGCACGCTGAGCGACGCGCCGATGACCGTGCGATTCGCCGTCGACAAATCCTCGACGCTAAGCAAAGTGTCTTTGGGTGCATGCTTGATTTGCGGAAAGATCTCTCCGACGACGCGGCCGGTCATCAAGCGCACCAGTTCGTCGCTGGGTGTAGTTTTGGCGTCGACCGTTGCAACGTATTTGCCATCACGTAATACCGTTACTCTATCGCCGATACGTCGGATTTCAGCCATGCGGTGGGTAATATAGATGACACCCACACCGGTCTCGGTTGCCTTGCGGATCAAACCGAATAGTTGTTCGGTTTCTTTTTCCGTAAGCGAAGCAGTGGGTTCATCTAGAATGAGCACCGATAGCTGTGGAAGCGAAATGCTTTCGCGATTTCCACCATTTGCTGTTCGGCGCGGCTTAGGTGCTGAACCCTTATTTCTGGATCGAGCTCAAAGCCAAGATCGCGCAGAATCGTTCGTGCCTGCTCGCGCATGGCCTTCTTGTCCAGCAGACCGAAGCGCTTAGGCTCGCCGCCGAGGAACAGATTCTCCTCGACGGTGAGTGTGGGCACCAAAGAAAACTCCTGAAAGACGGCGCTGATGCCCAAGCCCCGAGCCTGATGCACTGAGTGGAGATGCGTCGTGACCCCACGAATCCGCAACTCTCCCGAGGTCGGCATCTGCGCACCCGCAATAATATTGATTAGCGTCGACTTGCCGGCGCCGTTCTCACCGAACAAAACGTGCACTTCACCGGGTAGCAGTTCAAAATTAACTTGATCGAGCGCCAATACGCCGGGGTACTGCTTCGAGAGCGCAATCAGCGCCAGCAGCGGCGCGGTTAACACGGACTCATGGGAAGGATCGGCGAGCATATCTTCAGCTTGCTCGCGCTTGCTCGAGCTAAGCGGCAGCGCGCCCAGGTTGATTTACTGTGCGCGCTGCTACGACATGGTGAGAGTTAGTCCACCTTAAACGTGGGTTTGAAGGACGCGGGCGCCAAGGTCGTGTCCGGATTGAAGCTCTTGAAGTTGCTTTGGTCGACGACCATCAACTCCGGTCCGACGTGCTTGGAATATTCCTTACCCTCCAACAAACGCACGGCTTGATCGATGGCGATGCGTCCCTGGATCACGCACTGATCGGTAGGCGCCGCCATGATGTCGCCGCTTTTGATGCCCTGATGCACGCCCGGGGTGTAGTAATACGAGATCACTTTTATTTTCTTGTCCAGCCCGCGGGATTTCAAAATCGGCACGGCTGCCTCGGCGGTTACCGCAGTGCCGGCGATGTATTTGATATCGGGGTGGGCTTGCAACGTGTCTTCCACCAGCTTCGACTGCACCTCTTTGCCGGTGTCGCCGTACTTAGTTTCGACTACTTGCACGGCGGAGTTTTTGATCGCGCCCTGAAAGCCTTCGTTGCCCGCTTCTACCCAACCGGCGCCGGGGGGGCCCGGGAACCAAGCGACCTTGACTGCTTCGCCGCCCTTGGGATGCAGCGCTGCCAACGCCGCGCCCGCTTTGGCGCCCATCTCACCGAACGACACCAGCGACTTCGCCGACAGATCTTTCGACGAGATGCCGTTGATCACATCGACAACGGGAATATTCTTCTTGCGGATCTCTGTCACAAGATTATTGAGCCCGTCGTTAGAAATGGCGCCGATCACCACCGCTTGGGCGCCCGCTGCGATGCAATCTTCGATCTGGGAAATCTGTTTTTTCAGCTCCGTGTAACCACCGGCTTCGACTAACTGCATCTTGACGCCGAGGCGCTTGGATTCTTCTACCACGCCGTAATCGACGCCGAGCCAATAGGCATCCTTCATATGCGGAAACGACACGCAGATCTGCCATTTTTTACTCGCCTTCGCGAGCGGCGTATATTCAATTTTTTTGCGCGGACTCTTCATATCAAATGGCGGATCCCAGGATTCGACCGGATAAGGAAACCAATCCTTGGCTTGCACAGACAAGGACGTGAACAGCAACCCCACAGCCGCGCCGATTCCAAACTTAGTAAACGTTTTCATGTTGTTTGTCTCCTCAGTTATAAGATGAAAATTGCGAGAGCGTTAGTTCCAGACCTATGGCCGAGCGGCCGCTCTATTAAGCCGGCGCGAGCCAGCTTGCGGGTGCCGGACAACGCGAAAACCAATAGCCATCGAAACGAGAATGAGTATACTCCAAGGCGCTGCGCAAGTTGATAAGCGGCGATAGGTCTTAATGCAAGTAAGGCTCCAATGCCTTGCGCACCGCGATGGCCAGTGACACCGCGCCCGGCGTATCGGAGTGTACACAGACGCAATCCGCGCGCATGGGAATGTCCTTGCCGTTGATGGAGGTGGCTTTACCTTCTTTAACTGCGCGGATAGCGCGTTGTGCCGCAATTTCCGCATTCTTGGCCTCGTGCTCGCGGGTGATAATCAAGGAGCCATCGTCGGCGTAGTCGAGGTCGGTGTAGTACTCGGCAAGAAACTGCATACCGCGTTTGGTGTAGACCTCTTCATGCTTGGTGTTCGCCATACCGAGCACTGGCGCCTTGAATACCTCGGCCGCATCGCAGATGGCGTTGGCGACGTTCTCGTCACGGGCGGCGACGCCGTAGAGCGCGCCATGAGGCTTGATGTGATTCAGCGGCATGCCTTCGGCATCGAGAAACGCTTTTAACGCGCCGACTTGGTACAGGATGCAAGCTGACAATTCGTCGCGGCTCATTTTCATTTCGCGCCGTCCGAAACCCTGCAGGTCGGGATACGAAGGATGGGCGCCGACCCGGACGCCGAATTTTTTCGCTAAGCGTATGGTTTTACGCATCACCATCGGATCAGAGGCGTGAAAGCCGCACGCGACGTTTGCCAACGTAATGTAAGGCATGATGCCCTCGTCGTCACCGCACTGATAGAGGCCGAATGCCTCACCCATGTCGCAGTTGATCGCTAAAGCCATGGTATGTTTCTCCTAATGCCATCCACCGAAGCGAATATTCTACTAGCAGATTGATGCAAGCGACTACGCACACCGATTTTCGTCCTGTGGAGCTCGTATGCACATTGCCGACATCGCGTAATTTTTAAAGGCGTCATTCGTGAACGTCGGCTCCGCGGCATTTCGAATAATTATTCGCTCTTGCGGTCCATCGCATTCATTCGCGGTTGGGATCAATCACTCAGTCATTGCGGGCAGCGGAGTTTCACAAGGTCGCAGAACCAGTTGCTGCTATAGGCTGGGGATCTGGAAGCGCGCTATTTAATCGGCACCCGAAATCGTGCGATAGATTTAATCCCGGCTCCACAAACGCAAAGCCCTACGAAAATCGCAGGGCTTCACAGGTTTGCCACATCGCTGTGGCGTTATTTCGTCGCTGCATGCGACGTGTGCCGGCAAATGAGTGCAGGCGTCAGGATCGATTTATCATGATTTTCCTCTATAGCACCTCCATTGATCTGGCTTACTGACAAAACGACGGCACACTATTTTTATGCGCGCCATAAGTTGATACTAGGCCAGACCGCATCGATATGCAACCAGGGTCATGGCGCTCATTTGACCTGTGTTGATACGTATCAAATCCACCCGATTGCAGCGGCTGGCTTTTTGACCCGCCGATGCAGTTGCGCTGGCCTGAAAATTCCTCCAATTGACGACCGGCCAATGCGGAGTCTATAGTTTGAGTTAGAAAAAAAGGAAGGGACCCACTTCCTATTTTCGTTCGCATCGATATGCAACCAGGGAGGATCACATGAAAATCTACGACTGGCACATTGCCCCGACCCTACGGCGGTTGCACATCTACGAAGAAGGCATGCTTGCAGCCTCCGAACTGTTTCGTAATACTCATCCCGCTTTCGCCGACCGCGGCCTGCCCCGTTTCGCCGAGGCAATTCAGCAGCATCCCTATCTGGTCGAACGTGCCAAAGCGCGCTTAGGGAGGTTCTATCGCAAGTTCGATGCTCAGCTTGCCAACAATGTTTCGTCGCAGGCAATTGCTACACCATTGCCGATGCGACGACCCTGTGCGCGATCGATTTCGGCAAATGGACTGAACTCGATATGCCGCCAGAATGTAAGCACCTGCGGCGCTGGTACGACGCCGTATCGGCGCGTCCGAGCGCGAAAGCGTAATCGATCGTGAGCGCCCATCTGAGCATGGGCACTTCTTCAACAACGGGATTTCGCCGCATGGCCTTAAACCGTGAATTCGCACGATTTTGTTGAACGATAAATTTGGCTTTTGTTGCCGACGAATGTTTCTGACCGACCGAAACATAAGTCAAACCGCGCGCTGAAATTCGCGCGCGCTGCTCACGTGGGCGGCCAAGAGCCGCCCTTAAAATGATCCTTTCAACCCTACCGAAAACCCGCCGTCTAACAACCACAGTGACCGAAGAGTTTATCGGGCCGGCGCACCACAGCGCAAGCTACCTCATCCCTCGCTGGCCTGCGAAACTTGTCCATGTCGAACTTCAAGTTAGCCATTGCTTTGGTGCACTGAACTAAATTTTCTCGCTTAAATCTTCGAAGGAAGTGGATCGATCATTCGCCATTCCGCTATTTTCGCTCTCACAGCCGCGAATCGTTCCGGATAAACGTTGGTTGGCGAGTGCAACCGCACAGCTAGCTCGAAATGCCCCCATAGCCTCTCCAGATGTTGTGCCAGGTCTACCCAGAGAATGGACGGGTCGAAGAATTCCTTTGAATTGTCCTGAATCAACGTCAGCCTTTCTTTGAGGTAGATACTCCCCTTTGCTCGCGGATGGCCTCCGTGCTCGCAATGTAGCCAATATTCCTTTTCGTCAAACCTTCCGTTTGATCGCATGCGCATCGCTTTTGGCAAGAACATTCGTCGAACTTGCTCTTCGGTCGGGGTGAGCCACAACTCAGGCTCTTGCGGATTCGAGGCGAAAAGAAAAATCAGGTATTCGACTTCGATAAGTTGACGAACCAACGCCGCCCCGGAATACCATCGCTCTGCTGCGAAAAGCATTAATGCGCCCTTAGCGAGATCTGCGCCCATTTGAGCCACAGCACCAACTGCGCGTCTCGGCCCGGTGGCAAGACCATACGCCGAAACACGCGCGGATATTTCGTCGAGTTCATTCGCTATGTATTCAACGGCCTGCCGCGCCGCATTGGAATCGGCGTTCTTCAAATATTCCTTTGCAGATTCTTCGTTCATTGCAATGCTTGCATCTGTAGGCGACTGCGCTTTTGTTCGATGGGCTAGTTAGGTTTCTTTGAGACGCACATATACATGGTTGTTCGGCGAGCCATCGCCAATGGGAACAGACTTAACTTCCAAATAGTTTTGACCTTTGACTAGTTCACCGAGCTTCTGAAACCCGAAATTGCGAGGGTCGAATGATGGGCTTGCTTTCATTACGAGCGAACCGACAGCAGAAAGTGCTGCCCATCGGTCTTCTGTAGCGGCAGCGTTTACCGCGGCGGCGAGCAGGGGTTGTAGCGGCTCTTGGGCAGAAACGCTTGCCGGGGCTTCCTCAGCGACGGGCCGAAGGATTTCTGTAAACACAAATTTATCGCAGGCCGCCACAAATGGTTTGGAGGGTCTTCTTCTCTCCAAACCCATATACCGACAATCCAGCCTCTCGAATTCGAGTAGCGAGACGCGTGAAATCGCTGTCGGAGGACACCAGGCAGAAGCCGTCGATATTGTCGCCGTGGAGTAAATCCATGGCGTCAATTATTAATGCCGAGTCGGTGGCATTTTTCCCAACAGCGAACCGAAACTGCTGGGCGGTTGAATTGCGAGATCGTGAAGCGTCTCTTTCCAGCCGGAAAGGTTCGGGGTTGTCCAATCTCCGTAAGCTCGCCGTACAGTGGCAGTTCCGTAGCAGACGACTTCCCCAAGAAGCTCGGTCGCGATGCTCGATTGCGCGTTGTCGGCGTCGAATAGGACGGCAAGTTTGTCTGTGCTTAGCGATGACATAAGTGCCAATAAGGAAACTTACAGTTATCCACTGGATCCACCGAACTGTGTTATTAAAATTCTAGGAATCTGTTTTTGCACCGCAATCCATCGATTCATTTTGATTTAATTCACGGTCGGGGATACAGGTCGGCGCTTTCGCGAGGCCGAAGGCATCCTCAGTGACACCCGTAGAGGCAATACTGGTTGGGTTCTCCAGGCACTCTGGCGGGTGTTTATATCCGTTTAGGCCGTTCCACCAACGGTTAAACCATCGATCTTTAACGTCGGCTGCCCGACCCCAACCGGCACGCTCTGGCCATCTTTACCGCAGGTGCCCACGCCGGCATCCAGCGCCATGTCGTTGCCGATCATGGAAACGCGCGTCAGCACATCGGGCCCGTTGCCGATCAGCGTTGCGCCTTTTACCGGATAAGTGACTTTGCCGTTTTCGATCATGTAGGCTTCCGCGGCGGAGAACACGAATTTGCCGTTGGTGATGTCGACTTGGCCACCGCCGAAGTTGACCGCATACAAGCCGTTCTTCACCGACGCGATGATTTCCTGCGGATCTTTATCGCCGTTGAGCATGTAGGTATTGGTCATGCGCGGCATCGGGATGTGGGCGAAGGATTCGCGCCGGCCGTTGCCGGTGAGCGGCATGCCCATGAGTCGCGCGTTGAGGCTGTCTTGGATGTAGCCCTTTAAGATGCCATTTTCGATCAGTGTGGTCCTTTGGGTTTGGTTGCCTTCGTCGTCGATATTGAGCGATCCGCGGCGGTCGGGGATGGTGCCGTCGTCGAGCACCGTGACGCCGGGTGCGCCGACGCGCTCGCCGATGCGGCCGGAAAATGCCGAACTGCCTTTGCGGTTGAAATCGCCTTCCAGTCCGTGGCCGATCGCTTCGTGCAGCAAGATGCCGGGCCAACCGTTGCCGAGCACCACCGTCATGCTGCCGGCGGGCGCGGCCTTGGCTTTTAAATTGGTGATGGCCTGATGCACCGCTTGTTTGGCGTAGTCTTGCAACACCGCGTCGGTGAAATAACCGTAGTCGAAGCGGCCGCCGCCGCCGGCAGAGCCTTGCTCGCGCGCATCGCCTTCTTCCGCGATGACCGTGACCGATAAACGCGTCAGCGGCCGCACATCGGCCGCCATCAAGCCGTCGCTGCGCGCGACTAAAATCACATCGAATTCCGCCGCGAGTCCCGCCATGACTTGCGTTACGCGCGGATCGAGATCGCGGGCATATTTTTCGATCCGCTCCAACAACCGAACTTTTTCGTCATCGGACAAGCTCGCGATCGGGTCTTGCGGCGCGTAGAGTTTGCGCGGGTTGCCGGTTTGCGCGACAGGCAATTTGCCGTCGCCGCCGGATGCAGCGATGGCGCGCGTTGCCGATGCGGCGGCGGTAAGCGCGTTGAGATGAATTTCGTCGGAATAAGCGAAAGCGGTTTTTTCGCCGCTCACGGCGCGTACACCCACCCCTTGATCGATGTTGAAACTGCCGTTCTTCACCTTGCCTTCTTCCAGGCTCCAACCCTCGGTTCGGCTGTACTGAAAATACAGATCGGCATAATCCACCGAGTGAGTCATGATCTGACCGAACACGCGGTTCAGCGCATGTTGATCGAGATCGTAGGGCGCCAACAGATATTGATTGGCGGTGTTAAACAAAGCGGTTTCGTTCATCGAATTTCCAAGAGAGGGTGAATCCAATTACAGCGGAGTATCTATTATACCTCATGGCCTAGGAACCAGTATTGGTGCGGCGTCCAGGCCGGGCATTGCCACGAGTCAATATACACGCGGCTCCTGGCAGGTCTAGCCTCTAGCCCCTAAATCCTAGCCCCTATTTCCTAGACCCTACAGCCGATGAATGGTTCGATGCCCCAGGGCCGGCAAACTCTTACGCAAACTCGCCTGATAAACCGGATTCATGCCGGCGATGACGATACCAGAGCCGCGCGACAGTCGATCCATCACCACGCCCCAGGGATCGACGATCATGGTATCGCCATGGGTTTCGCGGCCGGAACGGTGATAGCCGCCCTGCGCCGGGGCGATGACGTACGCCATATTTTCGATGGCGCGGGCGCGGATCAACGCTTCCCAATGGGCGCGGCCGGTAGTCTCGGTGAACGCCGAGGGGATGGCGATAATGTCCACTTGTTTCATGGCGCGATATAACTCGGGGAAGCGCAAGTCATAGCATACCGACATGCCGAGCTTACCGAATGGAGTCTCGACCACAACGATTTTGTCGCCCGGCTCGATGGTCTTGGCTTCGTTAAATTTCTCTTGCCCCATATCGAGGCCGAATAGATGGATCTTGTCGTAGCGGGCAACGCATTTGCCTTGGTCGTCGTACAGCAGCGACGTGTTGCGAACTTTATCGGCTACGCTGGCCTCGATGGGGATCGAGCCGCCGATGATCCAAACCTTATGGCGTTTCGCGGCGCTGCTGAGGAAATCCTGGATCGGGCCTTTGCCGGGTTTTTCGCGGGCGGCGACTTTATCCGTGTCTTTGTTACCCATCAATGCCCAATGCTCCGGCAGAGCAACCAGGCTCGCGCCCTGGATCGCCGCCGTCTCGATCAAGCGGTCCGCTTCCGCGATATTGCCTTCCACCACCGGACCGGAGGCCATTTGAATAGCGGCGATGCGGAAAATACCGCGTATCGGTTTGGCTTTGCCGAAACCGGAATTGGCGTTTTTACCACCAGTAGTTTTTTTTGTCGTCGTCATCGATCGCTCTTATCTGCGGTTGGGTTTTCTTTCCGGTTGCGAAACCTGGGTTTTTGCTACGACGGGATCGTCCCATTTGCCGGTGACGGTGTACTCGTAAGCAAAAATTTTGTCGAGGGGATTTTGCAGGATTTTTTGCAGCAGATACGCGCCGATGCCGATTACCGGCCCGCCGGCGAGCCCGCCGGCAACGGCGAAAGTCTCGGCCAGGCTAGGGAACACTTTCACTTTCAGGTTTTGGCTTTCAGTGCGCGCGTCGGCGGTGCCCTGCATGATCACCCCGGCCGCCGAACCGCGCATGAAGAAATCGTCAGTCTGCATTTCGCCTAGATCCATTTTGACCGTCGCGGAAATATCATCGAACGCGAACCCTTCGCTGAAGATATCACGAAAGTCGAGGCTGATGCGTTTCGGCAGCGCCTGCAAACTGATGAGTCCGAGCAATTTACCCACGCCCGGTTGCACCTTCAAAAACTGCCCGGACTTTGCTGCCAAGGTAAAATCGCCGCTCAAGGTAGCCGGATTGAGCGCGTACGGATCGCCTAACCAGGATACCCGGCCCTCGATTTCGGCGCTGCCGCGTTTCACCGTAGCGGGATAGCCCATGTTACCGAGGAATTGGCCGAGATCGCTCACTCTAAGGTTTACGTTCATCGCGGTTTGCGGCCGGTCCAGCCAACCTTGCCACACGCCATCGGCGGTGAACACACCAGCCGGACTGGAAAGACGCACACGCTCGATGCGCCAATCTTGGCCTTCTTGATTGGCGAGTAATTCCAGCCTGCCGAGTTTGCGTTTGCCTATCTGGAAATTGTCGGCCACGATATCCATCGCGGGTAAACGCCCGACGTTGCTCGGCTCGCGACGGCTGTTGGGTTTCTCAGGCGTGGAAGGATTCTCCGCCGGCAACGACAGTTGGCTGAAGCGGGCGGTAATCTTGCCCGCGCCATCAGGCTGCCACAGGGCGTTGCCGCGCACGTCATCACCGTCTAAGCCGATGAGCCATTGACTCTTACCTTGTTCCGCTTTGATTTGGAAGTTGACGAAGCCGCGGTTGAAGAGGTTCATGTTGGCGATAGTCAGATCCAAACCGCCGAGCGATGCTTGCGTTGCCTCTTGGGCAACGGCGCCACCCCCGCCCGACATGCGTTTCATCAGGCGGCGCCAGCCATCGGCGTCTAAGCTCGCGATCTTTCCCGACAGCCATACGCCATCGCGGGAGAGAGCGGGCGCCGGCGCGCCGAACGCGATTTCCGCGCGCGGCACATCGCGTTTACCGTACTCGATTTCTCGCAATAGCAATTGGGCGTTGAGTAGATCGGCGAGTTTGATTTGCCAGCGTTCTTGCTTGGTGTCGAGGTTCCGGATATCGATGCGCGAGGGCCAGGATACGCTTGCTGTTTTCGCGAGGGGCCGCGGTAGGTTCGAGGTCAAGCCGCGCAGGTTCGACTCAATATGGCCGCTATATTTTTTATCGCGCACTTGAAATTGACCGGTCCAATCAGTGGCCCCTGATAAATCGTCGACCCAGGGTTGCGGCCAAATCTGCCGGATCATTTTGGGTGTCGCCAACCCTTTGGCGCCTATGTCCCAATCGTCACCTTTGCGATTCAGCAGGTTCAGTTCGATCGGCTCGCCATAGAGTTTGCTCGCGGCATCGATACCGATTTCGGTCTTGCCGTCCTTGAGCTTGATCTTGGTTTTCCAATCGGTAGTCTTGGCAAAATCCTTGAGTATCGCGAGGTTAAGATCCTTTTCCAGTGCTGCAGTTTCGACGCTGCCGCCGCCCTCGAGCGTGGTGGCGCCGTCGGGCGCGGTGGCGATTTCAAATTGCGCCGGAGTACCGAGTACGCTGGTTTTGGCAGTCGCGAGCAGCCGCCCCTTGTCGTTCTGAACAATTACGGCGCCGGTCCAGTTCGCGTTGGCGGTAACGTATTTCATCGCGCCGGGATCGAACTGTTGTTTCATTCCCGCCAGAGTGGCATCGCCCTCGCCGTCGATACGGATAGTTCCGTCCTTCTGGTTGGTGATACTGAGTTTCGCCGGGCCGTCCAACAAGGTTGCCGTGGCGCCGATCTTGATGTTCGTCTCGCCATTGTGAACCTGGATCACGCCGGACCAGTCGCCGCTGCCGCTGAAATATTGAATAGCGGGATTCTTGTATTGTTTGAGCACCCCGGCCGCCGTGGCTTTTCCTTTGGCGTTAATGGTGATTTTGTTGCTTTTATCCGTCGTGATCGTCGCTTGGCCCGGCCCGCCCAAGACTTCGCCCTGGAGCAGTTTGGATGCGATTCCCCGCTCGGAAAACAGCAATGGTCCGTTGATCTTAGTCAAGTCGGGGATGGCCTTCTGCTTATCGGTGAGTAGGCCATTCAAAAACTGCCATGTCCCCGCCACCCGGGTTTCGGATAAGCGCGCGAGGGGAATACTCAGCTTGAGATCGAGTTTGCTCTTTCCACTGCCCGCAAAACGATCGGTCGCGCCGCCGATGAAATTGTGCACCTCGCTCTCGGCGATGTAGCGTAGGCCGTCTTGCACACTGCTATCGCCTTGCAGCGCGATCTCGACCACGGGATCGTGGTGCGCCAAATCGGCTATGCGAATGCGGCCCTGTTTGATATTGCTCTGAAAGATGCGTCCGTTGTTGCCGACGATATCCATGGTGATGCCGCGAAAGATCAATCGCACCGCGATATCTTCGACTTTGGGCCAATCGGGCATCGGTCGGACAATGCCGTCGTGGGCATCGGCAACGACTTCGAAGATGCCGCCCTTGTCGTCGGCGAACGGGAAATCGTAGAGATTGCCTTGCAGTTTGAACGATCCGCTTTCGGATTTGCCGGCGATTAAAGCGACTTTCATCCATTCCCGCACCTTGTCGGGAACGATCTTAGGCACATAGCGCCAAATCCCGCGCGCATCGCCGCGTAACAGTTTGCCGTTGACATCGGCCCATCCGGGCGTACCGGCGATCGAGCGATAGCGCCCCGCCAAACTCATGGCGCCGTCACTGTTAGCAAACGCGGCTTTCTCGACGCTGACATCTACGCCGTCCTTGGTGGTTTTCCAGCGCGCTTGCGCGCTTAGCGTATCGAACACCAGCGGCTCGACGAACATGGTAGGCGCTCGATAGGTTACCGCTTTGCTATCCAAAATCAGACCACCACCGTCCTGGTTGGCGTTGATCCCGCCGCTGAGGCCGGAGAATCCCGGTATGTCATCGTGGGGCGCCAATGCTAAGTCCCGAAATTGCCCTTTGAGTTGATACTGGCTCAGCCCGTTGTTGTTGCGGGTCCAGCCGACGATGAAATCCTGTAATTGTCCCGCCGGCGCGAACTTACGCAATTGCGTACGCGTATCTTCGGGCAGCGGGATGCTTTGCAAGACCACCAACAGTCCGGTCGAGTCGACCTGCTTGGTGGTGATTTCCCCCCGCTCCGGTTGCTTATCGGTGGCGGGATGGAATACGATTTTCGCGTCCCCTGGGCGCCAGGGTTGTTGGGTGTCGGCCCATTTCACCGCAAGGTTTTCGGTCGTTACTTCAAACCCTGGTGCAAGGTCTCTGAGGCCGACTTTGCCGGTTACTTCCGCTAGCGCTAACTCCGCGACGTTGGGGTTGAATTGAGCGCGGACATCTTTGAGGGTCAGATCGGCACTCACGCCAACCCGTCCTTTGCCATCCCCGGAAAATACCAGTTTCAGGGCGCCCGAACCCTGGCGGAGCTCTTGCGGAATCGGTAGAAAATGGCGCAGGGTGTTAAGGTCGACATTGTTGAGTTGGGTGTTGATATCACCGCTCCAGTTTCGCAACTGGGAGAAGGTTTGACCACGCACGCTGCCTTGCACAACGATTGGGCTGGCGACCTCGCTCGGTGGGCGCGCTGTCAAGCCGAAATTATGCAGGCTGCCGCGATTTTCCAAGCGGAAACCCAACCCCGTTAACTTCAAAACAGCGTCGCTAACCATCGCGTCTTGCCAGGATAAGGTAGCATCATTAACCACGACGCTGCGCTGCTGTAACAACCAATCGGCGGCCTCCGTATCTTCCGCCGGCCCGCCTTGGGGCAATTCGATTCCGGCTAAAAAAAACTTGCCGGACTTATCGCGCCGCATCGCCAGGGTGGGTTGATCGATTTCCAGGCGGTAAAATTCGATGGAGCCGTACAATAGCGACCACCACGACAACACACCGTAGATGCGATCGAGTTTTAACGCCGGGCGGCTGTTATGGTCGTACACCTGCACTTGCTTGAACTCGAGGGTGGGACGAATTCCTTCCCACGCACCTGCGACCGACTGTATGGTGATCGGTGTCCCGGCGGTATTGGAGATGAGCGAAGCGATCTTGTCGCGGTAGTCCGAAGCGTGCGGAACGTACCAAAACCGCAACGCCAATGCCACTGCTATTACGCCGAGCAGAGCGAGGATGAAAAGGGAAAGAAGGACGCGCCAAACCCAGCGGCGGCTCAAACTATGCATTCTTACGCCAGGACTTTTTCTGGATGATACCAGGTTATGATAAAAACCCTCTCCCGGCTGCGAGGAAGTCCGCAAGTTAAAGATAGGAAATTGAAAATTCATCCTGTTATCTGAATAATAACCATTTAGGAAGCTCTGATTTATTTCGAGTTCTAAGCGAGACAAGGCGCGAAGGAAAAATTGTGACGCAGCATATGGATGATATGTAAGGAACAATTTTTCCTGAGCAACG
Organism: uncultured Pseudomonadota bacterium; assembly: GCA_963714525.1. Taxonomy (GTDB): domain Bacteria; phylum Pseudomonadota; class Gammaproteobacteria; order Burkholderiales; family JALYOK01; genus JALYOK01. The sequence goes on from CAVQPB010000003.1 coordinate 18,535, forward strand.
CGGTATCGCGACGAAATCGGAATAAATCAGAGCTTCCTTTAATGATTAACGGTTGTAACACGAATAGGACGACGCTTTTTCCACCATGTCTGAATCATTGTCCATGATAGCTGGATTGCGCGCTTACAGCCGCTACGCCGATCGCGTGTTGAACGGGAACCCCGAGTACGAGTCCAAACTTTTGGCCGAGTTCCACAAGCAATTTTCGCGTGCCGAGATGGAAGACTTTCTGCGCGCTGCGTTGACGCAAAGTCCGGGCGAACTCAAGTCCTGCCTGCGGCGATTGCGTCAAATGGTATGGCTGCGATCTACCGCTCGTGATTTGGCCGGCATCGCCGATCTTAGCGAGGTGATGTCCGCCATGACTGCGCTCGCGGAAGTCAGCAACGTCGCGGCGCAGGCCGAGGCAGAGAAGGAGCTTAGCGAACGCTATGGCCTGCCCATCGGCAGTGAGACGGGTACACCGCAACAGTTGATCGTCGTTGCCATGGGGAAGTTAGGGGGGCGAGAGCTTAATGTGTCGTCGGACGTCGATTTGATTTTTGTTTACCCCGAAGAGGGCGATACCGACGGCCCGCGCAGCGTCAGCAATCACGAGTTCTTCACGCTAGTGGGAAAACGCGTGATCGCCACGCTGTCCGAAATAACCGACGAGGGATTTGTTTTTCGCGTCGACATGCGCTTGCGTCCTTATGGGGACAGCGGCGCATTGGCGATCAGTCTGCCGGCACTGGAGTCGTATTTCATTACTCAGGGTCGCCCATGGGAGCGCTACGCATGGATCAAGGCGCGGCCGATCACGGGTGCGCGACACGATGACTTGGCGGCGCTGGTGCGCCCATTTGTATTCCGGCGTTACCTCGACTATGGCGCCGTGGCGCAACTACGGGATTTGCACGGCCAAATCCGTAACGAAGTGATGCGTCGCGACCGCTTCAACGATATCAAGCTCGGTCCCGGGGGAATACGCGAAATTGAGTTTCTCGCCCAAGTATTTCAACTCATACGCGGCGGCCGCGAACTGCGATTGCAAGAACATTCAACCCTCGCCACGCTGTTGCACCTGGCGGATCTCAAACTCATCTCGCCGGAAAGCATGCAGGCGTTACGCGAGAGCTATATTTTTCTGCGCAATCTGGAACATCGTTTGCAGTATATGGACGATGCTCAGACACAAACACTGCCGGCGTCGATTGAGGATCAAACGCGTTTGGCTAAGGCCATGGGGTTTGCGAACTACCAGGAGTTTATGACGATTCTGGATCGGCGCCGCAGTGAAGTCACTCGGCAGTTCGAGGCGATGTTCGTTTTAGATGGCAAGCAAGAGAACGGTAAGGCCACCGGGCTTTGGCGTGGCGATCTCGCGGAAACAGAAACCCTAACGCGATTATCGGACTTAGGATTTCAAAATTCAGCCAAGGTATTTGATCGCTTGACCGCGATTCGACGCGGCACGCGCTATCAGCAACTTCCCGAGCCGAGCCGGGCGCGCTTCGACGCGCTGGTGCCGGTACTGATCGAAGCGGCCGGCGCCTTGCGCCAACCCGACGAGACCTTGATCCGAACGCTCGATTTACTGGAAGCCGTCAGCCGCCGGGAAACCTATCTCGCGCTGCTGCTCGAAAACCAAAGCGCGCTCAAAAAAGTCAGTGAACTCGCTTCCGCAAGTGGCTGGGCGGTCAAATACCTTGCCCAACACCCAATTTTGCTCGACGAGTTACTGGATCATCGCGAGTTGAGTACCGTTCCCGATTGGGCGGAACTGAAGCGCTCGTTAAGAGAGGGCTGTAGCAAGGAGCCTGGTGATACGGAGCGGCAGTGGGAGCTGCTGCGCCATTTCAAACAGGCACAGGTGTTCCGTCTAATCGCCCAGGATATCGCGGGACAACTCGAACTTGAGAAGCTGTCGGATCATCTGAGCGATCTCGCGGATTGCATACTCGACGTAACGGTGGAATCGGCCTGGTCGGGGCTCAAAGTCAAACACGTGGATCCTCCTCGATTTGCTGTGATCGGTTACGGCAAACTAGGCGGTAAGGAGCTCGGTTACGGATCTGATCTCGACATCATTTTTCTTTTTGACGACGAGCATGCCGATGCCGGGGAGAATTACGCGCGCCTCGCCCAGCGGCTCAACTCGTGGCTCAACACCTATACCGCGGCGGGCGTGTTGTACGACACGGATCTACGTTTGCGCCCAGACGGCGCCAGCGGCTTGTTGGTCAGCGCGACCGCGGCGTTCCGAGACTATCAACTACACCACGCTTGGATTTGGGAGCATCAAGCGTTGACCAGGGCGCGGTTCTGCGCCGGCGATGCGGCGGTAGGCGCCGCCTTCGAAGCAATACGAATTGAAGTCCTGTGTCGCGAGCAAGATCAGGTCACGCTGCGACAGGAAGTGATCGGTATGCGCAACAAAATGTTTGAGGGCCATCGGCTCTCTGCCGAATGGTTTGATGTCAAGCAAAGTCGTGGCGGTTTGGTCGATATCGAGTTCGCGGTTCAGTACCTCGTATTGGCGCACGCGTTTCGCCACAAAGAGCTCACAGCGAACGTGGGTAACATCGCTTTACTGGCGCGCTGCGCTGCGGTGGGGTTAATACCCGATGGGCTTGCCCATGCAGTCGCAAACGCTTACCGCGAATTGCGACGTTTGCAGCATCGAGCCTGGCTCGATGAACAATCCGATGCACGTTTTCCTCTCGACGTTGCCGAGCCCCATGCGCAACCGGTACGGCTCCTGTGGCAGCATCTGTTCGACCAGTCATCGTGAAAATCTCTTGCGACAACTAGCGCCCTCATTCGGTCGATAGGAATATAATACGATGATGATTAGTAAAAAGAACCCGCAATGAAATCTATTCTTTCGACGATACTTCTATCGCTGCTTTTCGCCCGACCTGTATTTGCCTACGAAACCGGCGCCATGTCCTGCGAGGACATCGGCAAATATGCCGGAGCTTTAATGAGCGAGCGTGAAAAGGGTCAGACCAAAGACGCCGCCGTATCGGCGATCGATACCCAGGAATGGCAAGGGGAGATCGAACGAAACAATATGGCGGCAATTGTTGATCTTATTCACGGCCGGGTAGGCAATCAATTGGCCGATGCGAAAGCAGCATATGCAATTATTAAGCGCGATTGCGATTTCAGCAAGGCGAGGCAAAAATAGGTTTCGCAACCAGGCAAATATCGAATTAGGGGGGAGTATGCGAGGTAATCCGGTCAAGGCTAAGTTAGCGCGCGGCGAACACGCGTTCGGCTCGATGTTTTTTGAATTTTTTTCGCCGGGCATTCCACAGATCGCGAAAAATGCGGGCGCGGAGTTTATTCTGTTCGACATGGAACATGCCGGCTCCGATATCGGCTTGATGAAGCAGATGTTCGCGCTATGCCGCGGTTTGGATTTGGTTCCCATGGTGCGAGTGCCGACGACCCAATACCATTTCATCGCCCGCATGTTGGATCTTGGCGCGATGGGCATCATGGTGCCGATGGTGGAAACCGAGGAGCAAGCGAAAGCGATCGTTTCCTATACCCGTTATCCGCCGTTGGGCGTGCGCGGCGCGGCGTTCGGCGTGGCCCAAGATGACTATCAGGGCGGCGACGTCGGCGAAAAAATCGCGGCGCTACACGAGAGGACTTTTGTGATTTGCCAAATCGAGACGGCCACGGGGCTGAAAAACGTCGACGCGATCGCGGCCGTCGATGGCGTGCATTGTATTTGGCTTGGCCACTTTGACTTAACTAATTTCATGGGAATTCCGGCGCAGTTCACTAATCCGAAGTATCTCGCCGCGGTGAAGAAAATTGTCGCGACGGCCCGCAAGTACAAGCGCGCTGCCGGATTCATGGCGGCCGACGAAAAGTGGGCGCGGGAGTACGTCGACCACGGCTTCGATATTATCGCGACCGGTTTAGATAGCGGACTATTACAAGCCGCCATGGCCAACTTGATCGGCGCCATGCGCGGCTTGGTCGCTGCTGAAAAGCGTCCCGCTAAGAAAGGTAGGTGAGCGTGGCTAACCAAAAGTTTCGTGTCGGTATCACCCGCGACGCATTGCGCGACGACGGCAAGACGGTATTTGATTCGGCGGCGCTTAAGGTGTTGGACGACCCGCTGATCGAATGGGAATTCATCCCTGAAAATGTGAAGGAACTGACAGCGGCCCACGCGGCGACCTACGATGCGTTTTGCGTGCTGTCGCCGCGCACCACGGCGGCGACGGTAACCGGGCCGAACCGCCGCTTGAAGGTGGTCGCACGCCTCGGCGTGGGCTACGACAACGTCGATGTTCCCGCTTGCACGGCGAATGGGGTGATGCTGGCCATCACGCCGGACGGCGTGCGCCGGCCGGTGGCGACCAGCATCGTGACTTTTATTCTGGCGTTGTCGCATAAATTATTCTTGAAAGATAAAATCACCCGCGCCGGGCGCTGGAACGAAACCAAGTTCCACATGGGCGAGGGGTTGATCGGCAAGACCGTCGGCTCCATCGGCATGGGCAACATCGGCAGTGAAATGTTTCGTTTGCTGGCGCCGCTGAATTTAAATTTTCTCGCCTGCGATCCGGCGAAAACCCAAGCCGATGCCGATAGACTGGGAGTGAAATTAACCGACATGGACACGCTGTTACGCGATTCCGATTTCGTCTGCGTTAATTGTTTTTTGAGCGAGCAAACTCGCGGCTTGCTCGGCGAACGCGAGTTTAATCTGATGAAGCCGAGCGCCTATTTGATTAACACCGCGCGCGGTCCTATCGTGAATGAAGCGGCGTTGCTAAAAGCGTTGTCGGATAAACGTATCGCCGGAGCCGCGTTGGATGTGTTCGAACAGGAGCCGACGCCGGCGGAAAATCCCATTCTGAAACTCGACAACGTTATCGTTACGCCTCACTCGATCTGCTGGACCGACGAGTGCTTTCGCGGCAACGCCGAGGGCGCGTTTCGTGCGGCGGTTGCCGTCGCCAAAGGTGAGTTACCGAAGTACGTAGTTAATACCGAGGTGCTTGACCACGCCGACGTAAAGGCGCGACTCAAAGTCTCTTAAGTTCGTTTACCATGCACATCCATCTTGATCCCGTTGGTGGAATTGCGGGAGACATGTTCATTGCTGCCATGCTACACGCCTTTCCCAAGCTCGAAGGGGCCATGGTAGACGCGATCCGCGGTGGCGGCCTGCCCGACCATATCGCCATACAAGTTCAACCATTCCAAGATTTCGCGCTTACGGGCTTGCGTTTTTCCATCGACGAAGCAGACTCAGCAGAATCCAATGTAAAGTCCGACCACGGCCACGCTTCCTTTACTGAAATTTGTGGACGTCTAAATGGAAGTTCGCTGTCGCCCACGGTGCGCGACCGCGCCATCGCGATATTTACTTTGCTCGCCGAAGTGGAAGGTGCGATCCACGGCGTGCCAACCTCGGAAGTTAGCTTTCACGAACTGGGCGGTTGGGATTCGATCGCCGATATCGTCGGCGCTGCGTTTTTGATCGAAGCCTGCGCTGCCACGTCGTGGTCCGTAGGTTCGCTGCCGAAGGGTTCCGGCACCGTGAAAACCGCCCACGGCCCGTTGCCCGTGCCCAGTCCCGCCACGGCGCGTTTGTTGGAAGGTTACGCGTGGCACGACGATGGTCGCGCCGGCGAGCGGGTCACGCCGACGGGGGCCGCCATCATCCGCCACCTCAAGTGCGGCGATCGCTTGCCAGACGGCGCGAATCGATTGACCGGCACTGGTTATGGCTTCGGCACCCGGCGCTTCATGGGCATGAGCAATACGCTGCGTGTCATGGTGTTGGCCGACGAAGGTGCAGCGGTTTTCCGCCACGAAGAAGTCGCGGTGGTCGAGTTCGAATTGGACGATCAAACCGCGGAGGATATCGCCATAGCCATTCAGCGATTGCGCGAAATGCAGTCGGTGTTGGATGTGTTGCAAATGCCCGCCTACGGTAAAAAGGGACGGCTTTACACCCATCTCCAACTGCTTTGCACGCCCAGCTCGCTCGATGCGGTGCTGTCTGCTTGCTTTAGCCAGACCGGCACGCTGGGCGTACGTTATCACATTGCAAAGCGGGCGACGCTCGAGCGGGAGGAATCAAAGGTCGTGGTCGACGGTCTAGCCGTACGGGTGAAATTGGCAACCCGACCCGATGGAGTGATCACGGCGAAAGTCGAATCCGACGATCTGCTTAATCCGCCCACTCGGGCGCAGGATGAGCGCAATCGCTTGCGCCATGAAGCAGAGCGATTGGCGTTGACGAAAAAGAAACAGCGATGACAGACGTTAACTTGGATTTTCAGCGCCAGGCGCGCTTAGGATTCGATGAGGCAATCTACTGTGCTAGTAAAAGTTCAGCGCAGATAGAGTCTATTCTGAGCCAAGCGCAAAAGCACGACGGCCGTTTCTTGCTGACGCGATTAACACAGGACAAACTAACGAGTCTGTCCGTTGAAGCGCGCGACAAAATAGACTACGATCCGGTTTCACACACCGCGATTTATGGCGCCGGTAACACGCTCCTAGGCGCTGCGCAAGTGGCGATACTCACGGCGGGAACATCGGACATCGGCGTGGCGCGCGAGGCGGCGCGCACCCTGAATTACTACGGTCAGGCGGTCCGGGAATTCAACGATATCGGTGTCGCGGGACTATGGCGGCTCACGCAAAAACTCGACGAGATCAGGGCCTTTCCCATTACGATCGTAGTAGCCGGTATGGATGCCGCGCTGGTGAGCGTGGCGGGTGGCTTGCTTGCCAGTGCGGTGATCGCTGTTCCCACGTCGGTCGGTTACGGCGTCGCGGTGGGTGGTACGACCGCTTTGCATTCCGCTTTAGCCAGTTGCGCGCCCGGCGTGTTGGTGGTGAATATCGATAACGGCTACGGCGCGGCCTGTGCCGCGCTGCGGATATTAAGAGCAATAAAGCAGCGCTAAAATTAATCGATGTTTGTTGAGGCATAAAGCCAGAAGCCGCATGGATATTGGCTCTCAAGCATGCATTGCTGGAAACCCGCGCTGGTATTGGCTCCTAGGCCGATGCGCTTTGTGGAGTGCTCTGGCGCTCAAGCCACCAAGCCATGAACTTATCCAACGGTTGCGGACGGCTCAGAAAATATCCTTGAACCAGGTCGCACTGCAACTCCTTCAGCGCGAGCCATGTCGCTTCATCTTCGACCCCCTCCGCCACGACTCGCAACTGCAGGTTATGGGCGAGGTCAATGATGGTGCGAACGATCCGTTCGTCCTGGCTGTCCCTCAGCATTTGCCGTACGAACACCTGGTCGATTTTCAGTTCGTCCAGCGGCAGCCGTCGCAGGTAGGCGAGCGAGGAATAGCCGGTGCCGAAATCGTCGACGGAAATTTCCACTCCGACTTCTTTAAGCCGCATCAAGACGGAGCGAACCGCGTCCACTTCGCTGATCATCGAGCCCTCGGTGATTTCCAGCAGCAGCCGATTCGCCGGTACCCCCCACGTGCGCAGGCTTTGGTCGACGACTTCGACGAACTCCGAGGACAGCAGATCCTGCGCCGCGAGGTTGACGCTGAAGGTGATGTCCATTCCCTGGCTGCGGATGTCCGCGCATTGACGCAACGCGGTGTTCAAAATCCAGCGCGTCAACTCCGTCATTAACCCGCATTGTTCGGCCACGCTGACGATCACATTGGGCGGAACAAACTCTCCGCGTGAGTTACGCCAGCGCAACAACGCTTCGGCGCCATGCACGATACCCGTGTCGCAGGCCGCTTGCGGCTGGTAATACAACATCAATTCGTTTTCGCGCAGGGCTAGCCTGAGTTCGGTTTCCATCGAGCGCTGCAGCCGCTGATTCTGATCCAAGTCAGGTTGATAGATTACGTAAGGTTCCGAGGAACTTCGCGCCGCGACCCGTGCCGTTTCGGCCATGCGCATTAATGTCGCGCCATCGCCGCCGTGTTCGGGATAGAGCGCGATACCGAGCGAAGGCTGGACCAGAATTTCTATGGATTGAAGCAGGATAGGCAATTCCAGCGAAGCGAGCAGCTTAGTCGCCGCCAGCATCGCTTGACCTTCGCTGCGCAGTTTGGGCAGCATGATGCCGAACTCTTCGCGCCCCAAGCGAGCGAGAAAATCGTGCGGCCGCAACACCGGTTTCAAGCGCGCCGACAGTTCGACCATGAATTGATCCAGCGTTGGATAACCCGGATAGCCAAGCAGGCGGTGGGAAGAAACGGTTTCCAACAAGATCACTGCAACCAGCCCTTTTTCGGCTTCATCGTTGGCACCGATCTGCCGATCCAAGGTTTCGATGAATAGATCGGCGCCGGGCAATTTAGTCGCGGAATCGAAGAACAGTTGTTGCCGATAGTGTTCTTGCTCGCCGTGCAGCAATGCGGCCGTCGCCAGACCGAGGTGAAGGAATACGGCCTTTTGCACCAGATTGATCGTGCCGTTGATAGCTCGATCGTCGGCCTGATTCAGCGCTCCTGCAACGACACGGAAGTATTGTTCGTGTGCTAGCGCGGGCCATTCCGGAACCATTCCGGTGTGCTGCATCTCCAGCCAAACCTGCAGCCGGTTGCACACAGCTTCGAATTCCATATCGGCGGTTAACAGCGAATGGAAATATCCGTTCATGACGTCGAGAAACAACGCGCGGCGGTCGGGATGATCGACAAACCGAGTCAACTCTTGCTCAAGAAACTGCTGCAAAGGCGCCCAGATCGTTGCGGGCATGTTGTCCACTGCCGTTTGCAATTCGCCGAGTTGCTTGAGGTCGGCGCTTCCCAGGTTGGCGAGCGCCAAAGCCTGCTGGAGCCGTGCTTCCGTAAGATGTCGATCGACCGGGCTCATTGCAACCTCACGCCTCTGCAGCGGACTCGGTAAGTAACCGTCATGGGGCTTCCTTGCGCTCGAGCATGGTGGCTGGGTCCGGCAGTTCGCTTTCCAATTCGACGCGCTCGATCTGCAGGAAGCGATCGGAAATCTTGCGGCTGCTGACGTGGATCTCGGTCACGTCTTGATTGGCCTGGCGAATGTGGTCGGCGAGTTTTTTCATGCGGTCGTCGAAGCGCAAAAAGTCTTTACCTAACTTGCCGAGTTCGTCCTTGATGATGTGGATTTGCTGCCGGGTCTCAACGTCCTTCATTACCGCTCTGGCGGTATTGAGCACCGCCATCAGCGTAGTCGGGGACACGATCCACACCCGTCGCTGCATTGCGTAGTCGACCACATCAGGATGATACGCATGCAATTCAGCAAATACCGCCTCCGCCGGTAAAAACATTACGGCGCCATCGGACGTTTCATTGGGAATAATATACTTGGAACCGATCGCATCGACGTGATTTTTCACATCGTTTTTGAATTGCCGTTCTGCCTGGCTACGCTCCGCCACCGAGATGTCCGTGGCGAACATGCGGTGATAGTTTTCCAGCGGAAATTTGGCATCGACGGCAACCATACCGGTCGGCGCCGGTAGAAACAGCGCGCAGTCCACGCGGAAGCCATTTGACAGGGTATGCTGAATTCGGTATGCCTGGTTGGGCAGCATGTTAGCTACCAACGCTTCGAGTTGAACTTCACCGAACGCGCCTCGGGAACGTTTATCCCCCAGCAGTTCTTGTAAGCTCACCACGTTGGTGGTGAGACCATCGATCTTTTTCTGCGCTTCGTCGATGGTAGCGAGCCGCGCCATGACATTAGCGAAGGTTTCGTTGGTCTTCTTGAAGCCTTCTTCCAGGCGCTCGTGGACTTTGCCGGTGATTTGGTCGAGGCGCTCGTCTACCTTGCCGCTCATGGTTTCGATGCGCGCGGTCAGTTGTTGCGTGACGCTGGTCAGAGTAGTTTGGAATAATTCCTGATCGGCGCGGGCTTGCTCGGCAAGTTTTTGCAGCGTTTGACCTATCATCTCAGTACGCAACAAATCCTGTTTTTGTTGCAGAACATTGCTGAGTTGCCCGAGCTGTTTCACCAATTCTTCGCGGTTGGCAGACAGCGCTTCCGATTGGTTGAGTTGTTGAGCGTGGGCCGCGTCGCGCGATTGCCCCAGTTCCAGTTGAACGCTATTGCGCAGCCGTTCGGCATTATCCACCTGGCCGCCGATCAAACGGTCCGTCTGTCTAGCGAGGCCCTCGTGAAGATCGGACAACATGGCGCGATGTTGCGACTCGATTTGCTCGTCGAGTTGTTGTGGTAACTCACGCCGCAACCTTGCCAGATAGACCAAAACGTAAATGGCCATAATGACAATTATGAATAACAAAGCGAGGGCAGCGTAGGCAAGTACTGACGTATTCAGCATGCCCCTTAGTATATCGCACCGCAGGCCGCTGAAGGGCGGCATCTGTGATAGCATCGTAAGGAAATTATTTCGTTATTATTCTGTTGCTCCAACGCTTCGATTTCCTAGATAAGAAAGGAACTTTATGCTCGGCGAACCCGCTCCCGATTTCGAAATTCCTGCTACCGGCGGCCAAACCTTCCGGCTGTCGGCGATGCAGGGCGGCCCGCTGGTTTTGTATTTCTATCCCAAGGACAATACGCCCGGTTGCACCGACGAGGGCATACAGTTTCGCGATCTGCACGGCGAATTCGTGAAGTTGCGCTGCAGCGTGTTCGGCATTTCCCGGGACACCGTCAAGTCCCACGAAAACTTTAAAGCAAAAATGAGTTTCCCGTTTGAACTGCTGGCCGACACGGAAGAAATAGCCTGCAAGGAATTCGACGTCATGAAAATGAAAAATATGTACGGCAAACAGGTGCGCGGTATCGAGCGCAGCACCTTCGTCATCGATAAAGACGGCACACTCCGTAAAGAATGGCGCGGGGTAAAAGTGCCCGGCCACGCCCAAGAAGTTCTAACCTACATCAAAAGCCTATAAATCCTAGCTCCTAAATCCTACCTCCTCGCCTCTCGCATGCCACGCACAACCGCTGCAAAACCAAAACTCTTCGCGCTCGATACCAATGTTCTGATGCATGACCCCACCAGTCTGTTCCACTTTCAGGAGCACGACGTATATCTTCCCATGGTGACCTTGGAAGAACTGGACAATCATAAAAAGGGCATGTCGGAAGTCGCCCGCAACGCGCGTCAGGCCAGCCGTTTTCTCGACGAATTGGTGAGCCGCGCGCCGGCGGGATCCATGGCGCAAGGCATCGCGCTTACCGGCCACGTCAACGGCGCGACCGGTAAATTATTTTTGCAAACCGACGGGTTTGATACGCCGGTTCCTTCAAGCCTAGCCGGTAACAAAGCCGACAATCAAATCCTCGGCATCGTGCTGCATATGCAGGAGTCGCAGCCGAAGCGCCAGGTGATCCTCGTCACCAAAGATATCAACATGCGCATCAAGGCCCACGCCCTGGGTGTGCCGGCCGAAGATTATTTCACCGACAAGGCGCTGGAAGACACCGATCTCCTGTACAGCGGCATGACGGAGTTGACCGCGGATTTTTGGGACAAACACAGCAAGGACATGGAGTCCTGGCAAGAAGGCGGCCGGACTTTTTATCGCATCAAGGGCCCGCTGTGCGCGAGCTTGATGCTCAACGAATTTGTCTACCAGGCCGGCGACCAACCCTTCCAGGCCGCAGTGAGAGAGCAGGTGGGTAAAACCGCCGTGCTGGAAACCTTGCGCGACTACGGCCATCACAAACACAACGTTTGGGGCATCACCGCACGCAATAAAGAACAAAATTTCGCGCTTAATTTACTGATGAATCCAGACCTGGATTTTGTCACCTTGCTCGGCCAGGCGGGCACGGGAAAAACTTTGCTGACCCTGGCGGCGGGCCTGACGCAAACCCTGGACCAAAAACTCTACTCGGAAATCATCATGACCCGCGCCACGGTTCCGCTGGGCGAAGACATCGGTTTTCTCCCCGGCACCGAGGAAGAAAAAATGACGCCGTGGATGGGCGCGCTGGAAGATAACCTCGACGTGCTAAACAAGACCGACGACGAAGGCGGCGATTGGGGCCGTGCAGCCACTCGCGATTTGATCCGCTCGCGCATCAAGATCAAGTCGCTCAATTTTATGCGCGGCCGCACTTTCCTAAACAAATATTTAGTGATCGACGAAGCGCAGAATCTGACGCCGAAACAAATGAAGGCGCTTGTCACGCGCGCGGGACCGGGAACCAAAGTAGTTTGTCTCGGTAATATCGCGCAGATCGATACGCCGTATCTGACCGAAGGCAGTTCCGGCCTGACCTATGTGGTCGATCGCTTCAAAGGCTGGAAGCACAGCGGCCATGTGACGTTGCAACGGGGCGAGCGTTCGCGCTTGGCCGATCATGCGGCGGAGGTGTTATAGGTAGTGGGCCACGAGAAGGTGCTGATGTCCGGCTCGACGTAATCGTACTATTGATGAGGAGGAGGGAAAGATGAAATGCTTTTCTTTGCAACGCCGCGATTTGCTTAAAGCGGGAGCGATCTCGACTTTGGGTTTTCCTGCACTTATCACCGCCCAAAGCGATGCGATCAAGATCGGTCATTTGACGCCGCGCACCGGTTTCCTAGGCCAGGTCGGCGATTATGGTTTCAAGGGCGCGACCTTGGCGGTCGAAGAAGTCAACGCCGGCGGCGGCATACTCGGCCGCAAGATCGAGATGATCGCGGAAGACAGCGTGAAACCCGATGTGGCCGTCACCAAGGCGCAGAAATTGATCGAGCGCGACAAGGTCAGTTGTTTGATCGGCGAGATCAGTTCCGCGTCGGCGCTCGCGATCGCGGAACAGGCGCTGCGCTACAAGACCATCTTCGTCAATACCGGCGCCAATTCCGACGCACTGCGCGGCGCGAACTGTAACAAGTTCATGTTCCACGTCGAAGGCAGCAATACCATGTACACCAAAACCATCGGCACGTGGCTGCGTACCAACAATCAAATCAAAGGCAAGAAGTGGTATTTCCTCGTGGCCGACTATGCGTTTGGCCACGATCTTTACAAAGTCTCGTCGCGCTTCATCGAGCAACACGGCGGCGTTAACGTCGGCAACGATAAGATACCCACCAATACGCCGGACTACAGCCCGTATATTTTGAAGATCCGCCAAGCCAAGCCCGATGTGGTGTATTCCTGCTTGGCCGGCGTGGATCTCACGACATTTCTCAAACAATATCGCGAATACAATTTACCGTTCCGCTTGACCGGCGGTGCGATGGATACGGTGTTGTTCTGGGGCGCGGGACAGGATGCGATTTCCGGCAGTTGGCAAAGCTTGTGGTACCACGGCCTGAAAAATTCGTCGTCCGTCGCGTTCACCAAACGCTTCATGGAAAAATTCGGCATGCCCCCGGAGAACCAAGCGTGGGGTGACTACGTCGCGGTGAAAATCATGCTGCAATCCATGGCGGAAACGAAAACCATCGGCGGCATTAAAGTAGTTGAACACTTGGAGAAGGGGGCGAGCTTCGACGTGTTGAAATCGCGGCCCGGCGTGTTTCGCTCCTGGGATCACCAACTGTTGCAAGAGATGTATGTGGTGACCGTTAAAGATAAGGCAAAGATCAAAGACAAATGGGACATCTTCGATATCGTGCTGCCGGTGCCGGGGAACAATGAGTCGCTGGAGTCGATCCAGCCGACCAGGGAAGAGAATGCTTGTTCGATGGCGGCTTAAATTAGCGAGGAGACGTAAAAAAAACCGGCCCTCCCTTTCCAGGAGAGGGGCAGGGGGTGAGCCGAGGGTTTCGCGGAGCATGCTCCGCGCTCGGCGAACGGTGTCCCGATGCATCGGGACGCGCGCCCTGCAAGGGGGGATGGGTTGAATGGTCCTTGGGATCGACCCATCCCCCTCCCAGCCTCCCCCTTGAAGGGGGAGGGGTGGATGTGTAGGTCTCGATTTTATCTCAGGAAATAACTAACCAGATGGAAATCATCCTAGAGCAAATCATCAACGGTCTGCTCGTCGGTTCTTACTATATTGTCCTGGCGTTGGGCCTGTCGCTGATTTTCAGCCTGGGCGGTGTGGTCAATCTTGCCCACGGCGCGTTTTATGCGCTGGGCGCCTACCTCGCTTACGAAGTGCAAATCCGCTTGGGATTCGGCGGCGCCGTGCTGATCGCACCGATCGGCGTGGCGCTGGTCGGCATTCTTATCGAGCGATTTTTTCTGCGCCGTTTGTATCGTGAAGATCCCATGTTGGGACTGTTGTTCACTTTCGGTTTGGCGCTGGTCGCGGAACAAAGCTTGCGCATGATCTGGGGTTCCAGCGGCTTGCCGTTCAGCATGCCCGATGCCCTGCGCGGGCAGTTGTTTTTGGGCGATTTCATTTACTCCTACTACCGATTGGCCGTATTGGCCGTATCAATATTCGCGATTGCGGGTTGCTGGTTATTGCTCAATAAAACTTCGTTTGGCCTCATCGTCCGCGCCGGCACTCGCGATCCGGAAATGGTGCGGGCGCTAGGCATCCAGCTCGCGCCGACTTTGACGGCGGTGTTCGCGCTCGGCGTGGCGCTTGCCGGTCTCGCGGGCGTCATGTCGGCGCCGTTAGCCGGCGTGCAACCGGCGATGGGAACGGAAGTCGTCACCGCTGCATTTGTCGTCGTCGTCATCGGCGGGCTCGGTAGTTTTTGGGGCGTGGTGGTGGCGGGCTTACTGGTCGGCGTGGTCCGCGGTCTGACGGCGATTTACTATCCGCCGGCGGCGGAAGCGTCGATGTATTTGCTGATGGCGCTGATCTTGCTCGTTCGTCCCGCGCGGCTTGATGGGTGAACGCTTTGAGAAGTTCGAGCGATGACCCGGCCTGGGAATCAATACCAGTGCGGTCTCCAGGCCATGCCTTGCCACGAGCTTATATCCATGCGCCTTCTGGCATGGCATGAATAAGAGCGCCAGTGTTTCCCCGTTGACGCTGCTCGCCGCGGCGTTGGTCTTACTGCCATTCTTGCTGCAACCGCTGGGCTACACCTACGGCATCGCCACGGAAATCGCGATTTTCGCGATGGTCGGTTTAGGATTCAATTTACTGCTCGGCTACACCGGCCTCTTAAGTTTCGGCCACGGCTTGTTTTTTGGCTTCGGCGCCTATGCCGCGGCGCTCACGCAAATACATTGGTTCGCCGGCAGCATGATCTTGCCGTTGCTGGCGGCGCTGCTGTTCACCGGGTTCCTCGGCGCACTGCTGGGCTTTCTCGTGCTACGCCGGCGCGGTGTTTATTTCTCGTTGTTGACCCTCGCATTCACCGTGCTGGGATTTTACGTCGCCTACCGCTGGACCGATTTTACCGGCGGCGAGAACGGCTTGCGCGGAGTGAAACGCGCCGCGTTGCTCGGCGTGAATCTGGACAATGCTGCGCTGTTTTATGCGTTCGTCGCGGCGATCGTTTTATTTGTCGCGTGGGTCTTGTTGCGCATCACCCGCTCGCCGTTCGGCAGCGTGCTCGTGGCAATACGCGAGAACGAGCAGCGCGCCACCTTCGTCGGGTATCCCGTCAAGCGTTACAAGTTGGTCGCCTTTGTCATTTCCACTGTCGTGATGGGCTTGAGCGGCAGTCTTTATGCATTTCTCAAATTGTTTGTCTCAGCCGATTTAGTGCACGTGAATTTTTCCGGGGAAATCGTCGCCATGACCATCATAGGCGGCGCGCGAAATTTTCTCGGGCCGGCGCTCGGGGCGTTGTTCTATATTTTGTTTCGCGAATTTTTGTCGTCCTACACGGCGGCGTGGCAGTTCTGGTTCGGGCTGCTATTCATGGCGTTTATTTTATTCACGCCTACCGGACTCGTGGGCTTGGGCGCGAGGTTAATGGCGCCGTTCCGCAAAGCGCAAGAGGGCCTGGCGGCCATGGCGGGCCGGCTGACCCCGGCGATCGCGCACACCGTGCCGGCGTTTCTACAACGAAGTCATACCATGCAACCCGGCGACACGCTGTACCAAGCCACGGGTTTGGCGAAATCGTTCGGCGATTTTCGCGCCGTCGATAACGTGAGTATGAACATCCGCCATGGCCGCTTGCAAGCGTTGATCGGGCCCAATGGTGCGGGTAAAACCACTTGTTTCAATTTGCTGTCGGGCGCCTATCCGCCGGATAGCGGAGATCTGGTTTTCGCCGGGACGAACCTCACCGGCGCGGGCGCCCACGAGATGGCAGGCAAGGGAATTGCCCGCTCATTTCAAATCACCAATTTATTCCCCGATCTCACAGTGTTTGAAAATTTGCGCTTGGGATTGCAGGCATCGGACCACGCTCGCTTCAACGTTTGGCGCGACGCGAAGAAACTATCCCGAGTAAACGAAGATCTCACTAGCCTGCTTAAATTTCTTGGCTTGGAAGGCATGGAGCAAGCGAAAGTCGCGGATCTTTCCTACGGCGGCCAAAGGCTGCTGGAAATCGGATTGGCGCTGACGGCGAAGCCGCGCTTGCTATTGCTCGACGAACCGCTTGCCGGTTTGGCGGCAGCCGAGCGCGAACGCATCCTGGGATTGGTAAAGCGGCTGGTCGACCACATGGGCGTATTGCTGGTGGAACACGATATCGATCGCGTGTTCGAGTTCGCCGATCACATTACCGTCATGCATAACGGCGCGGTGTTAAAAACCGGCAACGCCGAAACGGTGCGCCACGATGCGACAGTGCAAGAAGTGTATTTGGGCAGCGGCCGCAAGGCGGTCATGGCGAGCCGCTCGAAAGCGACGGCGGGCGAAGTGATCATGCGGTTGGAAGGTGTCAATACGTTCTATGGCGAAAGTCATATCTTGCACGATGTTGCCCTAGACATTCGCGCCAATCAGGTAACCGCATTGCTAGGCCGCAATGGCGCGGGTAAGTCGTCGACTTTCAAAACCATCATGGGCATCGTCCCGCCGCGCAGCGGAACCATCTCCTTCGCCGGCCAAACGATCAGCGGCAACACGCCGGAGCAGATCGCACGCCGGGGAATCGGCTACGTACCGCAAGGCCGGCGTTTATTCCCTGGGCTCACGGTTGCGGAAAACCTGAGGCTGGGCGGGCTTAGCCGGCGAGCAGGAGAGGGCGTGCATTGGGATCACGAACGCATTTTTTCCTACTTCCCGCGCATCCGCGACAAACTCAATACCAAGGCCGATGTGCTGTCGGGTGGCGAGCAGCAAATGGTTGCCATCGCCCGCGCTTTGTCGGGAAACGTGAAATTGTTGTTGCTCGACGAGCCATTTGAAGGCCTGTCGCCGGCTGTGGTTGAAGAGGTGTTTCGCTCCCTCGATCAACTGCGCGCGGACATGACGATCCTGGTCATTGAACACGATCTCGATTTGGTGTTGGCGCTTGCCGATAGCGCCTACGTGCTGGACCGCGGCCGGGTGAGCCACCACGGTCCGGCGGAGCCGTTGTTGACCGACCTAGCTTTGCGCAAGAAAGTCCTGTGGGATGGCTCTGTGCACTGAGGCATTTCGCCGCGCCGGGCTTCAATTTAGCGACGATGGTTGTGCGTTTCTCGGTTAAATACTTGCACGGATTTTTCAGTTGTGCGAGCATGGCTCACGTCTTGCCAAATCAACGGTTAGACGCAGTTCAATTATCTGTAAAAACAACTTCTGGAGGATAGTGATGAGAACGTTAACAAAGATTTCTCTTGTCGGAGGTTTCGCTTTGGCGATGGGTGGCACCGTAGCTTTCGCTGAAGACCCGCCGATGAGCGACAAACCGATGACCGAAAAATGGTTTCCAACCGAATTCGGAGCCGATGACAAAGCCGGCGCAATTAACCGCGTGACGCCAGACAAGGTCATGAAAGCGTTGAAAATGGTTAAACAGGGCAAGAGCGCGACGCTGGGTAAGACCTATTCGAAAGACATTCCGGGCTTTGGCGTGCGTGGTTGGCAGATGAGCATTCCGGGTACGCCGACCGGTGGCCCATTCGGCAAAAACGCGTTGATCTACCACGACGAATTGGTAACGACTGAAATCGGCCAGATCTCCACCCAGTTCGACGGCCCAGGCCACATCGGCGTACATACGTCTAAAGGCAACATGATGTATAACGGCCGCTTAGCCGAGAATTGCTATAGCCGTGGCGCCGGTGGCCGGGTGTTGGGTATGGGCGATTGCGGCGTCGAGCATGTCGCACAAAAAGCCTTCATTTGCCGCGGCGTACTAATCGATGCCATGACCTATAAAGGCGGCGGCAAGCCTCTGCCTATTCCCACAAAATCTGGCGACCCCGGTATCGTGACGGCGGCGGATATGCAAGCCATCATCAAGGCAGAAGGCATTGCCGAGCCCGGCGAAGGCGACTGCGTGTTCATTCACACTGGCCATGGCAATTTATGGGGGGTGGGCGATTGGGAAAAACTTTCCGCTGACGAACAAGCTGCGCGCCGTAAAACGTTCACTTCTGGCGAACCCGGCTATGGCATCAGCGCTTGCCAATACATGGCGAGCAAGAAAATCATCCTGACCGGCGGTGATACCTCCGCGAACGACGCGCAACCCGGTGGCGAAGAAGACGGTTATGCTGTGCCTTGCCATACGGAAATGCAAACCCGCCGCGGTATTTGGAACATCGAAAACTTGGACTTGACCGTACTCTCGAAAGAGAAAGTGTACGAGTTCCTGTTCGTCTGGTCGCCCTTGAAAATTAAGGGCGCCACCGGCTCACCCGGCAACCCCGTTGCAATGTGGTAATGATTTGAGTTAACGCAGCATGCAGAACGGGCGGGGGCGACCTCGCCCGTTTTATTTGTATGGCGGTTATTGGGAGAAATAAATGGATGTAAACGCAACAGGTCTGCGCGTAATCGTTACCGCAGGCGCCGGCGGCATCGGCAAGGTGACCGCCGAAACATTTCTACAGAACGGCGCGAAGGTATTTATCAGCGATGTCGACGATGCGGCGCTGAGCGCGATGGCGAAAACTCATCCGGCCCTGGGCGTCACCCGTTGCGACGTGTCGGATGTGACGCAAGTGGATGCCATGTTCGACGCCGCGCTCAAATTCCTCGGTGGCCTGGACGTGATGATCAACAACGCCGGTATCGCCGGACCCACCGCCAAAGTGGAAGATGTAACGCCGGCGGATTGGGATAAAACCATCGCCGTGAATCTAAACGGGAGTTTTTATTGCACGCGCCGCGCGGTGCCGGCGCTCAAGGCTGCGGGCGGCGGCTCGATCGTGAATCTATCTTCATCGGCAGGCCGTTTGGGATTTCCGTTACGCACCCCTTACTCGTCGGCGAAATTTGCCTTGGTGGGTTTCACCGAGAGTTTGGCGATGGAACTTGGGCCGGAAAACATCCGCGTCAATTGCATACAGCCCGGCATCGTCGCGGGTGATCGTATCGATCGCGTGATCGACGCCAAAGCGAAATCCCTGGGCATGAGCTTCGAGGCCTACCGCGACCGTTTGCTGTCGAATGTTTCGCTGCGCCGCATGGTGAGCGCGCAGGATATCGCTAACACGATTTTGTTTCTGTGCTCTGACGCGGGCAAAAACATTTCCGGCCAAGCAGTGCCGGTGTGCGGGAACATCGAAACGCTCGGATGATAGTTGTCGAATCAGGGTCCAGCATGCCATGCGCAATCGGACCAGCTCATTTAGAATGTGGTTTTAGCCCCACCTAGGAATTCGTCAAATGGAAAAAATCGCTATTGTCGGAGCCGGTCTCGTTGGCCGCGCCTGGGCCATCGTGTTCGCCCGCGCCGGTTACCCGGTTATGTTATATGACGCCAACGCCGACACGGTCGCCAAATCCCTCGATGCCGTCGACGGCAGCCTCAGCGACTTGCAGGAATTCGGTTTGATCGCCGAGGCGCCGGCCGTGATCCGCGCTCGCATGACGGCGGCGAAATCGCTGAAAGAGGTGTTGGACGGCGCGGCTTATGCGCAGGAAAGCACCCTGGAAAACGTCGACATCAAAAAGCAAATCTTCGCCGACATGGACGCGGCCGCTGCGCCGAATACCATCCTGGCGAGTTCTACGTCGACGTTTATGACCTCGGCTTTCGCATCCGAAGTAAAAGGCCGCCAGCGTTGTCTCGTTGCCCATCCGGTGAATCCGCCTTATCTCATTCCCTTGGTGGAGGTATCACCCGCGCCGTTTACCGCACCCGACGTGACGAAGCGAACCTACGATCTCATGCAGGCGGTAGGGCAGAAACCCATTATGATGAAAAAAGAAACCCAGGGATTTATTCTTAATCGTTTGCAATGGGCGTTGCTTTGCGAAGCCTATCGCCTGGTGGACGACGGTTACATCGGCGTGGAGGATTTGGACAAAACGTTGAAAGACGGCCTGGGTTTGCGCTGGTCCTTCATGGGACCGTTCGAAGTGGGCGATCTCAACGCGCCGGGCGGCATCGCCGATTACTCGCGCCGCTTCGGGCCGATGATCTATGAGATGGACCGGTCGGAGCAATCCAACGCGCGACCCTGGAGCGACAAGCTGATCGCGCAAATCGAGAAAGAGCGCCGCGAGCACATGCAAGTTAGCGACATCGGCGCGCGCTCGAAATGGCGCGACCGGCGCTTAATGGGCTTGATGGCGCATAAGCGCGCGATGGAAAAGAAAGATCAATCGGCCTAAGACGTCCATCCCGCTTGGCTCGTGGCATAGGCATGGCTGAGAGCCAGTATTCATGCGGGTTGTGGCAAGGTATTTTTCGAAAGTAGGGTGGATCAAGGCGCAACGCGCCGGATCCACCAACTGGGGTTTTGGTGGATCCGCTGCGCTTGATCCACCCTACCCAGAATCTAAATATTCATAGGAGGCAGCAATGGCAACAACACGTAAAGTAATCATCACCTGCGCAGTAACGGGTTCCATCCACACGCCGACCATGTCGAAATTTTTGCCGATCACTCCGAAGGAAATTGCCGATGCGGCGATCGGCGCGGCGGAAGCGGGCGCCGCGATCGTGCATTTGCATGCGCGCAACGTGAAAGACGGCAGCCCGACCCAGGATCCGAATCTGTTTCGCGAGTTTCTGCCCACCATCAAGGCAAAATCCAATGTCGTCATCAATCTCACGACCGGCGGCGCGGCGACCATGACCACGCAAGAGCGCTTGCAGCCCGCGCTGCAATTGAAGCCTGAAGTGGCCTCCCTCAACATGGGCTCAATGAACTTCGGCTTATTTCCGATGGTAGCTCGCTATCAGAATTTCCAGCACCAATGGGAAGTGGATTACCTCGAAGGCAGCCGCGACCGCGTGTTCAAAAATACCTACAAAGACATCGAGTATATTTTGACGTCGTGCAGCGATAACAACACGCGCTTCGAGCTGGAATGCTACGACATATCGCATCTGTATAACCTCGCACACTTTGCGGATCGCGGCATCGTCAAAGCGCCGTTCTTCGTGCAGTCGGTGTTCGGCATCATGGGGGGAATCGGCGGCCATCCGGAAGATATTCTGCACATGAAACGCACGGCGGATCGGCTGTTCGGCAACGACTATGTTTGGTCGGTGCTCGGCGCCGGGCGCAATCAGATTCCGGTTGCGACCATGTCCGCGGCCATGGGCGGCAATGTCCGCGTTGGCCTGGAAGATTCGCTGTGGGATGGCCCCGGCAAGCTAGCGGAAACCAATGCCGCGCAAGTGAAGCGGGCGCGGACGATCATCGAAGCCCTGTCCTTGGAAGTGGCCACACCCGATGAAGCTCGCGCGATGCTGAAGCTCAAGGGTGGGAGCAATGTGGCGTTTTAGCCTGGCGCTTGCGCTGATCGCAGCCGATGTTGCAGCGTTCGCCGCGCAAGGATTTTATTCGGCGGCGGAGGAGTGGGTCGTCACCAAGCACGAAATCGATGGCCGGGTCGCGGCGGTGCGCACCAATGCCGCATTGCCGGCATTGGCCAGCAAGAAAGAGTTCGGCCGCAGTATTAAGTTCACCGTGCCATTCAATGTTCACAACGATAGGCCGTTTCCGGAAAGGCTGGATCGGGAAGGCTTCGAAAAAATCGAAGAAGCGATCGAGAATCTCCTGGTGGAGACCAATATCGCGGTATTCGCGACTGTCGTCACTACCAACAATATCCGCGAATTTCTCTTATATGTGGGCGACGCAACTCTAGCCCAGGCCGTGGCCGAAAAGTTAATCGCGGATATCGACCATCACAAGATATCGTTTCGTTTGGAAAGCGACCCGGACTGGGATGCTTGGTCAAAATTCGCGGAGGACCCGGGTAGGGACAAGTGACCCGAAGCCCGCTTTTCCGGGATCAATTTGACTCTTTGATAACCCGCCCGCCGGCGGCCTG
This sequence comes from uncultured Pseudomonadota bacterium, assembly GCA_963714525.1. Taxonomy (GTDB): domain Bacteria; phylum Pseudomonadota; class Gammaproteobacteria; order Burkholderiales; family JALYOK01; genus JALYOK01. Next base: position 40,702 of record CAVQPB010000003.1, read on the forward strand.
GATGGGCCGGGCGTTCATGGGATACATCCGCGCAAACAGATTTAGTTGATCCAAGGTCGCCTGGACTGGCTGTTTCATGACGATCCACAGCACGCCTTCGCTGCAGGGCGGCGTGGTAAGCGAACCCATGTAGGTGAAATACTTGCGGTTCTCCGGCAGTAACTGATTGAGATCGATAGTCGAGGAAGCGGGGATTTCTTCGCCTTTCTCCAGCGGTAAATTGTTCAGCACCGTTTGAATCGCCGGCTGCCGAGCGCCGCGTTCGACCAATACCGCCACAACGGCCAGTTTGCCTGCTGGGTCTTTGTGCACCAGATGCGCGACCATGTCGTACAACCGTCCGTCGATGGTTTCCTCGGACGGGCTGTGAAAATGAAACTGCACCAGCATAAAACGTCGACCCATGACGCGTATCGAATTCCACCCGCCGACGTTGGCCTGGATGGTATGGCCGTTGTCGATGACGCGAAAACTGCTGGGTCGGTAGTCGAAGGTGATTTGCTCTAAATCGAGCTTCATTCCGTCGCGGATATCGATGGGCGATTGGCGCGCGCCGTTGCCGCATTTCGCGAACTCGGGAGCGAGCCGTGCCCATGCTTGGGGGCCCGTTTCTCCTTCGTACGACCAGTGTACCGCGTGAGGCGCTGGGGCGACGACGGCGTGTGGCGACGCTTTGGTCGGCGTGTTATCGCCGTGGTCGGGATGGGATTTAAGCGCAACGCGCACAGGCGGCGAGCCGCCGCTGGTTCTAGCGCCGGGGCGCGTCCGCACAACGATTTCCGGTCGTTTTCGTTCGACAGCGGTAACGGGTACCGATGCCGGCGGCTTCGCTGCGGTCTTGGCTTCGACCTTGGACGCCGCCACCGCGTGTTCGGTAGGCGACTTATGTTCTTCCGCGAGAGCAGCCAGCGATAGAATAAGTCCGACAATCAGCGAAATAAACTGGGCGCAAACGCGATAGATCATTTTTGACATCCTCGGCAGATAAACGGGTTCCTTCCCATTATCGGCAACGAATGTCATTTCCTTAGATCGCAGGAAACCACTCGCCAATCACCAGTAGTTTCGATGCCAGGAACCCCGCCCCGCTTGCCTCACAGCAATGCATGGCGTGAGAGCCAATATCCATGCGCCTTCTGGCGGCATGCTGATTGTTGCAATACGAAGACTTGAAGCAAGTATCGGATTTCAGGAACCTCTGATTAAGTCCATCGCGAGCCGCGATGGACTTAATCAGAGGTTCCTTAGTATAATTCTAAGTTAACTCGACGTAACGGCATGGTGCCTATGCGCGGGAAATACTCACGCCCGTCTCGATAAGGGTGCCCATCTGGTTGTGTGAACAACCTAGGCGGGCTTGCAGCGGCGGGCGGCGGACTAACCCTTAACTGGAGAATTGAATGTCAGTGACCATGCGTCAAATGCTGGAGGCTGGGGTGCATTTTGGCCACCAAACCCGCTTCTGGAATCCCAAGATGGCTCCTTTTATCTTCGGCCATCGCAACAAAATTCACATCGTTAACCTGGAAAAAACCCTGCCGCTGTACGAAGACGCGATGAAGTATATTCGCCAATTGTCGGCCAACAAGGGCAAGATTCTATTCGTCGGCACCAAGCGCCAAGCGCGCGAGATCGTGCGCGAAGAGGCGTCCCGGTGCCAATCGCCCTACGTCGATCATCGTTGGCTTGGCGGCATGTTGACTAACTTTAAAACCGTGAAGGGGTCGGTGAAACGTTTGAAAGAAATCGAGCAGATGAAAGAAGACGGCTCGATGGAAAAAATTTCCAAACGCGAGGCGCTGAGTTTCGAGCGCGAACTCGCCAAGCTGACACGCAGCTTGGGAGGCATCAAGGATATGGTGACCTTGCCCGACGCGCTGTTCGTGATCGATACCGGTTATCAAAAGATCGCGCTGACCGAAGCGCGCACCTTGGGTATTCCCATCGTCGGCGTGGTCGATACCAATAATTCACCGGACAACGTCGATTACATCATTCCCGGCAACGACGATTCGACTCGCGCGATTCGCCTATACGCGCGCGGCGCAGCCGATGCGATTCTCGAGGGCCGCAGCCAGGTGATCCAGGAAATGGTCGCGCCGACGGACGAGGAATTCGTCGAGGTCGAAGAAGCCGCGAAGTAGTCGTACGACATAATTTTTAGGGGTAAGCACATGGCGGAAATTACCGCTGGAATGGTGAAAGAACTGCGCGAAAAAACCGACGCGCCGATGATGGAATGTAAAAAAGCCTTGGCCGAAGCCAACGGCGACTTGGGCAAAGCAGAAGAAATTTTGCGCGTGAAGTTGGGCAGCAAAGCGAGCAAGGCCGCGGGTCGTATTGCGGCGGAAGGTGTGGTGGCGACATTTATCTCTGCCGACCAAAAGCTAGGCGCGATCGTGGAAGTGAATTGCGAGACGGATTTCGTTGCGAAGAACGAAGATTTCCTGGCGTTCGCAAAAAACTTGGCCGAATTGGCCGCGAAGCAAAATCCAGCGGACGTCGCAGCGCTTGCGGGCTTGAGCTTGAACGGTGCAACCGTTGAGACCGTGCGCACCGCCCTCGTCGGAAAAATCGGCGAGAACGTTTCAATCCGCCGTTTCGTTCGTATCGACGCTAAAGGCAAGCTTACTAATTACATTCATGCAGGCGCGAAGATTGGCGTGTTGGTGGATGTCACCGGCGGAGACGAAGCGCTCGCCAAAGATTTAGCCATGCATATCGCCGCGAGCAAGCCGGTGGCGTTGGCCAAGGAAGAAGTGTCGCCGGTGCTCATACAAAAAGAGCGCGATATCGCCGCTGCGAAAGCGGCGGAGGCCGGCAAGCCTGTGGAAATCGTTGCCAAGATGGTTGAAGGCAGCGTCGCGAAATATTTAAAAGACGTTACCCTGCTCGGCCAGCCGTTCGTTAAAGACGATAAGCAAACGATCGAGCAATTGCTGAAATCCAAAGGCGCATCCGTCGCGCGTTTTGTACTTTACGTGGTCGGCGAAGGCATCGAGAAAAAGCAAACGGATTTCGCGGCCGAAGTTGCCGCGGCGGTCAAAGGCGCCTAAGCGAGCTAAAAATACAGCGAAGATGATCGAACCGAAGTACAAACGCGTTCTGCTCAAACTATCCGGCGAAGCCCTGATGGGGGAAGACAACTATGGCATTAATCAAGCGACGATAGGCGCCATTGTTGCGGAGATCAAAGCAGTCATCGAGCTCGGCGTGCAAGTTGCGGTGGTTATCGGCGGCGGCAATATTTTTCGAGGCGTGTCGTCCAGCGCCGCCGGTATGGATCGCGCCATGGCGGATTATATGGGCATGCTGGCGACGGTGATCAACGCCATTGCCTTGCAAGACGCCATGCGCGTCGCGGGGCTCAGCGCGCGGGTGCAATCGGCCATCAACATCGAGCCGGTGGTGGAGCCCTATATACGCGGCAAAGCAATGCGTTATCTGGAAGAAGGCAAAGTCGTGATCTTCGGCGCCGGCACGGGCAATCCGTTTTTCACCACCGATACCGCGGCGGCGTTGCGGGGCCGTGAAATGGAAGTCGAAATTGTGCTCAAAGCCACTAAAGTCGACGGTATCTATACCGCCGATCCCAAGGTCGATAAAACCGCAACGCGCTTCAAGCATATCTCGTTCGACGA
>CAVQPB010000004.1:0-178061 GCA_963714525.1 uncultured Pseudomonadota bacterium
AGAGCGTCAGCATTAGTTAATCCTCCATTGAGTTGACCATTGGAATATATCTTTGAGCTAAGGGATGGTCAATCGATGTCTGGTAGGGCGGAAAAGCGTAGCGCCTTCCGCCGAATGATTGCAATTGAAACTTTCGCGATATCTTTATTTGTGGCAGGCCACCAACATACGGCGGAAGGCGCTGCGCTTTTCCGCCCTACAGATACACAACAAAACCCCGGCAGGGCCGGGGTTAAGTTCGATGCTTACCAAAAGCTTGATCGTCTACCACCTCCAAGGATCCGGCACAAAGTGTCCGGGGAAGGGGCGCGGGCGGTGCGGCCGGGCATAACGCTCCGGCGGGATAATGCCGGCGGCCACTAGATTACGATGGCTGTCGTAGTAGATCGTGATCACTTCGTTCGGGCGATTCGATTCCCGTTCGAAATCCGTTTCGCGCACGCGCGAGGTTTCTTCGCGGCCGTGGCCGGTGCCGAGTTTGTCGTCCGGTTGCGGCACGCGATAATTTTGGCTCGGCGCGTGTTGTGGTTGCGCTTTCGATTGCGCGCCGCTTTCCGGCAGGCCATAGCGTTTTAGATTGCCCGGCGTGCCATTAGGGTAGCCGCGATCGTCGTCATTGGAACGCGGATCGTAATAGCGATACTCCGGTTCTTCAATCTTGCGGCGGAACAGCGCGACACCGATGACGCCGACATCGTCGGGACGATCGGTGCGTGCGGCGTAGGAATCCGGCAGTTCGGTAAAGTAGAAGCGGGCTACGTGATTGGTGCTCTTGCGCCAACCTTTGATGTTGGTATTGCCATAAGGGCTCAGGACATAACCGGCCTGCTTCACCGATGCGGTGTCACCGCTGATAACGTTGACGCCGTCGACGGAAACCACGCCCAGGGTGTCGCGCGAACTTTGGTTGCGCAGCGTGATTTCGTATTCGTTGCCGGGTTTGCCGGCGACATAATATTTTCCACCATGGGAATACACCGGCAATTCGCGGCCATCGGTGCGATCGATAATCGACACATCGGCGAGCCGACCAACGGCCTGGGCTTGCCCTGCCAAACTTGCTATTAATACTGCACTTGCGATTGCTAACCGTTTCATTTGAGTCTCCTTTACGTTGATCGGTAAGCCAATAACGAGGCACGATCGGGAAAGGATGCAGCGACTTTGTAACAAGTTGTATGGCGGTGTTGATTACCGACGGTGGTCTAAAGTTCCAAGTGCAACGAATTAATTGCGTGGTCGTTCAGGTTGTATTCCTTCAGCAAGCGCGTATAGACCTCCTTCGGGGTATACCAACCGAGGGTTTGTCTCGGTCGAGTGTTGAGTCGTTCGGCAATGGCATTAAGGGATCGTTGCGAGAACGGTGATAAGTCCGTCGACTTAGGCAAGTACTGACGCAGCAAGCCATTGGTGTTCTCACAACTACCGCGCTGCCACGGACTATGCGGATCGCCGAAGTACACTTTGATCCCCACTTTATGGGTCAAGCGTTGATGCTCGGCCATTTCCCGGCCGCGGTCGTAGGTCAGGGTTTGGCGGAAGATCGCCGGGACGGGCTTGAGCTTACGGGCAAAGCCTTGATACACGCTGAAGGCATCTTTGCGCTCCAGTTGCACCAACAGCAGGTAACGCGTGTGGCGTTCCACCATCACCCCCACCGCCGAGCGGTTGCCTTGCCCCACGATCAGATCGCCTTCCCAATGCCCCGGCACCCGGCGGTCCGCCGCTTCCGGTGGCCGCGCATGGATGCTGGCGCCCAGTAACGAGGATACGGCACCTTTGGCCGGCTTGCCTTGACGGCGTAAGTGACGCTGGAGTTCGGCCTTCAACTCACCGCGCGGTAACACTTCCAAGGCGTGATAAATGGTGGGATGCGACACCCACTGCTCCTGGTCATCCGGATACTCGATTCTAAGCCGATGGGCAATCTGCTGCGGCGACCAGCCACGGCGTAACTTGCTCATCACCGGCTGCCATAGCCGACTCCCCGGCACTAATAACCTCGGCCGTCTCGCCTGCCGCGCCCGTTGGCTGGCTTGCCGTTGGGCTTGGCACCCGAAGTAACCCGGTTGACCCGAGGCATCAACGCCCCGATTACGCGCAAGTTCCCGCGTGACGCTGCTGCGCGCCCGGCCAAGTGCCCGGGCAATCTCGGCCGCCCCCGCCCCACTGTGAACCATCGAAGCTATCCGTTCTCGTTCCATTTCGTCGACGTGTCGATAACGCTTCATGCAACACCTCCTCTTGATTCTCATCCTAGTCCTCAAAAGTGTTGCACTTGTACCTTTAAACCGCCGACCATCGGCCTGGAAGGCGCATGGATACTGGCTCGTAGGCCATGCATTGCCGGGAGGCAAGCTGGATGCGGCGCCTGGCAAGCCTGCCGCAGATTCGATTATGATACTGAAAGTGAAAGTTATCGCGTGCTACGCAGCCAGATTGTGTCCGCCGTTCACGAAAATAACTTGGCCTTGAATCATTTCAGCAGAGGGGCTGGCGAGGAATTCGACCAGGCCGACGTAGTCATCGTGTTTTACCGAGCGGCCGCTGGGATTTTGCTCGGCGGCGGTCTTGAGAACTTTGTCGGTATCAGCGCCGAACACCGCTCTAAGCGCATCGGTATCGACCGCGCCCGGCGCGATGGCGTTGATGCGCACGCCGCGCGGCGCGAGTTCGACGGCGAGGTAGCGCAACAGGCTTTCGGCAAGCGCTTTGCCGACGCCGACTGCGGCGTAGTTTTTGATCACCGTGCGGCCGCCGCGGCTGGAAAGAAAAAATACGCTACTGCCGCGTTTGAGCAACGGCAACGCGGCTTGCACGAGATAGAGTAGGGCGGTGCCGTTGAGGTTAACCGCGCGGGTGAAATCGTCGGGATCTACTTGCAATGTCGGCACGGCGATGACGCGCACGGCGCAGTGCACCAATTGATCGAGCCGGTCGACTTTTGCTTTGACTTGATCGAGCACGGCGTTGCAGCCGGCGGGCGTGCCAACATCGCCGCGGATTAGATGGCAATGGGCGCCGAGTTGCTCGATTTCGATTTTCGCGATTTCGGCAGTGGCATCGTCGTTGTGATAGTTGAGAAACACATCGGTGTTGGGTTTAGCGAAACGTTTCGCAATGGCGAACCCGATGCCCTTGATACCGCCGGTGACGAGGATAGACATATTATTTTCGATTGTTTTCAATTGTGATGGATGATGCCGCATGTTAGGCAGAGTTGACCGCTGCGTCAACGACGAGGGATGATAGATGAATGAAGTTCTATTTTTTATAAAGTTTTTTAACCATTTATTCTTTTGAGGCCATCATGGATTTTGAATATTCAGCGAAAGTAAAAGAACTGGAACAGCGAGTGCGTGCGTTTATGGATGCGCACGTGTATCCCAACGAACTCAACATCCAAGCCGAAATCAATAAGAATCGCTGGCAACAACCGCCGACCATGGAAGCCCTTAAAGTCAAAGCCAAGGCCGCCGGCCTATGGAATTTGTTCCTGCCAGAGAGTAAATACGGCGCCGGCCTCACCAACCTGGAATACGCGCCGTTATGCGAAATCATGGGCCGCTCGCCGTTCGCGCCGGAAGTATTCAACTGTTCCGCGCCGGATACGGGCAACATGGAAGTCATCTCTCGCTACGGTACACCGGAGCAACAGAAACAGTGGCTCGAGCCGCTGCTCGATGGAAAAATCCGCTCCGCCTTCGCAATGACTGAGCCGGCGGTCGCATCGAGCGATGCCACCAACATCGAAGCGCGCATCGAGCGCGACGGCAACGACTACGTCATCAACGGCCGCAAATGGTGGACCTCCGGCGCGCCCCATCCCCATTGCAAGATTCTGATTCTGATGGGTAAGACCGACGCTAACAATCCGAATCGTCATCAGCAACAATCCATGATCCTCGTGCCGCTCGCAACCAAAGGCGTCACCATCGAGCGCATCTTACCGGTATTCGGCTTCGACGATGCGCCCCATGGCCACGCGCAAGTGTTATTTGAAAATGTGCGGGTACCGGCGAGCAATATGTTGCTGGGTGAGGGTAGAGGATTCGAAATCGCCCAAGGGCGCCTCGGGCCGGGACGCATCCATCACTGCATGCGCTTGATCGGCCTGGCCGAGCGCGCATTAGAAAAAATGTGTAAGCGCACCAAGTCACGTGTTGCGTTCGGCAAGGCGGTATCGGAGCAGACGGTCACCCAAGAGCGCATCGCCGAAGCGCGCATCATGATCGACCAGGCGCGGCTGCTGACGTTAAAGACCGCATGGTTGATGGATACGGTAGGCAATAAAGCGGCGAAAAAAGAAATCGCGATGATCAAAGTCGCCGCGCCCATCATGGCGTGCCAAGTGGTCGATTGGGCCATCCAGGCCCACGGCGGCGCCGGCGTTACCGATGATTTCGGATTGTCGTTTGCTTATGCGACGGCGCGATTGCTACGCATCGCCGATGGCCCGGACGAAGTACATCGCAACCAGATCGCGAAGTTTGAGTTGGCGGAGCATTTCTAACCATAATTTATGGTTCGTTACCTGCCATGCGTGGGCTTAAGCGCATTGACCTAGTGCGTCATGGTGCAACGAAACTACTCCTTCCCTTGTGCGCGCTGCGCACGGGGAAGGTCGCCGTTGCAAATAAGCAGTCGCGCTTTCGTTAGCTGATAAGTTACAAACAGAATAAAGCGCTACGCCAGGAGCCTCATCCAGCTTGCCTCGTGGCATGGCATGTCCTGTGAGGCAAGTTAGATGCGGTTCTCCAGGGGGTGGTCCTCAGAATAAAACTAGCGCCCATATTTCGCCCGAGCTTCCGCCATGCAAGTACTGCGATAGGTGCCGGCGAGCTCTGAACATTGCGCCACGGCGGATTTCCATTCGCTTTCCTGTTTATCCGCATTGGCGTTGATTTCCGCAACGGACGCATTGCGCGCCGCGCGCGCTTTCGCAAGGCATTCTGTTTTCGCATCGCCGCCGAACGTATTGCATTTCTCTTTGGCGAGCGTCCAATCCGCGTCAACGTTATCAAGTTCCGCTTGGGTCAGGGCTTTCGCCGTCCCTAAGTTTTCGGCCTTGGCGGTGGCGACCGTCTTTTTCTGCGCAATGTTCGCTTCGGTACGGCACATGGATTTAGCGTCGCCGGAAAATTGCTCGCAGTCCCGGAGGGCGAGCATTTGATCTTCATGGGCGCGAGCGACAGCCGCTTTGAATTTCGCATCGCCGAGACTATCGGTGGTGCAAGCGTTGAGGGCAAGCAGCGTAGTGGCGATCAAGAGTAAACGAGTGTTGATCATGAGCGGTCCTTTCAAAACGATTTGAGTTATCTTATCCAACCTAGGGCAGGTACGGCGGGCAGCGTGTGGCTTTGATATTTGAGCCATAGAATAACGCGAACTTGGGAATTGTGAAACCATAAATACCTCGTGCGTGTTGCAGCGTTCTTGAACATCTATTCCAGTCCTAATGAATGCTGGTTTTTAGCCGAAACGAATGGATTTCAATAGTTCGTTCGAAATTCCAGGTATGGTTTCTATCCTGGTGTTGCGAACTCGATTTCGTCGCCAGGAATGGTCATTCAGGGATCTGGAGTCTACGGGTTACTTTGCACTAGATTCCAGGCATTCAGTAAACAATTTACAGCCAGTGAATATTGACTTCCCCGTCGACCTGCTTGAATTCCTTATCTCCGGTCACGAGGTCGGATTTGCGGTCCTTCGCGAGGGCTGCAGCAAAGCAATCCGCGTAAGACATTCTGAAGCGGACCTTGAATGTTCCCGCTATCCGCGTCATAGGCCAATCCACGCCGATCATTTCGATGCCGAGACCTATCAGATCGGTCACCGCGCTGTCGGCTTTCGTTTCTGAAATTTCCCGGCCGAGGATGTACCAAACCTCTCCCGCGTTGATGATGGACATGTAAATCGGAATGTGATTTTCATGGGCGCTCGTGATCAGGTCGGCGACCTCCTGCCCGGACGCTTCGCCGCCGAGATACGCCAGCACCGCCCACGAATCAAGCACCAGCGCCTTTGATTTGCGCGGCATTAGAGTTCCCGCTCGCGTTTTTTCTCCGCTGCCAGCGCCGTCAATAAGCTCTTACCTTTGTATTTTCCGCGCAGATTCTGGATGTAATCACGTGTGATGGGCGTCAGAATGATTCGATGCCCCTGCTCATCGACGTCCACCTGTACACGCGTGCCCTCCTTGATTCCAAACTTCTGCCGGATTTTGGCCGGAATGACGATCTGGCCTTTGACAGTCATGTAGGAGTCCATATAATTCCTTTATCTAAGGAAAGCGTAACAATAGCAGAAACGTAAGCTATTCGTAAATTGGCTTACATTTTTTTGAAAGTAACCGATAAATCAGATAAGCGCACGCCATTGCGAGCACGCTAACCATCATGTCGCGCCCCAAGGAATTAGCTAGGGAAGCTCTGATTTATTCCGATTTCGTCGCGGCTCTATGTTTGGCTCACAAAAAAATCTCCTCACATACTATTCGTATGCTGCGTCGATATTTTGTGTTCGCGCCTTGTCTCGCTTAGAACTCGAAATAAATCAGAGCTTCCCTAGTTGTTCGCATAATATGAGTGGCGCGCGCTGTATCACACGCCTAGATAGCGGTGGACTATCTCGCGCGATGTTCGTAGCTCTTCCGATCTGCCGCTCCATACCACGCGACCCTTCTCCAGGACGTAGTGGCGGTCTGCCAGTTTGAGCAGCGCCCCCACATTCTTGTCGATCACGATCAGGGATAATCCTTCGCGCTTGAGCTGCGCGAGGACGCGCCAGATGTCGGCGCGAACCAAAGGCGATAGGCCTTCGGTCGCCTCGTCCAGCACCAGTATGCTGGGGTTGGTCATCAACGCGCGGCCGATCGCGAGCATTTGCTGTTCGCCGCCGGAGAGCGCTGAGCCGAGATTAGTTCGTCGTTCCCTGAGGCGAGGAAACAATTCGTAGACTCGTTGTAACGTCCAGGGTGGCGTCGTCGCTTTCGTGGCGTTACTTAAGCGCGCCGTAGCAACTAGATTTTCTTCCACGTTTAAGTTGGGAAAAATCTGGCGGCCCTCCGGCACCAGTGCGAGACCTTGGCGAGCAATACGGTGAGCCGGCAGCCGCTCGGTGCGCAAACCTCGGAACGCGATGCTGCCGGAATGGGTGGGCAGTAAACCGAACAGGCACTTGACCAACGTGGAGCGCCCCATGCCGTTGCGGCCGATAAGGGTGACGAACTCGCCCTCGTGAACGGTAAGCGAGACGCCGAACAGTGCTTGGCTCGTGCCGTAAAAGGTTTTTACGTCGCGCACTTCGAGCAGCGGCACGCTCACAGCATCTCTTCACTTTCCCCAAGATACGCGTCGCGCACCTCGGCGTTGGCCTGGATCTCGGCGACCGTGCCGGTGGCGATGGTGCGGCCGTAAACCAAAACGGTGATGCGGTCGGCCAGTGCGAACACGGCGTCCATGTCGTGCTCGACCAATAGAATTGTATATTTGCTTTTCAACGCAGCGAGCAGCGCAACGATGCCTGCCGATTCGTGAGGACTCATGCCCGCCATCGGCTCGTCGAGCAGCAGTAGTTTTGGCTGGCTCGCGAGCGTCATCGCAATCTCCAGTTGACGCCGCTCGCCATGGGCCATTGCTGCGACCGGCATATGAACGCGGTCGGCTAGACCGACTTGCGCGAGTGCAGCGCGAGCGGGTTCGACGAGCGCGTGCTCGCTGAGCGCTTGCTGCCAGAATCGAAAGCTATGGCCTGCGTGTGCCTGCACCGCCAATGCGACATTCTCCAGCGCCGTGAATTCAGGGAACACCGAAGTGATTTGATACGAGCGGCCAAGTCCTGCCAAGGCGCGGCGGTAAGCCGGCTCGCGCGTGACGTCGCGCCCATCGAACACGATCCGGCCTGCGTCCGACGCGAGCTCGCCGCAGAGTTGGTTGATCAGCGTGGTCTTACCGGCGCCGTTCGGGCCGATGATGGCGTGAATCTCACCCGGCGCCACACGCAGTGACAATTGATCGGTGGCGAGCAGGCCGCCAAAACGTTTTACCAGGTTTTCGACCATCAGCACGTCAGGCTCCGCGCGTGGCGAGGAAACCGTAAACACCTCGCTTGAGTGTAAGCACGACGAACACGATAAAAAGTCCCAGCAGCCCCATCCAGTGGTCGCGGATGAAAGAGTCGATTTCGCCCGGCAAGCCGAGCGCGAACGAGGACAATAACTCTTCAATCACAAGCAAGGTTGCGGCGCCGGCGATCGGGCCGAGTAACGTCCCCATCCCACCGAGCACGGCCATCACAATCAGCTCGCCCGAAACTTGCCATTGCATGTACGAGGGCGAGCTAAAGCGAGTGAGGTTGGCGAGCAGAACCCCGGCAATCACACACACCTGGGCCGAGATCACATAGGCGGTAAGCTTGTACCGAAACGTAGGGACGCCGAGCGAGATCATGCGCCGCTCGTTCGACTTGCAGCCGCGCAGCACCATGCCGAAACGCGAATGGATCAGACGCCATGCGCCATAGAGCGTCGCGAGGAGGATGGCGTAAATCAGGTAATAGAGTTGCGTCGCGTTGTCGAGATTTACTGGACCGAAGTCACTGCGTGATCCTATAGCGAGGCCATCGTCGCCACCGTAGTGCTTAAGGCTGACGGCGAGGAAGAAAAACATCTGCGCGAACGCCAAGGTGATCATGATGAACGCCATGCCGGTCGTGCGCAGGCATATCGCCCCGACCAAGAATGCCGCGGCAAGCCCGACGCCGAGCGCCGCAGCGAGATGCGCCCAGCCGCTGCCGATACCGTGGAAAGTGAGGATACCGACGGCATAGGCGCCGATGCCCATGTACATCGCATGGCCAAAGCTGATCATGCCGCCGTAGCCCAGTATGAGATTGAGTCCCAGCGCTGCGAGGCCGAAAATCATGATGCGTGAGACCAGGGTTAGATAAAAAGGCTCACCGATTAACGCGGTGACTACCGGTACTATCGCGAGTGCCATCAGAATAGCGGTCGCCGCAAGTGTGCGCGGGCTAATGAATTTATTGATTACTTCTTTGCGATCCATCGAGGAGTGAATCAACGAGCCTTCTTTTCTAGCCATACTTAACCGGGAACAAACCGCGAGGACGTAGCGCTAGGACAGCCGCCATGAGCAGATAAATCAACATCGAGGCGATCGCCGGGCCGGCCGCCTGGGCAACGGAGCGCTCGAAAAACTCGCGCAGCAGCGCCGGCAGAAATGCACGGCCGATTGTGTCGACGATACCCACCATGAGCGCGCCATAGAATGCGCCGCGTATCGAGCCAATGCCACCGGTAACGATTACCACCAGTGTGAGGATCAGAATCGGCTCGCCCATTCCGGGTTGCACCGACATGATAGGCCCAGCCATGAGTCCTGCGAGGCCGGCCAGCCCGGCGCCGAGGCCGAATACCAGCGAGTTAAGCAATTTGGTGTTGACGCCTAGCGCACCGGCCATCGCTGGGTTGGAGGCGCTGGCGCGGATCAACATGCCGATGCGCGTGCGATGGATGAGAAGATAAAGCGCGATCGCAACGATGATGCCGACGGCGATGATGGCGATGCGATAGGCGGGATAGGGCGATCCGAATAAATCGATGCTGCCGGAAAGGGCATCGGGTACGTTGATGTACAGCGAAGACGGGCCCCAGACGATGCGCACCACTTCGTTGAAGAATAAGATCAAGCCGAAGGTCGCCAACACTTGATCCAAGTGGTCGCGCCGGTACAACGTGGAGAGTGCGATGCGCTCCACCATGATGCCGAGTACGATGGTTGCCGGGACGCCGATTAAACCGGCTACGAGGAAGGATCCGGACCAGTTGTAGGCCGCCGCCGCGAAGTAGGCGCCCATCATGTAGAGCGAGCCGTGGGTCAGGTTCACGAAATTCATGATCCCGAACACGAGGGTGAGTCCGGCCGAAAGCAGGAACAGCAATACGCCTAACTGCAAGCCGTTTAAGATCTGCGTTAGAAAGAGGCTTACACTCACTTATTTGAGCGCACACTCTGCGTGGTAAGCATCCGCGCGATTTTTTAGCGGCGTTGCGATCGTCTTGAGACTTACTCGTCCCTTCGCATCCTTGGCCACCTCGAATATGTGCATATCTTGAATGGGAAAGTGATTGTTGTTGAATTTGAAGTTACCGCGTACGGACTTGAACGGCGCTTGCTTGAGCGCTGCCATGAATGATTTTTTGTCGGCGATGTTACCTTTGACCGATGCGATCGCGGCGTCGAGCAGAAGCGCCGCATCGTAGCTCTGCGCGGCATATTGCGAGGGGATGCGGCTGAATTTTTTCTCGAACTCTGCGACGAATTGCTTGCTGGCCGGATTGGCGAAGTCCGGTCCCCAGAAAGTGCCCGAGATTACTCCGAGCGCCGCGTCTTTCAGCGCAGGCAAGGTCAGACCATCAGCCGTCGAGGAAGTAAGGAGGGGGATCTTGCCGAGCAGACCGGCCTGTTGATACTGGCGGATGAAGCTCACGCCGAGACCGCCGGGATAGAAAACATAGATGGCATCGGGTTTCAATGCCGCAGCCTGCGCAAGCTCCGCTGAGAAGTCGGGCTGATTGAGCGGCGTGTAAATTTCGTCGACGATTTCGCCCTTGTAGAAGCGCTTAAATCCAGCGATGAAGTCCTTGCCCGCTTGGTAGTTGGGCGCCATGCCGACCATGCGTTTATAGCCCTTGTTAGCAGCGTGCTGGCCTACGACTTCGGCCTGGGTGTCGTTTTGCCAAGAGACGATAAATTGATAGGGCGAGCACTGTGCTCCCGCGATCGGCGCCGGGCCCGCATTCGAACCGATTAAAAATACCTGCTTCTCGGTGATCGGCTTGTGCACGGCCATGAGGACATTGGAGAAAGTGAAGCCGGTGATGATCGATACCTTATCGCGCTCGATCAGTTTTTGTGCGATCTGCGTTGCGACATCGGGCTTGAGCTGGCTATCCTCCTTGATGATCGCGACCGGGAAACCGCCGAGCTTGCCGCCGTTGCGCTGAACGACCAACATGAACGCGTCATACTGGTCTTGCCCCACGACGCCTTGAGGGCCTGAGAGTTCGGCCATGAAGCCGATTTTGATCGGCGTCTGTGCGAGCGCGGGAGCGGCGAATAAGACGGCTATGGATAGGACTACGCTAACGAGCCAACTCATTTAATTTTTATCTCCCGAGAATATGAAATAACTGAAAATTCCACCTAGTCGATAGCGAGAAAAATTCGCCCAGCTTCGATTTTAACTGGATAAGCGCGGATGTTCTCGTCCGGCGGCGCGCATGTCACATTCCCATTCCGCACATCGAACCTACCCTGATGCAACGGGCACTCGATCTCGAACCCATCGAGAAAGCCATCGCACAAGCGCGCTTGGCCATGGGTACAAACGTTCTCGGTTGCGTAAACCGCGCCTTCCACTTTATATAACGCGATGTCGCGCCCGGAAACTTCAACGCCGATCGTATCACCCTCGCCGACCGCATCCAAGGCGGCTACATCGATCCAGTTACTCAAGGTACTCACTCAGATGGGATAGATAATCGAGTTGGGAATCATCTCGCTGTCATAAATGCATAGCCGAGATTCGAACTTTAAACCCTCCGCAGTTCGCTGGATGACGTCGAGGTAGCGGCCGACGTTGAACACCGTAGTTTCCTGCGACAGCTTGGTGCGAAACACGGCATAGTTCGCCTCGGCACTGATACGATTGCCCTCGCTGGCGAGCACCCGCGGCGCGCCGACGACGTGACGCTGGTAGTAGGGATCGTGAAACAGCGTTTCCTTGATGCAATAAACGCGATCTTTCAACATGCCTTTGCTATCGAACCATAAGGTCGCCAGCGGGAAACCGCGTTCAAAATTCTCCCGGGGTTGCAGCTTGTAGGTACAGGCCTCGGTAAAAAACTCCGGCCAACGATCCCACTCGCCGCTGTCCAACGCGCTGGCATAATCCGCGTACAAGCGCGTCAGGTCAAAGTAGTCCTGGAACTCCAACTCAGTCCTCCATTACCTTGCGCCAGTACGCGTACATCCCGCGAATTAACGTCTCCGTCACCATGTGGTCGCTATTGCCGACCTCGCGTCCACCGAGTTCTACCAGTGCGCGATGAAAGGGTTTCTGCTCGAAGCCCTGTTGCGAACCCTCGATCACTTCACCGTCGTCGGCCGAGACAAAGCCGGCGGGCCCAAATAGATTGGCCTGTCGCAGACGGCGATCGAGCATTTCCGCTGAGTCGTCCTCAAATGCGAAATGGGTCCATTCGAAATCGAAGTTGCCATGCCCATCGGGTTGGATATGCCGCGTTGAGACGCTGTTAACCTGCTGCTGAAAGATAACGCTCGGAAACACCGTCGTCATCACTACCGTAGGGCCATTCCACCACGGCTCGGGCACGATGTCGAGAATGCGTGGATCGTTCAACCGCATCGTTTCCTTGAAACTTGAGACCGCTGTCACCTGCTCTGATTTCCCGGCTTGACCCCGTTGCGAGATCATCGCCGCATGCCTGAAATGCCGATCCATCTTCAGCTCCGACTTATTGTCCGCACGCCAAAGGCCGAAGGTCACGAACCAAGTGTGCAGCAGGCCGGGGTGATAAGGATCTTTGATATTCTCCTGCATCAGCTTCCAATTGCCCGGAATACGCTGCCGGTTGTAGCCGAGGATCTTAAGGCCGCGGCCATTGAACAAACGGTCGAAGTAGGGAAGGATCATCGGCCCGAGATAATCTTCTAGTGACTCGATGTCGTGATCGAAGGACGCGAATACCACGCCTCCGCGTGTAGCGACCTTTAACTTGGTGAGGCCGTGCTCTTCAGGTTTGAAGTCTACTGGCATGCCGCCGTGCACCTTGCCGTCTTGCTTGACCCCGCGCCGGAACGGTACGCCCTGCAAATCGCCCTTTAGCGAGTAGTTCCATTGGTGGTACGGGCATTCGAAATCTTTGCGGTTGCCATGGCGTTCGCGGCAGAAGCGCATGCCTCGATGGGCGCAAACATTCTCGACCACATTGATGCCGCCATCGGCGTCACGCACCATGATGACCGAGCGCTCGCCCACCACGCTGCGCTTGAAGTCGCCCGAGTTGGGAACTTCCGCTTCGAGGCCGACGTAACACCAGTGCTTGGAATAGAAAAAGCGCTCTAACTCTCTACGGTGCAGAGCCTCACTGGTATACATCCCGAATGGGATGCGACTGGTTCCGTCAGATTCCCAGTGGAGCTCGTGGGGAAACACGGTCATGACAGAATTCATTTTCTAGGTTGAAATTTGGCGGTAATAAGTTCGATACCGGCGACTCGCATTTTGAGCGATCCCTTGCGTACGCATGAATTTTCTCCACCCCGCTCACAGGGCCATCCAGCCCCGACCGAAGACCACGAATGCACGGAGCATAGCGTGAATCTCTCTATTAGAACCGATCATGCCAAATAAAAATCGATATTGCAAATAGCGATCGCAGTCCTTAGCCCCTAGTCTCCAACCCCTAGCTTTCCTACTCGACTGCAAATGCGGAACCAGGCAATTTACTCATGCGCTCGCCGATTTTTCTAATGTGGCGGCGCATGCGTTGCTCGGCGAGCGTCACGTCGCCCGCCAAGATTGCCGCCGCAATTTCTGTAGGAAATGGGCAACTGGAGTATTCTTATTTCTTGGCCGAGTAGGGAGACGCATCATGTCGTACGACTTATTGATCAAGAACGGGACCCTAGTCGATGGAACGGGCGCCTCGGCGCGCCACGCAGACATCGCCGTGCGCGCAGGAAAAATAGTCGAAATCGGCAAAGCTTCCGGCAGTGCAAAACAAACCATCGATGCGGCCGACTGTGTGGTGGCTCCGGGTTTCATCGACCCGCACACGCACTACGACGCGCAGATCTGCTGGGACGCCGCGGTGACGCCGTCGCCATGGCATGGCGTGACCAGTGTGGTGATGGGCAATTGCGGTGTGGGTATCGCGCCGTGCAGGCCGACGGAACGCGAGGTCGCCATGCGCGATCTCGTCAATGTCGAAGCGATCCCGTTCGATGTATTGGAGCGGGGCATCACCTGGGATTGGGAAACCTTTCCGCAATTCATGGATGCGGCCGCGGCGCGGCGCCCGGCGCTCAATCTCGGGTTTCTTGCGCCGCTCACGCCGTTTCGCCATTACGTCATGGGCGAAGCTTCGATGGAACGCGCCGCCACGAAAGAGGAAACGCAAAGCATCAGCGCGTTACTCGCGGAGGCGATGGATGCGGGTGCATTCGGCTTTTCCAGCACCGTTCTCAATCAACATATGGGTTTCGGCGGCCGGCCGCTGGCCTGTCGCAATGCAAGCCCCGAGGAATACACCGCCTACTCGAACGTGCTTAAGAGAAAAGGGCAAAGGCGCCATCGAGGTCGCGCTCACGCGCCAAATCGCGGTACTCGAAGACGATCAGTACGAGTTGCTCGATCTGCTGCTAGCGGAAAGCGCTCGGCCCGTGACGTTCATCGCCATGTTCGATCGAGACGATATTCCCGAAGCGGTGCGCGATACCTTGCGTAAGGCCGCGCCCCTTATCGAGCGCGGCGCGCGTCCGCAGACTTCACCGTTGCCGCTCACCCGCGAAGTGAACATGCGCAATCCGTTTTCCTTTGCCCCATTTCCATCGTGGACTCGGGTATTTGCCGACCAATCGAAAGCGGCGCAAGCGGCGGTCTATGGCGACCGCGCGTTTCGCGATCAGTTTCGCGAAGATCTAAAACGTCCGCTGACCTTCGGCAACTGGTCGCGGGTCAGGGTGCATGAAGCGCGCTCGCCGGCATTGAAGCGATTCGAAGGACTAACCATCGCCGACATCGCCAAGGAACAAGGCAAGGACGGCGTCGATGCGTTCCTCGATTTAACTTTGCAAGACGATCTGGAAATCGAATTTACGCTTTCGACATTCAATCATCGCGTCGACCGTATGAAAGAGATATTGAGCAATCGCGATATTCTCATCGGTTTAGGCGACGGCGGCGCCCATGTCGACATGCTGTGCGATTCAGGTTATCCGACTTATCTGCTCGGCACTTGGGTGCGGGAACAACAAGCGCTGACCTTGGAAGAAGGTGTTAGAAGACTGACATCTGACCCCGCCGATTTCTACGGCATCAAAGATCGCGGTCGTCTCAAACCCGGCCTCGCCGCCGACATCACGATCTTCGATCCACATACCGTCGGCTCGAATAATCGCGGCGAACGCCGCTATGACTTGCCCGGTGGCGCCAAGCGCATGGTGATGCCTTCGCGTGGTGTTTTATATACGATCGTTAATGGCGAGTGCGTGTTTGCCAACGGCAGTTTGACGGAGGCAAAGGCGGGGCAAGTTTTGCGTTCGTGAGGCGCTCCGAGTCTGTCATTCTGAGGCTGCAGGCGAAGAATCTGCTTTCCGGAATGATCAGAAGCAGATTCTTCGGCTAGGCGCCTCAGAATGACAACCATTATTCATTTAGGAGGATCGTGTTCGGCAATCAGCGCACGCGCGCTCTCGATTAATTCTTTACCGTTCAGTCCGCGGGCATCGAGTTGCTTGACCCGATCTTCGATCATCTTTTGAGCAATTTCTGTCGCCGCGCCGACGGCGGGTTTACCGATAGCCGCATCGGCAATCTTGCCGAGCCACATCGATGTCTCGGCGCCGCTGTTAGCCATAATCACTTTCTTGAGTTCGTCCGATAGGCTTTTATACACGGCGGAATTCATCGCCAATATAAACGTGTCCGATAACGTCTTGGCATCTGAGGACGCTGACGTTTGTTCGCCGGACTCAATCGAGACGACATGCACGGCCAGCAAGCGCACGCCGCTGAATTCGCTTCGTGCCAGATCTTGCGCTTGCACGTATTCCCACAGCGCGCGGCTCGATCCCTGGGAACTGTTCGTCAGCAACGGCAAATTGAACACAGTAAATGCCGGAAACCGTTCTGCGTTAGGCGTCGCTCTCGCCCACACAATATCCGCGCTCCCCTGTTTGACTTGATCGTGGAGTTGCGACGCAGTTCCGCCCATCTGCATGGCGGGATAGACCTGAAACCTTAGCAATCCATGGGATTCACTCTCCAGTTTGGCCAACCAAGGCATAAGAAACTGAGTATGGAACGGCGAATCCGCCGGCAAGAAATGTTGCACTTTAAGGGTAACGCCATGGGCATGCGCGTTACTTGCCACCATAGGTGCGATGACCCAGAGAAAAACAACCAGCAATCGAGTGTAGTGCTTCGCAATTAACGGAACATAAAAATGCGTCTTTTTCCGTCTGGTGTCGTTACTCGTCGTTGCGTAGAGCCCGCTATGCGGCCTCCTCGCGCCTAACCAGACGAAAAAATCCATCATTTTTATTAGTCCCATTAATTACGAAGCACTACACGACACAACCGCCATCGCACGATCTTGGCTCTCTAAGTTTTTAGCGTTTACCGCTTGGTCTGAACGGACTGCAGGAAAGTGTAGATACGCCATTTGATATCGTCGCTGATCGCCTCTTTCCAAACGGGCATGCCTTTATCCATGCGTCCATTGTTAACAGTGGTCCAGAATAAATTAATGGCATCGTCACCGTAGCGAATGGTGAGGCGGCGCAGATCGCGTGGGCGCTCGCCTTGCACCGCCAAGGGGCCATGGCAGTGGGAGCAGTATTGATTAAATAGGCTGCCGCCTTCTTCCAGGAGGTCTTCGCGGCCTTCATAGGGATTCTTCAACGACTCGGCAGCTTCCTCTGCCGCGACGTGGCCAGCGGCAAAAAGAAAGGTCGCCGCTGCGGCGATCAAAGCTGTGAGTGACACAGCAAGTTTGAATTTCACGTACATAATCTCCGGTGCTTGAATAATTATTGCAAACGTTTCATGAATCCATCGGAAAACACCCGCCGGCAGAAAAACGGCGGGGGATCTACCCCGCCGTTTTCCAACGATCACCTCTCGCGCTATTAGTTGCCGAGTTCGAACACCGCGAGTATGCCGCCTTCTGGGCTGGCGTCGACCACTTTTTGGCCGATCTTGCCGAAGAACGAAGGTGGCCCCTTGCTGCGACCTGCGACCACCGCCAAGTATTGCTTGCCGCCGATCGAATAGGTTACCGGGCTTTGAATGATCCCCGTGCCGACGTGGAATTGCCACAACACTTTGCCGTTCTTTGCGTCGACCGCTTTCAGCTCGCCTTGCTGATTACCGTAAAACACCAAGCCGCCGGCGGTCGACATAGCGCCGCTGACGAACATCAGGTCTTCCTTGATGGTCCAGACCTTTTTCTTCGCAACCGGATCCCATGCGATGAACTCGGCCATGTGGGAGCCGGAAGCACCCGCCATATCGAGATTGAACTCGGAAGCTAAGTAGAATTTACCCGGCGAGTATTCCTCTTCTTTACTGGCGATATCCATGCACATATTGAACGCCGGCAAATAAGTCAAGCCGGTTTGCGCACTGTGGGACATGGGCGACCAGTTCTTGCCGCCGATCAAGTTCGGGCAAACGTTGCGTGCCCACTTGCCTTTTTGCGGCCGCTTCTCGTTGTTGGCTGCTTCGACCGGCCGGCCTGTAGCCAAATCGACATGGGTCGCCCAGTTCACCGTTACAAACGGATCGGCGGCGAGGAGTTTGCCGGTCTGGCGATTCAGCACGTAGAAGAAGCCATTGCGATCGGCATGCAGCAGCGCCGGCGTTTTTTGGCCGCCGATGTCGATGTCCGTCAGCACCGCTTCGTTGATACCGTCGTAATCCCAGACATCGTTCGGTGTCCATTGATAACCCCAAACGATCTTGCCGGTATCGGCATCGAAGGCCAGTTGAGCCGCGGTCCAAAGGTTAGTGAACTTGCCGATATCGATCGAATCGTTACCGCGAGTTTGGCCGCCCCAAGGCCCTGCGTTGCTGGTGGACCAATAGACCAGATTCAGCTTTTCGTCGTAGGAACCCACGCCCCAGGTCGAGCCGGCGCCGGTCTTCCAGGAATCGCCTTTCCACGTATCGTTACCCGGTTCACCACTTCCGGGAATGGTATAGGTCTTCCATAGCAGCTTGCCGGTCTTTTGATCGTGTGCTTCGATGAAGCCGCGAATGCCGTATTCGCCGCCGGCGATCCCGGTGACAACCACGTTTTTGTAAACCAAAGGGGGCGACGTAATGGCGTGGCCTTTCTTGTAGTCCGCGACTGCGACGTTCCACTTCTCTTCGCCTGTTTTAGCGTCGAGGGCGACGAGTCTCGCCGTGAGTGTTCCGAAAAAAACCAATCCATCGGCATACGATACGCCGCGGCTATCCAGCCCGCAGCACACCGTCGCCATATAATCGGCTGGCAGTTCCGGATCATGCTTCCACTTCATCTTGCCGGTTTTGGCGTCCAGTGCAAACACATGCTTAGGCCCGGTGGAACTGGAAACGTACATCGTATCGCCCACGACCAAAGGCGTGGCTTCCTGGGTTTCCAGCGACCCCATCGAATGCAGCCAAGCCACTTTGAGCTTGCTCACATTGCCGGTGTTGATCTGATCCAGGGTGCTGTAGCGCGTATTGGCGTAGTCGCCGCCGTACGTCGTCCACTCCTTACTTGCCTGAGCAAATACGGACGATCCTGTCGCTGCCAATACAATGCCGCAGACACCGGCCGCAATGGCGAGTTTGAAATGCCTCATGATAAGTCCCCTCCTCGAGTTAAGAATATTTCCGTCGCGAGCGCCACGGCTTATTATTGTGGAGACTCGTTTCGGCGACTGCTGTTCGCCCTAGGCTTAACGTCGAGAGCAAAACCCACGTATGGATTCCTCTTTCCGTAGCCTCCTAGGCTTGACAAATTGGACTCCAAGGGATCGGATTTGTCAACGGCAATTTCGCGCATCGCGCAGGGCAATCCCTGTTGCGCCATATGGTTTTTTTGGGGAGCTAAGCCACGAGCCGCATCCAGCTTGCCTCGTGGCAAGGCATGCTCCACGAGGCAAGCTGGATGCGGCTCGTGGCGCACTCTTGAAATTAATTCAACCGCGGCCCGCCCAGCGGCGTACCAACACATCCAGCAAAAATAGCATCAGTCCCAGCGCCGCGAAGGTGCTCCACAACGGTGTGGACACACGGCCACCGTCGCCGTGGCGCGCAAAAATTTCTTCCACGCTCGGGGCGAATTTCCCACCGGTGCGTTCACACAGCGCCTTGAGCAACTCGATGTTTGCCGGCAGCACGCGATACTCATCCGAGTAACCATAGAACAAGCTGCGTGTACCGGCTTGCGCGATAGCTTGCGGCGTAAGCCCGGGCGTATCGACCAAATCGAATGCATAGGCGCCGGCAGCCGAGGCTTTTAGCGCAATGCGCGTTTGATATTTACCCGGCCCAATTTGACGCAGCGATGTGACGGCGGCAGTTTTATCAGGAGCAGTCACGCGAATTTTCGGCGCTAATTCGTCGCGATATTGCCCGTCGGCGCTCAGCGCAGACAGCGTTACCAGCGCCTCGGGTCCGACTCGAGTCACGCGCAACGCCAACTCTTCGCCGGTATCGCGGCGTATGGCCTCGCGCACCACTTGCGCCCACAGCTTGCCATAGCCAGGCCAGGCCAGCCAATCGACCGCCCAGCGGTTTTTGATGTCGGACAAAAATGCGATGCTCTTGCCGAGCCCATAGTGGCTTTGCACCAGCAAAGGCTGATGGTCTTTAGCTTCTAGCACGACTTCCGCGAAGCGCTTGGGCCGGCTCAATACAAAGCCTTTTAACTCGGGACCTTTGGCGAAATCCACGCCGGCCAACGCCTCGGTCTTCAGTTTCACGATCGGACGGAACGCTTCTTCGACGATGGATTCGCCCAACAACCGTTTCGCCTCGCTCACGAATAACACCGGAATCTCGGTTTCGCTCTTGGCGACATGGCTCTTGCCGTTAGCGCCCCGGGCAAGCTGCGCCATCAGTTCGAGGTTGGGGTTGTCGCCGATGGCCACGGTTGAAAGCGTGATGTTCGCTTGAGTAAGTTGCGCCGTCAGTTCTTCGGCGCCACCGGACGCAAGGCTATCATCCGCGTCTGGCTCGGGTGGCAGACCGCGCTCCTTGCGGATCAGCGCCATGGCCTCGGTGCTCGAGGTCGCGGCGGCGAGCTTACCCGGCGGCGCGCTGTTGCCGTCGGACAGCAGGATCATGTGCTTAGTCTTGGCGGGCGAGTTCTGCAATAAGCGGTAGGCGTGCCACAGCGCGTTGTAAACGTTGGTCTGCCCGCTCGCCGACATGCTGCCGATCAAATCTTCCGCGCGCCGCTTATTGCCGACTTCCGCCAGCGGCACGACGTCGTGCGGTCGTGAATCGAAACCGATCACCGCGAGCCGGTGGTGTTCGTCGAGCAGGTCCAGGGTCGACAGCGCGGCGGACTTGGCGAACTCGAGCTTTTGGCCGCGCATGCTGAACGAGCGGTCGATGAGCAGCACCAGGTCCAATTCCTTGCGCTTGCGCTGGCCTTCAAACTTGACCGGCAGCAGCCGCTCCATTTTGCTGTTAGCGAAACCCTCTTTGCCATAGGTGTTCTCACCGGCGGCGAACACCAACCCACCGCCTTCGCGCACGAATGCTTCCAGGCGCTGCGCGCTAACCGCGTCGAGTTTCTCGGCGGAAATATCGCTCAGAATGATAGCGTCTTGGCCCGCGAGCTTATTGGCAAAACCCGACATACCGGCGACCATAACGTCGATGCCCTGCTTACGCAACGCAGCGCGCAAGTGGCGTGCGCTGTCCGGGTTGCTTTCGACGTAAAGGATCTTGGGCCGCGGTCCGACACTAAGGGTTTGCGTGAGCGTATCGTTTTCCGCGACTTGATCGCCTTCGGCGGCGACTTTCACTTCGACCGTATTGGCGCCCTGCAGCTTGAACCGCGCGTCGAACACGAATTCATTCTCGCCCGGCGCGAGCGTCGCCTTTTGCTGCGCAAGCGATTCACTGTTCAACTTCAGCGTAATCACCACTTGGCTCTGGACGCGGGAGAATACCCGCACGCGCACCGCCGCCGGCTCTTGCTGGCGCACGCCCTCGGGCAGATTCACCGCTTCGATCCATGCATCGTTATCGACCGACACAGCGGCGGGCAGCGCGAAGATACGCACGCCCTGGGACTGCAAGCGCGGTAACGCGCGCCATAGATCGCCATCGGTGGCGTTACCATCGGTCAACAGCACCAAACGCTTGACATGATTCGGCGCAAAGCCGAACGCGGCCATGGCCAATGCCTGTTCCAAGTCGGTCGCGCCTTGGCCGATTACCGCTGGGCTTGCCGCGGCTTCATCGGTGATCGTCACGGACTCAATGTCCTCGACTGAATTCAACAACCGCGGCCGATCGGCGAACACTACGTAGCGCGACTGGGCCGGCGTGGCCGTTTTATCAGCCAGCCGTATCCAAGCCAGCGCACTTTTTAAAAACGCGGGCGCGACACTGCGTGACACGTCGAGGGCATACACCACGGAAACATCGGCGACCGCGCGCTGCAGCACCGGTTGGGTCAAGGCCAGTAGAAGGGCTGCCAGTGCAAGCGAGCGCAACGTAATCGCCAGGGCCATGCGCCGGCCGCTCATACGGGTGCGATGCCGCCACGCGGCGAGCCACAGCAGCGGCAGCAAGACGAGTAGCCACAGCGGCCACGTTTGCGTCAAAACCGGAAACTGCATGTTCTTATTCCATTTCCAAATCAAACTTAACTTTGTCGGCTTCGCCTTGCCGTGCTACAGCACTGTCTGCGGCTCGCCTTCGCGTCCTTTTTGATTTGGAAATGGAACTAGACCGTGGCACGGCGGGTAAAAGTTAGCCATTCGAAGCTGAGCAGTGCCATGGCAACCGCAATCAATGCAACCCAAGGCTCGAAGCCGAAGCGTGAGGCGCTTAAAGTCCGAGCCACTGTTGTGGGCTTAGCAAGAAACCGGCTGCGGTTAATATCGGATATCTGTGAGTCGATGACATTCGCCACCACGCGCACCGTACCAGTGTTAGATTGCACCGTGAATACCTCCGGTCGGGTGGCGACAAACAGCGTCGCGCCCGGTGTGCTTTGTGTTTTTATCGATCTACCATCTAGTCCCGTTACTTGCGCGTTAGCGTAGGGAATTTCGACCTGACCCAAGCCTCGGGGGAGTATCGGCGCGGCGCCCATAAGCCAATTGAGCGCACTGCCGAGAAATACCGGAAAGCCCGACTGCATGGCGAAGTTAGTTTCGTCGAGGGAGAAGCCAACCGCGATCCAGCGCGGCGCCGGACTACCGGCCGCCACGAGCACACCCTCGCCGGAGCCTTTGGCCAAGACTACGTCTGTCCGTGCCGTGCGTGTGGAAAGCGAGGCCAGCGCAGCGCGTTGCACGCGCAGGTCGCGCCAAGATACGTTGACGGCGAGCGGATGGGATTCGTCCCAACGCGTTATCACCGGATTCACCACCGTGCGTTCAAAAGCTGGTAGCCAAGGCGCCGGTGGCGGGCGAAACAACAGTGCGCCATGAAGCGGCGGCTCAAGCGGCGCAAAGCGATCGAAAACATAAGCGTCAAAGTCAAGCGCGGCGCTAAATTGAGCCGGCTTAAATACCGTTAACGCAACACCGGGCAGTGGCTTAAGAGAAGCTTCCAAATGGCGATTGCCCGGCGTCACCAGCAATACGCGTTTGGCGCGGTGGGGCGCGACGAAGCTATAAGCTATGTCGTCAAGGTCGAATCCATCACCCGGCGTGCGTGCTTCAGCTTTAATAATGCCAGCGCCGTAACCGGTCAAATCCAACGTTTGATTGACGCTGGCGCCGGCGGGGATGTCCACGTCGCGCTCCAGCGTAAATCCGTTGTCGCCGGTGAGCGCGAGCCGGACTTGTTTTTCGCGAATAGAAGCGTTGAATACTTGTACCAGCGCTTGATAGCGGGTGGGATCGCGCAGTGACGGCTTGGCGTCGAATGCGGTAATGGCAACATTATCGGCGGGCGTGTACACCGACTCGACCGCCACGTCTTGCGGCACATCGAGAGGAGCGACGCCGTCGGTGAAAAGTATCGCCTCGATATCCGGCCCGGATGGGATGAGGGGCATGCGCGCAATGCCTGGGTTGCCCACCGTGAGCTTGCTCAGTTTCGCGAGCGCCGCCTTGGGCGTGACCCATTCGGGGGTATCGGCTTGCCCTGCGGTGTCGAGCAGCATGAATTCGCTCGCTAACCCCGCGTTGAGGATGATGCGGCGTGCGCGCTCGACCGCGTGCTGCCAGCGCCTCTTGCCGTCGCCGGCACGCGCCGCCATTGAAATCGAGTTATCCAACACCAACACGAGGCGTTGCGCAACGCCGCCCACCGCGGGTGCTTGCGGGCGCGTGAGTGCGAGCGCGATGCCTAGTCCGATGGCCAGCGCCAATAGCAACGACAGCCACCAACGCCAACGGTCCATTGCCGGACGCTGCGTCGATTCGATTTTGCGCCAAATGAAGTTGGATGCGACCGTGACCCGCCGTGGCCTGCGACTTGAGCACAATACAGCAACACGATCAGCAACATCACCCCCGCGAGCAAAGCGTAGGCGGCCAGCGGCGACACGGCGAGAAAATTCATCGCAGCAGACCTTCTTTGCGCAGCGCGCGCAACACCAACGCTTCGACGCTCGCGTCAGTCATGGCGCGTACGTAACCCCAGCCATTCTTGTCGCAGTAGTCGCTGATCGCCGCGCAGTGCGCATCGAAAGCTTGCCGATAGGCCGACAGCAGCGCCGGGGTGATGCGCTGCCGAACTTCATCGCCGTTTTCAGCGTCCACTAGAACCACTTCGTCATCGGCACCGGCGATATCGAAATCGTTGGGACTGACAAGCTGCAACGCCAGCACGTCTTGGCGCAAATTGCGCAATACCCGCAAGCCCGGCTCGAAGCCGGCCGGGTCGAGAAAATCCGAAATCGCCACGATCAGGCCCTTGGCGCGCGGCACGGCAAAGTAGCGCTTGAACGCGGATGCTAGCGATGTGTTACCACGGCATTCGAGTTTTTGCAGAAACTCGAACGCGGGCCAGCTTTGATTCTTGCCACGCAAACTCGAAAGCTCCTGCGCCACCCCCTCGGCCATGGCGATCAGACTGACCCGGTCCATGTTGACAAAGCCGATGTGCGCCAACGCCGCCGCCACTTTGCGCCCATAGTCGAATTTGCCGCCCACCGCCATGGAAGCGCTAGTGTCCAAGAAAATATAGATAGGCAGGTCGGCTTCTTCGACGAATAACTTGACGAACAGCCGGTCGTGCCGCAGATAGGCGCGCCAATCCACGCTCTTGAGATCATCGCCTTCGCTGTAGGGGCGATAGTCGGCGAACTCCATGCCCGGCCCTCTGCGATTGGAACGATGCAGCCCTTTGAGATGACCGCGCGCCGGCTCGTTCGAGGCAAGTCGCAAGCGCTCGAGCCGGCGCAAGAAGTCGTGGCTTAACAGCGGCTCGGGTGGGTTGCGGTTCATGCGAAATCGGCGCAGCGTCTCACTATTGCGGTTCGGGCAGCGATTGAATGATGGCCGCGATGATGGTGTCGACGTCCAACTGCTCCGCTTCGCCTTCGTAGTTAAGCAGCATGCGGTGGCGCAGCGCAGGCAGCGCCGCGGCGCGGATATCCTCGCCTGCTACGTAGACGCGATTGTGCATGAGGGCGTGCACTTTGCCGCCGAGCACCAGCGCCTGCGCGCCGCGTGGGCTGGATCCGTAGCGCACGTATTTTTTCACTAACTCATGGGCGTGCGCGCCCTCCGGATGGGTGGCGAGCGTGATGCGAATCGCATACTCCTGCACTGGGCGCGCGATGGGAATGCTGCGCGCGGTCTCGCGCATCGCGAGAATTTCGCCCTGCGCCAGCACGCGATCGACCTTGGGTTCGGTTTGCCGCGTGGTGCGGTCGAGAATGTCGTGCAGGGCATTCAGTTCCGGAAACCCCATCTTCAACTTATAGAAAAAACGGTCGAGTTGGGCTTCCGGCAATGGATAGGTTCCCTCCAGCTCGATTGGATTTTGCGTGGCCAGCACGCACACCGGCTGTTCCAGCGCATGGGTCGTCTTGCCGACGGTGACGCTGTTTTCCTGCATGGTCTCCAGCAGCGCCGATTGGGTCTTGGGCGTGGCGCGGTTGATTTCATCGGCCAAAATCAAATTCGCGAACACCGGGCCGGGCTGAAACTGCAACACTTTTTCGCCGCGCTCGCCCTCGCGCAACACGTTGCCGCCAACGATGTCGCCGGGCATCAGATCGGGCGTGAATTGTATACGCGAGAATTTAAGATGCAGCACGTCGGCCAGGGTTTGGATGAGCTTGGTTTTACCGGTGCCGGGTATGCCTTCGATGAGGCCATGGCCGCGCGCGAGCAGGCAGGTGACGACGCCCTCGATGACCTCTTCGTTGCCGACGATTACGCGTCCTATTTCAGCGTGCACGCGGCGAAATTGTTGTTGGAAGGTATCGATCTCCCGCTCGGCAGTGGCGTCGTTCATGGATCTCTCTGATTGAGGTTCAAAAAATAATCTTTGACGGCGCCGCGGTACGCAAGCGGGACTCGCTCTCCGCTCATGGCGTTTTCGCTGACGTAGCGCGCTTGCTGCGCCGCGTTTTGATAGGAACGTTGCGCTTGTTGCGCGCGCGTGGCGGCGTAGATTGCATCGGTGACACCTTGAGCGTCGTTACCCTCTGGACGGGTACCGTCGATCTTTATGCGCTCAAGTTTGGCCGCAAGCCGCATGGTGCGCTTACCCCATACCGACTCCGCTTCGATGTTGTTATTGTCGCTGGTTTCATTGCCGCTGGGTTTGCCGCCCGCGCCGATACTCGTTTGCGTCACCCTTCGGCCCATGGCGCCGCCTTCGACATCGGTGGTGCCGGCGAACTCGCCGCCTTGGGTTTGGCTACGCCGGGTCTCACGCGGGCCAAAGCGCTCTAGCGGCACCCCGGCTTGCAGGGGATTTGTCGTTTCCTCTTCCGCCGAGTGGTTGGCCGGATTGTTCGCGCGTGCTTGCGCGTCTTGATCCAATCTTTGCGCGATATCGACCGCAACTGCTAGTTGATCATTCGCACTTACATCCTGCTGCGGCGCATTGTTGCCGCTGAACAACTCTTGCAAACGCGCGAGCAAATCCTGACTCGCCGGCGCCCCAATGGCCGCCGTGCGAACAGCGGATTGCGCCTGTGCGAATTTGCGCTTGCGGCTTAATTCTTCCAGCAGATGCGCCGCGCGCGCCGCGTCGCGAGATTTGATCGCGGCAGTGACCGCCACCAGATCTTCGCGCTGACCCAGGGATTGAACCGTGGCTTCGAGTTTTGTCCATGTGGCGTCAACAGCGTTTCCAGCTTCGCCATCTTCTATTGCATTCGATTCTTCGCTCGAGGTAATGGGGCTTTTAGCAACATCCTTGCGAATATCAGCGGATACCTGGATGGGTGTGCTGACGGTCAAATTAGCTTGGGACGATGATGCAAAGTCGATGCGCGGCGCAATCCAGGCCAATATTCCGGCGCTGAGCGCTAAGCTGGCTGCGACGAAAGCACTTCGCGGAACCGCGATCGCAAACAGTTTACGTGGCTTGAGCTCGCGGCCAACTCGCGCAGCGCGCCGAATTTGCAGATCGATGAGCGGTGAGGTTTCTCCTTGCCGGGCGAACCAATAGGCGGTCTTGAGTTCGTCGTTAAGGTTTGCTCGCTCATCTGATGCGGCGGCAGCCTGGGCAAGCGAAGTCGGACGGATGCTGCGTACAACGAAAAACCCGACGATAACAATCACAAGCACAACCGACAGTGTAGCCAGCGCACTCATCACAGCGGAAGTTGCGATCACGACAGCGAGGATTTGATAGACTAGGAACGTGCCTGAAATGAGGCAAGCCGCCAATGCCCACTCACGCAATGCCGTGTTCACACGCATTCGGCGCGCAATAGCGGTCAGTGAGGAAAGGAGTGCATCGCGATCGTGCATAGCGCTGACAATCGTAGCATAACGGGATTTTGAACCGATGCCAGTTGCGCCCGCGCGACTCAAGAGACAAAGATGAAAACGCTAATAAGGGGAGGCGTCCTATTCGCCGCGCTTGGACTCGCGCTAGTCTGCGCCCTAACCGCTTACGCTGCCGAAAGACCCCATATTGTTTATATACTCGCCGACGACCTGGGTTACAAAGACCTTGGCTTTCAGGGCGGCAAGATCGCCACGCCGAATCTCGACAAGCTCGCCGCGAGCGGCGTGACGCTCGGCAGCTTTTACGTTCAACCGTTTTCCTCGCAAACCCGCGCCGCGCTGTTGACTGGGCGCTACCCGATGCGCTACGGCTTGCAAACCCTATCCATCGTTCGGGCAAGCCAGTTTGGACTGCCGACGGAAGAACGCACATTGGCGCAAGCGCTGAAAGAAGTCGGCTATAGAACCGCGTTCATCGGCAAGTGGCAACTGGGTCATGCCAAACCGGAATTTTGGCCGGCTAAGCGCGGCTTCGATTATTTCTACGGAACGTTATCGGGCGAAGTGAATTATCAGGTAAAAAAAACCGCCAAAGGCGACTGGCGGCGCAACGATCAGGCGCTGAAAGAGGAGGGCTTAGTTACACAAATGCTCGCCAAAGACGCTGTGAATTTAATCGCCAAGCATGATGCCACGACGCCGCTATTCTTGCTCGCGGCATTCAGCGCGCCGGGCGCCGACGCGAGCGCGGATACCGGCTACGCCGCCGGCGTGAGCGCGCTCGACGATGCCGTTGGTCAAATAGTCGGTGCGCTGGAGAAAAAGAACTTACTGAGCAATACGTTGATTATTTTCCACAGTGATAACGGCGGCGCCGTACCAACCAAATTCGCAACGGGCGACAATGATGTGAAAAAATCCGGCGCCGACAACGGCACTTACCGCGAAGGGAAGGGCAGCTTGTACGAAGGCGGCGTTCGCGTCGCAGCTCTTGTGGCATGGCCGGAAAAAATCAAACCTAAGAGTGTCGTAACGCGTTTGTTGCACGTGACCGATATGTACGCGACGCTGTTGAACATTGCCGGCGCAAAACTCGACCAACCCAGAAAACTCGATGGCCTCGACGTGTGGAAAACATTGGCGGAGGAACAGTTGAGCCCGCGTGAAGAAATCTTACTCAACGTCGAAGATTTTCGTGGCGCCATTCGCGTGGGCGAATGGAAGCTAATCGTTCGCGCGGCCTTGCCCAGCAAGCTCGAGCTGTTTGACATCGCTAATGATCCGGAGGAGGCGCAAAACCAGGCGGAGACTTACCCGGATCGCGTCCAGAGTTTACTCAAGCGCCTCAACGAATATGCCTACGAAATGGTGGGGTCTAAATATTTAGAAGAAATCGGTCGCACCGGGAGCAGCGAAATTCCGGTGTTCTGGGGCGATAATCCGGTGCGCAGGTAAATCGAACTGAATCAACTCGTGGCAAGGCAACTGACGTAAATCAAGTACGACGAACCCACTCAACCGTTGTCATTCCCGCGAAGGCGGGAATCCATTTGGCGTTTGCAACTCACCATGGATTTCCGCCTTCGCGGGAATGACATGAGGATGGGTGGCCGCTTTTTTTTTGCGTAAATCAGATTGCATCGTTTCTCGCCCAGCCGCAGTGATAATCTTTTTTCGACGCGCATTAGACATCGTTTTTCTTTTAAGCCCACGCGCCACGGACCGTGTCTAGCTTGCCTCGTGGCGAGGCATGGCCTGGGAGCCAGTATCCACGAGCCTCTTGGCATAGCCTTACAATTACTTCGATGCAAGACATTACGCTACTTGAGGGTGAATTATTGCGTCAATCGTAGGCGACCAGTTCCTTACCGCGGGTTTCGGGAAACAGCGACACCGTCAGTATCACCACGGTGAATCCGATCACCGCGACGATGCCGATGGATTGTCCCAAGGGCATGCCGCCGCTCATGGCGCCGACTATGGGGGCGGTGAACGCACTCAATCCGCGGCCGAAGTTGTAGACGAAGCCTTGGCCTGAACCGCGCACGCGGCTGGGAAAGAGTTCGGTTAGAAAGGGGCCGCAACCGCTGAAGTTGCCGGATACGAAAAATCCCAACGGAAATCCCAAGAACAACATCATGGTGTTGCCGATGGGAATGAGCGTGTAAAGCACTGCAATGATGGCCGAGCCGGTGGCGAAAATGAAGAACGTCTTCTTTCGTCCAATGTGATCCGACAGATAGGCAGCCACTAAATAACCAACGAAGGAGCCGACGATGACCACCATGGTGTACCAGCCGGTGTTCATGATGGAGAGCCCGCGTTCGGTTTTGAGAAATGTGGGTAGCCAGGTGAACACGGCGTAGTAACCCACCATCATGCCGGTGGTCATCAAGCTGGCGAGCAATGTGGTGCGCAGCAACGCCGGAGAAAAAATCTCGAGAAAATGTCCGCCACGCTCTGCGATCTTATCCTTGGTTGCGCGAAATACCTCGGGTTCCTTGACGTTTTTGCGGATGTAGAAAACCAGCAACGCCGGCAATATGCCTACCCAGAACATGGCGCGCCACGCTATTGCTTCGGGCAACAGTTCGTACAACAGTATGTAAAGGATATTCGCTGCGCCCCAGCCCACAGCCCATCCGCTTTGCATGGTGCCCACGGCTTTACCACGGTGCTCGGGTCGGATCATCTCGCCGATGAGCACAGCGCCCACCGCCCACTCGCCGCCGAAGCCCAGCCCTTGCAGCGCGCGCGTCACCAGCAATTGTTCGTACGAGTTGGTAAAGCCACACAAGAAGGTAAAGAAGGCAAACCACAGCACCGTGAGCTGAAGCACGCGCACGCGCCCATAGCGGTCGGCCAGGATGCCTGCTAACCACCCGCCGATGGCGGAGGCCAATACAGTGACGGTGATAATGAAGCCCGCTTGGGTCTTCGACATGCCCCACACGGCGATAAGTGTGGGAATGACGTAGATGTAAACCATGACGTCGATGGCATCAACCGCCCACCCGCCGAAGGTGGCGATCAGCGTTTTGCGCTCCCGCGATGACAGCTCTGTCAGCCATGCGAACATCGCCTGCTCCCTAGATGCTTGTTATGGGCACAATCATACGCTTCCGGCGCTAAATTTCCTCGCCATCGTATCGAGGAAGTGTCCTGTTTCTTGATAGCGCGCAAACAATCGATCGTAGCGATCGCGATTGGCACGATTGGATGCTATCGTCCGTTCTTTTGCGACGCAGACCGATACTGCGTCATCGATGCTGGCGAACATTCCCACCGCTGTAGCCGATAGCATGCAGGCGCCAAGCGCGGAATCCCCGTGGCGAATAGTCCACGTATCCATGCCTAATACATCGGTGATGATTTGCGACCAGATCGGACTCTTCGCCACGCCGCCGGTCATGATCGCCGCCGTCATGTCGAGCCCATCACGCCGGAACATACTGAGACAATCGAGCAGCGAAAATGCGACTCCCTCCATCACCGCGCGAACGAATTGCGGCCAACCGTGTGATTGATCGATGCCGGTGAAACTTCCGCGTAACTCGGGATTCCAGTAAGGCGCACGCTCGCCTTGAAGATAGGGATGGAACATGAGACCACTCGCGCCTGGTTTGGCCTCTGCTGCGAGCTGGTCTAGATTCTCATAGGTAAATTCCGGTGCATTTGCCCCTCGCATCGTCAAGCAGAGATCACGAATCCATTTCAGCGATGTAGCGCACGCATTGGTGCCGGCCTGTTTGTAAAAGAGCCCATCGACGATGTGAGGGTAAGTAATGATCCCGCTATTGAACGTAGGTTTATCGGTCACCAGCATAATGCCGCCGGCACTGCCGACCCTCACCATGCCGGCTTCTCCTGGTCTCAGAATTCCACACCCGATCATCTCCGCCGCGGAATCGATAGTGCCGGCAATAACCGGTATCCCGATAGGCACTCCCAACGCACGTGCCGACTCTGCGGTAATTCGCCCGACAATGGCCATGGGGTCTACCAATGGCGGGAACGCGCTTTCGGGTAATCGGCTCAATGCGGTAAGGTGGGGTGACCATGCCTTGCTTCGGGCATCCAACATCAACGTTGCCGCCGCGCTTGCGTGATCCATGGAGACTTCACCCGTTAGCCGCAATATCAAGTAGTCCTTAGAACTAAGCAGGCGACGGACTCGACGAAGAACATCTGGCTCGTGCTTCCAAATCCAAAGCAATTGCGGGAGAGTCCAAGTGCAACCGGCTTCATTTAGCGCGATTTCCTCCAGAAGCTGAGTATGGTTCCCGCTTAGGTCCAAGACCTCCGCTGCGCTGCGCTGGTCACTCCAAAGAATAGCGGGCCGGATAACTCGATTCGCATCGTCCAATAGGACTGGGATGTGGGCCGCCGAGCAGAGCCCGATTGCCTCAAGCCCATCCATCAGGCGAGGCTCACGGGTTCGCAATTTGTCGAGGACCGCGCGCATCGCCTCGGCCCAGTCATCTGGGTTTTGTTCTGCCCAACCGGGATGCGGACTTTGAGTGGGATAGGAATGTTCCGCGGACGCAAGCCGTCGGCCGGCGGCATCCATGATCACGCACTTCAAACTGCTGGTGCCGAGATCCATGCCTAGGACGCAGCGTATCGCCTTACCCACAGTTTTATCTCCCCGTTACCGCCCAGGAAAAGCGCTAATCGAGCAACTTACTCAAGCGCGCGTGCGTTGCATGATGGGTGAAATCGAAGTGCAGTGGGGTCACGGAAATCATGCCGCGTTCGATCGCATGCAAATCCGTTTCCTCATTTGAATTGCTGTTGTCGTGCTTAAAGCTGAGCCAGTAATAGGGGAAATTCCGCGCGTCGATCCGCTCGTGCACCAGCACTTCGAACGCGGCGCGCTGGCCGACCTTCGTCGCGATAGCGCCGCCGACATTGCGGGAATCCACGTCGGGAAAATTGATGTTGATGAACACTCCCGGATCAAATTCCATCTCTATTAAACGGCGTAGAACCGTCAGAGCGTGCGCTTCAGCAGTAGCCCATTTTACATCGTTACCTGAGCGGAATACCTGGCTCATGGCAATGGAACGCACGCCGCGTATAACTCCCTCGATCGCCGCGGCGATGGTGCCGGAATAGGTCATGTCTTCCGCCAAATTGGCGCCGCGATTGATGCCCGACAGCAATAGCGTTGGGGGATGATCTTTCATGATTTGCTTGCAGGCAACGATGACGCAGTCGGTCGGCGTGCCCTGCAGCGCGTAGCGTTTTTCATCGACCTTACGCACCCTCAGTGGCTCAGTCAGCGACAGCGAATGAGACTTACCGCTCTGCTCGAACTCGGGCGCGATGACCCAAACATCGTCGCTCAATTGGCGGGCAATTTTCTCCAGCAAGGCGATGCCGGGGGCGTGAATTCCGTCGTCGTTGGTGATTAGAATACGATGGGGCATGAAATATTTTCCGCGAATCATGGCTGACAATGCCCGACATGTTTGTCTGACAATCTGACGTTATTATAACTTTAAGGCGAAAGGACTAAGGCGAGGGGACGTATGTATATCTCATCGAACCAGGCGTTAACAGTACATTCCAATTGAGGTATGAGTCTGAGCGGGCGGTTTAGGATTGAGAGGTTGTGAATTATTGGAATGAATCAAACTCGAGGTATTTCGGGTAGTACTTAACCCTTCGTCTTCCCCAACAAATCGATCCTGGCGCGTTCTGTGCGGTCGATTCCTGAGGATGATGGCCCGTGCCATTGATTTTTGAAATATTCACCCCTTCTGAGATCAGGCCACCTTTTTCGATCGGTTAAAAATAGTTTTAAACAGTATTGCCCGCGCATCATTCATTTGTTGCGCGGCTTCATTATCGCTGATTGCGTGAGCTTGAGCATCGAGTTGTTGAAACGTGATGCCTGGTTTGAGGCATTGCTCAGCGGTTTCGATTGATTTCAATTTCTCATAGGGCGTCATCATCAGTTGGTACGGATAACGTTTTCGGCTTCGGCCTTTGGCGTCGATGATCGTTTTAGCGAATAGGCACGGCCGATGGAAATTAATATACGGGTTCAGATGATCTTGGCAGAACGTGTTAACCAAGGCCGCAAAGCGTTGTGGGATATGGCTGTAGCCTAAGTGCTTGCGTACGATTGAGGCGTTCTTCGATTCAGCTTGTGCGTTATCGTTACTGTGCCGGGAGCGCGATTTCGTTTGTTCTTCGATGAGTAACTTGTTGAGCAATTTTGCCACGTGGCGATTGATGTATTCCGAACCATTATCGGAATGAAACCCCTTGATGACGAACGGGAAGCCCTCCAGTAGCCCTTCGAGCACCGGAATAAGGAACGCCTCGCTGATTCGCTCGCAAGTAGCGACCCCTTCGTACTGGGTCACGCAGTCCACGGTATTGATGTGATAGACGCCTTTGACCCCGTCCCGATCGCCCTGGTGTATGCTGTCCACCCGTAAATAGCCCGGTTGGTGGTTCGGGGCGGGGGCGCGGCGCTCACCGATAGGAATCGTCACCGGCCGAGTCTTGGTCCAGACCTGGCGATGTCGCTCGTATCCGGTACGTCGGCGCAGATTGTATAGGTGCGCCACCGACAGGGTCGCCAGCCGCTCGTAATCAAGGTCGCCAAAAACATGAAAAGCACGTTCCATCAGCTTCTTGGTGGCCAAGCCTGATAACGTGCCGTGCAAGGAATCGGTCTGGGCGAGTAAACGCACATCGGCGTCACTGTACAGGCGCGCGAAGCCCACGCGCGGAGCGCGATAACGTTTGGTGAGTGGGCCTCGCGCCGCGCCGCGTTTAACCAGCCGGGTGAGCTGCTGCCGAGAATAACCGCTGACTCGCTCGAGGAAGCGCAGTACCACGCCCTTGTCCGTTCGCTTCAGGCCACGATAGCCGAAGCGCCGCACGGTGCGAGCGATGAAGTCGTAGCGTTCGTCGGCCGCCACCGCAAAATCAACCGTCAGCGTCCCCTCCAGAAAAGCCTTTAACTGCGCCAGCGTATGCAACTGTTCGTCGTTCATATCAATCACCATGCCTCGCATCATGATCGATCCCGACTACCCTTCAGACTCAAACCCCGTTGGAATCACGCTCCCCGTTCAGACTCAAACCATATTGGACAAGGCTTTAACTTTACAGTGCCTATCGGCGCCCGTATAATCAAATCACGGATTGGGGGTATAGCTCAGCTGGGAGAGCGCTTGCATGGCATGCAAGAGGTCAGCGGTTCGATCCCGCTTACCTCCACCATCAACATTAAGTCTACCTTGATTTGCGCGGTGCGATCGACTGCGCGGAATACTTAAAACGAGTTACATATGCGCAACGATATCGTTGCGTTGCTCCAGCCAACTCCGCAGCCTTACCGCGTCATCGATGCGGCCGCCTTTGCCCCACGAATCGAGTATCACCATGATGAGCGGGCGACCCGCTACTGCCGCTTGCAACACTAAACATTGGCCCGATGCAGTGATGAAGCCGGTTTTGGATAATCCGATATCCCAATCTGCATTACGTGTCAGCCGATTGGTATTGTGAAACATCGTGGTCCGCGCCCGGCGTAGAGAGACGGCGTATTCGGGCGTAGTCGAGTATTCGCGCACCAAATCGAAACGATATGCGTGCTTGACCAACGCGGCGAGATCGCGAGCGGTCGATAAATTAGCCGTATGCAATCCCGTTGGGTCTGCAAAGTGGGTTGAGTCAAGGCCTAGCATTTGCGCTGTGTCGTTCATGTGTTTAACGAAGCGTGGCAAGCCCCCCGGGTAGGATCGTGCCAGCGCAGCGGCGGCGCGATTCTCCGACGCCATCAACATGAGTCGCAGCAACTCACCGCGGCTAAGCCGCGCGCCTACCCTTAGGCGCGAGTGGGTGCGACGAGTGGCCACCGCGTCGGCCGCGGTGACGGACAATATTTGATGTAACGGTTGCTGGGCGTTCAGCACAACCATGGCGGTCATCAATTTCGTGATCGAGGCGATCGGCTGCGTGACGTCGGCGTTTTTGTCGAACAGAACTTCCCCAGATTTTTGGTCCATGACCAATACCGCCGAAGCTGCCACGGACGGATCGGACATCTCCCCGACCATAGTAATCGTACGAACCTGGGATTGAGGCTCCTCATCGCTATAGGGATAAGTGATGACCAGATTGTCGCTATAGCGCTTGGCGAGATCGGGATTGGACTCGGCGTGACTAGCGCACGTGGCGGCTAAAAATGCGCAAGCGCTCAGGGTTCTCAGCAACTTCATCATAATCTTCCTGGGGAGACGGGGTGAAACAACGAGAACATAGTGAGCAATAAACGTACCGAGCGGCACAACAGCGCAGAAAGGCCATTACTCGATACGCGAAGCCAGGCTCGATTGTGACGCGCCGCTTAATCATCGCAGAAATTAGTTAAATTTAATAATTTAACTATATGATTTTATTAATTAATAAAAACTATTAATATTTTACTTGAGGTTTATTGTATTCGCGCGATCCGTACACTGGGTTCGGCTTAAACGAGCGCATTGTGACGCACAGCGTCAACCTGTGACTTTCGGTGTAACTTTAGATATTACAGTAGTTTATTCAGTTAATTAATTGTTTGGATTTATTAAAGTGGATAAAAAATTTTGCTCTTACGCGTATTTTCTGAACGTCGCAGACAAATAAAATGGTCTGGTCTGCAGCGATATTTTGCACGGAACGCTATTTTAAGTTATTGATTCTCTGTGATAGAATTTCGTTCTTTCGCGTAGGCCTCACCTGCGCCAATTCGGCAATCGGATCCACCGGTTGCTGCTCGGAAAAAGTCCTTAGTCCCCATCGTCTAGAGGCCTAGGACATCGCCCTTTCACGGCGGTAACGGGGGTTCGAATCCCCCTGGGGACGCCAGTTCACAAGCAAGCCGACTGCTCGGCTTGCGCGGGGGGATGAGAGGTGTTGCGAAACGGACCGAATCCCCTTAGAGACATCAATAATTTCAATCGTTTAATAGATATTAGTCATGTATTTTATATTGACTGTTTTTGTTCGAAATACTTACCGATTGATCAAGCGCCTTTGAAGTAGGCTCGGTTTCACGGTCAGATTCGCCTCTTTGCGAAACAGACGACCATTCTTAGAAGTGCGGCGTGCGCGACCCGTCGGGCCACTTATTCCATACCGGAAAACCGCCTGGCCAAGGACGCAGGTCTAGGTTACCCTCGCCCCAGTAGACACCGTCGATATAAATGGATCCACCTGCCACGGCGTCAATTTCGTCCGCGCATAAAGTAACCACAGTTTCTTGAGTATCGTTTAACGTTTTTAACATGATCATCTCCAAAGTGCGTTTAAGTTCCGCTGCGCATGGCAGCGGTTCGTCGATCGCTGTTGATGCAGCGTAAAAATCATTGCATCACACCGATGCTGTAAGCGTAGTTAAACGCGGAAAATCAAACACCCCCCGGCCAGGGGGTATCGGTGGTGGACGCTGAGCGCCAATTGCTGGGGATTTAGTTCATGAGACCAACGGTGTTTCTCGTAGTTGCTCGCGCAACTCTTTCTTAAGTACCTTGCCATAGTTGTTCTTGGGTAAATCGTCGACGAAAACATAACGGCGTGGCCGCTTGAAGCGGGCGATATGCTGTAAGCAAAGGTTGTCGTTTGGCTCGCGTGCCAAGTGGACGCCAACAGGTCCTTAAGGTTGGTTATCCAAAAAGGCCCCAGGTGGGAAAACTATGCGCAATTCTGAATCGGTTACAGATCCGTTGCGGAACGTCGGTTATCTTGATGAGCGCATTTCTAAAGAATGCGCATTTCCCTAACCGAGGAGACAACGATCATGAAAGCGTCCTACAAGCTGTTATTGGCCTTAGTACTTTCAGTTTGCTACTGCACAATCGCGTCAGCCGGTCAGTACGTTCGAGTGAGTCCGGATCTAGAGATTTACTACGAGGAGGCTGGCAATGGAAGTCCGCTGATATTCGTGACTGGTTGGACCGGTACCGGAGAGTTCTTCGCCACGCACCAGATTTCGCATTTCTCCAAGAAATATCGCGTTTTGGCCTATGACCCGAGAAGCCAGGGCCGTTCGAGCAAGACGTTAGAGGGCCACACCTACGCCCAGCATGGCAAGGATTTGCGTGCCTTCATGGAGGCGCTCAAGCTCAAAGACCCGATCGTGGTTGGCTGGTCATGGGGCTGCCACGATGTCTATGGCTACTTTCGATCGTATGGCGTGGACAATGTGAAGGCCTTTGTTTGCATCGATCAACCGCCACGATCGATTCGGACGCAAAAGGGCGAATGGGGCGATTACACCGAGTTTGCTGAAGTGGGCGGCTTCATTAACGGCGTGGCCTACGACCGTCGTGCGGTGATGAGCGAGTTCGGCCCCTATCTGTTGCAACGCAAGATTACCACCGAGGAACTCAACTTTATACTGGATCAAGTGCAGAAAACACCCAACTATGTCGCTACCCTATTGGCCGCCGACGGTGCGTTCGCAGACTATACGCCAGAAGCGAAGATGATCGACGGCAAAATTCCCGTGCTGAACGTGCTCAGCGACACGCAGGCCGACTCCGGCAAAGCGTGGCTTGCCAAGCATGCTCCGCACTCGGAGACGGTTGTAATAGGAGGTCACTGGATGTTTCACGAGTTCCCCGAGAAGTTCAATGCGGCGCTCGACGCATTCTTTGCCAAACTGAAATAAGCGTCGGCCACGCTTGCTCAGCGCGGCGATTCCATTAAACTACGTAGACAATAAAACTGACTCGCGAGTGCAAGTATGACGCCACGCGCTTTGAGCAAGCCTCGATCCCGCAGGTTAACGGGAATTGTCGCCCGCGAGCGGCTGTTCGTCTTGCTGGATCGCTGGCGCGACCGGCCGCTGACTTGGATCGTCGGACCGCCCGGGGCCGGTAAGACCACATTGGTCGCGAGCTACCTCGAATCGCGTGCACTGCCCGCTGTTTGGTACACCCCCGACGTGACTGAGGTGGACCCGGCCGTATTCTTCCAGCGCCTGGCCGAATTGCTACCAACACGGCGCAGCGCTTTGCCGGTCTTTAGCGATGAGTATCGTGCCGATCTGGGTGGGTTCAGTCGTCGGTTCTGGCCACAGCTCTTCGCCCGTGTCCAAAAGAGAACCACATTGGTGCTGGACGGGTTACCGCCGGTTTTGGACGCCAATTCTCTTGCCGTCATTCTGGGGGAGGCCATTAATAGCGCGCCAAACGGTGCTCGCCTCATCATCACTAGTCGCAACGAACCGCCATCGGAGCTTGCTCGGTCTCTCATACGGCAACACATCGGGTTGCTCGGTTGGAACGAATTGCGCTTTGATCTCGCCGAAACACGAGCGGCGGCCTCCGAACTCGGCGGCTTAGACGAAACCCAGTTGCGGGTTTTGCACGAACAAGCTGCTGGCTGGGTCGCGGGCTTGCGTATGCTGATTGAACACTTCCGTCGCAGTGGGCAACTTGTTTGCGGCCCCTCGACCGGCGACCAAGAAGCTTTATTCAGTTTCTTCGCGAGCGAAGTACTTCAGCAGTTGCCGGCTGCCGCGCGAAACGTACTGCTCAGCACGAGTCTGCTTCCCCGCGTGACACAACACGCCGCCGACGCATTAAGCCGCGATAGCGCGGGTTGGCAGGCGCTCGCAGCCTTGAGCGAGCGGCGCCTGTTCGTGGATTTCACCATTGCCCCAGAACCTGCCTATCAATATCACGCCTTATTCAAGAACTTCCTTAGCGCACAGGCGCGCAAGGAACTAGGCGCCACTGGATATCGTTCACTGCAGCAGCGCTCCGCCGCGTTTCTGGCTGCGCACGGCGAAGCTGCCCACGCAATCCCACTTTATGCGAGCGCTGGCGATTGGGTTGCGGCTGGTAGATTAATCTTGATCGAGGCGACATCTCTACTTGCCCGTGGGCATTCGCAAACATTACGCGGGTGGGTACAAGCATTGCCATCCTGGTACGTTCAGGCGACGCCGCGATTGCTTTACTGTCTTGGCCTTTCACAGTGCGTACTCGAACCGGCACTCGCCCGTGCGAACCTAGAACGGGCCTACCAGCGCTTCTTGGCCGAACGTAATCCACTTGGACAAGTGCTCGCGGCGGCAGCGATTGTGCAAACCTACTACTTCCAATTCGATGCGTTCGATGCGCTCGATTTTTGGATCGATGCGTTGCATGAACTGCTACAAACGGAGTTGGTCTTCCCGAGCGCCGAAACCGAGCTGCACGCGTGTTCCATGCTGCAGATCGCCATGACTTACCGGCGACCGAATCATCCGTATCTCGCGCCGTGTGCCGAGCGTGTGCTAGAGCTGATTACGCGTGGCTTAGACGTCAATCAATCCGTCGCCGCGGCAGGTTTGCTGCTGACTTACTATGATTGGTTCGCTCCGGAGAAAGCGCGATTGCTGATCGGCTTCGTGCAGCCATTGTTGCGAGCGAAGGACCTAACACCATTCAATCGTCTCTGGTGGCTATTATCCGAATCAAACCACTACTATTATGAGGGCCAGCGCGCTCGCGCAAGTGCATTGTTCGCAGAGGCACGCAAGATTGCTTCATCTCAAGGTATTCTCCCGAATCATGCCCTAGTGCTCATGCTGGACGCGATGGAGGCGGACACCAAGCGGCTGAGCCTTGGGCAAATCGATGCGATCATCGAGGGCCTTAACCCGACGCGACGGCAGGAAGAGCAAAACATCATGAGTATCGCCGTTCACACAGCGTTGTGCCGCGGTGACCATGCCCGCGCGCTCGCGTACGCGGAGCGGATGCTGCGCTCGGCGGGCGACACCGGCCATCGCACCTGCGAGCTCGAAGCGCATGCTTGGGTTGCCACAGCCTTGTGTGAGTCCGGAAAGGCTAAGGCCGCACTAGCATCCTTGGTGGTAGCCAGAGAATTAGTTCGCGGTGTTGAAGCACCCAAGATCGAGTTTCATCATCTGCTCATCGAAGCCAATGCCTATTTGCAATTGGGTAAACTAACGCCAGCTCACGATGCGTTAAGCCAGGGGCTTGCTCTTGCCCGTGCGCATGGCTATAC
Source organism: uncultured Pseudomonadota bacterium (assembly GCA_963714525.1). GTDB lineage: Bacteria > Pseudomonadota > Gammaproteobacteria > Burkholderiales > JALYOK01 > JALYOK01. The sequence continues at coordinate 39,951 of CAVQPB010000004.1, forward strand.
AAACGGATTTCAACTCACTCCTCACATCTTGGCGCGGCTTTGCGCCGAGGCCTTGCAGCACGATATTGAACCTCAGTACACCCAGCGCATCATTCAGGTTCGTGGCTTACTGCCACCATCGGGCAACTCCTGCGAAGAATGGCCGTGGCATGTTCGCATACGCGTGCTTGGACAGTTCGCGATCGAGGTGGGAGGTAGCCAGCCAGCATTCAACCATAAGACACAAAAGAAACCGTTGGAATTGCTCAAGGCACTTATAGCCAAAGGCTCGTTCGGTGCGAGTCAAAGCGTTCTCGTCCAAGAACTTTGGCAGGATTCCGACGGCGACGTCGGCGACAGCGCGTTGCGCATGGCGCTACACCGCCTGCGCAAACTATTACGTGACGACGATAGCGTACTGGTTCGAGAAGGCAAGCTGTCGCTGAACGAAAAATTGTGCTGGGTGGACGCTTGGGCATTTGAGAGCTTTTGCGGCACTGTTGAAACCATGAGTGAAACTGAGCAGGCGACGCGGGCCGATCGGCTGCTGGCGCTGTATGCAGGACCGGCTTTTGACAGTGAAGCCACACAAGCGTGGATGCTACCGGCGCGCGAACGCTGGCGCAGCAAATTCCTACGCAGCGTGACTCTGATCGGTGCGGCGAACGAAAAACGCAACGCTTGGTCGCGATCGATCGAAGTCTATCAGCGCGGCCTCGAAGTGGATCCGCTGAGCGAGGATTTGTACTATCAATTGATGTCCTGTTATCTCAAGCAGGGCAAGACCACCGAGGCTTACAATGCTTATCGCCGCTGCCGGGACACGCTTTCAGTGGTGCTTGGGATGCATCTATCTCCTCGAACGGAAGCGCTGCGACAGCGTGTCGCCGATCTTGGCGCATCATAATAGGGAGAAAGCATGCGAGAACGATTCAGGATAAAAAGACGAGGGTTTTACATCAGCATGCCGGGGCTCGTTACCGGCGGCTTTCTGGACCAGCTTGCCAGCGCAGGCCAACAACTTCCCGAGCGACCGTACGATCTCCCCACCAAAACCGTGCAGGCCAACGGAAGCGAATTTCACTATTTTGAATTTGGCGAGGGCGAACCGGTAGTCTTTGTGCACGGCTCGATCGGCGACTATCGAACTTGGGGCTACCAGTTCGAACCGTTCTCCGCGAATTATCGCGTAATTTCTTATAGCCGGCGCTACCACTACCCCAACGTTTGGGCGGGGGACGGTTCCGACTACACCACGGGTTTGCACGCAAACGACTTAGCGGCGTTCATTCGCACCTTGGAGTGCGGTCCAGCTCATATTGTGGGACAGTCATCCGGGGCGTCTATCGCCGCCCTTTGTGCGAGCAAGTATCCTGAGGTTGCGCGAACCCTGGTTGTCGACGAGCCTGATTTCTTTCCGTGGCTGCCGGAGTTAGAGGGGGGCAGGGCCGCGCTGGACGACTATGTTAAGAGCGTCGATGCGCCAGCCTCGCGGGCCTTTGCGGCCGGCGATGCCGAACAAGCAATTCAGCTCTTTGTTGACGGCATTCTCGGTGCTGGAACCTATCAGCGACTAACGCCGGAGATGCGTATCGTCATGCTGGACAATGTGCCGGAGCTCAAAGCAGAGATCAAATGTGCTGATATCTATTACTCCCCGTTTACGTTCGACGATGCGCGCAACATTCGTGCGCCGACGCTGCTGTTTGAGGGCAGCGATTGTCTGCCTGTGTTTCGCATTTGTGGTGAGAAGTTCGCTGACTGCGTGCCGAACATAACCCGTGCTACAGCTCAGGGTTCGCCGCACGCCGCGCATTTCGTCACCCCCGACCAGTTCAACGAGATGGTGCTGAAATTTCTTGACCACAACACAAAGCGGTGACGGCATGCAAAAGCTCTTCCTTATTATAGTTCTGGCGATACTTGGGCAAAACGCAATGGCCCAAAAACGCTACGATCCCGGCGCGAGCGACACGGAAATCAAGATCGGCAATACCGCGCCCTACAGCGGTCCGGCTTCGGCCTATGGGACGATCGCCCGCGCGCAGGCCGCCTATTTCGCCAAGATCAATGCCGAGGGCGGTATTCATGGTCGTAAGATTAAATTCATCAGTCTCGACGACGCCTACAACCCAGCGAAAACCGTTGAGCACGTTCGCCGTTTAGTGGAGCATGAGCGCGTACTGCTGATCTTCAATCCGATCGGAACGCCGACAAATTCGGCGATTCAGCCGTATCTCAACCAACAAAAAGTTCCGCAGCTTTTTGTTGGAGCCGGAGACGCCAGGTTTGGAGATTGGAAGCGCTATCCGTGGACCATGGGTTTTCAACAGACCCACTACACCGAAGGCAAGCTTTACGCCAGCTACATCGTGCAGCACTACCCACTGGCGAAAATCGGTGTCTTGTATCTCAATGACGACTTCGGAAAAGAAATAATCAAGGGCCTGCGCGACGGTTTGGGCGGCCGGGCTAAAGATATGCTCGTCAGTACGCAAAGCTATGATTTGCAGGATCCGACCGTGGACTCACAGATCATTTCGCTGCGCGGCGCAGGCGCCAATACGTTCGTGAATTTCGCGTTTCCCAAAGGCGCCGCACAAGCGATCCGTAAAGCCTACGATATCGGTTGGCGGCCGCGGCAATTTCTCAGCTACGTATCGACCTCCGTCACTGAGGTGATGTTGCCCGCCGGAGCGGGGAAATCGATCGGGATTATTGCCATCGACAATCAAAAAGACCCGACCGATGAACAATGGACGAATGACCACTCGCTCAAGCATTGGCGGGAGTGGATGCAAAGCTACTACCCAGGCGGAAACCTTGAGGATAGCTCGAACGTGTATGGCTACACGCTGGCGCAATTGCTAGTGCATGTGTTGAAACAATGCGGTGATAACCTGACGCGAGAAAACGTGATGCGCCAAGCCGTCAATCTTAAAGATTTACAACTCCCCATGCTGCTGCCCGGCATCCGAATCAACACCGGGCCGACGGACTATTATCCGATCGAGCAGGTTCGGCTGCTCAAGTTCAACGGTAATCGCTGGGAAATGTTCGGCGACGTTGTTTCGCCATAGATTCTGATACAAGTGTGTAGGTGAATGCTTTCGGGGGTTCCCAAGGGCCGATTCCAGTCGGTATGCGGACACTGAAAATACGCTATTTAGGTCGTATCTAAGTTAGGGGTTTGCCCGTCAGGGAGATGGCGGTGCTTGCGCGATTGTGCAAACACTCCCGCAACGCTGTCTTTAGCACTTTCCCATAATTGTTCTTGGGTAGATCGTCAACGAAAACATAACGGCGTGGCCGCTTGAAGCGGGCGATATGCTGTAAGCAAATATTGTCGAGTTCTTGGGTGGTGATGCTCGCGCCTGGCGCGGGAACGATGAACGCGACCACTTCCTCGCCCCATTCCTTGTGTGGGAATCCGATCACACTGGCTTGCGCGACTTTGTTGTTCAGTAGTAAAACATCTTCGATTTCGCGCGGATAAACATTCGCGCCACCGGAGATGATCATGTCTTTCGAGCGATCTTTGATCGTCAGAAATCGACGCGAGTCTATGGCCCCGATATCACCGGTGTGCAGCCAACCGCCGCGCAAAGTAGCGGCGTTTGCTGCTTCATTTTCCCAGTAGCCGCGCATGACGCAGTCGCTTCGTGTGATGATTTCACCGACTATACCAACAGCTAAGTCGTTATCGTTGGCGTCGACGATGCGAACCTCCACGCCGGTGCGAGCGCAACCTGCAGACGCAAGCTTCGCCCTATCGTGCGTGTGAAGCGCGAGACTTCATGATCGCGCTTGGAAAGTCCGGTGATGGTCATGGGCGCTTCGCCTTGACCGTAAATTTGGTAGAGTTTCGTTCCGAATACTTGCAACGATTTTTCTAAGTCGGTGAGATACATCGGCGCGCCGCCATACATAATACATTTGAGGTTAGCGACCCGGGCATGGGTGGCCGAGCCATCGTTCAACATGCGCACCAGCATGGTCGGCGCGGCGAAAAACGAGACGCGGTCGTAACGCTCGATCGATTCGAACATCTCGCCGGCTGAAAAGCTTCCTGAAAGGGGAATGACATTGTTGGAACCGCGCGCCAAATGCGGCAAAGCGTAAAGGCCCGAACCATGGGATAAGGGCGCGGCGTGAATAATCGTATCGCGCTCGTCGAGTGCGTCGATATCGGCGTAGTAAGCAAGACACATGAACAGCAAATTGCGCAGCGTAATGGTTGCGCCTTTTGGCCGGCCTGTGGTCCCGCTGGTATAGAACAACCAACCCGGGCTATCGGGATGGTTATCCGTCGGCATTGAGGGCGATGCGGTGCCCATGCGCGCAACGGTCTCCGGTGTGATCTCGATGAGAACGGGTAGGGCACTCGTTCCTAATTCTTCGGCAATTCCCGCATAAAGCGCGGGCGATGCGAAGCAGGCTGACGCACCGGAATTTTCTAAGATATAGGCGAATTCTTTTCCATGTAGCTTGGCATTCATCGGGACCGGGCAAAGCCCGGCGTGCCAACAGGCATAAAGTAGCTGGAGAAAGTACGGGCTATTTTCGCTCGCAAGCGCGACGCGTGCGCCGGGTTGCATACCGGGCAAGGCGCGCAAGTATGATGCGGTCCGGGTGACTCGATCGCTGAACTCAGCGAAGTTCCAAACCAGGTTGCCGTGCGTCACGGCGGTTGCGAGCGGTGTGCGTGCCGCCGCGGCGTGAAGTGTATTTGCGAAATTCATAGGGCGTTGCTGATCGGCAAAAGAGGTTCAGAAACTCAACGACTAGCGCGGTATCATATTACTTCATTCACGTCTTGATGCTTAAGCGCTTAGACGTGAAAATCTCAATTTTCCTCAAGGATCAATATGCAACTGAAAGATAAAGTCGCGATTATCACCGGCGCCGCGAGCGGCATCGGCAAAGAAATCGCATTTGAATACGCGCGGGAAGGGGCAAAAGTTTGCGTCGCCGATTTATCGCTCGAATCCGCTCAAGCGACCGCGAAAGAGATTCAGCAACAGGGCGGTATTGCCATGGGCGTCGCCATGAACGTGGCAGACGAAGCCCAGGTCGATGCCGGCGTTGCGCAAGTGGTCGCGCAGTGGGGCAGCGTCGATGTGTTGATCAGCAACGCGGGGATTCAGGTCATCAGCCCGATTGTGGATTTTAAATACGAGGATTGGAAGCGCGTCACGGCGATCCATGTCGATGGCGCCTTCCTGACCACCCGCGCCTGTATGCGCGCCATGATCAAGACGGGAAAGGGTGGGACGATTATCCTGATGGGCTCGGTTCACTCGCACTTGGCTTCTCCGTTCAAAGCTGCTTATGTCACGGCGAAGCATGGCCTGATGGGACTTGCGAAAGCCATCGCTAAAGAAGGCGCGAAGGACGGCATTCGTTCCAACGTGATCAGTCCCGGATTCGTGCGCACGCCATTGGTCGAGAAGCAAATTCCCGAGCAGGCGAAAACCTTCGGTATCAGCGAAGAAGATGTGGTGAAAAAAGTGTTCTTGAAAGATACCGTCGATGGGGAATTCACGACGACTCAAGACATCGCTAGGACCGCCGTATTTCTTGCGGCGTTTCCGACTAACGCGCTAACGGGACAGTCGATTACCGTCAGCCACGGTTGGCATATGCAATAGTGACATCGCCACGAGGCGCATGGATATTGCCTCGCAAGGTACCCTGTCTTGTGAGGCAATATCCACGCGCTTCTCAGCGCATCGTGTTAAAGTTTTTTCCAATCCTTAGCTTGTTCGAACGCATACGCGGCACGGTAGATCGTCGCTTCGTCGAAATGTTTGCCGATCAGCATCAACCCCACCGGCAAACCTTTGCTCATGCCGCATGGAATCGACATAGCGGGATGGCCGGTCGCATCGAACGGCGCCGTGTTCGGTATCATTTCGAATGCGCGCGCGACGATCTCTTCGATGGCGGCGCCGGGTTTCGGTATGGGCGTGGCCTTCATCGGTAGCGTCGGCATCAGTAATAGATCGTATTTTCCCAGCGCCGTGTCGTAAGCGGCGCGCAATTTGCGCGACAGGTTTTGCGCTTTGCCGTAAAAGTGGCCACGATAGTGTTGGATGAAATATTCGCCGAGAATCATGGTTAGTTTGAGCGTGTGCGACAACTCATCGGCGCGCTCTTTCCAGCGGGCGTGATGATCGATCATGCTGGTGGCATACATGCCGCGCCAGTTGAAGCCGTGGCCGTTGTCTTTCATCATCTGCTGCGTGCCGCCCTCGGCGGCGATGGGCAGCCAGATCGCGAGGCCCATGGCATGCATCGGGATCGACACTTCCTCGACTTTGGCGCCGAGCTTCGTCAACAGTTGCGAGCCGGCGCGCACTTTCTCATCGACATCTTTTTCTGAACTGGCGAGGCCGAATCCTTCTTTGACCACGCCTATCTTCAGGCCCTTTACGCCGTCCAACATTTTCTTGGAATACTCAATCGACTTGGCATTGGCGTATTGGCGCGGATCCAGACCGTCGGGCCCGGCGAGCACTTCGAGCGCCAACGCATTGTCGGTCACATTGGCGGTCATCGGGCCGGTGTGATCGATGGTGAGTTCGATCGGCATCACGCCGGTGTAAGGCACCAGACCGTGGGTTCCTTTCATGCCGTATATACCGCAATAGGAAGCAGGAATGCGGATCGAGCCGCCCTGATCGCCACCGATGGCGATATCCACTTCGCCCGCTGCAACTAACGCGCCGCTACCGGACGACGAACCGCCGGCGGAGTAACCCATCTTATGGGGATTGTGCACCGGACCCGTCGCGCTGGTGTGAGAGCCGCCGGAAAAGCAAAAATATTCGCACACGGATTTACCGAGGATAGTCGCGCCCGCGTCGAGTAAGCGCGTTACCACGGTGGCGTCGATATCGGGGACGTAACCTTCAAACGTCGATGCCCCATTCATCATCGGCACACCGGCGACGCAGACGTTATCTTTGATCGCCACGGTCTTGCCCGCGAGCTTGCCCTTCGCCGCGCCTTTAATAGTCGATTTGTAGTACCACGCGGCGTATTTGTTCTCGTCGCCCTCGGGCCGGTAGCCGGGCGTGCGCGGATATTTGACCTGCGGTAAATAATCGGCAGCCGCATCGACCACGTCATAGGCATCGAAGTTGCCTTGCAACAAAGTGTTGTAGGTTTTGAGTTCCTCCGGCGATAGATCGATGCCTAAACTTTGCGCGACGTCGTCGAGTTGCGTCAGGGTAGGGCGCTTTACAGCCATGAAATATTTCTCCTTGTTAGTTCGAGATAACTTGGTGGCGAGTCAACACGACTGCTTACCGCAGTTGATGGGCGGAGCCTGCGATAGACATGGAAAATTTTCTTGCAGCGAGTTGATCGGGGGACGTGACACCCTTCGCGACCATGATGTTTTCAGCCGCGGCCAGCCACTGCTGATAGTAAGTTTTTGGCGCGCCGCCAATGGCCTCGACGGCGGTGGCGGCGGCAACTTCCTTGGAAAAACACTCGACCCATTCGCCCCAGGTAAAGTGCCCTGCATTAGCCAACTGCACGATGATGGCAAATGCGCGCGCTTCCCACGGCTCGTTAAACTTGACTTCGTCGTCGGCCGCGAGCGGCAGCGATTTGCAGAGCAGCGGCGATTCGGTCGACGCCATTTTTCTTACTTCGCGGCGTCCATATAGTCGTCGAACACATCGACACGCAAGGTATCGCGTTCCGATGCGTGCGGGCCCCACACTTCCCGCGCGGTAAAGCGCACACTGTAACAATGCTGCGGTTTTTCAGGTAAACCGTGGGCGTGGGTGTCGGGAAATGCGAACACGCCGTAGTCGGTTTCAATCGTGCCATGTTTGTCGCGCAAATAACCAGGCAACCGAATATGCGTGGTTGGATTGAGATTGCGAACGCGAATGCGATCGCCGACTTTAAACAGCGGTGCGACCTTGGCGTCGACGCGCGCGGACGCTCCCTGGGCGAGCAAGCCCGGCACAATTTCTGGCGTAAGTAACATGTTAGTTTCCCCCTTTTGCCAGTTGCGCCATACGTACGTCCAGTTCTGCCTGCGTGACGATGCCGCGCTTCGCTAGTACGGTTTCAAACGCCGTAAGCCAATGTTCGTAGTACGACGACTCAAGATAATGGGCCGGCGGCATTTGCTCGATGGCGTGACGAAATTCATCGACGGTATAGCCGGCAAAAACAAAGGTCGAAGCGAACAACCCAAACGCGCGGCCTTCCCATTTTTCGTGAAACACCGGTTCGTTCTTTTCCGGATTAATTGGGCCCAGACCGTGCCTTCCACCCAGATCGTGCATTCCGTTCATATTGAGCTCCTCGTCGAGATTAGGGGGATTTGGCTTTGGTGACGCCGATCATAGAATCGCGCGTGACCAAATCGGCCAGCTGTACCTCCGACATTTTTTCCGTGCCGGGCGGACGCTCCGGCAAAACCAAATAGCGCAATTCTGCCGTGCTGTCCCAAGTACACACTTCAACGTTGTCGGGAATTTCCGTGCCGAATTCTTTCAACACCCCGCGCGGATCGGCGACGATGCGCGCGCGATAGGGCGCGGCTTTGTACCAGACCGGCGGCAAGCCCAACGTCGGCCACGGATAGCACGAGCATAGCGTGCAGACCAACACGTTATGAACCGAAGGTGTGTTCTCGACGACGACCATGTCTTCGCCTTGCAGGCCGGAGTAACCGAGTTCTTTGATCGCCGCGGTGGCGTCAGTCAACAAACGTTTCTTGTATTCCGGATCGACCCAAGCTTTAGCGACGACTTTCGCGCCGTTGCGCGGCCCTATCTTGTTTTCGTAAGTGTCGACCAAGGCGTCGAGCGCCTTCGGATCGATCAGCCCTTTTTCAGCGAGTATGGATTCCAGTGCCTTAACCCTCAGCGCGGGATCCGACTCTCTTTTATCCGAGTGCGATGATGCCATGACTGTTCCTTTCTTATTGAGCGCAGGCAATTCTTGCCGTGAGAAAGTGATAAACGCCGACCGCGAAGCTATATTTCGCGCGGTGCGCCACCTTTTAATATCGTACTGCAAATTCTTCTACTTGAAAACTGTTTAGTGCGGCGAGCTTTCCTAAGCTGATTGATGTCGATCACCGCAAGGTATAGGCTTCAAACAAATTGAACCGGCGCGCGAAACATATGTCTCAAAAATTTAACGCCGTAAGACTAGAATTTTGTCATGGCTGAGGAGTTGTGTTGAGTGAGGGTTCGCGATGTCAAATGAAAACGGTCCAACCGACGCATTGTTACGGTTATTTCTGGAAATGGCCAAAGACGAGAGCCTAACCAAAACCGCCGAACGCCTGAATGTTTCACAACCCTCTCTAAGCCAGCACCTGCATCAACTCGAGGACGCGCTCAGCCAACGCCTAATGGAGCGGCACGGCCGTGGATTGCGCCTGACGGAAGCCGGCAAGGAACTCGAACACCGGCTGCACGGCGTGTATCACCACATCGACATCTCCATCGCCCGGTTTCGTGGCACCGTGGGCCAGACTTCGGGAACCATTGGCATCGCCGGCGTACATAATTTGAATGTTTATTTTTTACCACCGGTAGCGCGCGGGTTTTCGGTCGAATACCCAGACGTTAACCTGCGCATCCTGGGACGAACTTCTGCCGATTCAGCTAAAGCCGTGTCGGAGGGCCATGCGGATATCGGCTTGGTCTACGGTACGAATATTTCCGATGACCGGCTGGCCATGCTGCACTTGTTTAACGAGAACATGGTTGTAGCCGCCCCGGCCGGCCACCCGATCACTGAGCGTATCCGTTCCGACGGCGCCTTACCCAAGCACACACCGGTTCTCGCCCTGCCGCGGGGTTGCGCGATTAGAAGCATGGTCGATCACGCATTTCCACCGGGACATCTGGTGATCAAGGCCGAGGTCGAGGCCCTGGATGCGATGCTGTGCCTCGCCGGAAGCGGCATGGGCGTGTGTATTTTGCCGTCCCATCTTCCCATGCGGTTCTTCGAATTCTATGGGCTCGAACGTATTGTTTTGCAGCGGCCCAAGATGATGCGGGAAGCATCGCTAATTTTCCGCAAGGATGTCGAGCAACCGCCCATTATTCAGGCACTTGTGAGGCGGATTCGCGCGGCCGCACGGCCTTTGGAATCGCGAAAAGATGCGGAAGCGATTGCGCTGGTTGCGGGCGATCAGACGCAAACAGAAATCGTCGCAGGTTAATGCATCTATTTGCTTTCGTTATATCTGCTATTCATTTTCGCCACTGTTTGGGCATCGCACTTTGATTTAATCTTTGTCTATCTCGGAGGGGAATCATGCGCCCAGTCAATGCTGACGCCAACGCATGATGGTCATTCTCTTTTGCTGATTTTGCATAACTAGGCAAATCAGTCCACGCGATGAGCTGCGTGGCATGGCAACAATGATGTTGCATCCCAGGTTATCTGACCTAAAAACATGACTTTGTAAGCTGGAATGTACGTGGGTTAGGGCGTACGAAGTCATCGGATGTTCAGCAACAATTTGAAGCCTAGAGGATGCCCTTTTAATGCAGTCGGATTTAGACGCCAAACTCCAGAAACGCAAGCTTGATGCGCTGAAACGCGGCATACACCGAGTTCGCGGTGACAGTTCTACCCCATTTTCTATTCATGTCGTAGGCCTAGGCAAAGCGGGCTGCGACGTGATTACTCAGATGTTGCGCGACATAGCGGCTTCGCATTTGGCCGACGATCGAGTTCGTATTACGGCGCTTGCGGTGGATATCGGCGACAGGGCACTTGCCCAGGTTCGAGACGTTGCTAGCACATTAAAGTCTGATAGGGTATTTGTCGAAACGTTTGCCCTCGATGTTCCTAGTCGGGCAGAACTGCAAGATAGCCTCCAGCGCCATCGCGACTTCTTGAAACTGGAGTACCCGCTTTATTATTTTAATCCCCATTACGAACCCTGGATTCCAAATGACGTAGTCGTTTCGCCTAACGACGGGCATTTTGATCGAGCCGTCGTGAAGGCGCTATATAGCCGCGCATACTACGATGGTGCGCGTCCTCTTGCTGCTTCGCTACGACGTTTCCGCGAAAGTGTCGAGACGACGTCACTGGATTCAATGGTTTGCATCGTCTTCGGTCTCGGAGGCGGTACCGGTAGCGCTGTCGCCACCGATCTAGCGCGGCATTTGTCGACCGTCGAATTCGGCCATCGCGTGGTGGTAACCGGTATCGGTATCGCGCCCTGCGAAGGCGATGATCCTAAGCATCGATCGGGGGCCGTATTTCCAGTAATTTCTGAAATCGATTGTATGCTGGACGAAACCAAGAACCGCGGCGTGGTAGCGGCGTTCGGCGATTTGTACCGTAATCCATATACCGGCGGTTTTATCATTGTTCCGCAGCAACCCACTTGGCACGGAACTAAAGACCTTGCCGCGACCCACCAGCGCATAGATCGTGAGCTAGCGTCGCTCCTACTCGCGGACCACGGCGCGCAGTTGTGGGAAACCTTGCGTTTTCTCAATTGGGTTGCGGCTCCTTCGACCCAGCATTCGGCGGCGCGCACGCCTTACGGCCCGCAGTGGTTACATTTGTGGAATTTCGTAGATACCGATAATAAAGGGAAGCTCACGACGACCGATTAGCCTAAAGCAGCTCGGCGTTCGCTCGAGCTATCAACCCGAGATCATCGAGTTGCGTTCGCCCGTTCCGGATGACCCGGAACTTACGACGATCGTGACGAGCATCGATCAATTCTTCAAGCCCGAGGCGAACACACTCATTCGCAAGGCGGCGTAAAGGGCTCGGTGCAGTTCATCTTGCCGCGTTTGCGCAAGACCGATCTCGACTTGTTTTTTGACGCGCAAGATGCTTACGACGCTCTGTCGAAAACGCAAAAATTGCTTGCGCACGCTTGGCTTTTGGACCTTGGCATCATGCTCTGTGAACCCGGCGCCCATCTGGAAGGCATGGCCGGCGCCGGTCTATGGAGTAGCGACAGTTGGGTCGCTGTGCCATACGACGCGATTCGGATCGCCGAGGAACCACGCAAGGCGGCCGCGTAGGTGAATACTGCGCCATTAATAAATCGTCCCACGACGATCGGCGGGTTTGCAAGTCAGTTCGGCTGGATGGAGTAATACGATGCCCCTTGATTGGTCGGTGGTTAAATCGAAATATGGGACGGGCTTCAAAGTGCCGACGGTAGCCGGAGGCAAGTTTCTTAAGGTTGCACGTGCCGATGATGAAGCGATCTACATCGAATCTCCGATCTGGAGCGCGGTGTTGCGCCGAGCCGATCTTGAAAAGGCGGTCGAGTTGATCGAAACGGGCACTATTTCCCGCGATCCCGGATTGTTCGTCGAAGATTACATGCTCTATGTATCGAATACGCGCGCGACATCGGTCGCGCATATTTTGCGCGATCTTGGTTTTCTCGATCAGACCGAGACGTTTTCGATTAGGTGTTGAGCGTAGAAAATCGCTCTAATAAGCGGAAAAATTGCACTGTTCCGGAATGCAAGACTCGATGCAAGTTTCGTAATGTTTTGCTCAACGTAGTTTAACGTGAAGGAGGTTTAAATGAGTGGATCTATCTATCACAGCGCAACTGGCGCCCAGTCGCCCCACTGTATGCACGCCATCGGCATCGGCCGCACTGGCATGGTCTACATCGAGGCGCTGCTGCGCACCGGTGAAATCGAGGATTTGCTGGCTGATCCGCGCGCGACTTTCGCGGCGATGGTGGTCGATATCGGCGATCAAGACATGGGTATCGTTACCGATTATGCTAACTCGTTCAAAAAGCGCCTCGAATCGCGCGGCATCCCAATCGAGCGCTTTCAATTCCAGGCAATCGCATTGCCGGTGCCGGCCAAGGACGAATTCTTCGAGGGCATGAACCGTACCCGCGAGTGGTTAAAGTTAGAGTATCCGCGCTATTACTGGAACCCGAACTTCGAGTCCTATGTGCCGCACAAGTACGAGCTTCCGAAGGCCGGCAACCATTTCCCGCGCGCGGTGGCCAAGGGCATCTATGCCAACGCCTATTACGCCGGCGACCGCCCCATGGATTTAGCGTTACGCAAGTTCGTTGACCAGGTCGAGAAGGCGACGCTGCCGTCGATGGTAACGGTGTGCTTCAGCTTGGCGGGCGGCACCGGCAGCGGCATCGTGGTTGACCTGGCGCGGCACTTGTCCAACGTCAAGCTCGGCCGGCGCATCCCGGTCATCGGTGTCGGCCAGTTGTCCTCCAGTGGGGATCCAGACACCTATCATAACAACCCCACGATGTATACCACGCTCAATGACCTTGACTGCATGCTTGACGACGATAAGAACGCCGGCGTTACCGCGGTGTGGGGCGACCTGTATCGCAGCCCGTTCACCGGCGGCTTCTTCGTGGTCAACCCCGAGCAGAGTTGGCAACGCCTGACCGCCTACACCACCACCGGCGAGAAAGAGATCCGCCAAGGCTTCAAGGAGATGGTGACCAATCGCTTCGTCGCCGATTCGTTCATGCGCTTCGCGGTGCTGGAGAACGGACGCGTGCTGTTCAGAGCGATGCGCCCGGCGGGATTCACCGGTGCGCCGCACGAGACGCTATCGGCCAAGTCACGCAACTGGACACTATTCGATGTCGCTAAGCTGAGTCACCCTGGTGTGCAGGTGCTGCCGGGCGAAGCGGGCTCAAAGTGGGATTCGGTTCTGGCGCAATGGATCGATTTCGTGCCCAAGTACAGCGGACTGAAAGATGGTTTCAAGACCGACTACGCCGAAGTGCATGTTCACGCCTCACGTGACATGGGCTTCGACATGCTCGATAAAGCCTTTAAAGATATGGTTACTAAGCAGTACCTGCTTGACGGGGACTCGACCTACCAGGGCTACCACCATGAGTTCTTCGATGCGCTGACCGCGTATGGGAATATTATTCTTCCGGGCGTCGCCAAGACCGACTTGACTGCCTTCTGGGAAAGCCAGAAGAACTACGACAAACTGACTTGGGAAGAAAAACTGAACGAGCACGCCTGGTTGATCGACATCGGCCCCATGCTGTCCGAACCTGCGATCCGTTTCGAAGGCATGGCCGGTGAGTGCATCTGGGGTTGCGCGTGTTGGGTAGTCGTGCCCTACGATCAATTGCGGGGCGACAAGTTACCACCGCCTAACCGCAAGGTGATCATGGAAGAAGGTATTGCCATGATGACCAAGACCGTAGTTAAGACGCCTGGTGGCGATGCTAAGAAGCCTGCCAAGGCGCACGCTTAGTGCGATTGGCGCCATGGGCCGGGGGCGGTGTTACAGCCGCTCCCGGTTTGTGGGCCTACGTTCGCGGTCGGGGCGGCCTCGTCGCCGCACCGATCGCGCTGAATTCCTGCGTGGCGCCCGTGCGCCACTCAAAACAAATTTTTCTTTTCAACTTTTGGTTTCTGGCTTAGCATTTTCCATGGACGATAGAATTCGCCCTTACCTAATCGAGCAGCAACCCTACTACCAAGCGGCGGGCAAGGAAATCGCGCTATTCAGCGCCGCCTTTGCGCGGCGCCTGCCGATGATACTGAAAGGTCCGACGGGCTGCGGCAAAACGCGGTTTGTCGAACATATGGCGTGGCGTCTAAAGCTGCCGTTGATCACGCTGGCCTGCAACGAAGACATGACGGCATCGGACTTGGTGGGGCGTTACCTGCTGGACACCGACGGCACCGTTTGGCATGACGGCCCGCTGACGTTGGCTGCGCGCTACGGCGCGATCTGCTACCTGGACGAAGTCGTCGAGGCGCGCCAGGACACCAACGTGATCATCCATCCGCTTACCGACGAGCGGCGTATCCTGCCCCTCGACAAACGCGGCGAACTCGTCAAAGCCCACGCGGACTTTCATCTGGTGGTGTCTTACAACCCCGGCTATCAAAGTGCCGCCAAGGATCTCAAACAGTCCACCAAACAACGTTTCGGCGCCATCGACTTCGACTACCCACCGACCGACATTGAAACCAGTATCGTCGCCCACGAGAGCGGTGTCGCAGCGGACCTCGCTGCAAAACTGGTGGGCATCGCGCATCAGTCGCGCGCACTATGCGGGCGAGGGTTGGAGGAGGGCATCTCCACCCGAATGCTGATCCACGCTGGCGGACTCATCGCCGACAACATAGCCGCACATGACGCCTGCCGACTGGCGATGACCACTCCGCTCACGGACGATAAGGATTTGCTCGGCGCCCTAGACGGCTTTGTCGAAAACTATTTTGGACCGGCGCCATGATTACCGACGACGTGGCGCTACGGTTGCAAGTGTTACGCAACAACGATCGCCCGGCGCACGAGGCGCTAGTGCAAGTCATGACCGATCTGAACGGACATTTCAGCGGACAACTCAATAAGGCGGCTCTGATCGATTTGCTGTGCCAAATCAGCGTGGAATCGCCCCCATCCGCCGTCGCGCTGATCGATAGGCTCACTTCGTTACCCATCGAGCTAGATGTGATGACCTTACGCAAGTGGGCGTTTCACGGCTTGCAGCGTTATCGCAGCGAACCGGCTAAACGCCTAAGGCATTTTGAGGTCGACGATCCATTCGCCTTCGCCGACCGTGAGGCCGAGATCGATAGCGAACACCTGCTCGCCAGGCGTGAGGAATTACTACACTATTTGGCCGGCTTCGGGTTCTCCAATTTGCGGCTTGAGTTACAGGAACCTTCCCCTATCGGCGCCTTCGCGCAAGGCCCGGCGATAGGCGATGACCTGCTGCTTTTCCCTCGACGCTTCGGCGCTAATGTATCTAATAGGCGCGAGCTGCTATATCGCGCCGTCGCTGCGCACGCCGCGGCGCACTTACAGTTCTCCCCGCGAGCTCGGCTTGCGGGTAATCGGCAGCCGATGCTGATCGCGATTATGTCGCTGATTGAAGATGCCCGTGTGGAGCGGCTCCTGGCGCAGCGCTACCCCGGTCTAGGCGCGTTGTGGGGGCTGTTCCACGTTGCTACCCGGACTAGCGCTGGTTTTGATTTCGCCGGATTGGCTGCACGCCTTGCCCATGCGGTACACGATCCCGATTACGTCGATAGCAACTCGTGGGTGATGAAGGGCCGCCAACTGTTTGAGGAGGCCGCGCACGATTTGCACGACATCACCGCATTCGACAAGGTCGCTCGTTTGTTAGCGATCGATATCGAGAAAATGCGCTTGGCGTTCAAAGCGAGCGCCTATCGGGTCGAGCCGATTTATCGCGACGATAATTCCCTGTTGTGGAATTTCAATCCTCCCGCGACTGTGGATGAGACGGAAACGGTGATGCGCGAGAAATTCGAACTCAAGCCGCTGGAATTGAATGAACAGCAAATGCAAAACCTGCACCGAGTCGAAGTCGACCAACGCCGTCGCACGCACTACCCGGAGTGGGATTGCAAGCTCGAAGCCGTGCGCGAGAACTGGGCGACCGTCATCGAAACTGAATCCGCGGCGAAACCGGGAACAACTCGTAGATCTTCGCGCGCCATTTCCCATGCCGGCATTCGCTTTAAAGGACTGGAACGTATTCCTGATCGATCGCTCCGCCTCAATCGTTTAGAGGAAGGCGACGAGCTCGACTTGAACGCCGCCGTGGACAGCATGGTGTCGCGCCGGAGCCGCGCAATCCCGGATTCGCGCATCTTCCGGCGTCATGGCCGGCGCCGCCGCTCCACCGCAATCGTGTTATTGATGGACTTGTCGGCCTCCACCCAACGCTTCGTGCCCGGGAGTTTCACCAGTGTGCTCGACGTCGAAAAACGTGCCGCGACGTTGGTGGCTGAATCGCTGGATCCATCCCGCGACCGGGTGGCGGTGCATGGCTTTTCGTCCAACGGCCGGCAAGAAGTGAATTACGTCTGTATTAAAGATTTCGATGAATCGTTCGGGCTCGAGCAAAAAAGGCTTTTGCACCGGCAGGAAGGGCGTCTGTCGACCCGCATGGGCGCCGCGTTGCGGCACGCGAGCCTTGCTCTTGGTCGCGAGGAGGCGGACCACAAGGTCATCTTGTTGCTTACCGATGGCGAGCCTTCGGATATCGATGTGTTCGAGGAAGACTATCTGGTCGAAGATACCCGCCACGCCGTGACCACTGCCGCCGCCCGGGGCATCAAAACTTTCTGCCTAACTCTAGACCGGCACGCCGACGCCTATGTGCGCCGTATCTTCGGTATGCGCAATTACATGATCGCCGACAAGGCCGACGCATTTGCGGGCAGCACCGGCCAGGCGCTGGTGAAATTGATCGCCCATTGACTAACGATTTTTTCTTACAACCCATTAACATCAAGGAACGTTGAATGTCTATCAAACCAGGAGATCAAGTTCCCGCCGCGACCTTCAAGCAGCTTACTGCTAGCGGCATGGCGAATATCGACACAGGCAAATTGCTAAAAGGAAGAAGGGTTGTGTTGTTCGGCCTGCCCGGGGCTTACACGCCCGTCTGCTCAGCTAGTCACTTGCCGGGATTCGTGGCGAGAGCCGCCGAGCTAAAATCCCAGGGCGTCGACGAGATCGTGTGCGTCTCAGTCAATGACCCATTCGTGATGCACGCTTGGGGAAAGGAACATGGCGCCGACGGCAAAGTAACCATGTTGGCGGATGCCGACGGTGCATTCACCCGCGCCATGGGACTGAGCCTGGATCTGCCGGATTTTGGATTGAGCGGGCGCTCAGAACGCTACTCGATGGTGGTCGACAACGGCGTGGTGAAGAACATCAACGTCGAAAAGAGTGTACTCGACCATGGTGTTAGTAGTGCTACTTCTTGTATGATTAGTTGATGGCAACGCGAAGGTATTTTAATGGCCGAGCAACCGAAAAGCGATGTGCGAATTCCCGTGACGGTGATCACGGGTTTTCTCGGATCGGGTAAAACCACGCTGCTGAACCATATTTTGAGTCAGCAGCATGGCCGCAGAATCGCTGTCATCGTCAATGAGTTCGGCGAGGTGGGGATCGACGGTCAACTCATCGTCAAAGACGATGACGAACAGTTAGTCGAATTCAACAATGGCTGTTTGTGCTGCACCGTGCGCGGCGATCTCATCGAAACCATCGATAAGCTGCGCTCCCGTGCGGGGCAGCTCGACGCGATCCTGATCGAGACGACGGGTTTGGCGGATCCTGCCCCGGTCGCATCGGTATTTTTTGTCTCGGATAAAGTCAGGGCGGGTGTGCGGCTCGATTCCTTCGTCACGGTGGTGGATGCGGTCAATCTGGAACAGAACTTGAGCCAGAATCATGAGGCCTATGAGCAAGTCACGTTCGCCGATATCACGCTGATCAACAAGACGGACTTGGTTTCCAAAGAGGATTTGCAGCGCGTCGAAGCGCGTATCCGCGCCCTCAATCCGCTGACTCGCATCTACTATACGGCGCACGGCGTGGTCGATTTGGCAAACATTCTCGACGTCGGCGCCTTCGAACTCGAAGCCAAGCTCGAAGTCGATCCGAAGTTCCTGGATGACTTGGAGCACGAACACGATCCTGAAATCGGTTCCATCGTGCTGCGAGAAGATAGGCCCATCGACGTCAATCGGTTCATGACCTGGATGACCTCGATCTTGCAAGAACAGGGCGAGGATCTGTTCCGTAGTAAAGGTGTATTTTATGCGCAGGGATTTCGCGAGCGGGTTATTTTTCAGAGCGTGCGCATGTTAACGTCCATGCGTCCATTCAAGCTGTGGCAAGCCGACGAAATAAAGCGTAGCGAGTTTGTCATGATTGGGCGGAAGTTGAATCGTGAAAAACTAGCCGAGGGTTTAGCAAGCTGCGTCGCGCGCACCCACTAGGGGACGTGCGAAGTGATCTTAACGATGTTTTTGGTTTAGTTGTTGAACTGTCATTCACTTTACAAAAGGAGATCAGCATCATGACTACGCAATCAACCCATAACACCATCGCCACAACCCCCAGTTTGGCGGGTAGCGATTTACTGGTTCACGGCGCTGCCATCGGCAGCAAATGGCCGGCATTGTTCGCCGTCATCCTGGGTGCGGTTGTACTTTTCGGCGTCGGTTTTTCGAACCTCAGCGTGAGCCACAACGCTGCTCACGATACTCGCCATGCCATGGTTTTTCCATGCCATTAAGCGGACAGCGATCTTTCCGGCACATCGTGTTGTCCGCGGTGATTGCCGGATTGATCACCGGCGTGTTGATCACGTTGGTGCAGATGTTCACCACCGTGCCACTCATCGCCCAAGCGGAAGTGTATGAGCAAGGCGGTGTAAAACCCGAAGCCGTTGCGCCGGTCGCCAAAGATGCGGTCGATGCGGCGCACGACCATGATGCTCATGATCATGGGGCGGAATCCTGGGCGCCGAAAGATGGGTTTGAGCGCACGTTTTATACCGCGCTTACGTCCGTCCTAGTTGCGATTGGCTACGCTCTGCTCCTGGGAGCTTGTTTTTCGCAAATGCGATCGGTCGGCTGGCGCACCGGGTTGGCGCTCGGCGTCGCTGGGTTTCTGGTGTTTCAACTTGCGCCGGCGCTCGGGCTTCCTCCGCAACCGCCAGGATCACCTTATGCCGATCTGGTGGCGCGGCAACTATGGTGGGTAGGCACTGCGGTGGCAACCGCGTTGGGATTGGGCGCTTGGTTTTATGCTCGTACACACTCGAAGGCATTGTGGATACCGGTCGGCATTGTGTTGATCTTGCTTCCCCATGTCATCGGTGCGCCGCAGCCCGTCGAAGGCCAGGTTGCTATCTTGCCCAAAGAGCTATCGCAACGCTTTGCGTTGTTGGCGTTATTCACGGCCGCTGTTTTCTGGATCGTGCTGGGAAGCCTGCAAGGCTATGTGTTCGGCAGGCTGGGTCGGCGTCAGGCGCCCGGTTAGCGAATGGAGAGAAAACCGGACGACCCGCCGCTCGTTTACGACGCGCACATTTTTTGTTGTATTAACGAGCGGCCGCCCGGTCACCTAAGGGGATGCTGTGGCAGCAAGGGCGCTAGACGGCTTTGCGACTACATGTGCCGCCGGGCGATGGCCACCGGACTGGGGCACAGAGTTCGAGCGAATTTAGCAGGATGTTTGAACCAGTGTGAGTTTGGTCCGACCATGGTGATCTATCCCGAAGGCGTTTGGTATACCTATAACAATGAGGACGACATAGACGAAATATTAACGCGCCACGTGATCAGGGGTGAGCGCGTCGATAGGTTGCTGCTGCACCCTGATCAATCGAAGTAAGTAGGTCACGGTTTATCAAGATTCGTTCCTTTGGTGCGCCATCGGACAGGGATGGTTTTTGCTCGCATTTCAGCCGGTTCGCGAGCCGGACAAAGAGGAGTAGCCATATGTTATCGCTTAACACCGATCGATTTTGGACCATCATGTTCACAATTCCCTTGCCGCTGATGCTGAGTTCCGTCGCCGTCGGGCATAAGGCTGCAATGGATCCTGAACCCAATGCCCATCGCGGCCCAGGTTGTGATAGCGCCGATGAAACTCGACGTGACTCATTTAAATCGCGGGGTTGCATCGACAATAGACGATGCCGGAACAATTCTCAACCTTGCACCGGGACTTAGCGACCCTATACTTACTTCCGACGGCGAGGCGTTTTTCGCGGAGATCGATACCCAAGCTCAGCTAGGCAATAATCTCGCCATGCCGAGGCAAAAAACACTACGGCGCTGGATCAGCGGGTACCATGACGTCACGCGCATCCGTTCGAATAAATTCATCAGTTTCGACAGCCCAAGCGCCACCCAACCCTTCACCAGCGATCGCATTCGGTAAATCATCTAACCACCCGGTTGGTTCATTTCTCAGTGGTTCTAAACGCGGCCTGCATCCGATGGCTAATGCCGCGAATCAGATACCCCTCTATTCCCACGCCGTATCCGACACTGACTTTGCGTTGTTGCTCGAGCCAAGGTGCGGCCCTGTGGCGGAATCCGTTTTAATCCCATCGAATAGTCGTCGGCAGCGGCAACGCTTCCGATCTTGTATTAAGCCCATGGTTGTAGCGCAGCGATCATAACGTTCATCGGAGCCTTGATGAATTCGAAGCGATGCTGCATGAGCGCGCCTCTTCAATGCTGCAGTGATCGGCCTGGGAGGCAATACTGGTGCGGCTTCCAGGCCATTGCCTAGACCATTGAATGCGCGCCCACGTACGAGACTGCTAGACGAAATACACGAGCGGAAACAGCCACGGGTTTTAGCGAAGTGCTAGCCGCTCGCAAGCTTAACCATGTAATCGGTGGATAAAACTCTTGTCATCTAAGGAGCAGGAAATGCGCATGCTGGACAAAGATAAAATCTGGGCCATTTTATTTAACATACCTTTGCCGCTGATGCTAAGCACAACGGTGTTCGCACAGGACGCGGTCGTCGAGCTTGAACCCGTCATCGTCAGCGAACCTTATCCGCCGCCGGGATTGAACCTCGACACGGCATCTGAAACCGGCAGCCGGTTGGGAATTCCCATAGAGCAAACGCCGGCGAGCGTAGAGATTGTCGATCGGCCCCTGATCGAGTTGCGCACCAGTCGCACCGCGGCCGAGGCAGCGGAGGGGTCGACTGGCCTTACTTACGGCAATCCCCCGGGTGATCCATCGGTGTTTTCGTTTCGCGGTTTTACCGACAACCAAATCACACAGCTCTACGACGGGATACGCATTGGCCCGGCAACCATGACCTCGCGGCCGTTCGATAGTTTTAATCTCGATCGCGTCGAGGTGTTAAAGGGGCCGTCGTCAATGCTCTATGGTGAAGGCGCGGTCGGCGGTGCGGTGAATTTTGTCAGCAAGCGCCCGGTGCGTGGCCAACGCGAAATCGAGGCGTTGGCCGGCTACGGCAGTTTTGATTCGTTGCGCCTCGGCATCGGCGGTGGTGGGTCAATCGGTGATAAGCTTCATTATCGAGTGGATCTGAGTCGAAACACGTCCGACACATTTATCGATCGCGCCGATTTCGAGTATCTGAATTTCACCAGTGCGTTGCTGTGGGACATCAGCGATCGCGTATCGCTGCAAGTGTCGTTCGACGCATCGCGTGACCGGATCAGCCCTTACTGGGGTACGCCGCTGGTCACGCCGGAATTCGGTACCCAACCGATTGCCGGCATCATCGATGCGGACGATGGCCGCGTGGTCGACGAACGCCTGCGCGATAAGAACTACAACGTCGCTGATAACACCATGGAAAGTGATATCTATTGGGGCCGCGGCAAGCTGAACTGGAAATTGTCCGACGCGTGGACGTTGCGCAACGAACTCTATTATTTCGATGCGAAGCGAACTTGGCGAAATTCCGAAACCTATATTTTCAATAGCGCGACGGGTTTGATCGACCGCGATCGATTCTTCGTTTTCCACGACCAGCAAATCATCGGCAATCGTTTTGAATTGAAGTCCGATGGCACGTGGTTCGGCCACGGTAATAATTTCCTGGTCGGGCTGGACGTGAATAATCTGGATTTTTTCCGCCCAAGTTTTTTTGCGTCGGGTGACAGCGTCGATCCCTTTAATCCCGAGCCGGGAAGCTTCGGTCCGCAGGCTGACGCCGTGCGCACGGCGAAGATTCGGACCTATGCTTTGTTCGCCGAAGATCAATTCAAGATCACCCCGAAATTGCAGCTAGCGGCGGGGTTGCGCGCCGAAACCGTAGAGCTTGAACGTAAGAATTTTGCAGCCGATGGTTCGGAACGCCCAGACGGTTTGAATCGCACCTACCGGCCGGTCACGGGCCGGCTCGGACTTATCTTCGAAGCTATGCCGGGCCTGAGTATTTACGGTCAAGTTAGCACTGCCGCCGATCTTCCCGGCGGTGGCAATATTTTGCTAGCCAGTGCGGGCGATGATTTTAATCTCACTAAAGGTCTGCAATACGAACTCGGTCTAAAGCAGCATTTCTGGCAAGGCAAGGGCGAGTGGACGGCAGCGTGGTTTGACATTACACGCAAAAATATTCTGACCCGTACCGGCGTCACGCCGGCGGGTGACGACATTTTAGAAAATGTCGGCAAACAGTCGTCCCACGGCCTGGAACTCGCGTTGAACTGGCAAATCAATCCCGCATTGCGAATCGCAGGCAACTACGCTTACATCCGAGCGCGCTTCGACGAATTCAATGACTTCGATGGCAACACGCCGGCCAATGTCGCGAACCATGTTGCAAATATCGAAGGTTCGTATCGATTTGCGAAAGATATTCCACTGGAACTCGGCAGCAATATTCGCTACGTCGGAGAGCGTAATTCAAATAACGCCAATACCATTCGGCTGAAAGCTTATACAACCCTCGATGCATATGCCGCCTGGTTATTAAAGTACGGCCGGCTCACGCTGCGCGGCCGCAATCTCGCCGATAAAGATTACGTCGCGTGGGTGGATATCTTCTATCCGGATCAGGTATTGCTCGGCAGTCCGCGCAGTGTCGAACTGGTGTTCAGCGCGAAATTCTGAGGACGATGCGTCGCGTTCTTCGGACCTTAGTTCTGATTCATCGCTATCTCGGGATTGCGATGTGCTTGTTGTTTGCAATGTGGTTCGCGACCGGCATCGTAATGCTATTCGTGCCCTATCCGGCATTGACGTCGGCAGAGCGATTCGCAGGAATGGAACCACTGAAGCTACACCGGTGTTGCGTAACGCCGGCCACGGCGTATGCAAAATCGGGATTGGCGGAACCCCCCGAGCACATGCGTCTGGTGACGGTGCTGGGCCGTCCGGTGTATCAATTACAGCCGTGGGATGGCGCCATTGTTTCGGTGTTCGCCGATACCGGCGAGCGGATGCCGCCGATGAATGCGCAACAGGCTACGAGTGTCGCGCGCTTGGCCAGCAATGTCGATGGCGTCCGATATGTTGAGTTGAGCGATTACGATCAATGGACGGTGCCGAACGGCCTCGATGCCCAGCGCCCATTTCATCGGATCGCGCTCAACGATGCGGCCGGCACGGAATGGTATGTGTCGCAACGCACCGGCGACGTAGTGCGCGATACGACGGCGTTCGAGCGACGCTGGAATTATGTTGGCTCAGTGACTCATTGGATTTATCCCACGGCGCTGCGAAAAAACTGGGCCTTGTGGGATCGCGTGGTTTGGTATGGATCTTTAATCGGCATTGTCATGACGCTCAGCGGCATCGTGTTGGGGATTACACGATTGCGTTTTAGAACCCCATATCCATCGGAGCGGCGTAGTCCTTTTTCTGGCTGGATGTATTGGCACCATATCCTCGGTATCACCTGTGCGCTATTCATTCTGACTTGGATATTCAGCGGTTGGTTATCGATGGATCATGGCCGAATATTCACTAAGCCCGAGCCGAGCCGAGCCGAGCGTCAGCGCTTCATGGGCGGCGCATTCAACCCGGAACGGTTCGGTAGTCCATCATTAGCCATCGAAACGGCGGGTGCGAAGGAGATTGAATTCCGCCAAGTCGCCGGCGAGGGTTTTTATCGTGTTCGCATCGACGCGCAGCGCCAACAAGTGCGACCGGCGAATAATCGGGATGGGGTCGGGACTGAATTTGAAGCGTCTTTGCTAACACGCGGCGCGCAATCGGTGTTCGGTTCAATTCGAATTTTGGCGACGGATCGGCTTGACCGCAATGATGCCTATCACTATACAACCGATGCATCTGCACCGCCCCCGATGCTGCGAATTCGCTTTGACGATCCGGCAAAGACTTGGCTGCACATCGATCCAGTTTCCGGCCAGATGGCCGAGAAAGTCGATAGCCGCCGCCGGCTCTATCGCTGGTTATACAACGGTCTGCACCGTTTCGATTTTCCATTTTTTGCCGCACGTCCGACGCTGCGGCAGGCTTGTATTGTGACTTTATGTGCGCTCGGATTCGTGTTTAGTTTGACCGGTGCGGTTATCGGTTATCGGCGGCTGTTACGCGATTTATTTTTGTGGCATTCAGTTTTGCGAACAGCAGCACAATAAATCGATGATCGGCCTATGAGCCAATACCAGTGCGGCGTTCGAAGGATGCCTTGCCAGGAACCTGTATCCATGCGCCTTCTGGAGCAACCTTTTTCTGAATCTCGTTCGAGGCCGGCGGCGATATCGGCGGCATCTGGTATTGCAACTTCAGCGAGCTTTATCCTTCTTGGCAAGAAGTTCGCAAGTACTTCCACTAATTTGATCGCGGTTTAGTCTGCTTATCGAGAAAATCCACCTCACGAACCACCGTGCTCGGCTTGGCTTTGAATCCCAAAATCTCATTGGCATTGATAATGGCAGTGGCGATCTCTTCAGTGGTCACGCGCTTACTCATGGCCTGATCGCGAATAATTTCATAGGCTTGATCTTCCGAGATGCCTCGAGTTTGCATGAGTATGCCCTTGGCCTTGGTGAGCCGGCGGATGCCGTTGAGCCGCTGCTCGAAGCGCTCGATTTGTTTCGCTTGTTCGCGTTCCTTGGCGGCGAGTTGCCGGGCGATCACCATCGAGGTTAACAGGCCAAAGGATTTCACCGGCGAGGCCAACACACCGTGGGCATTGACCCTGATAACCGCTTCGACGACGGTCGGATTTTCGTAGTTGACTACGACGATAAGCGGCGGCGTAGGTTCGGTTTTAAGCCACGAATAATCCTGATCGATCACTTCGGGACGAACGGCAAGGAATACCAGATCGACCTCATCCGGAAGTTTATCCAGCGGCGGCCAAAAGGCTTTAACTTGACAGCCGATGCGCTGCAGTTGGCGAATGATTTCCTCGCCGTCGTGATCGCTCGGGTGAAACACCATCACCCGCAACGAGCGCAAGTTGCGTAACAGTCGAGAGGTGCCGGACATGGGTTTCATCGCTTAATTACCCTCGAAAAATTACTGTACTCACACCCGCGCCGACCAATCTTCCAAAGAATGCTCGACCAGGTAGGGATCCGGCTTCACCGGCTGCTTTGCTTCGTGCAGAATATCAAATTGGCCGTCATTGCGCACGCGGCCTATGCGCGGCGTCAGGTACGCATGGTGATTTTCCGCGTCGATTTTAACCATGCCCTGGGGCGCCATGAATTCCATGCCCAGCAACGCTGGGACCAATTGTTGAACATTATCTGTACCGGCAGCCGATAGACCGGCGGCGAGCAAATAGGTTTGAAAATACGCCGCTTCCCAGCACATATTGGTGATGGTGTCGGAGCCGAAGCGTTGGCGAAGTTTAGTCACGCAACGTTGATTGGCATCGCTATCGATGGATTGAAAATAGGTGGCCGCGGTGATGTGGCCCGTGGCAACACCGGCGCCCATTTGTCGTACTTCGGTTTCCGAAGTCGTGAGGCTGGCGATCGGCATGGCTGCCGGGTCCAGCCCGATTTCGGCATAGGCGCGATAAAACGCGCCGGTCGCTTGGCCGACCACGGTTGAAAAGATAAAATCCGGCCGCTTGTTTTTAATGTCCTTCAGCACCTCTAAAAAATCTTCCGGGCCCGCGTTGAGCTTGAGGTAGCGCTCCCCGGTTTTTTCGCCGCCGCGCTCAAGTAACAGGTCGCTCATAATGCGATTCGATTCGTACGGATAGATGTAATCCGAACCGACCATGTACACGCGCGAGCCAAACTCCCGCATCATGTATTCGGCGAGCTGCACGCTGTTTTGGTTGGGAGCGGCGCCGGTATAAATGACGTTGCGAGAATATTCGAAGCCTTCGTAGAGCGTGGGGTAAAACAGTAATCCGTTCCAGCGTTCCACCACCGGCAGCACCGCCTTGCGCTCGCTCGACATGTAGCACCCGAGGATGATGCGAACGCCATCGTCGACCATGAGCTTCTCGGCAAGTGTCTTATAGGTGCCCGGTGATGATCCGGGATCATAGTAGACCGGCTGTAATTCCCGTCCATCTACACCACCGGCGGCATTGATCTCGTCGAACGCGAGTAACGTTCCTTGCAGTTGAGACGATTCTATATCGGAGGTAACCCCGGTTTTTGAAAAGAGGATGCCCACTCGCAGCGGAGCATTATGTTTATTCATTCAAACCCTAATAGTCAACTACGCCGCGCGTAGTCAGCTTAGGACGGAGGGTGACGCGGGTTCCGGGGAATTAAAAGTATACCCTTTGTGCAGATAGTTTGGGTAAAGCCTGCCATGAAATTTGTTCCAGTGTCGTTCTTGAATTTGAAGTGATTTCTTGAATATCCCAGTGCTACACGCCGGTGCGGCCTAGACGAACTAGCACTAAGATAGTGCGTGCAAATACTGCTTGACTTGAGAGTTTCTCTCGCGGTAACGTACAGCTAGACTACGCGTCTATCGAGATTATGATTGTTCTTCGCCGCCAACGATGTCGGCGCAAGAAAACGGCACAGGAGCCCACCGGCAACTTTAGTTGCAGGTGGGCTTTTTTTATTTGCTTGCGTCGGTTGGCATGACTCGTGCTTCGGGGAAATGGACGAATAGTTGAATGGTTTTATTTTAATTTTTTTCGGAGGCTCGACTGCTGCTAGTGCAATATTCCGTAACCATCAGAACATACAAAAATGAGTGATTTTTTCGTCTGGTGACGCGCAAGCAAGTCGTTCATCGAGCTATATATATCGATGAGCAGCGAGACCTCGCGGGAGAAGACGCATTTTAAATTTCGTCGATTGCGAACCACTAGATAGAGTCGGTTGCCGCTTCACTTTAACCAAGAATAGAGGAGCTTAGTCATGAGTTTTGCCAACAGACGTGATTTCATTAAGGCCGGAACAGCGATAGGCGCGGCAGCGGCGGTAGGACCTTGGGTCGGCAACAATGCGTTCGCTCAGGATGTCGTGAAGGTCGGTATTTTGCACTCGTTAACGGGGACTATTGCGATTGCGGAAAAGTCCGTGGTTGACGCGGAGCAACTTGCAATTGAGGAAATCAACGCCGCAGGCGGCGTGATGGGCCGCAAGATACAAGCGGTGGTGGAAGATGGCGCGAGCGATTGGCCGACTTTCGCCGAAAAAGCGCGTAAGTTAATCGAAAAAGATAAAGTAGCCGCGGTGTTCGGTTGTTACACGTCAGCGTCACGTAAGGCGGTTCTGCCGGTGTTCGAAAAGCTCAAAGGCTTGCTCTACTATCCAACCTATTACGAGGGTTTAGAAGTCTCTCCCAATATCATGTACACCGCCCAGGAAGCGACCCAGTCGGTTATCGCGGCGATGGAATGGCTGTACAAGAACAAGGGCAAAACTTTCTACATGATCGGTTCCGATTACATCTGGCCGCGCACCACCATCAAGATCGCTAAGGCGACGTTGGCGCGCCTCGGCGGCAAGCTGGTCGGTGAGGATTACTATCCCCTGGGGCACATCGAGTTCTCTTCGGCGATTAACAAAATCAAAGGTTCTAAGCCGGAAGTGATTTTGAATTGTACGGTGGGTGGTAGCAACGTGGCGTTCTTCAAGCAATTGACCGCAGCGGGAATCAAAGGCGCCACACAGCCGATTCTGTCGCTGGCGGTGTCTGAGGAAGAAGTATCCGGTATCGGCGCGGAGAATACCGAGGGTTCACTAACTTGCATGGGTTACTTCCAAAGCCTGAAGAATCCGATGAACGAAAAGTTCGTCAAAGCATTCAAGGCGAAATATGGCGCCAATCGACCCACGGGCGATACATTGTCTTGCGGATACACCTCGGTCTACCTATGGAAGCTTGCCGCCGAGAAAGCAAAGAGTTTCGATGTCGATAAGGTCGTCGCGGCCTCGTCGGATCTGGAATTCGATGGACCGGAAGGCAAGATCAAATTTCATAAATCCAATCATCACCTTTGGAAACACGCCCGCATTGGGACTTTCCGCAAGGACGGCCAAGTCGACATGATTTACGAATCCGCTTTGATCGAACCTAATCCGTTCCCGAAACTGTAGTCGACCGGTGGCAGGGCATCGCTAACGTAAGCCGCTCCGGCGGCTTACGGTTTATGTATTTGCTATCGGCATGGATATAAGAAGATCGAAGCTGAGGTTGAATCTAGAACAAGAAAGATGAACAAATGAACTTCGATATGCTTGCGATGCAGGCCTTTACCGGCTTAAGCGTATTTACCGTTCTAATGTTGATGGCGTTGGGGCTGGCGATCGTCTTCGGTCTGATGGGTGTAATCAACATGGCCCATGGCGAACTGATGGCGATGGGAGCCTACACGACCTATGGCGTCTCGTTACTGTTCGAATCCTACTTTCCCAACGCCATGGGTGTGTATTTTCTCATCGGCATCGTACTGGCATTTTTCGTCACCTTTGCCTTCGGCTATTTGATGGAGCGAGGTCTGATAAGATTTTTGTATCAGCGCCCGCTTGACACCATGCTTGCGACCTGGGGTTTGAGCCTAATTCTGCAGCAAATCTATCGACAGTTTATCAATCCCAGAGAAGTCGAAGTGCCAACCGTATGGTGGCTGCAAGGTACTTGGCAGGCGACCGATACTTTATCGTTTCCATTAAGCCGGATTTTCATTATCGGGCTTGCGATCGTGACTTCTGTTTTGGTTTATTTACTATTGTTCAAAACCCGCTGGGGTCTGCGTATACGCGCCGTCACCCAAAATCGATCCATCAGCGGGGCGGTGGGTATCAACACCGAGCGGGTCGACGCCTTTACCTTTGCGTTGGGCTGTGGCTTGGCGGGCATTGCTGGTAGTTCGTTCACCATGCTGGCTTCGACCGGGCCCGTCACCGGTCAGGCTTATATCGTCGATACATTTATTGTAGTAGTGTTCGGCGGCGTCGAGAGCCTGCTGGGAACCATTGCCTCGGCTTTTATTATCGGCCAAATGCAATCCTGGTTTGAATTCTTTATGAGCGGATCGATGGCGCGGGCGAGCATTCTAGTGCTTGTGATAGTCGTGCTTTATTTCCGCCCCAATGGCCTGTTCGCGACTAAGGTTCGGCGCTGATGGCCGGCTCAGCTTTTCCCGCGAAACCGACGGCTCTCTGGGATTTCGTCAATCGTTACGCTCTAGTCATATTGGCGGTGCTGTTGTTGGCAGTCATTCCGTTTTCGTTAGGAACATTCAGGCTCGGCCTCGCCGCAAAATATCTCTGCTTTGCTTACTGTGCCGTCGGTATCGTCCTGATTTGGGGCTACGGTGGCATTTTAAGTTTAGGTCAAGGTGTGTTCTTTGGCCTCGGCAGCTACATGATGGCGATGTTCCTGAAGCTCGAGGCGGCGGCTAATGCCGATTCCTCCTCCAGCACCGCGTTATCCGCCTTCTTCGGTCAGGCGGGTTTGCCCGACTTTATGTCTTGGAATAGCGTGGAAAAGCTTCCCTGGTGGTGGGAACCTTTTCATCACGTTTGGTTTACCCTGCCGGCGATCGTTATTCTTCCCGCGCTGCTCGCGTTTGTTCTTGCGTACGTGAATTTCCGCAAGCGCGTCGGTCCGGTTTATTTTTCCATCATTACGTTGGCTTTGTCCGGCATCATGGCGATCGTCATTATCGGTCAGCAAGGTTATACCGGCGGCATCAACGGCATCACCGATTTCAAGACTTTCTTGGGTATTGATATCGATCAGGACAACGCCAAAGTCGTCATGTATTACGTAACGGCGGTGTTGTTGCTGCTGGCGGTGATCGTGGGAAGCTTCATCTTAAAGAGCCGCCTAGGTAAGGTGCTGGTCGCCATCCGCGACCGCGAAGATCGAGTGCGTTTCTCCGGCTATGACCCGGCCATGTTTAAGGCCTTTATCTTTGCCGTGGCCGCGGTGTTTTCGTCCATCGGCGGCGCGATGTTTACCATGCAAGTGGGTCTCGCTTCGCCTTCGCTGGTCGGCATCGTACCGTCCATCGAAATGGTAATTTACGCCGCTGTAGGTGGCCGCCTATCGCTGATCGGAGCAGTCTACGGTACGTTGGTAGTGAGTTACGCCAAGACCTTTTTCTCGGAGAATTTTGTCGAATATTGGTTGTACTTCATCGGCGCATTGTTCATCATCGTTGTAATGTTTTTGCCCGGTGGCCTAGCCAGCCTAATGGACAAATTGCGAGTCGGAAAAAAGCAACCTCAAAACCTCAAGACGCCGGTCGGTAAGAACCTCGAATCGGAAGCCCAGTGAGTACGGAAATCCTTTCGGTGTCGGATCTCACCGTTTCTTTCGACGGCTTCAAGGCCGTCGATCATTTGAATTTGTTCGTTGAGAAAGATGAATTGCGGTGCGTCATCGGCCCGAACGGCGCCGGTAAGACGACCTTGCTCGACATGATCTGCGGCAAGACCAAGCCATCGGGTGGCAGCATCAAATTCAAGGGCCAAGAGCTCACCAAAGCAACCGAATACAAGATCACCCGCGCCGGTGTTGGCCGAAAATTCCAAACGCCGTCCGTCTACGAAGACCTAACCGTCTGGGAAAACCTCGAACTTTCTTATCCTAAGAAGCGCGGTATTTTCGCTTCGCTGTTTTTTAAGTCCACCGAAGAAATCAAGCAGCGCGTCAACCAAGTCGCGCAAGACATGTACTTAAAAGACGAAATGGATACCAAGGCGGGCACCTTGAGCCACGGTCAAAAGCAGTGGCTGGAAATCGGCATGCTGCTGATGCAAGAACCGGAACTGCTGCTGTTGGACGAGCCCGTCGCCGGGATGAGTGCGCGTGAACGCGACCTCACGGCAGGATTATTAAACCGTATTTCCAAAGGCCGCTCGATTATTCTTATCGAACACGATATGGAATTCGTGCGCAAAATCGCCCACCGCGTGACAGTGTTGCACCAGGGCAAGGTGTTAAGCGAGGGCAGCATGGATCAAGTGCAAAGCGATCCCAAAGTCATCGAGACCTATCTCGGGCTGTAGCCGTGCTGAAAGTCACTCACCTCAACGTGAATTATGGTGAAAGCCATGTGATTCGGGACATCAGCTTCGATGTCACCGAAGGCGAAACCGTCGCGGTCATGGGACGCAACGGCATGGGCAAGACGACGTTATTCAAAGCCTTGATTGGAATTATTCCTGCCAAGAGCGGCCACATCGCGCTTAACGGTGTGGAACTTTCCAAAGCCAAGAGTTATGAGCGGGTTGCGCAAGGTATGGCGTATGTTCCACAGGGGAGGATGGTGTTTCCTTACCTGACGGTAGAGGAAAACATCCGTACCGGCATGGAAGCCAAGCCCGACGCCGACATTCCCGAGTATATCTACGGTACATTTCCCGTGTTAAAGGAAATGAAGGATCGCAAAGGCGGCAATTTGTCCGGTGGCCAACAGCAACAACTGGTCATCGCGCGGGCGCTGGTGACCAATCCGAAAGTGTTGTTGTTGGATGAGCCGACCGAAGGTTTGCAGCCTTCCATCATCAAGGATATCGCCAAGGCACTAAACAAGCTGAAGCAAGAGCGTGGATTCTCGATCGTCGTGTCCGAGCAAGTATTGAGTTTCGCGATGGAGATCGCCGATCGATTTCTGATTATCGAAAAGGGAGAGTTTGTTTACCAAGGACCGAAAGAGTCGGTCGATAAAGCGAAGATTCACTCGTACCTCACGGTATAGATTTGTTGACGCGGGGCAACCTGCATTTTTGAGGAGAACCAAAGATGTTACATGGAGATATTTCTAGCAGTAATGATTGCGTCGGCGTCGCCGTAGTTAACTACAAGATGCCGCGTATGCACACCAAGAAAGAGGTGATAGAAAATTGCCACAAGATCGCCGACATGGTCACCGGCATGAAGCTCGGCCTGCCGGGCATGGACTTGGTGATCTTCCCGGAGTATTCCACCCATGGCATCATGTACGACAGCAAGGAAATGTACGACAACGCTGCGTCTATTCCTGGCGAAGAAACGGAAATTTTCGCCGCTGCGTGCCGCAAGGCGAATGTGTGGGGCGTGTTTTCTCTCACCGGCGAACGCCACGAAGAGCATCCCAACAAAGCCCCGTATAACACGCTCATCCTGATGAACAATCAAGGTGAAATCGTGCAGAAGTACCGCAAGATCATGCCCTGGGTGCCGATCGAAGGCTGGTATCCCGGCAATTGCACTTACGTGTCCGATGGTCCGAAGGGCCTCAAGATCAGCCTGATCATTTGCGACGATGGCAACTATCCGGAAATCTGGCGCGACTGCGCCATGCGTGGCGCCGAGTTGATCATCCGCTGCCAAGGCTACATGTATCCCGCCAAAGAGCAGCAGATTATCATGGCCAAAGCCATGGCCTGGGCAAATAATACCTACGTTGCGGTCGCGAACGCCGCCGGCTTCGACGGCGTCTATTCCTATTTCGGCCATTCCGCCATCATCGGCTTCGACGGCCGTACTTTGGGCGAATGCGGTGAGGAAGACATGGGCGTGCAATACGCCGCGCTATCGAAGGGACTGATCCGAGACGCGCGCAAGAACATGCAGTCCGAGAATCATTTGTTCAAGCTGCTGCATCGTGGATACACCGGCAAAATCAATTCGCGTGAAGGCGACAAAGGCGTCGCGGCATGCCCGTACGATTTCTACAAGAAGTGGATCACCGATCCGGAAGGCGCGCGCGAGCAAGTAGAAGCCATTACCCGTAAGACCGTTGGAACGTCGGAAGCACCGATTCCCGGCATTCCCAACGAGAAAGAGGTCGCGCATCGGTAAGCGATAGCAAAAAATCCCACCATCCGGTCGATGGTGGGATTTTTTCTTACCGATCAAAAAATGCAGCTCGAGTTCGTTAACAACGTAACTCCGCGACGACAAATCAGCGCGCATTATTCGCCTTCTTTAATCGGGATGTATGCAAACACTGACGCATATTCTAGGCTACGCAACCGATCACACGATCGCGCACCGGCTTCATCTTCTAGAGCACGATGGCGCGGTGCATTACGTAACCCTGAGTAAGCAAGACACGTTACGGCATCGTCTGCGCGCGACTACCGACCGCGGCGACGAGATTGCCATCGCCTTACCGCGCTCGGAACAACTGGCAAATGGCGCCGTCTTACTCCTGGAAGCTAATCGCGCCGTGGTAGTGCGCATGGAGACCGAGCGATGGCTGATATTGAAAGCCAGGGATACGGCGGCCGCTTTGGAAGTGGGTTATTTCGCCGGTAATATGCACTGGAAGGTTAAGTTCGATGGCGACGCTATCAAGATTGCCATGGAGGGACCTGAGCAAGGGTATTTGGATCGACTACACCATCTTTTGGCTGATGGAAAGACTGCGCGTATCGATGAGTAACTCAAAATCCTTGCTCATTGCGCTGCAGCACGGAGATACGTTTTTTCCGAGTGGGGGCAATGCGTTTTCTTGGGGCCTGGAAACGTTACACGCGGATGGGTGGTTGCCTGACCCAGTAGAACTCGAATCATTCCTTTTCGGCCAACTTATTCATCGCTGGGCGACCTGCGATCGTTTGGCGTTGGTACGATCCTATGGGGCAGCGGACGATCTCGATAAAGTGGCAGCCTGTGACGCCGAGTTGGATACGCTTGCACTTGCCCGCGAACTCAGAGAAGGTTCCAGACGCGCCGGTGGCACATTATTAAAAGTCCATAGCCAATTGGGAACGCCCAAGGCCGATGCATATCGCGAACGGGTGCGTAATGCGCAGGCGTTTGGGCATTTGGCCGCGGTGCAAGGCTTAATCTGGCGTGGCGTGGGTATGTCCTTGGAAGAAGCGCAAGTTACCTCGGCGCATACGCTTTGTCTGGGCGTGTTGGGCGCGGCAATCCGGTTGGGTATTGTCGGGCACATCGATGCCCAGAAAATTCTTCAAACCGCCCACGTGACTCTAGACGATTTGCTGCTTCAGTCTTGCAATGATGAACTGTCGAGTTTCGTTCCTGCATCGGAGATCGCCATGATGCGCCACGAAGTCGGTCAGTCGCGCTTGTTCGCTAATTGACGTAACAGGATAGGCTATGCTCCTCACCCCGACGGAAATGGAACGGCTTACGATTTACACCGCGGCAGAGATCGCGCGCAAGCACCGGGCCAAGGGTCTCAAACTCAACCACCCAGAGGCCATCGCTTTCATTGTCGATGAAATCCTGGAAGGCGCGCGGGAAGGGCGCTCCGTCGCGGAATTGATCGGCTACGGGTCGACCCTATTGAGCATGGACGATGTCATGCCCGGGGTGGCGGACATGATGCCCATTATTCAAGTGGAAGGCACTTTTCCCGACGGCACCAAACTGGTGACGGTTCACGACCCCATCCGTCCCGGCAAAGGCAAAGGCAAGAAACAGACGCAGATTCATCCCGGCGAAATTATTACGCCGGACGAGGATATCGAGCTCAACGCCGGGCGGAAAAAAATTAAAGTCAAAGCGCTTAACACCGGTGACCGGCCCATCCAAGTTGGCAGTCACTACCATTTCTTCGAAGTCAACCGCGCGCTGCAGTTCGATCGCGAGAAATCCTATGGCATGCACCTGGATATTCCTGCGGGGACGGCGGTGCGTTTCGAGCCGGGCGAAAGTAAAGAAGTCACACTTGCAGCGTTTGGCGGTACCGGAGAAGTCTACGGACTCAATAGCTTGACCAATGGCTCGACCCGCAGTCCCGAGCGCAAGGCGCATGCGCTGAAGCTTGCCAAAGAGCGCGGCTTCAAGGGGGCATGATCATGGCGAAGATGACGCGCAAAGAATACGCCGCCATGTATGGCCCCACCAAAGGCGATGCGGTGCGGCTCGGCGATACCTCGCTGTTCGCCGAAATCGAGCACGACTACGCGATACCCGGCGACGAATGCCTGCACGGCGGCGGAAAAACACTGCGCGATGGCTTAGGGCTGACCGCCGGTTACGACAGCGCGCATGGGCGCGCTCGATATGTTGATCAGCAACGCCGTGATCATCGATCCGGTGCTAGGCATCGTCAAAGGCGACATCGGCATCAAGGATGGACGTATCGTCGCCATCGGCAAGGCGGGCAATCCGGCCGTGATGGATGGCGTGCATCCGGAGTTGATTTGCGGTGCGGCGACTACGGTCCGCGATGCCGAGGGATTGATCGCCACACCCGGCGGCATCGACGTGCACGTGCATTTCGACAGCGCGCAATTGTGCGAACACGCCATCGCCTCGGGCCTGACGACCATGCTGGGCGGCTCTCTCGGCCCGATCACCGTCGGCATCGACTGCGGCGGCGCCTGGAATGTCGGCAAGATGCTACAAGCGGCCGAACATTGGCCGATCAATTTCGGCTTTCTCGGCCGCGGCAATTCGTCGAAACCACGCTCGTTGATCGATCAGCTCGCCGGTGGCTGCCTGGGACTCAAGATCCACGAGGATTGGGGCGCCATGCCCGCCGTGATCGATACCTGCCTCACGGTGGCCGATGAACTCGATTTTCAGGTGCAGTTACATACGGACACTTTGAACGAGAGCGGCTTTCTTGAAGACACCCTCGCCGCGATCAATGGCCGCACCATCCACATGTACCACACGGAAGGGTGCGGGTGGCGGCCACGCGCCCGATATCATCTCTGTCGCCGGTCACGCCAATTGTTTGCCGTCGTCGACCAATCCGACCAATCCCTACACCGTCAACACCTTCGATGAACACCTGGACATGATCATGGTGTGTCATCACTTGAATCCCTCGGTGCCGGAAGATGTTGCATTTGCCGAGAGCCGCATCCGCGCCCAAACCATCGCCGCTGAAGACGTGCTCCACGACATCGGCGCCATCTCGATGCTCGGCTCCGATAGCCAAGGCATGGGGCGCATCAACGAAGTGATCTGCCGCACCTGGCAATTGGCGAGCAAGATGAAGGATCAGCGCGGCCGGCTCAAAGAAGAAAAAACCAAACTCGGCGACAACGAACGCATCAAACGCTATATCGCGAAATACACCATCAACGCCGCGCGCACCTTTGGCATCGATGCCCATATTGGGTCCTTGGAAAAAGGTAAGCTCGCCGATATCGTGCTTTGGCGTCCGGCATTTTTTGGGGTGAAACCCGAACTGGTGGTGAAGGGTGGATTTATCGTCTGGTCCGCCATGGGCGACAGCGCCGCGAGCTTGATGACCTGCGAGCCGGTATTGATGCGGCCTCAATGGGGTGCGTTTGGCCAGGCGAAGCAATCGCTCAGCGTGAATTTCGTCAATCAGCTTGCCGTGGACAATCGCATTGAAGAAAAACTCGGCATACGCAAAGCTTGCCTTGCTGCACGTGGCACGCGCAAATTGA
Organism: uncultured Pseudomonadota bacterium; assembly: GCA_963714525.1. GTDB lineage: Bacteria > Pseudomonadota > Gammaproteobacteria > Burkholderiales > JALYOK01 > JALYOK01. The sequence goes on from CAVQPB010000004.1 coordinate 76,975, forward strand.
ACAAGCAGCATATGTTGCACAACAACACTTGTCCGAACATCACCGTGAATCCGCAGACTTTCGAAGTATTCATCGACGATAAGCTAGTCACCTGCGAACCGGCGCGCGAGTTGCCGCTGGCCCAGCGCTACATGCTGCGCTGATATGAGCGCGATCCTGAAATCACAACGCCATCCAGGTTCCGCGCGAGTCGGAATCGGGGGCCCCGTCGGCTCGGGAAAAACGGCATTGTTGGAACAACTCATCCCGCGCTTTATTGCCCGCGGCACCGAGATCGCTGTCATCACCAACGATCTAGTCACTAAAGAAGATGCGGAACGCATTAAGCGCAGCGGCCTGATCGCTGCGGACCGGGTGATGGCGGTGGAAACCGGCGCCTGCCCCCACACCGCCATCCGAGAAGATCCTACGTTGAATCTGCAGGCGGCGGAATTTCTGGAACAGCAGTTTAATCCTTTGGATTTGATTCTGATCGAAAGCGGCGGCGATAACTTAGCTTCGTCATTTTCGCTCGATCTGGTGGACTATTGGTTGTTCGTCATCGATGTCGCTGGCGGCGACGATATTCCACGCAAGCGCGGTTTGGGTGTGCTGCAATGCGATTTATTGATCATCAACAAAACCGACATCGCGCCTTACGTGCGCGTCGATCTGGCACGTATGACCCTTGAGGCGAAAGCGGTGCGGGCGGGGAAACCGTTGTTGCTGACGAATTGCGCCACGGGCGAAGGTGTGGATGCCGTGGTAGAACAGATTGCCCGCGAGGTGTTGTTTGACCGGTGATCGTATTCTTGCGGAAGACGTCGGTGTTCTCGCCCTAGACGCCGGGATCGTCCGTGCGCCGTTGCGGCCAGCCGAATTGCAGTTTGCAGCCGACGAAACTAGCCGGACGTACGTCGCGAAGCAGTTCGCGCCCTATCCCTTCCATTTTTGCCGTCCGTTCTATGTCGATGGCGATCCAGCCGGCATGGCGACGGTTTATGTTCAGTCTTGTGCCGGCGGTATTTTCGAACACGATCGTTTGCACCTGAATATCGAGGCAGCTCCGGGCAGTCTAGCCCATGTGACCACGTCCGCGTCCACCATCGTTCACAGCATGCCTGCGGGCGAGGCGAGTCAAGTCGTCCACCTTGTCGCCAACAGTGGCTCGCTGATCGAATACCTGCCAGATCCGATGATCCTGTTTCCGGATGCGCGCATCCACTCAGCCGTTAATGTGGTGATAGACGATACGGCACGCGTCATCTTGAGCGATGCGTTTTTGCTGCACGACCATCGCGATCGTGGTGAAGCCTTCGACTGGCTACACAGCGACATCACCGTTCGCGACGCACAGACGAAAGTGCTGGTAAGAGATCGTATCCGTGTCGATGGCCGGTCGATGCTGGCGGCGATTCCCGGTGTCACGGGAAGATACACCGCTCAAGCGAGTTTTATGTGTTTGTGCCGAGGATTGTCCACGGATTTTTTAAACGCAATGCGTGCTGCTCTGGATTCGGTGGAAGGTATTTATGCCGGTGTGTCCTTGCTTCCCGGCGGCGCCGGTGTGTTTTCGCGCATACTCGCCGTCGACGGTGTTGCGTTGCGAGCAGCGCAACTTGCCCTGTGGTCCGAAGCCCGCAAAAGCCTCACGGGTTTGACGCCGATGCCAAGGCGGAAATAGATCGGTAAACTAAGGAAGCTATGATTTATTCCGATTTCGTCGCGAGACGGCGTTGCTCACAAAAAATATCTCCTTACATATCATCTATATGCTGCGTCGATATTTTTTGTTCGCGCCTTGTCTCGCTTAGAACTCGAAATAAATCAGAGCTTCCCTAACGCTATGAGTAACGATATGCTTAAACCAGTCGCGCCCCTGAACGATTTCGTTAAACAATACGTAATCCATCAAGAGCCTTATTATCGCGCCGTGGGCGATGAAATAGAGCTATACGAAGCGGCCTATGCGGCGCGCATGCCGATGATGTTGAAGGGTCCGACAGGCTGCGGCAAAACCCGCTTCATGGAATACATGGCTTGGAAATTGGGGAAACCTCTCATCACGCTCGCCTGTAACGAGGATATGACCTCGTCGGATCTAGTGGGGCGCTTTCTGCTCGATGCCTCGGGCACCCATTGGCAGGACGGTCCACTTACCTTGGCCGTGCGTAACGGCGCCATTTGTTATTTGGATGAAGTGGTGGAGGCGCGGCAGGATACCACCGTTGTGATTCATCCGCTGACCGACACCCGGCGTATGTTACCGCTCGACAAAAAAAATGAAACCGTCGCGGCCCACCGGGATTTTCAGTTGGTGATTTCCTACAACCCCGGTTACCAAAGCGTGCTGAAGGATCTCAAGCAATCGACCAAGCAACGCTTCGGCGCGTTAGACTTCGGCTATCCCGAATCACGATATCGAAGCGGAAATCGTCACGCACGAATCCGGTGTTGATTCCGATCGCGCCAGCAAATTGGTCAGCATCGCCGAGCGCGCACGCAATCTCAAAGGCCACGGCTTGGATGAAGGCACCTCGACCCGCATGCTGATCTATGCCGGTCAGTTAATCGCGAGGAATATCGATCCCGTCGCGGCGTGCCGCGTGGCGCTGGTGCGGCCCATTACCGATGATCCCGATATGCGCGATGCGTTGGATGCAATCGTTCGGACTTACTTTTAATACGAACCTCTTGGTTTGCTATCAGGCTTCGAGCCTATGATCGTCGCCACCCTCATCCCAACCTTCTTCCGCCCTCGCGGGAGAAGGAGAAAATCCCCTCTCCCCCGAAATCGGGGGAGAGGGTCAGGGGCGAGGCGGGGAATTCGCGAAGCATGCTTCGCGCCCGCCGAGCGGCGTCTCGCTGCAGCGAGACGCGCGCACCGCAGGTGAGGGGGTATTCAGTTATTGAGTGAGTGACCTCAAATTCTGTAATGAGCTATAACCGTTGATCACCGATACGTCAGACATTCGGCAACTACTTCCGACAGACCTCGATCCGTCCCTTGTGGCGCTAATCGAATCTGCGCCGTTTGTAGCTCACGGCAAGCTAGGTCACATCGGGCTAGACACGTACATTCGGGGCTTAATCAAACTCAAAGCCCATGGCGCAAGCTGGGCGCCGCTCGTCGCCTATTTGCGCCAGGTACCGCAGGTAGTGGAGATTCTAGACGCGAGCGTCATTCAACCATTAGTAGAAGCCGCGATGCGCGTGAGTGAGCGTACCGGCGCCGCGCCGCTTGATCAGTTCTTCGCGACCAGCACACTTGCCGCACAAAAGCTCGGCGATACGCTATCGTTCCTCGAATACTTGCGCTTAGTTAGCGAAACATCCGCGGTGTCCCCGAAGGTATTGCCGCTATTCTTCGATCATTTGCCGACTTTGCTCGATGGCCTAACGATCAGTGGACTCAGGCGCTGGGTGCAAGTGGGTTTACGCACCCATTCCCGCGACGCCGATGCGCAGAAAAAATATTTTTCTCTCGACAGCAAAGACGCGATCGCCATGCTCAAGCTGGGCGGCGAGGGTACGCTGTTCAGCCACGTGCATCGGCGCTTGCAGCTTTATCTGCGCGCGCTGTGGGGGCACGAGTGGATCATGCATCCCAAAGCCAAGAAGGATTTGGCGATCCATAATCATCGGCCATTCATCGATGAAGAAACCATCTATCTGCCCGATGCCTACGGCGGTAAAAAGATCGGCCCCGGCGCCGAACTCTATCGTGCCGCCGCCGCCCATGCCGCCGCGCATCTGACCTTCACCCGTGCTCGTTTCAAAGTCGGTAACTACAAGCCGATCAAAATCGCGGTCGTATCGATGCTGGAAGATGCCCGAGTGGAAGCCCTGGCGATCCGGGAATTTCCCGGCCTGCGAAATATTTGGAAAGCGTGGCACACGGCCACACCGGAACTCGGTGGGACTTTTGTCGAGCTCTTGGCACGCTTGTCGCGTGCGTTGCTCGATCCGGAGTACGCCGACGATCATCCCTGGGTCGCGCGCGGCCGCAGGATGTGGACGGAGAACCAAGCGCGCCTCGACGATCAAAACCTGAGCGTTGAACTCGCCAATCCCCTCGCTAACGACATCGGCCAATCACGCTTACAGTTCAATTACAAGACTTACGTTGTGCAACCGCCGTACCGCGATGACCACTCCTTCATGTGGCATTACGGTGATGATAACGTGCCGCCGGCATTTGACGAGGACGACGACATCGTCCTCGAAGAAATCAAAACCAATCCGCAAGAAGCCGATCGAGCCGACTACCCTGAACTACGCGAAGCGCAGGTAGAAGACCCCGATCCGGAGAAAAAAGAGCAGGAGTCCCCACACGCCATCGCGCTGGAGCTGGTCACGCGTTCTGTCGACTACGGCGAGTGGGATTACACCATCGGCCTCGAGCGGCCTTCCTGGTGTACGCTATTCGAAAAGCAGCCGGTACTCGGCGATCCAAGTTCGATCGACGCCGTGCTGCATCGTCACGAAGCGTTACAGCAACGAGTCAAAGCATTGATCCGCGCTGCGCAGATCCAACAGGCGCTGCGTCTGCGGAAACAACACGAAGGTGATCGCATGGATCTCGATGCCGCGATCCGCGCGGTCATCGATATTCGCAGTCAGCACGAACCGGATCCGCGCATCAACATGCGCACCGTGCGCCGTGGCCGCGATTTGTCGGTGCTGGTGTTGTTGGATATTTCCAAGTCCACGGGCGATATAATCCGCAGCGAAAACACAACCGTGCTCGATTTAGCGCGCGAGTCATTGGCTTTGTTGGCCGAAGCGATGAGTGAGTTGGGCGATGAATTCGCCATCCATGGCTTTACTTCAAACGGCCGCCGCGATGTCAGTTATTTTCGCTTTAAAGACTTTGGCGCACCCTACGGACCACAAGCTAAAGCCGCGCTCGCCGGCATCACGCCGTTACTCTCAACGCGCATGGGGCCCGCCATTCGTCACGCCGGCGAGTTCTTGCGCGCGCAGGCGTCCGGGCGCAAACTATTATTGGTGATTACCGACGGCGAGCCGTCCGATATCGATATCCACGATCCGCGTTATTTAATGATGGATGCGAAAAAAGCCTGTGAAGGATTGATGCGCCACGGCATCCAGCCGTTCTGCATGAGCCTCGATCCCCGTGCCGACAAATATGTTTCCACCATCTTCGGCCGGCGCAATTATTTGGTGATGGACAAGATCGCCCGACTACCGGAAAAACTACCGTTGATTTACCTACGCATGACTCAGCATTAGGAGGCCAATGGAGATCCTAAAAATACACCGTGAAGCCTTTCAGATCGAAGCGGACAAGGGAAGATTTTTAATCATCGTATGGTCGTCGCGCGGCGCGGATACCACGCCGATGCTCGACTATGCTGCCCTGGTCAACGCCCAATTCCCCGATGCCTATCTGGCGCAAGTCGTGATCGATGAGGAGCCGGAACTGGCGGCAACGTTCGGTATTAACGACTCGCCCGTGCTCATGATCATGCGCGAACAAGTCATTCTTTATCTTGAACCCGCGTTGCCCGAGCCGGAGATTTTCGAAGGTCTTCTGCGCCGTGCCGGCAATTTGGATATGGAGCGGGTTCGCGCCGAGATCCAACAAGAAAGAGAAGCCGAAATGTCACTGTTTTCGCGCCGTGTTTGTCCGACGGCGAAGCGCTCGGCTTAATAATCGTAGGGTGCGCAACGCGCACGCGGATCGTTTATGTGGAATGTCGGGTTACGCTTCGCTCACCCAACCTACATTTTTATCGAGGCATTACCAAGTTTGGCGTAGGTCGGAAAAGCGCAGCGCCTTCCGACGAATGAGGATAGTTGGAAACGATTAAACGATTGATGTAATTTGGCGCGAGGGTTGTTGTTCGGCGGGTTGCACCCGCCCCATCATTTTACCTTGCCACGAGCCGCTCCCAGCTTGCCTTGTGGCGATGCCTATCTGGAGAGCCAATATCCATGCGCTTCTTCAGGCACATGCTTAAAATCTAAGCAGCTTCTGTTTTCAGAAACAACTCACGGTTCGGGGCGAAGTGGGAGTAAAGCGGCAGCAAGGCGCCACCCATCGCCCGGGCATCGGCGCCGATGGAGCCCGCCAGCAATTGCGGCCGCGTCAGGCCTTCCCAACTGTAGCTATCGAGCACGTTTCCGGTTTGCTCGATAACTCGGTCGATGAGATCGCGATGCATCGAACCATCGACGACGACCGCTTCCAGGTCGAGCAGCGCCGTCGAAGATGTCACGGTCAACGCCAAGGCAGCGCAGGCATCTTTCAACCACAGCGAAGTGTACTCGGCCATTTGCGGCGACAATGCCCGTTCGTCGTGGGCAGCGGCAACCGGCTGGCCATGTTGTTTAAACAGTTGCTCCAACACAAATCCCGAGGCTTTATGCAATAGTTGCGGTGGTTTCTTGCCGTCTTCGCTGCGCAATGGCAATGAGCCGACGGCGCCGGCGTTTCCCGTGGAACCTGGATGGAGATGGCTATCGATGACCAGCCCGCCGCCGATGAATGTGCCGATGAAAAGATAAAGATAATTACGCAAACGCCTACCTTGGCCCGCAACCAGCTCCGCGACGCATGCTGCCGTCGTATCTTTGGCGAACTCCACCGGTAGCGAGGTCATGGCTTGAATGCGGCGATGGATATCGATCTCGTTCCACGCGTCCATGACGCTCACGGGCGCGCCGAGAAAATCGCGCCAGCCGCCCAGCCACAGCGGCGCGGCCACGCCGACGCCGACCAGACGGCTGGCGTGTTCGCCGAGTTGCGTATCGACCACCGCGAGCTTGCGTTCGATAGCGGGAAAAATAATATCTGGATCGGGATACTCGTAGCCCAACACTTCGCGGTAACGCACTTTCCCGACGAAATCCATCGCCAGCACATCGAGGCTGCGGCGTCCCACTTTGATGCCGAGCGTGAACGCGCCGTCTGGATTCAGCGCGATCGGCACGGAGGGTTGGCCGATGCGTCCGCGCAATCGGTCCTGCTTGATGACCAGGCCATCAGCGAGCAAATTATTGATAATGACCGAAGCAGCTTGGCCGCTAAGCCGCGTTAAACGTGCGACCTCCGCCTTCGGCAAGGCGCCGTGCAAACGAATCGCCTGGAGCACGATGCGTTCGTTGAACTGGCGCATGCCGACGTGGTTGGAGCCGACAGGACGCGTCAAGAACATGGCCGGCGCGCCGGAGACGTCATTCATACAGTTAGGCGAGATAATCCGGCGGCAGCTCGTCCGGCCGTTTTGCGCCCGTCATCACTGCCACCGTGTCGGACATACTGATTTTTTTCGGGTTGACGATACAAGCACGCTTGCCGAGACGGGCGATGTGAATGCGATCCGCGATTTCGAACACGTGCGGCATGTTGTGTGAAATCAGCACCACCGGCAGGCCCTTGTCGCGCACCCGGCGTATCAGCTCCAGCACCATGTTGCCTTCCTTCACGCCGAGCGCGGCGGTCGGCTCATCGAGAATCACCACATGTTCGGCGAACGCGGCGGCGCGCGCCACCGCCACGCATTGGCGCTGGCCGCCCGAGAGCGTCTCGACTGCCTGCGTCATCGAGCGGATGCCGACCTTGAGGTCGTTCATGCGCGCGATGCTCTGCTCCAACATCTTCGTCTTGTCGAGCATGCGCAGCACGTTGCCCAGGAAGCCTTCACGCCTGATCTCGCGGCCGAGAAACAAATTCTCGGCGATGGTCATCGCCGGCGCCACCGCGAGATCCTGATAGACCGTCTCGATGCCGACGCGGCGCGCGTCGATCGGGCCCTTGAAATGAATCGGTTTGCCGTCGAGGATGATCTCGCCCTCATCGGGAATGGTCGCGCCTGAAAGGCATTTGATCAGCGAAGATTTGCCGGCGCCGTTATCGCCGATCACCGCGAGGATCTCGCCGGCGCGCAGCTCGAAGTCGGCGCCATCGATCGCGGTCACTTGGCCGTAGCGCTTCACCAGGCCTTTGGCCTGCATTACCAATTCGGTGGTAGCCATCAACGGCCTCCCTTGCGCGAAAGTTGATCGACTGTCACGGCCAGAATGACCAAAATGCCTGTGATCAAGACTTGGTAGACCGACGACACGCCCATCAAGCGTGAGGCCGTTGCGCAGCACGCCGACGACGATCGCGCCTATCAATGTGCCGAGGATCACGCCGCGGCCGCCGAACAAGCTGGTGCCGCCAAGTACGACCGCCGTGATCGCGTCAAGGTTCTCGGTCTGTCCGGCATTCGGATCGCCGACTCCGGTTCGTGCGACCGCCAGCAGTGAGGCGATGCCGTAGAACACGCCGGCGAGCACATACACGTTGAGCAACACATTTTCCGGTGGAATACCCACGAGACGCGTGGCTTCCGGGTTGTTGCCGACTGCGTAAACGTGGCGGCCGGCAGCGGTTTCGCGCAGCCAGAACCAGACGCCAAGATATAGCAAGATCATCAGCACCGTGCCGTAGGCAACGTTGGCGCCGCCGATCGGGAAGGTGCTGCCTAGCCAGGTCATCATCGGCGGGACATCGGTGATGGTCTGCGCATTCGAATAGAGCTGGGTGATTGCAAAGGCGATATTAAACGTACCCAAGGTCACGATAAACGGCGGCAGTTTGATACGGGTGACCAACAGGCCGTTGATGAGGCCGAACAGCGCCGTCACGGTGATACCTGCGAGGATCGCCAGCGGCGCCGGTACGCCCAATTCGGCGGCAAACTTGGTCATGACAATGCTGCCGAGCGCCATGATCATGCCGCACGACAGATCGATGCCGGCGGTCAGAATAATTAGAGTTTGGCCGATGGCGATGACTCCGACCACCATGACCTGCTGGAGAATCAGCGAGAAATTTTCGCCGCTAAAGAAACGATCGGTGGTCGCGCCGAAGATCGCGCAGGCGATTATCAGCGCGATAAAGGGACCGAGCTGGCCGATCGGCGGCAGTTTGCTTTTTATTGCTTCCATTCGCGTCCTCCAGAGGGTTTGGCTATGCGCCATCTTACCGGGGCGCGAGCGGCCCCGGTGAGATCTGTTTCAACTTAGCAAGTCTATTTCTTACCCCAGCACAGGTCGGTGCCGGTTTTTACGTCTTTACTATCCACGCCGGCCATGGCTTTGCTCGCGATCAAGGTGACACCGGTGTCGGTGTAGCCGCTGACCTTCTTGCCGCTCTTGGCATACTCGACGCCGGCTTCGACGCCCATCGACGCCATCTTCAGCGGGTATTGCTGCGAGGTTGCCGCGATCTTGCCGGCGCCGACGTCCTTCACGCCTTCGCAACCGCCGTCCACGGAGACGATAACAACGCCTTTCTCTTTGCCCGCTTTTTTCAGCGCGTTGTACGCACCGGCAGCCGCGGGCTCGTTGATGGTGTAGACCAGATTGATGTCGGGATTCTTCTGTAGGCAGTTCTCCATCGCCGTCTGGCCTTTGGCGCGGTCGCCGAAGCTGTCGGCCATGCAGACAATCGCAGCGTCCTTGCCCAGTTCGTTGGTCTTGGCGTCCGGCGCCGGCAAGCCGAAGCCTTTTAGAAAACCATTGTGACGTTGCGCGCCGACCGGGTGGCCGGGGAATAGATCCAAGGTCGCGATCACCGGTTTCTTATCGCCGAGCGCGACTTTCGCGTACTGGCCGATCAATACGCCGGCTTTATAGTTGTCGGTCGCGAACAGCGCATCGGTGGCTTCCATCGGATCCGTCGGGCTATCGAGCGCAATCACCATCACGCCTTTTTCTTGCGCTTTCTTGATCGCCGGGATGATGGCCTTAGAATCGCTGGGGGTGATCAGTATGGTCTTCGCGCCCCCGGCGATCATGTTCTCCATCGCCGTTACTTGGCCGGCGTTGTCGCCGTCAGTTTTGCCAGCGCCCGACAGCAACTTCGCGCCCTTGGCTTTGGCGGCCGCGGCAGCGCCTTCTTTCATTTTCACGAAGAACGGGTTAGTTTCTGTTTTAGTGATGAGGCCGATGACGGGTTCCGCTGCATAGATGGACGTGGTAAAGCAGGCGAGGGCAGACAACGCTACAATGTTTTTCGCTTTCATGGATACTCCTTCCTTGTGTGGGTGTGAGCCGGCGATATGGCCACCGGGCTGATATTTTTTGGCGGGTTCAATGCAATCTGCCCGCTCCGGTCGCCACTATATTACAAACTAGAGACTAAATCAATCTAGTTTATTTAATAGATTTTTTGCTAAACTAGTGGCAGAAAATCCTATTTATTAACCTTATAAAAACGCTTTAACTAATTGTTCAGTAGTGATTTTATCGTGAGGATACATTGTGTTCGTAGTCACCGGCGAAGCTTTAATTGATTTCATGGCAAAACCCGACGGCAGTTATGAACCCGCCGTGGGTGGAGCGCCCTACAATTTTGCTCGCGCCTTGTCATTACAAGGCCTTCCCGTAGGCTATCTGAATCCGTTGTCGGATGACCGCTTCGGGTTAATGCTGCGTAACGGCCTCACAGAGGCTGGCGTTACACATCTGGGTTCGACCAGCGTAAAGCCCACCTCGCTGGCGTTGGTCAGCGCAAACGAATTAGGACAACCGAACTACAGCTTTTACCGCGAGGCGGTGGCCGATCGCGAACTCACGTCGGACACCGTAGTAGCGGCCATCAACGCTTCGATTTTGGCATTTCACACGGGGGGCCTAGCGCTGGTGCCGCCCGATCATGAGACGGTGCTCGCCGGATTGCGCTACGCGCGTGAGCTGGGTGTACCGCGGACGGTCGACGTTAACCTGCGCCCGCAAGTAGCGAGCAGCATGGGCGTGTCGTCGGCACACTATCGCGACGCAGCGTTTGCCGTGATCGGGGAAGCAGATATCCTAAAAGTCAGCGATGAAGATCTGCGGCACCTGGGACTCACCTCCGAACCCAAAGTCGCGGCAAGGGAACTGCTGACCTTCGGCGCCCGGCTGGTCGTGCTCACCATGGGTGCGATCAGGCGCGTGGGTGTTGAGCGAAAACCATGAGCTATTTCAGCCGGCCGATCAGGTCAAGGTTGTCGACACCGTCGGCGCGGGCGATTGCTTTTTCGCCGGATTTATCGCTTTGTTGGCGCGGGACGGTGCGATCGCTTCGCTGTTGACCGTAGCGCCCGATGAGGGCTTGCTGGCTCGCGCTTTAAGCCATGCGACACGCTGCGCCGCGATCAATATTTCCCGCCAGGGTTGTCAGCCGCCTACATGGGATGAAGCGGTGAAGCGAACGGCATGACATCCCAGCACCGAACGACGCCGACGGACTCGACAGTTGGCGCGAAGAAATGTCTTCCGCCTACCTTTACCGCCGTCTCGCCGCGCGCGAAGAGGGCACGCGCAAGACGCTGTTTCTCGACCTTGCCACGGCGGCGGAACGCCAAGCGGGAATTTGGTCCGACCGCGCGACGGCGAGTGGTCGCGCGCTGCCGCGATCATTCACACCCGGGCTGCGCACGCGCATCGTCGCGTTCTTGATTCACACTTCAACCCACGCACCTTGCGGCCTATACTCGCGGCGATGAAAGTGCGCGGCCTGTCGGTCTATCGTGGGCCGGTCAGCGCGGCATCGTCGCAGGATCATGTGGACGAGGCTGGACGCCATCGCGGCGTCGGACACGGCGGCAATTTGCGCGCGGCGGTGTTCGGCGTCAATGACGGGCTGGTGTCGAATGCCAGTCTCATACTCGGCATCGCCGGTGCGGGCAGCGATGCGAAGATCATCTTGTTGTCCGGCGTCGCGGGGCTGTTGGCGGGCGCGTTTTCCATGGCCTCCGGCGAGTATGTTTCGGTGCGCTCCCAGCGCGAGATGTACGAATATCAAATCGATCTCGAACGCGAAGAGCTAAGCCTTTATCCGCAAGAGGAAACAGATGAGCTCGCCTTGATCTACGCGGCGCGCGGCTTGGCGCAAGGAGAGGCGCAGCAACTGGCGGCGAGCATGACCAGCAACCCGCAGCAGGCGCTCGACACGCTCACCCGCGAAGAACTCGGGCTCAACATGGATCAGCTCGGTTCACCGTGGGGCGCGGCGTCGACTTCGTTTTTGTCCTTCGCCGTCGGCGCGGTAATTCCGCTGCTGCCGTTTTTGATCGGCGCTAGCGAGTATCGTCTGGGTTGGTCGGTGGCGTTGACCGCAGCGGCATTGTTCGGCGTCGGCGGCGCGCTAAGCCTATTTTCGGGGCGCAGCGCATTGCTCAGCGGCGTGCGCATGTTGTCGATCGGCGCCGCGGCAGGCGCAGCAACTTATTTTATTGGATCGTTGCTTGGCGTTAATCTGGGAAGTTGATTTTCACTAAACCTTTACCAGCTTCTTTTCGTAGTTTTCGACAAAAAACCGCGCGCCTTTTTGCGTGACTACATGACCTTCCGCTTCCAGGCGCCGCTTCAAATTGTCGACTCCACCAGGATATTTCGCGTTTAACTCACCGCCGGTTTTAAGCGCGCGCCAATACGGCGTGATGGTTCGCTTGCCCTCGAGTTCATTCTCATGGGCGGCATGGGCCGCGATCCACGCGAAGATACCGGACGTCACCGTACAGCCGATGGTGGCGTGATGTTTGTTGGCAACCTTCGCGCCGATTTCCATCGGTGTAATCAGTTTGTGCTTAGGTACGCTGGCCATGATCTCGTCCACCTCGCGCGGTGAGGGAATCGCGATCGTGCCATCGCCGTGGCGTTTGATCATGCGGGTGGGAATGGGTTTAACCGCCGGTAGATTATGGTCAAACGCTAATTTCTCGCGCCAGGATTTTTTCGCTTTCATGTCTTGAACGATAAGTTGAATAGCCACATTATTGTACTCAGCTCCTGACAGCGTGGTGTCAGCAGAGATATCAGAATCGGCAGGCTGGAGACGCGCATGGATATTGCCTCGCAGGCTATGCCCTGCTGAGAGGCAAGCTGGTATTGCTTTGTGGCATGGTGTGTAAATCGCGGGTAGGGTGCGCATCGCGCACGCGGATTTGTTCTCACATGTTGGTCAATGGATGTTCCGCGTGCGCGTTGCGCACGGTTGGTATTTACGCCGGCGTTTGACGTGACAAAGACTTTCGGAAGCGGTCAAATAAATGCTAGCATTCAATCCGCGCGGAAAGCTTACCAGCCCAACGTGCAGCCGGAGTGCCTCCGAACCTAAGGAGGCGGGCTCCTCGTCGAATCCTACAGGAGATAGACATGCAATCAGTTAGCTTAGAGGACAAATACGTCTCGACCCACGGACGTATCTATCTGTCTGGTATTCAGGCTCTAGTTCGCTTACCGTTGCTGCAACGACAGCGCGATCAAGCAGCCGGGCTCAACACCGCGGGCTTTATTTCAGGTTATCGCGGCTCGCCCCTCGGCGGGCTGGATCAGGCATTGTGGAAAGCGGAAAAACATCTTGCCGCGCAGCACATTAAATTTCAACCCGGTGTAAACGAAGAACTCGCCGCTACGTCGGTGTGGGGCACGCAGCAAGTGCACTTGATCGGCGAATCCAACTACGACGGCGTGTTCGCCATGTGGTATGGCAAGGGGCCAGGCGTCGACCGCTGCGGCGATGTGTTCAAGCACATGAATTTCGCCGGCACGTCGAAACACGGCGGTGTGTTGCTGGTGGCCGGCGACGATCACGGCGCTTATTCGTCGTCGTTGCCGCACCAAAGCGATCACTTGTTTTCTGCGTCCATGATCCCGGTACTCTATCCCTGCAATGTGCAGGAGTACGTCGACCTCGGGCTGCACGGCTGGGCGATGTCGCGTTTCTCCGGCTGCGCCGTGGCGTTCAAGGCGCTGGCGGATACGGTGGAATCGTCCGCTTCCATCGATGCCGATCCGTTCCGCGTAAAGATCCAATTGCCCGATGATTTCGTCATGCCCGAGGGCGGTCTTAATTGCCGTTTATCCAGCGATACGGTACTCGTGCAGGCACGATCCCAAGAAGCCTTGATGCAGGACTACAAGATCTACGCCGCTATCGCCTACGCGCGAGCCAACCAGTTAAACCGCACCACCATCGATTCACCCCACGCAAAACTCGGCATCATCGCGTCCGGAAAATCCTATCTCGACGTGCTCGAAGCGCTGGATGAACTCGGCATATCGGAACAACGGGCCGCCGAGATCGGAATCCGGGTGTTTAAGGTGGCGATGCCGTGGCCGTTGGAACCGGACGGTGTGCGCGAATTCGCTCGCGGCCTCGACGAGATACTGGTGGTAGAAGAAAAACGCCAGATCGTCGAGTATCAACTGAAGGAGCAACTGTACAACTGGCAACCGGATGTGCGCCCGAGAGTGATCGGCAAGTTCGATGAGCAGGGAGAGTGGGTTCATTCGCGCGGGCAATGGTTACTGCCCGCCAAGGCGGATTTTTCTATCGCCCAGATTGCCCGGGTGATCGCGGCGCGGGTGCAGCGTTTTCATCGCAGCGATGTGATCAAAGCGCGGCTGACTTTTCTCGAAGCGAAAGAAGCAGTGCTGAAAAAAGCCATCGATACGCCGCCGCGCCCGGCGTTTTATTGCTCCGGTTGTCCGCACAACACCTCGACCAAAGTTCCCGATGGCAGCGTCGCCCTTGCGGGAATCGGCTGCCACGCCATGGCCACGGCCATCTATCCCGATGCGAATAAGACCCTCACGCAAATGGGCGGCGAGGGCGCGCCGTGGATCGGCCAAGCGCCGTTCTCGAAGCGCGAGCATATTTTCGCCAACTTGGGTGACGGCACCTATTTTCATTCGGGTCATCTGGCGATACGCGCGGTGCTCGCCGCCAAGGTCAAGATGACTTACAAAATTTTGTATAACGATGCGGTGGCGATGACCGGCGGCCAACCTATCGACGGGCAAATTTCCGTGCCGATGATCGCACAACAGCTCGCTGCGGAGGGCGTGCAGCGCATCGCGCTGGTCAGCGAAGACATTTCGCGCTATGACGACCGGTCGTTGTTGCCGGCGTCCGTCACCATCCACGATCGCAAAGACATGGACGGCGTGCAGCGCGAACTGCGCGACTACGATGGGCTGTCGGTGCTGATCTTCGACCAGACCTGCGCCGCAGAAAAACGCCGCCGCCGTAAGGCCGGCGAATATCCGAAAGCGACATCGCGCCTGTTCATCAACGAGGCGGTATGCGAAGGCTGCGGCGATTGCGGTGTGCAATCGAACTGCACGTCGATCCTGCCGGTTGAAACGGAATTCGGCCGCAAGCGTATGATCGATCAATCGACTTGCAATCAGGATTATTCGTGCGTACAAGGATTTTGCCCGAGCTTCGTCACCATCGAAGGCGGCACGCCGAAAAAATCGCAAGCGGCTAAACAAAAAATTCCTGCCGAACTCGAATCATTGCTTGCGCCGGCGGAGTGTTCAGTTCAAAGCTCGTCGTACAACATTTTAATCGTCGGCATCGGCGGCACCGGTGTCATCACCATCGGTGCATTGCTCGGCATGGCGGCGCACTTGGAAGGCAAGGGCATTTCGGTGCTCGACATGACGGGCATGTCGCAAAAAAACGGCTCGGTCACCTCTCACGTGCGTATCGCGCGCGACCCACGTGATATCCGCGCCCAGCGCATCGCTACCGGCGAAGCGGATCTCATACTCGGTTGCGACATGCTCACCGCCGGCGCCCATGATGCTATCGCTAAAACCGGGCCGGGCCGCACGACTGCAGTCATCAACCTGCATCAACAACCGCCCGGAGCGTTTGCACAAAATCCCGATTGGCAATTTCCTACCGACAAGATCCGCGCGCTGATCGACGAGTCGGTAGCGGGCCGTTCGCACTACGTCGACGCCACTCGGATTGCTACCGCGTTACTCAGCGATTCGATTGCGACGAATTTATTCATGCTCGGATTTGCGTTTCAGAAGGGGTTGATCCCGCTACAAGAAACGTCCATCACCAAGGCGATAGAACTGAACGGCGTCGCGGTTGAGGCGAACCGTTCTGCGTTTTCTTGGGGACGGCGCGCGGCGATGAATATCGATGCCGTCGAACGGATCGCATCGCCGGCGCAGCCGGTGGTGGTGCAATTGCCACAAAGCCTAGAGACATTATTGCGTAAACGCGTTGCGTTTCTGACGGACTACCAAAATGCAGCTTACGCCCAACGCTATGCCGACTTCGTCGAACGGGTGCGCCAGGCGGAAACGAAAGTGAGCACGCGGGACGACTTGAGTCTAGCAGTTGCCAAGTATCTGTTTAAACTGATGGCTTACAAAGACGAGTACGAGGTCGCACGCCTCTATAGCAACGGCGAATTCGAACGCCGGCTAAGCAATGCTTTCGCGGGCGATTTCAAACTCAAATTCAATCTCGCGCCGCCGTTATTGGCAAAGCGCGATGCCCAGGGCCGCCTCATCAAAGCCAAGTATGGCGCATGGATGAAACAGGCGTTCAAGCTCCTAGCGAAACTTAAGTTTTTGCGCGGTACTGCGCTCGATATTTTCGGCCGGACGGAAGAACGAAAAATGGAGCGCCGATTAATCGAAGCTTACGAACGTTCGATTGGCGTGAGCTTGGCAAAGCTGACCAAAGCGAATCTTGCGACAGTCATCGAGCTCGCCAATCTTCCCGAGCACATCCGTGGCTATGGCCACGTCAAGCACGCTCATGTCGAGACCGTGCGTCCCCGTTGGCAAGCGCTTGAATATAAACTCGCCGGCGCTAATATTGAGGTGATCAAACCAAAGCAAGCGGCGTGAAAAATAAAGGATGAAGGCGGAGGGATGAAGGATGAAAAATCGCGATTATGCATTTACGACATGCCTTGCGTGGAGATCCCATGTCTAGCGGCCCAGCCCAGTCCATCTTCGGTGCGACCGAGCGGACGATATTCGCAACCGACCCAACCGCGATAATCCAACTCATCGATTAGATCGAACAGGAAGGGATAATTAATTTCGCCGACGTTCGGTTCATGCCGGCCCGGCACGCCGGCAAACTGAATGTGGCGGATAACCGCGATGTTTTCGCGCAAGGTCTGGGCCAGATTGCCTTGCATAATTTGCTGGTGATAGAGATCGAGATGCAGAAACAGGATGTCGCTTCCGACTTGCTCGATAATGCGCCGCGCTTGATCGACCCGATGCAGAAAGAATCCGCGCATGCCTTGCGTGACATAACGCTCGCCGCCTTGCACCACATCCATTTTGTTATTGATCGGCTCGATCACGGCGGCGACGCCGATGTCCGCCAGCGCGTTGGCTGCAAGCTTTAAGTTTGATACAAAGGTACTCTCCGCCTGCTCGTAAGGCGTGTTGGAATCGTAAACGCCTGCCAGCACGTGCACGCATTCCGGTTTGAGCACGCGTGCGTACTCGACGGTTTTCGCAAGGCCCGACTGAAACTCCACCTCTCGCCCCGGCACGGCGGCGAGACCGCGATCTCCCGCTTGCCAGTTGCCTGTAGGCGTATCGATCAATGCGAGGGCGAGGCGATGTTCGGCGAGTAAATCCATTAGTTGCTGCGCCGGATAGTCGTACGGGACTTGAAACTCAACGGCGCGGAAGCCGGAGGCCGCCGCGCGCGCGAAGCGTTCTAGAAAAGGAACTTCACTGAATAGGTAATGAAGGTTGGCGGCGAATCTAGGCATTGCGACATTATGCCTGATCCATTAGTTTTTTATGGACGCGCCCGCTGGCGAAACTCCAATTGCTGACGTTGAATATCGAACGATAAATCTTGCTGCTGGCGTTCCCGATCGAACAACTGGTTCTGCAACGGCGCCGGATTGATCTGGGTTGATGGAGAAGAAGGCGTACGTGGTGCGTTCCGGGTCGCTCCCTCCAACAGCCGTTGGCGCTGTTGTAATTGCTCCTGCGCGCGGCGCTGGTCGGCGTTCAGTTTGGCGCGCTCTTCCAAACGCTTCGGCTCGGCAGCGGCGTCCTGCGGCGAGGCAGTCTGCTTTTGCTCCAAGTTAAGCTGTTCTTCTTGCATGCGGCGCTGCGTCTGCGTTGCGTCAACGGCGTCTTGGTTCGACTCCGCGCTCGACGGAACAGACAAGCCACTGGATACGAAAGCGATAATAGCGAAAATGTATGTGGGCCTCATGTGGGTTTTGAATCGTTAGGACGAAAATAGTTCACACACATTCGCAAGGATACGCAACTTGATGCCTAGCAAATTTTGCCATCCTCTGAATAAAGCGTATACCATGGCGAAAACGCTTAGCCGGCCCAACCGTTAAGCGAGGGAGTTGCAAAGACAAAACGAGGAGAACAAACCATGGTTGGACCCGCACCCGTCGTCAATCCCTATGCCTACGACAATAGCGCCGTCGAAACGCCACCCGCGACGCTCGGTGGCGCCTTGCGCCGGGTCGGACCAGGCCTGGTGTTGACCGCATCCATCGTCGGTTCCGGCGAGTTGATCGCCACTACCAAGCTCGGCGCCGAGGTTGGTTATGTATTGATGTGGGCGGTGATCATCGCATGCCTAATCAAAGTCGTCATTCAGGCTGAGATCGGCCGCTATACCATCGCCACGGGTGAAACCGCGTTGCAATTCATGAACCACATGCCCGGTCGGATACTCGGTTTATCGTGGGCTATTTGGCTTTGGATGATCGCCGGCATTCTGGTGATGTTCGCCGTCGGCGGCATGTACGGCGGCGTCGCGCAATCGCTGCACCTGCTAATGCCTGCCGTAAGCGTCGACGTTTGGGTCGGGGTGTTGCTGATTGTCACTTTGGCGGTGTTGCTTACCGGCTCCTATGCCCAGATCGAATTCGTGGCAACTTTTCTCGTCGCCATATTCACCATACTTACCGTCGTTACCGCGGGCATGTTGTTATTCCATCCGGAGTATTTCAGTTGGAGCAGTGTCGGCAAAGGCCTCGCGTTCGATGTGCCGGACAAAGGATTTTTCACCGCCATCGCGGTATTCGGCATCACCGGTGTCGGCGCAATCGAGTTGACACAATATCCCTATTGGTGCGTGGAAAAGGGGTATGCGCGCTTCGCCGGGGTGCGCGATGGCAGCGCCGCATGGGTTGAGCGCGCGCGCGGCTGGATCCGCGTTATGCATGTCGACATCTTTGTTGCGATGTTGATCTACACGTTTGCGACAGTCGCGTTTTATCTGCTTGGCGCCGGCGTGCTGCATACCTTGGGGCTTATTCCAGAGTCCAGCAAGATGATCGAAAATCTCTCCAAGATGTATACCGAAATGCTAGGCCCCACCGGCCTGTATTTATTTTTCTTCGGCGCCATCGCCGTGCTCTACAGCACCATCTTCGCGGCGACCGCAGGCATGTCGCGCCAGTTTGCCGATCTCGTCGGCCTCGCGGGCGTCTACAAAGGTACTGACTACATACAGCGTCGAAAGTGGCAACGCATCATGGTGGTCGTGTTCAATTTTCTTCCCGTGTTGTTGTACTACGCCGTCAAGCTACCAGCGTTGATGGTCACCATCACCGGCGTTTCCATCGCGCTGCTGCTGCCGATCATCTCGATCTGCACGCTATATCTGCGTTACAAAAAGCTCCCGCAAGAAGTCGCGCCGCCGCAATGGGTGTCGGTGCTGCTGTGGATTACAACAATCGTCATTACCATCGGCATGACGTGGTATGCGTTAAAACAATTGCCGATGTTTAAGTAACATAATGTAGAGCGGGTGCAACCCGCCGAACCGCATTTCACCCGGCTGATAGCGAAGCCAGGACGCCAATCATTCTTCGGAAGGCGCTGCGCTTTTCCGACCTACAGGTGTTCGCAACTCCTAATCCACCACCGCCTGATAAACCAAAGCCTTAAACAAGCGCCGGTAATATTGCCGCGACGGTCCCGGCGCTTGCGACATATACACCGCAACGATTTCCTCTTTCGGGTCGACCCAGAAGAACGTGCCGCCATATCCGCCCCACGTGAATTCTCCGGCGGAACCGGGGATCGTGGACATGCCTGCGCCGGTGCGCACCGCGAACCCTAGGCCGAAGCTGTAACCGGGCGAGCTGAACAATAATTCCCCGGGTGTGGCCGGTGCGGCGATGCGGTTTCCCAGATGATCGGAAGTCATGAGGTTAATCGTCGTGCGGCTCATGACGCGGGCGCCGTCGAATTGGCCGCCGTTGGCGAGCATGAGCGCGAAGCGCAAATAATCGTTTGCGCTCGCCACACCGCCTGCGCCGCCGGAATCGTTTTTTGGTTGCGCGGCAACATCGATCATGCGATTCGGCGCTCCCGAGGTGGGGTCGATGGCCAACGGCTGAGCGAGGCGCGGAAGTTTTTCGGGCACAAGCCAGAATCCGGAGTCGGTCATCTTCAATGGCTTAAATAATCGCGTGTCAAGAAACTCGCCTAGGCTTTTACCCGACGCGGCTTCGACCACGCGGCCAAGGACATCGGAGGCGAGGCTGTAATCCCAAATCGTGCCCGGCTGATGGATGAGCGGAATTTTCGCCAGGCGCTCCACTTGTTCCGCAGGCGTCATGCCGCGCGAATCGAAATCGCGCACATTCTGTAGGTACAGCCCCGCTTTGATGTGCGCCTCTTTTACCGGCGCGTTGGCCGTGAGTTCACCGTAGGCGAGGCCTGCCGTGTGACGCAGCAAATCGTAGACCGTCATTTCGCGCTCGGCGGACACGGTTGAATAGGTAATTTTCGCAAACTCAGCATCGGCCTTTGCGACACTCACTTGCAGGTTCTTCATCGCCGGCAAATGTTTCGACACGAAATCGTTGAGTTGCAGCTTGCCATCCTCAACGAGCATCATCGCGGCGACGGAAACCATGGGCTTGGTCATGGAATAAATGCGAAAGATCGCGTCTTTAGCCATGGGAGTCGCGGTTTCTTTGTTTTGAAACCCGATGCTTTCGCTGTACACCAAACGATTCTTGCGCGCGATCATCATCACCACGCCGGGCAGCTTACCTTGCTCGATCTCTTGTTTGAAAACCTGAGTGATTTTCGCCAGCCGTTCGGCGGAAAAACCCGCCTGCTCCGGCTTCGCGGTCGGCAGATCTTGCGCAACCGCGGCGTGGACGACGAGGGCAGCAAGCACCATAAAGAGGTGACGGCGGTACGCAATATTCATTTTTTCTCCGTTGTGTTTTTGGCGATGTCGCTCGAAACTATGTCCCAAACTGCCATGGTATTCCGCTAGTCATCGTCTTTGTCGTAGGTCTTGTGAGGTTCGGAAATGCCGGTATCCGCCGCTTCTGTTTCGCTCAACGCCAACGAATAAAACTCGGCTACGCAGTAGGAATTGATCTCGCAGGTCAGCACAATGCTGGCCTCAACGCCCTGCCACATATATTGCTCGTGGCGTTTGCGTGGGCGCAGCGGTTCGCCGTACATTCTGTTTAAGGCGGCGAGTAGTGCAATCTTATTGTTCGAGCCGAAAGTTTGCACCACGCCGGCGCTGAATTGATCTTTGTAATATCGGTAGGCGATCTTGACCACCTCCGCCTGACTGAATGTCAAACTTTCTCCCTTTTTCCGGTAGTACGCGACGTCACCCTCGCGGCGTATTAAGTTCATGTTATCGCGCTGCGAGTCGAACGCGCTTGACCAGGGAACACCACGAAAATCCCGCAACTCATCTTTCACTGTTTCAGCGCCGGCAATACCGGCGATGATCAGCGTAGCGCAGAGGCCTGTTGACCAATAACGCATGGGTAGTGTTCCTTTTCCGTGGCAACCATTCAACAGTATTGTGCCGCCTGCCGGCGTTATACACAATTGGTTAAACCGTTAAACGTTCAGCGTCGAATGGAAATATCGACGCTAGCGATATGCGCGCGCGCTGCGCTCAATTTTCTACAACGGCATTGCCAGGAGGCGCGCGCAGCTTGCGGTCCAGGCATGCCTAGCCTGGGAGGCAAGCTGGACAAGGCTTCTGGCATGGTAGCTCACGGAAAACAAAAACGTTGACGCAAACAATAAAATGGGAAATAATTCCCAAATATGCAAACCGCGAAGGCACCGCTCCTCGCCGCGCTTCTGACGTTATTGCGTCCGTTAGTGCGGTTTTTGTTAGCGCGCGGCATTGCTTTCGATAGTTTTGTCGAGGTTGCTAAGCGAGCGTTTATCGAGGTAGCGGAAAAGGATTTTGGACTTCCCGGCAAAAGGCAAACCGATTCGCGTATTTCAGTGTTGACCGGCCTCACGCGCAAGGAAGTGGCTAGAGTGAGAGATGAAGTGGAACCATTGTCCGTGGTGGCAGACCAACGCCTGAACCGCGCGGCGCGAGTGGTCAGCGGATGGGTGCGGGATTTCGCGCCGGCAAAAACAACGAAAGTAGCGCCGATGACCTTGGCGCTCGACGGCGTGCAGCGCAGCTTCGCCGAATTGGTGCGGCGTTACAGTGGCGACATGCCGGTGCAATCGGTGTTGGACGAGTTGTTGCGCGCCGGTACCGTGACGCGCCGGGCGGATGGTTCGGTGCAGTTGGTGAATCGAACTTATCTTCCGGCCAAGGACGCAGTGGGAAAGGTTTCCTTGCTCGGCAACGATGCGAGAGATTTAATTGCGACGATCACCCACAACTTGGATGCGGATCCGGCAAACGCTTATTTCCAGCGTAAAACGAGCTACAACAACTTACCCGCGAACGCGCTCGACGATGTGCGTCAGTTACTGCGCGATGAGGGGCAGGTATTTTTGGAGCGATTCGATCGTTTGTTGGCGGCGAAAGATCGAGACATGAATGCTTCAGTGTTAGGCGAAGGACGCAAGCGTGCCGTGATCGGCTTGTATTATTTCGAGGAAGACGTGGAGGCAACGTCGATTCCTGCGAAAAAGATTGGGCGAGACGGAACGCCCGGCAGAATAGAAAGTCGACAAAAGAAATGACTCAGTTTGAGGAGATTAAATGATGGCGCGATTCACTAAATATATTTTGATGACGATCGTAGTATTGGGACTGATGGCCTGTGCGCAACAACTTAGCAGGCAAGCCGACGGCGGCATGACTGGCACCGGCAGCCCCATGGTTACCATAGGAACGGTGACGAAATTCGGCAGCGTCGTTGTCAACGGTTTCGAGTGGAATAGCGACAATGCACGCGTGATCGTGAACGGTAGACCATCGACGGTCGCGGCGGGATTACGTTTGGGCATGATCGTGCGGGTCGAAGGTAATCGTCCCGTCGATGGCGCCGACCGCGGGGTCGCCAATACGATTCAATACGAGAGCGATTTGATCGGTCCGCTAGCCATCACTTCCCTGCGCGCCGATGGTGCAACGACAAAGTTTAGCGTCGCCGGCCAACCGGTGTTCGCCGACCGGACGACCGTGTTCGAAGGCTTCGATCGATTGGCTTCGCTGAGCGATGGCGATCGACTCGAAATCAGCGGCTTTCGCGATCGCTACTATGCGTTGCACGCAACCTGGATACGCAAAGCAAGCGACGGCGAGGATCAAGTGCGCGTCAAAGGTATCGCGTCCAACGTCACGGATAAATCCTTTAAGGTCGAGGGATTGACAGTGCGTTATCCAAATGAACTTGCCGTACGCGCGTCGGGGATACGCGAAGGTACATTTGTTGCGTTGAGCGGCAAGATGGCGGCGGGCGAGGAGTCGACGCTGCTGGCAAGCGCGATGACTCCGGTGTCGGTTGCGGTCTCTTTGCCGGAGGATACGCCGGTGATCATGGAGGGATTGATCAAGAGCGTAACGCCGGCCGGATTCACCATGCACAACCGGCCGATCGTGATCGGCAGCACCACTTCGTTTGCGCAAGGCAGTGCGGCTGATCTACGCGAGGATACTAAGGTGCATGTGATCGGTCGTTTTAAATCCGGTGCGTTCGATGCGTTCAAAGTGATCGTCGCGAACCAGGCGAATTAATGCAGTAAAGATTCTCCGCCCAGCCGCAAACGGAGAGTCATGTAAACGCGGCAACGAGAACGTGGGGTCTGCAAGCTCCCCGTTTTCTGAAGTCTTTCTATCGCTAACTATGGAGATGCAAATGATGTTACGTTTAAATTGTTCTACCTCAACCTTGCGCATGGCTGCTGCCGGCGCCGCTATCGCTCTACTCACCCTCGGTGGCTGCGCCATGTCCGGCAAGCAAATGGCTGAACCGGCCGCGATGCCCGCTAAGGACATCGTCGACACGGCGGTTGCCGCAGGTTCGTTCAACACGCTGGTCGCTGCCGTTAAACAAGCCGGCTTGGTAGACACACTGAAAGGCAAAGGTCCGCTGACAGTATTTGCGCCGACGGACGCCGCGTTCGCGAAGATCCCGAAAGATCAACTCAACGCGATCCTTGCCGACAAAGCACTGCTGACCAAGATTCTGACCTATCACGTGGTGGCCGGCAAAGTCATGGCGGCGGATGTGAAGCCGGGGCCGGTCAAAACCGTACAGGGCAGCAACATGACCGTGTCGATGGATGGCGGCAATGTCATGGTCGATAAAGCCAAGGTAGTCAAAACGGACATCGCGGCGTCGAACGGCGTGATACACGTCATCGACAGCGTGATAGTGCCAAATTAAAGCGGGAAAAAAGTGAGAACACAGAGTCTGCAAACTCGGTGTTCTCGCAAGATTATCTATCGCTAGATATGGAGATGCAGATGATATTTGGACGAGTTATGGGTTCTGCGACTCAGAGTGTACCGTGTCCGAATCCCGCTCCGCAACTAGGGGTGTTGTCCGATTATCGCTGACCAGATCGAGTAAAACCTGGCTGAATAAATCAGCCGCATTCATCGTTGCGCGATTAAGTCCTCGCTGCTTTTTATGCAGCCATGGGAGTGTTTTTGTCTAGTGAAACTGGGTTAATCGCGACGCGATCGATACACTTTTAGGAGAGAAATTATGATGCGAGTAAGTTATTTACGATGGGGCTTGATCGCCCTGCTTGGCATGGGACTGGTAGGCTGCGATGACGATGATTCCGATCAAGATTCCGCGCAACTGCGCGCTGTTCACGCTTCACCGGACGCGCCGCGCGTCGATATTGTGGTGAACAACAAGAAACTGGCGGAGGCGTCGTATCCCGAAGCCACCGGATTTCAGTCCGTAAGCGCTGGCAATGCGACAATCAACATCAATGTAAACGGCAGCAATCCTACCGTTACGGCGTTGAGCGCCACGGCGGCGTTGGAGCGCAACAAATATTACACGGTGTTTGCAGCCAACGAGGTCGCAAGCATCGAGGCGCTTATCGTCGTTGACGAAAACAATGCACCTGCCGGCGGGAATGCGAAGGTTAGGGTGGTTCACGCCGCGCCCAATGCGCCGGCGGTAGACGTTTTCGTGACTGCGCCGACGGCCGATCTCGCCAGCGCAGCGGTGACGCCGACCCTCAACTTCGCGTTCAAAGGCATCGTCCCCGCGAACGGCGTGAAGGCGCTGGAGATCCCCGGCGGCGACTACCGCATACGCGTAACGCCGACCGGCGACAAGGCGACGGTGGTCTACGATTCCGGCACTATCAACGTGGCGTCGGGTTCGGACTTGGTTCTCGCCGCGATCCAGGAAAATAGCACGGCGAGCGTCGCGCCCATTTCGCTGTTGCTGCTGCCGAAGTCCGGCGCGTCGGTGGTGCTCGCCGATGTGCGCGCCAAAGTCCGCGTCGGTCATTTCTCACCCAATACGCCGACGGTGGATGTGTACCTCGGCGCGCCGGGTTCTCTTTTGACACCGGCGACCGAAGTCGTTTCCAACGCAACGTTCCCGGTAGCATCTTCGTTCCTGACGGTTTCTCCGGGCAGCTATCGAGCGTCGGTCGCACTTGATGGAACCACCAGCGAGGCAATTGGGTTGGACGCAAACATTACCAATGGACTAGACGTCAGCGTTTTCGCAATCGGTCTGAATGGTGCAACCGGTGCGCAAGCATTGCGTCTGAATGCGTATGCCGACGATCTCACGGCGCCGTCTGCGGGTAAGGCCAAGTTGCGAGTATTGCATCTTTCACCCGATGCGCCCAATGTCGACGTTGTAGTCCTAAGCGCCCCGGGTGTAATCGCATCGAGAGTTGTAACAGACCTCGCGTTCCCGAATGCGTCTTCAGCATATTTGGAGTTGGATCCCGGCACCTATACGGTTGCCGTGGCGCCGACTGGTCAAAATAGCCCGGTGTTGCCGACCAATGCCGGTGTACCGATTACGCTGGTGGCGGGCGACATTAAAACGGCTGCGGCGATCGGATGCCTTGCGGTTTCCGGTACGTGTGCGGGTGGCGCGGCATTTAGCCTGACGCTACTAAACGATAACTAAGCCTTCCTATGCATTAGTAAACATTCAACAGGGTCAATTGTTTTCGAGAATTTGCTTCGAGGGCCGTTGACCCTGCATCGCCAGGAGCCGCTCTGGTATTGCCTCGCAGCCATGCATGGCAGGCGAGCCACACCGCTATTGGCGCGTGGCGTTGCCTATTCGAATTCAGCTAAGGCTTGGATGGGACGTCGGAGTAGTAAGTCTGCTTCAAAAAATAAACCACATCGTCGATTTCGTCGTTGCGCCATTTTACATTCACTACTTCCGACCATAACCGAGTCTGCATGCGCAAATCGAAATAGGGATTACGGGACAGATGCCGATCGGTATACATATTGTCTTCATGACAGCCGCGGCAGATCGTATCGTGAAGCGCCTGACCGCGTTGTAAGCGCGTGTCGATCTGCTGCGCAAATGTTTGAGCGACAATCGAGACTGTCAACGCAAGCAGCAAACCAACGCGTCGAATATTTTTATGCATGTGCGTTTTCCCAAAGACTAACCACTATAGGAACCCAGACTTTTGCCTCCGCAAACATACAGCGTCTGGCCGGTCATGTACCACGCCTCGTCGGAAGCAAAAAAATGCGCGGCATACGCGACTTCCTCCGGCGTGCCGATTTTGGGCAGCGGCTGGGCTTTCTTTAATTTTTCTTGCACATCGTCGCGCAGATTTCGATACAAGGGTGTATCGATCAAACCCGGCGCGATACAGTTTGCGGTAATGCCGGATTTGCCGAGCTCCAATCCCAGCACGCGCGTCAAGCTCACTACACCGCCTTTAGCCGCCGAATAATTTGCTTGGCCGACATTGCCTAGCCACGCCCGCGACGACACGTTAACGATACGACCGTACTCGCGCTCGCGCATGTGCGGCGCCACGGCCTGCGAACAAAGAAAATAGGATTTGAGATTGGTATCGATAACCAGATCCCAGTCTTCTTCCGGCATCTTGGTGATGTAGTTATCGCGCACTATCCCGACGTTGTTGATCAAGATGTCGATTTTGCCGTGCTGATC
Organism: uncultured Pseudomonadota bacterium; assembly: GCA_963714525.1. Taxonomy (GTDB): domain Bacteria; phylum Pseudomonadota; class Gammaproteobacteria; order Burkholderiales; family JALYOK01; genus JALYOK01. The sequence continues at coordinate 104,112 of CAVQPB010000004.1, forward strand.
CAACACTTGCTGCACCATGGCTTGGACATCCGCTTTTTGCGTCACATCACAGGCGATGGCGATTGCTTCATTGCCTTCGGCACGAATCTCGGCGGCGGTCTTGTCGGCATTATCTTGATTAACATCGACGACGACGGTTTTCGCGCCGTGGGTAGCTAAGCGTTTGACGATGGCCTGGCCGATGCCGCTGGCGGAACCGGTGACGATGGCGACTCTGTTCTTTACGTTCATGCTTTGCTAACTCCAAAAAACATTAAATTCTTGTGATGTGTCATTCCCGCGCAGGCGGGAATCCATTTGGCCTGTGAAAATCAGTATGGATTCCCGCCTGCGCGGGAATGACACGTCTAGATTATCCCGCCTTGTCGCAAACGATCAATATCCGTTTGGTTCATCCCCAACAAATCCCGCAGCACATAATCGATATGCTGCCCCAATGTCGGCGGCGCAGCATGATACTCAATCGGTGTTTCGGAGAATCGCATCGGATTGGCCACCTGCGGCACAACGCCGGCAAGTGGATGGGGCACTTCAACTTTAATGCCGCGTGCTTTTACTTGCGGGTTGTCGAATACTTGATCGATATTGTTGATCGGGCCACAAGGTACACCCGCTGCTTCCAGCGCGTTTACCCACTCATCGCGCGTACGTTGCTCAACCAGCGGTTCGAGTAACGTAATCAGCGCGTCGCGATTACGGATGCGGTTGCTGTTAGTGATAAAGCGTTCGTCGCCTGCAAGGCTAGGCGCGTCCAATACTGCGCAAAATTTTCGAAACTGACTGTCGTTACCGACGGCGACGATAATATGCCCGTCGCTGCAAGCAAAGACTTGATAGGGCACGACATTGGGATGGGCGTTACCCCAGCGTCTCGGCACTTGGCCGGAGGTCAAATAATTCATACTCATGTTGGCAAGCATCGCCACCGACACATCGAGCAAAGCCATGTCGATATGTTGGCCGGCGCCAGAGCGTTCGCGGTGGGTGAGGGCCGCGAGGATGGCGATGGTTGCGTACATGCCGGTCATCAGATCGGTGACCGCGACTCCGACCTTCTGCGGCCCGCCACCGGGCACGTCATCGCGCTCACCGGTGACGCTCATCAAACCGCCTAGGCCCTGAATGATGAAGTCATAGCCCGGACGATGGCTCCACGGGCCGGTTTGGCCGAAGCCGGTGATGGAGCAATAGACCAGTTTAGGATTGATCGCGCCGAGATCATCGTAGCTTAAACCATACTTTTTAAGCTGGCCGACTTTGTAGTTCTCCAACACTACGTCGCTTTTTGCAGCAAGCTTACGAATGATTTCTTGTCCTTCTTTTGTTGCGATATCTAGGGTCAAGGATTTCTTGCCGCGATTGCAGCTTAGATAATAGCCTGCTTCGGTCGTGTCGTTACCATCGCGATCTTTAAGATAGGGCGGACCCCAAGCGCGGGTTTCATCGCCGATGCCGGGGCGTTCGATTTTAATCACTTCGGCGCCAAGGTCGGCGAGATGTTGGCCGCACCAAGGGCCGGCGAGGACGCGGCTTAGATCGAGAACGCGAATATGGGAAAGGGCGCTGGACATAAATATCAACTTAGAAAAATTTGCAGTTTAACCTCAAGAAGCTCTGATTTATTCCGATTTCGTCGCAATACTGCGTTACTCAGGAAAAATTGTTCCTTACATATTATATATATGCTGCGTCACAATTTTTCCTTCGCGCCTTGTCTTGCTTAGAACTCGAAATAAATCAGAGCTTCCTAAGCTATCGGAAAATCGTTGCCGTGGATAAATAAATTCCAACGAATATAACAAGATACCGATGAGGTGAAACAAAAACAGGCGCTCACCTAAAAACACGATCGATACGATGCTGCCGAACACCGGGACGAGGTGCAAAAATAAACTTGCCCGGTTAGGACCGATCTGTTTAACGCCGTAGTTCCAGAATACAAAGGCGAGAATCGAGGGAAATAACCCGGTGTACAACAATACGCTAATCGATTCAGGCGTCGCAACGATATGCCGGCCGCTTGCGACTTCATATGCGTAAAAGGGTGTGATCGCGATTAAGCCGATCGTGCCTATGAGCCAAAGAAATGCGAGTGGGTCCAGGGTTTGCGGCCGCCAGCGCAAGAATATCGTGTAGATCACCCAGAGCGAGATACCGATCAGTATCCACAAATCGCCGCGATTGAACGCGAGCTGTAGCAGAACCGCGAGCTCGCCACGAATTACAATGCCAACCACACCGATTAGGGACAGGAAAACACCCAAGCGCTGCACCAGCGTAAGTCGCAGGCCAAGAAAAAGCCAGGATAGCGCGATGACCATGATGGGAATAACCGAATTGAGCAGCAGACCATTGGTGGCGGTGGTGTACTGTAGGCCGACATACTGCAGGGCATTGTGAATCGCCGTGCCGAACAAACCCATCGCAAGCAGCGGCTTCCAGGCGGATTTGATGATGGTCCATTGACGTATGAGCTTAGGCAACGCAAAGGGCAACAGCACGGTCATGGCGATGACCCAACGCCAAAAAGCGAAGGCCATGGGCGGAATCTCATCGCGCAGGCCACGACCGAAAACCTGGTTAAGCGCCCAGAATAACGCGCTAAAAGACAGCAATAGATAAGGTGACTTGAAGGGATTTTTTGATTGTTTCAAGACTATTCCACTTTGTCATCCTGAGCGCAGCGAAGGATCTGCTTGTCACAATAGTTAAAAAAGCAGGTCCTTCGCTACGCTCAGGACGACAGAATGTCAGACGTACGCGGGGCCTTCGATCACCGGATGCTTCGCCAAAAATTCTTCGTTTACTTCCAAACCGATGCCGGGCCTATCTAGCGGCAGCACGGTTCCGTCCCTACTCAATTGGTATGGAGTCGACACCAACTCGTCGCGGAACAAATTGTTTTTCGAGACATCGGCTTCGAAATAACCGCCGTTGTCGATGGCGGCAAGGAAATGAATCGAGGCCGCCATGTTGAGTCCGGTCATCGAGGTGTGGGGATGGATAGCCAATTTCCACGTGGAGGCGAGGGCGGCGATGCGCAGCGCTTCGGTGATGCCGCCGGTTTTCGAGAGGTCCGGCTGTAAAATGGTGATCGCGCCGTCTTCGATCACGCGGCTGAACTCAAAACGCGTGTAATGATTCTCTCCGGCCGCGAGGGGAATGCCGCCGAGCAGTTTGGTTTCTCGATAGCTTCGATAATCGTGGGGCGCGTAAGGCTCTTCCAGCCAGCCGACACGATGTTCGACGAAGCCCGGCATGATCGCGCGCACTTGATTAAAGTTATAAGCAGTGTTCACGTCGGTCAAGATATCGATGTCGTTACCGAACGCTTTACGAATCGCTGCGACGCGGGCTAGATCGTTCGTGGGCGTGTCGCCGACGCGTAGCTTCAATGCCTTGTAGCCCGCTTCGATGTGCGGACGCGCTTCATCAATCAACGACGCGGGTTGCTGGTAACCAAGCGACACGCCGCCGGCATAGGCCGGTATCGCGCGCCGCGAACCACCGAGCAACTTATACAGCGGCCAACCGACGGCCTTCCCCTTGATGTCCCAGCATGCCATATCGAGGCCGCTCATCGCCAGGCAAGCGGCGGCGCCCATGCCGTGGCTCGCGAGTTGCGCCTTGTAAATTTTCGACCAGATGCCGGTGGTATCCGTCGCATCCATGCCGACGACCAAACGCTTCAACGTGTTGTTGACCAGATGCGCAACGGTTCCCGGCGCGCGGCCATGATGGGATTCGCCATAGCCGATTAAACCGCTTTCAGTAGTGATCTTCACGATCACCGCGTCGCGCTTGATGGTGCGGCCGATACCGAGGGTGACGCCATCTTTGACTGGGAACGAAGTAGGGATGGCTAGGACGTCGAGAATTTTGTGATCGGTCATGATAATCGCAGGAGAATAGAAAGTGATGGACCTTGAGACTTGTCATTCCCGCGAAAGCGGGAATCCATACTGAGCATCAATCGCAGAAAGGGTTCCCGCTTTCGCGGGAACGACAAATTTAGGTGTGATCGCGTTAACCAGAAGTCTTAAACTTTGCCAACAGTGCTTCAGAACCACGCGCAAGCAGCCCGATGTCCGAACCCACCGCTACAAATAAACACCCGGCTTCCAACCACTTGCGTGCGTCGGCCTCGACAGCCATCACGATGCCCGCCGCTTTACCGGCTTTGCGTACGCGCGTTACCGCATCGGCTATGGCGACTTGGACTTCTGGATGTCCCGGATTGGTGAGATGACCGAAATCCGCGGCGAGATCCTGCGGGCCGATGAACACACCGTCGATGCCGGGTGTCGCTGCGATAGCATCGAGTTGTGCCAGCGCGCTGCGGGTTTCCACTTGCACCAACACACAAATCTGTGGGTTGGCATTCTTGTGATAGTCCTTCACACGGCCGAAGCGATTCGCTCGCGTGGTGGTCGCCACACCGCGTACACCGTCCGGCGGATAGCGGCACGCGGCGACGGCGCGCTTCGCTTCCTCCGCGCTCTGCACGAAGGGAATCAGCAGCGTTTGCACGCCGATGTCGAGATAGCGCTTGATCGTCACCATATCGTTCCACGGTACGCGCACGATAGGCGTGGCGGTCGACTCCATCATCGCTTGCAGTTGCATATGCACCATCTGCAATTCATTCGGCGAATGTTCGGTGTCAAGCAGTATCCAGTCGAAACCCGCGCCGGCGATGACTTCCGTGGCATAGTGGCTGGAGAGGCTTGCCCAGAGCCCGATCTGGGGCTGTCCGGCCTGCAAGCCTTGTTTGAAGCGGTTGATGGGGTGGTTCATGTTACATTTCCTCCGAGCGAATCCCTTCCCCTTCAAGGGGAAGGGACTAATGTATCTCCGGCTCTGGCGTACGTCCGCCTCCGGCGAGAAAATCGTAATCGCAACCTTGGTCCGCTTGCGTCACGTGGCGCGAATGAAGCAAGCCGTAGCCGCGCGGATAAATAATTTCGGGTTGTTTCCAATCTGCTTTGCGGCGTGATAATTCCTCATCGCTGACGTGCAGTTGCAGTTTGCGCGCGGGCACGTCGAGTTCGATCATGTCGCCATCTTGCACGAAGGCAAGCGGACCGCCGACGAAGGATTCTGGGGATACGTGTAACACGCACGTGCCGTATGAAGTCCCGCTCATGCGACCGTCGGAGATGCGCACCATGTCGCGTACGCCTAGGGCGAGGATCTTTTTCGGGATCGGCAGCATGCCCCATTCCGGCATGCCGGGGCCGCCGAGGGGGCCGCATTTTTGCAATACCAGCACTGAGTCAGGCGTGACGTTGAGGTTCGGATCGTCTAGCCGCGCGTTCATGTCGTTGTAATCTTTGAATACAACAGCGGCGCCTTTGTGTTTCAGCAGCTTGGGGTCGGCAGCGGTATGTTTAATCACCGCGCCGTTGGGCGCGAGATTGCCGCGCAACACGGCGACGCCGCCCTCGGGATTGAGCGGCTTGTCACGCGGCGCGATGACATCGTCGTTGTACACATCGGCGCCGGCCAGATTTTCGCCCAAGGTCTTGCCGTTGACCGTCACGCAATCGAGATTGAGTAAATCTTTCAGTCGATTCATGAGGCCCAGTATGCCGCCAGCGTAATAGAAATCTTCCATCAAATATTTTCCCGATGGCCGGATGTTGGCCAGGAACGGCGTGCGGCGCGACAGCTCGTCGAAGTGATTCATGTCCAGCTTCGCGCCGTTGAACGGCCCAACCCTACCCGCCATGGCGATGAGATGGATGATGGAATTGGTCGAGCCGCCGAGCGCCATAGCGGTAGTGACCGCGTTTTCGAAGGCTTTGGTGGTCATGATGTCCGTGGGTTTTAAATCATCCCACACCATCTCGACGATGCGCCGTCCGCTGGCGGTTGCCAGGCGGCTGTGATTGGCGTCCGGCGCGGGGATGGAAGCCGCGCCCGGCAAGGTCATGCCCAGCGCTTCCGCGGCCGAGGCCATGCTCGAAGCCGTACCCATGGTCATGCAAGTGCCGTACGATCGCGCGATGCCTTGCTCAATTTCTTCCCAATCTTTGTCGTTGATATTGCCGGCGCGTTTTTCGGTCCAATATTTCCACACGTCGGTGCCGCTGCCCAAATTATTGCCGCGCCAATTGCCGCGCAACATGGGGCCGGCGGGCATGAAGATCGCGGGTAAATTCATGCTCGCCGCGCCCATGATCATGGCGGGGACGGTCTTGTCGCAACCGCCGAGCAATACCGCGCCGTCGACGGGGTTGGAGCGTAGCAACTCCTCCGTTTCCATCGCAAGCAAATTGCGATACAACATCGTCGTCGGCTTCATGTGTATCTCGCCCAGCGATACAGCGGGCAACTCGACGGGAAAGCCGCCGGCTTGCCATACGCCTCGCTTTACCTCCTCGGCGCGCATACGGAAATGCATGTGGCAGGGATTCAAATCGCTCCAGGTGTTGACGATGGCGATGATCGGCTTGCCGGCGAAATCTTCCTTCGCATAACCCATCTGCATGGTGCGCGAACGGTGGCCGGAGGAACGCATGTCTTGCACGCCGAACCAGCGGTGGCTGCGGAGGTCTTCAGGTTTTTTGCTTGCCATGATAAGTATTTAGAAAAATAGTTAGTCGATTTGCGCGCCGGAGGCTTTGACGATCGGCGCCCACTGCGCGGTTTTTTCCTTAACGAACGCACCGAGCTGCTGCGGTGTCCCCGGGGTGGGCTCCGCTCCTTGGGCGATGAAGCGCGCCTTGATGTCGGGTAGTTTCAAAATTTTGGTTACTTCCAAATTGAGCCGGTCGATAATCGCTTGCGGTGTTTTCGCCGGCGCAAGCAGGCCAAACCAAGCGGTTATCTCAAAACCCGGTACGCCTGATTCCGCGACGGTCGGTAGCTCCGGCATCACCGTGGAGCGGGTTTTGGCCGTGGTGGCAATTGCGCGCAATTTTCCACTTTTGATATGCGGCATGGAAGAAGGCAGATTATCGAACATGATGTTCACCTGGCCGCCGATCAGGTCCGGCAGCGCGGCGCCGGAGCCTTTGTACGGAACATGGGTCATTTGTACGCCCGTCAATTGCTGGAACAACATGCCGCCTAGGTGGTGCGACGTGCCGTTGCCGCCGGAGGAGAACGTGATTTCACCCGGCTTGGATTTCGCCAAGGCAATCAAGTCTTTCACCGATTTCACCGGCAGATTGGGATTGACTACCAGCACGTTCGGCGTAGTTGTGACGAGAATAATCGGTGTGAAATCCTTGATCGGATCGAACGGTAATTTTTTGTAAAGCGATTGATTGATCGAATGGGTCGCGACCGTGCCCATGATCAATGTGTAACCATCGGGCGCTGACTTTGCCACCAGGTCGGTGCCGATGTTCCCGCCGGCGCCGGGACGATTATCGACGATGACTTGTTGTTTCAACACTGCGGTGAGTTTGCTTGCAATTTCCCGCGCCAAGATGTCCGGCGTGCCGGCGGCCGGGTAGGGCACGATGATTTTGATCGGTTTGCTGGGATAGGTTTGCGCGTACGCGCTATGGGTCGCCAAGCCCAAGAACACGGCGATAAAAAATAAGGCAGCCCGCAAAAACCCAAAATCGTCATTGGGAGGAGCGTTTTTTGCGACGAAGCAATCTCGCTTTTTGACCTTAAGTAAACGACGCAAAGGCGAGATTGCTTCGCGTGGCTCGCAATGACAAAGTTGGAAACTTATGGTTATCGTCATTCGGAGACAAATCCTTTCCGATCCAAAAAGTCCAACAACGCCATCGCGCATTGTTCGCCGTGAGAAAACGGCAAACCGTGGCGCGCATCGGGAAGGATCATGAGTTCCGCGCCGGGAATTAATTTACGCATCGCGTTGGCGATGTCGACTGTAACGTAGGGGCTGTTATCCGGCGCAAGAAGTAGAGCTGGCACAGCGATTTTTTTCAAGATTTCCGTGAGATCGATATCGAGCAAACATCCACCCCAGCCGAGCAGCGTGTCAGCGTCGCTGGTGCGTTGCTCGGCTTCAAACCATGTACTTTCGGCGTCGCCGATGGCGCCGGCGTAGAAGCGTTGCTCCATCATGGTTTTCGACCAGGCGGCGATACCGTTTTGCTGCAAGCTCTCTTTCCAATTTTTTACGCTCGGCAAATCGGCGCCGCGATAGGGTGAAGAACAAGTCGTCAGCGACAACAAACGCCCGCCGTGTTTGGTGCCGGATAAATGCAACGCCACTGCGCCGGCCATGGATTCGCCGACCAGATGAAATTGATCCGCGCTTACGGCATCGGCGATTTCTACAATGTCATCGGCCCACAGGTCAAAGCTATAGCGGAACTCCGCGTCATGCCGGCTGGAACGCCCGAATCCTCTGGTGTCCAGGCATACCAGCCTGAAGAAGGGCGCTAGTATTGGCTTCCAGGCATGCCAAATATTGGAATTAGTGCCGACGCCGTGGGAAAATACGATGGTCTGACGCTCTTGCTGCCACGGCGGCGTCAGGTTGATGACTTCGTAGTAAAGCGATCCGTTGTTGGAAACTGCGAGCTGCATGGGTGTGCGGAATTCTCAAGAGCCGTTATAGTGACACAAAACCATACCCAATGAGGAGGCCCGCGCCATGAATCTGTTTTCTTCGCCGCAAGAAATTACAACTAACGTGTTCAGCGAAATGCCGACACATTATCGTAAACAAAAGCAATTTCCCGTGTGGGCGCGGGTGAATCGACCTGGCCTGGAGTTGAGCTCGTTCATCGAAGGACCGTCGTTCGACCGCGCCGGGAATTTGTATATCGTCGACATCCCCTATGGTCGTATTTTTCGCATTTCAGCCGATGGCAACTGGGATTTAGTCACTGAATACGATGGCGAACCTAACGGCCTGAAGTTTCATAAAGATGGCCGCGCCTTCATCTGCGATTACAAGAATGGCTTGATGACACTGGATGTCGCGAGCGGGAAAGTTACGCCTTTGCTTGAGCGCGCGCAGACCGAACGATTTAAAGGCCTGAACGATTTGATATTTGCCTCCAATGGCGACATTTATTTCACCGACCAAGGCCATACCGGCATGCACGATCCCGTGGGACATGTGTATCGCTATTCGGCCGACGGCAAACTCACGTGCTTGCTCGACAACGTGCCGAGCCCGAATGGAATCGTGCTCAATGCCGCGGAAAACCTGCTGCTGGTCGCCGCCACACGCGGCAACAGCATTTGGCGCGTGCCGTTGACGCCTGACGGCGGTGTAACCAAGGTCGGCATATTCGCGTACCTTTCCGGAGGCATCGGGCCGGACGGCATGGCGATGGACGCGCTGGGCAATCTCGTCGTCGCCCACGTCGGCATGGGTTGCGCATGGATGTTTAGCCCTAAGGGCGAACCGCTGTATCGCATTCAATCGTGTCGCGGCGAGGGCGTGACCAACATGGCTTTCGGCGGCGCGGATAACAAAACGCTATTCATCACTGAATCGGAAACGGGAACGATATTAAAAGCGGTGATGCCGCATCCCGGCGCGCGACTTTTTTCGCACCAGTAGCACATTTTTGTCCCCTCTCCCTCTGGGAGAGGGCAGGGTGAGGGAGCGCCACTCATAGTGGCGACCGCATTCAATATTCCGCGATCCCCATGCTAAACTGAGATATTGCATCGCAACAAAAGAAAAAGATGAGCAACAAAAAAATCGCATTAGTTACTGGTGGCGTCGGAGGTATCGGCAGCGCAATCAGTCAATCCCTCGCGCAAGACGGACATCGCGTTATCGCCAATTACGTCGTGGCGGACAGTGATAAAACTTGGCTGGACACCATGCACGGCGCAGGTTTCGGCGATGCCGAAGTCGCGTTCGGCGACGTCGGTGATTTTGATGCGATGGCGGCGATGGTGACGGCCATAGAAGAGAAAATCGGGCCGATCGATATTTTGGTCAATTGTGCCGGCATTACGCGCGACAGCCAGTTCCGCAAAATGACCAAGCAACAATGGGACGCGGTCATCAACGTCAACCTCAACAGCGCGTTCAATGTCACACGCCAGGTAATCGAAGGCATGATCGCCCGCAAGTGGGGCAGGGTGATCAACATCTCGTCGGTCAACGGTCAAAAAGGTCAATTCGGCCAGACCAACTATTCCGCCGCGAAAGCGGGCCTGCACGGCTTCACCAAGGCGCTGGCACAAGAAGTGATTCGCTACGGTGTCACGGTCAATTCCGTGTCGCCCGGCTACGTCGGCACCGATTTGGTGATGGCAATCCGCGAAGATGTGCGTGAAAAAATCATCGATCAAATCCCCGCCGGGCGGCTCGCGTTGCCGGAAGAAATCGGTGCGATGGTGGCTTACTTGGCATCAGATAAAGCCGCATTTATCACCGGCGCCAATATGGCAGTAAATGGCGGCCAGCACATGTTCTAAGTACCGCTCAATCGTGCAAACGTATCCTGCTTATAGTAAGCCTTTAGCTGTTCGTATAACGCCGGATACTCGTCGACAATAATGCCCGGCATTTCAAAGAACACTTCGCTCAACACCGCGAAGAACTCACCGGGATTCTCGGATGCGTAAGGGTCGAGGGCCGTATCTTCGCCTGCATCCACGCGCTTGGAAAAATCGCTAAATGCTGCGGCAAAACTTTTCTGCCAGGCCCTCGGATTCATGCCGGTGTGCAGCGGCGGATAGCCGTTCGCGTCGCCATTTTGCATGTCGAGTTTGTGGGCGAATTCGTGGATCACCACATTGACGCCGTCGCTTTTAAATGCCGTTTGCGTATCGGCCCAGGACAATATAACCGGCCCATCACTGCGCGCCATGCCGCTGAGCGGACGACGATCCGTGTGTACCACGCCCGCAGCGTCGACGTACTGATGATTGGGAACGAATTCGTCGGGATAAATGATGATGCCGTGCCAGCCGTCGTACAAATGGACGCCAAGATTCAATGTCATTAAGCAAGCTTGTAGCGCGATGCTGAGGAACATGTCGTCCGTCACCTCAAGATCGTGGGCGGTGCTGAATTCCTTATCGTGGATAAAGATGCGCACGTCTTCGTGCAGCCGTTTGAGATCGGAGTCGGACAACCCGTGCAGATAACTCACCGAATCGGTGAGCTTGCGCCACAGCTTTTCGTCGATGCTGGAGTTGTTCAGAATGCGTTTGCGGCGCCAGTTCGACAGCAGGGAAAACATTAGGTAAGTTCGGCGATGAAATGTGCAGCGTACTTTGAACCAGAGCACTACGCCAGCGGGCACGCCCTGCTTGCCTCTCGGCAAGGCATTGCTTGAGAACCAATATAGGTGCGGCTGCTGGCGAGGGACCGCTAAAAAAGTACGCCCCAGGGTTACCCCTAGGGCGTAAACCTTTACCTAAAGGGAACCTTTATAGTAAAGGAGGAGGAGCTGTTGCGGTTGGTTGAAAATCAGCTTTGTGTTTTCAACCAACCTCTAAGCATTAAAGTCTTACTTCTTAGCTGACTTCACTGCGGCATGGGTTGCATTCGTCGCCGCTTTTACGTTAGCGTCGGCGTAGCTGGCAACTTGTCTGGCCGCTTTGGTCATGCTGTCGATGGCAGCGCTGGTGGCGCCCATGGTCGACTTAATCGCGGCGATGGCGACATCGGCGCCGGCCGGAGCAGACTTAACCGCTTTATCAAGCGCGGCGGCGACATTTTTGTTCATTTCTGTGACTTGGGCTTCGAACAAATTCGACCATTGGGCTTGGGTATGCTGTGCCACTTCGTACACGGCTTTCGAATAATCGGTCCACTTTTCCGTGCCGGCTTCGGCGAATTTGCCGCGCAGCAAGGTAAAATCTTGTACATCGCGAACTTCGGCGAGAACTTTGGCGTTTTTAGCGCCTTCGTTCAGGACGTCGCGGCCTACGGCTAACTGCAGTCCCATCAAGCGCTCAGCGGCATCGAACGATACCTTCGCGAACTTCAATCCAGCTTCGATGGTCGACTTATTGACTTCAGCAAACTGTTCCGGTGCGAAAAACATGTATAACTCCTTAAAAAAATGTTCGGTATGATGCTCTGCAGAACGATATTGCGCTGCAACAATTCGAATTATGGGGATGTGCAAAGCGCATGTCAAGCCTTTTTTGTTGCGCTGCAATATATTTTTTAAGTGTTACTTTTTCACCACGAAACCTAAGCCGGTCAAGGCGTTAGGGGGTAGCGTACCGCAAGTGTTATAATAAATCTGTAAAAAATTGTGTCATGCACAACGACTTTGGAGCAGTAATGGCCCCGTCCAAGCGCGTCATCAAGAAATATCCCAATCGCCGCCTCTATGACACCGACAAGAGCGCCTATATAACCTTGACGGAAGTAAAAGACTTGGTCACCGGCAATATCCCGTTCGAAGTGCTGGACGCGAAGACTAACGACGAGATTACCCGAAGCATTTTGTTGCAAATCATCCTAGAAGAAGAAAGCGGCGGCGAGCCGATCTTTACCACCGAAATGCTCGCTCACATGATCCGCTGTTACGGCAACGCCATGCAGGGCGTCATGGGCACTTTTCTGGAACGAGGTATTCATTCGTTTATCGATGTGCAGCACAAACTGCAGGATCAAGCACGCGCTTTATACGGCAATGCCGCAGGGCTCAGTCCCGATATCTGGGCGCAATTTTTTCAAGCGCAAGGGCCGATCATGCAGGGCATGATGGGAAATTATTTAGAGCAAAGCGCTAATATGTTTCTCGATATGCAAACCCAGATGCAGAAGCAAGCGCGCGGGATATTCAGCAATATTGCGCCGTTTGTGCCTAAACCCGAGACGTCCGATACCGAGCCGGCGCCAGAGCCCGAGCCGGAACCAGAGCCTGCGCCCAGCGTTAAATCCCGTCGCAACACAAGCAAGTAGCACCGTCCGCGATGGCCGCTCCGCTAATCGGTTTCGTTTCACTCGGCTGCCCTAAAGCCTTGGTCGATTCCGAGCAGATCTTGACGCAACTGCGCGCCGAAGGCTACGGCACGGTGAACACTTACGCGAATGCCGATCTGGTGATCGTAAACACCTGCGGCTTTATCGATTCCGCCGTGGCGGAGTCCTTGGATGCGATCGGCGAAGCGCTGAACGAAAATGGGAAAGTAATTGTCACCGGCTGCCTCGGCGCCAAGGGCGATATCGTCCGCGAGGCCCATCCGAAAGTGCTGGCCGTCACCGGGCCCCACGCCAAGGACGAGGTGATGCGCCATGTCCATGCCCATTTACCGAAACCCCACGACCCCTTCGTCGATCTGGTGCCGCCCCAGGGCATCAAGCTCACGCCCAAGCATTACGCTTACCTCAAAATTTCCGAAGGCTGCAACCATCGCTGCACCTTCTGCATCATCCCGAGCATGCGCGGTGACCTGGTTAGCCGGCCGGTGGGCGAGGTCATGCAGGAGGCGGAAAACCTTGTGCGGGCCGGCGTGAAAGAATTGCTGGTCATTTCGCAGGACACGAGCGCTTACGGGGTAGATGTAAAATACCGCACCGGGTTTTGGGGCGGCAAACCGCTGAAAACGCGCATGATGGAGTTGGTGTCGGCCTTAAGCGGGCTAGGGGTTTGGGTGCGGTTGCACTACGTTTATCCCTATCCCCATGTCGACGAGGTTATGCCATTGATGGCTGAAGGCGCACTGCTGCCTTACTTGGACGTGCCGTTTCAACACGCCAATCGGCGCATCCTTAAACTCATGAAGCGTCCCGCCGATGCCGAAAACACCTTGGCGCGCATTCAAGCCTGGCGCAAAATCTGCCCGGAGTTAGCGATACGCAGCACGTTCATCGCCGGCTTTCCCGGCGAGACCGATGCGGAATTCGAAGAGCTGTTAAGCTTTTTGCGTGAAGCTCAATTGGATCGCGTCGGCAGTTTTACGTATTCGCCGGTGGCAGGGGCAAAAGCGAACGCCCTTCCCGATCCCGTTCCCGATGAACTGAAACAAGAACGCCGTGGCCGGCTGATGCAATTGCAAGAACAGATCAGCGCTACCCGGTTAAGGGCAAAAGTAGGTAAAATTTTAAAAGTAATCGTCGACGAAGTGGGCAACGACGGCGCCACGGCGCGCAGCAGCGCCGACGCGCCGGAAATCGACGGTCAGGTTTATATAAAAAAACTCAAAGGCAAAAAGCTTGCCTTAAAACAAGGGGAGTTTACGGACGTTCGCGTCACCGACGCCGATGCTCACGACTTGTGGGCGGAGCCGGTCGCGGCGTAGTTTACCGATGGTTCTTGATTCGAGGAGTTGATCATGGCAAGTGGACGAGAAGTGGTGGTGTTGAGTGGTGTGCGTACGGCAATCGGCGACTATGGCGCCAGCCTGAAGGATTTCGCGCCGACCGAATTGGGAGGATTGGTTATCAAAGAGGCCCTTGCCCGGGCCAAAGTAGATGGGAACGATGTCGGCCATGTGGTGTTCGGCAGCGTCATCCATACAGAAGCGAAGGACATGTATATTTCCCGCGTGGCTGCGATGAAGGGCGGCTTGCCGCAAAGCACGGCGGCGGTCACCGTGAATCGTCTGTGCGGCAGCGGCTTACAGGCCATCATCAGCGCGGCGCAAACGATATTGCTCGGCGACACCGACTGTGCCGTCGGCGGCGGCGCGGAATCCATGAGCCGCGCGAGCTACATGGTGCCGAACCTGCGCTGGGGCCAGCGCATGGGCGATGGCGGCGTGGTCGACATGATGGTCGGCGCCCTGACGGATCCATTCGACACGATGCATATGGGCGTCACCGCGGAAAATATCGCCGCCAAATGGGGCATCAGCCGCGAAACCCAGGACGCGTTCGCGGTGGAAAGCCACAAGCGCGCGGTGAATGCCACCGAGAAGGGCTATTTCAAAGATCAGATCCTACCGATCGAAATCAAATCGAAAAAGGGTTCCACTTTCTTCGCCACCGACGAACACGCCCGCGCGGATGCGTCTCTGGAAGGCATGGCAAAGCTGCGCGCTGTATTCCAGAAAGATGGTTCGGTCACCGCCGGCAATGCGTCGGGAATTAACGACGGTGCCGCCGCGGTAGTCCTGATGGAGCGCGCCGCGGCCGAGAAGCGCGGCTTAAAGCCGATGGCGCGTCTGGTTTCCTACGGCCACGCCGGGGTCGATCCAAAATTCATGGGTATAGGCCCGGTTCCGGCGGTGCAAAAAGCCCTGGCCAGAGCTGACCTTAAAGTCAGCGACATGGACGTAATCGAATCCAACGAAGCGTTTGCCGCCCAAGCTTGCGCCGTCTCCAAGGATTTAGGGTTCGATGCGAAAAAGACCAATCCGAACGGCGGCGCCATTGCGCTGGGCCATCCCATCGGCGCGACCGGCGCCATACTCACCATCAAGGCGTTGTATGAACTGGAACGCATCGGCGGCCGCTACGCGCTGGTGACAATGTGTATCGGTGGCGGGCAGGGCATCGCCGCGGTGTACGAGCGTATGTAGATCCTTGCAACTTGAGTAAAAAAAAGCGATCTGCGGGTCGCTTTTTTATTGGGATTTCGCTCGAGCACGATGGGCAATCGCTCGGGAAAATATTTGTCAAATCGACAGTTTCCATGTCGATTCCGCTTTTTATTGAACGACTAGCTCTCGTAACCCCAAACGAAAGGAAACATCATGACCACGAAAAACATCGTTCATCTACACCGTGTTTTGGCCGCAAAGCCGGAGAAAGTCTTTCGCGCGTTCCTTGAACCGGATGCGATGGCGCGATGGATGCCGCCGAATGGTTTCACGGGCAAGGTGCATCACATGGATGCGAAAGTCGGCGGCACTTACAAAATGTCATTCACGAATTTCACCACCGGCACGAGCATCTCATTTGGTGGGGACTACCGCGAACTGGTGCCGCATGAACGCCTGCGTTACACAGACAATTTCGACGACCCGAATTTAGCCGGTGAAATTCAGGTGACAGTGACTCTGAAAAAAGTGTCTGTTGGCACGGAGTTGACTATCGTTCAGGAAGGGATACCCGATGTCATTCCATTGGAAGCGTGTTATCTGGGTTGGCAGGAATCGCTACAGAACTTAGCGAGGCTCGTCGAGCCAGAAATACCCAGCTAACAAGGAGTCACGCCATGAAAATCGCCGTTGAAACCCTGGTCAATGCCCCCGTTGCCGAGGTCTGGCGCGCCTACACCACACCGAGCGACATCAAGCAGTGGAATGCCGCGTCGGATGATTGGCACACAACCCAATCCACTGTCGATTTGCGTGTCGGCGGCGCATTCACATCGCGCATGGAGGCCAAAGACGGTAGCTTTGGCTTTGACTTCGCCGGAACGTACACCAAGGTCGTGCCCAATGAGTTGATTGAGTTTTCATTTGGCGACCGTGCTGCCGCGGTCGAGTTCGTGGCTGGCGCGAACGGTGTAACGGTACGCGTAACGTTCGACGCTGAAACAGAAAATTCAATTGAACAGCAGCGTCAGGGATGGCAAGCCATTCTGAATAATTTTGCCAAGCACGTTGACGCGAGCCGGTAAAGGGCCGCCTAACGCCGGGAAAGCATACCTCCCAGCATTCCCGCCAACTCATCGACCGCTGAGCCGTTTCCATTCTGATCGAGAAAGCGGTTTATGGTGCCCATGAGGCTGGGCGCGGCTTGCTGAGCATATTCGGTTTCGCCGCCGAGTAATCCGGCAAGGCCCGACGGACCGATTGCTTGCTGCTGCCGGGTGCGGCCCAGGAAACCCATGACGATCGGCGCCAAAGTCACGAGCAACTGTCCCATGCTGGAGGCATTCATGCCGGTTGCGCGGGAAAGGGCGTTGACCACGCCATTTTGCGAATCGCCGAACACATGGCCCAATATGCCTTGGCCGGGACCGCTATCGGCGCCGCCTAAAAACCCCATCAGATCGTTCAAAATACCGCCGTTGTGATCGCTCGAAAGCGCGTTGTAAAGCGACTCGCGGCCTTGGTCATCGCTGGCGTTGCGCGACAGCGCGGACAGCAGCAGCGGCACCGCCGCGGCGATGGCATTGCCGGTGGTTTGTTGATTGGTGCCCAATTGATTGCTCAATTGGCCCAGCGTATCGGAGTCAAATTGACCGAGTATTGCGTTCATTAGTGTAGCCATGGATGCTCCCTATTCGTTTGGTTAATTAGGCGACGATGTTCGTCGCGTTCTTAAGTGCGGCCATGAATGCTTCTTCACCGTCGCTGACCAATTCTCCGCCGAACCCCAGGAAACCCCCTTCTTTGGCAGATTGAGAGATCTTGTCGGCGATGTCGACCAGCCATTTTTTGTAGGCAGCCAAATCGTCGGCTGTGCCTTTAGTACGCACGATTTCGAGCGCGGAGGTTACACCAGTTGTCGCGAGTTGGCTGAATTTTGCCGGCGCTTGAGCCGCTTCGGCAAAGGAAACTTGGCTGCGGATGTATCCTTGGGCTTCGCTGACTTCTTCGCGCTGGCTCAAGGCCTTAATCAATTCGTTACTGCTGGAAAGTCCTTGGAACAGGCTTTGCGCAGTGGCAAAACTTTCCTTGAAACTGCCGAATAGGCCGCTGTTGCCCGCCAGCATAGTGGCTGCGGCTACAAGGTTCGGGCTGTTGCGCAGGGTCGCCCATTCGTCGGGCGTAAAGGCGGTTTTCGCGGTCATGTTTTTTCTCCGATGGATTGTGTATCGAGTTGGGATTCGGTATTTAATTCTCGTTTGAATCGGAAGTCAAATTAAGCAGGACCCGTGTTACCGACCCCTCGCTGTGGCTATTTAAGCGCTGCGTCGCGGACCTAAATGAAATGTCTTTTGTCCTGAGTCGCTTCACTGGCCATGTGAACGTCCCGATATCATGTTCAAAACGAGTATCATAATACCGACAGCGTTAACAGCGTAGATCTCGCGCGGCGTAAGAAGGGCGGTTTTCATGGCGGAATTCGACAAAGACAGGGTAGTCGCGGTGCTCAACGAGATTCTCGAAATGGAACTCGCCGGTGTGGTGCGCTACACGCATTATTCGTTCTTGGTGTTCGGCTATGGGCGCATCCCTATTGTCTCTTGGCTGCGCGAACAGGCAAACGAGTCGCTGCTCCATGCGCAGCAAGTCGGCGAATGGATCACCCATCTCGGCGCCTATCCGTCGCTCGAAATCGGCTCGCTGCTCGATACCCACAAGTTTGATATCGGCGATATCCTGCGCGAATCGCTGCAGGCGGAGGGTGCGGCCTTGGCGCTGTATCGAAAACTACTTGATCTGACGCAGGATTGCAGCGTGCCGCTCGAAGAGTTCGCGCGCCAGATGGTCAGTGCAGAAGAAATGCACGCAGGCGAGGTCGACAAAATGTTGCGCAAGCCAGGCCAACTCGCCACCTTCGCCGCGCGCTAGCCAGAGGTTCCGTAGCATTCAATATCCGATTTGGGTGAGGGGGTCATAATCATGGATCATGAATTAGTCATATTGATCGAAGATATCCCGGCCGAAAATCTCAAGGCGGGCGATGCGGGCACCGTGATTCGCGCCGATTACGGGAAGGGCGTCTTTGACGTCGAGTTTTTCTCGCCCGACGGGGAGATCTCGCGTGTAGTGACCTTACCAGCGGCGAAACTAAAGCTGCACAAGGAACCAAGTAGAGACTCGGTTCCCCGCACGCGCGGCATGCAAGTCGAAGCCAATGGCATCACCGTTCACTACGAGTTGACGGGTCCGGAGGAAGCGCCCGTGGTGATGCTCTGTCATTCGCTTGCCGCCACCATGAATATGTGGGACGCGCAAATGGGCCCACTCACTCAGCGCTATGGTGTGCTGCGTTACGACTTGCGCGGCCACGGCAGCACCGATGCGCCCAGCGGCTCTTACACTTTCGATATGATGGCCGACGACGCGCTAGCCTTGCTGGATGTGCTAGGCATTCACTCTTGTCACTTCGTTGGGCTTTCCCTCGGCGGCATGGTTGGGCAGGCACTCGCTTTGCGCAAGGCGCAGCCGCTTATAAGCTTGACCTTGTGCGCGACGTCGAGCCATATGGCCCCCGAGGCCCAGTCCATTTGGGACGAGCGGATCAGTATTGCGCAGAACCAAGGTATGTCTGCTATTGCGCCCGGCACCCTTGATCGTTGGTTATCAAAAGAGTTTCAGCAACGCGTGCCGGAGGAAGCTCAACGTATCCGGCAGATGATAGCCACCACGCCAGTCGACGGCTTCGTCGGCAGCGCGCAGGCAATTCGCACTCTCAATTTTACCGAGCGACTGAAAGGAATCGATTTGCCGACACTTGTACTGGTGGGGAAGGATGATCCCAGCACACCGGTGGCCGCCTCCGAAGCCATTCAGCGCGAGATCACGGGCGCGACGCTGGTGGTGCTCGATCGCGCCATGCACTTATGCAACATCGAGCAGGCGCAAGCTTTCAATGGCTCGCTGCGTACTTTTTTGGATAAGTTAGAACCGGGTCACTTCCGCGTCGGTCACTGAGTTGATCAATCGAGTATCGAATCTGAAGTTAAAGGCTTGCGGCGCTAGGTCGAACGCGTTAGAGTGAGGCACTTAGCCGCACCCCCCAAAATCGGTAGCATGTTCAAGCTCTCCACCCGCAATTTGTTGCTGTCCTTCGCCGTTCTTGCCGCGGTATTTCTCGCCGGCGCTGCGTTGAGCAATCGCCAATCTACATCGGCAAAAGCTACGGCGAATCCCGCGCAACCACTGGTCGAGGCCGTCAATACGCTCTACACACCCGGCTTAGCGCCCGAGCGACGGGCCTACAGCGCCGATGAAGAAGCGTATGCGGTGTCACTGTGGCGTATCCACGATAAGGTGAAAACCAGCGCCGTCCAGCTTAGCTTCGCCGGCTTGTCTTATAAGCTGAAAGAAATCGATCGCCAGGCTGTTAAGGATAAAATCGCGCCACAACTGGAAATCTACCGAACCGCGCGCGCGGATATCGACAAGCTCAAGGTTCCGCCATCCATGGCGAGTGTGCACGAGACCTACGTTAAAGCGGTAGGTTTATACGCGCAAGCCTCGGCCGAAATGATTAAAATCGCGGAAGATGGCAACGAGCAACATTTATTGAACGCCCATAGCGATAGCAACCAAGCCGCGACCCTGTTACTGAAGGTGGGGAGCGAACTGTGGCCCGGGGAGTTCAAGCCGAATTAGATTCCCAGAGCCGCCTGACTCCGCGGCTTTGACCGTTGCAACGAGTAGTGAGTCATTTAACAACCCTAGGAGGATTCGCAATGAAAACAGTGTCGAGCAAGGCAGGTCTGATCGGGGCATTAGGCTTCGCAAGCGCGTTGCTTGCGCCCATGGCGGTGCAAGCAGCGGACCCGGTTTATTCCGTGTGGCTGGTCGAGAACAGCCGGTTCATGAAAGTTCCGTTTGGCGCCTTTCAACCGGATCGCGCTTTTGTTCCCGGTGCGCCGGCCGACGGTCCCAACGGCACCAACACGGTGGATTTGCCCGTGAATGTCGGCGTCATTAAAGGCGCGGGCAAGGAAGTTCTACTGTACGACAACGGCTGGAATGCGACGGATTATCACAAGGCCACCGGTACGGCGCACTGGTCGCCCTTGTCCAAGCAGCTCGGTCAACTCGGCATCAATGCCGCCGATGTCACCAAGGTTGTCGTCGGCCATGGCCACTGGGATCATGCCGGTAGTCTGGACGAGTTTCCTAATGCCGTGCTGTACATTCAGCGTGAAGAGTTGAAAGGCATCGAATGGGCGCTCAACTATCCCGGCCACGAACGTATCCGTGCGGTGAACGATTCGCCCGGCGGCTGTGCGCGCACCCCGGCTTGCGGCTATCCATCCAAAACCATGGATTCGATCTACGGCAAAGTGCTCAAGGGTAAAGCGGTGATCGTCGACGGCGACATGGAAGTGATGCCCGGCATAAAAATCCACGCCGCGTTCCGCGCCCATACCGCAGGCTCGCAATTGCTCGAGGTCAACACCGCGATCGGTAAGTTGATGTTCGGTAGCGATGCCTATTCGTCCTGGGAAGCGATCCGCGATTGGCAAATCGCCAACCCGCAACAGACCGACACGGTGCAGCAATTCTTGGCCTACGAGAAATGCTATAAGGTCACCGGCGGGTACGCGAACTGCGTCGCCGCTCACGAGCCATTGTCCTATACCGACAAGTATCCATTGACCAAGAATGCCTGGGTAGGGATGAACGGCGGACGCCTGGCGGAGATCACCTTGGCGCCGGGAGAGAAGACGCGCAAGCCGTAATTATTTGCTCGACGTAGCTTGAAAAGCGAGGAGACCGCCGGTCTCCTCGCTTTTTTATGTTGGCCATTTCTTATCATCGACTGTTTATTGCGACCTTGCTGCTTGCTGGTTCGGCGGTTGACGTTGTTGCGCACGACGCCGATTCCTACGGTGGTTTGTATCGATCCCGCGACGCCGGCGCGACCTGGCTGCCGGCGGACGC
Organism: uncultured Pseudomonadota bacterium; assembly: GCA_963714525.1. Taxonomy (GTDB): domain Bacteria; phylum Pseudomonadota; class Gammaproteobacteria; order Burkholderiales; family JALYOK01; genus JALYOK01. Next base: position 125,448 of record CAVQPB010000004.1, read on the forward strand.
GGGTTTGTTTATCAATGCATCGAACGCGATCGCCATCAGCCCGATGGATTCGAATCATCTTTTATACGGCACGGATACACGGCTGCTGCGCTCGCGCAACGGCGGGCGCGATTGGCAAGATCAAGCCGCCGCTGTAATCACCGGGCCGGTATTTTGCGTGGCGTTCGGCCGCGACGGCCGCAGCGCCTATGCCGCCAACGGGAGTGGATTGTTTCGTAGCGACGATGGCGACCATTGGCGCGGTCTCGACGTTCCGCTGACCGCCATGCCGGTCTCGCAAATCGTTGTGGGCCAGTCGCGAGTGTATCTCGCGGGAAATGATGGTTTATACATGGGTAGCGCCAACGGCGAAGACTGGAGCGGCCCAGAGAAGGGCCTGCCTGAAGAGGCAATATCGGCGCTGGTCGTGGCAGAGGCCAATCTAACAACCAATATTCATGCGGTTCTTGCGGGTAGGATATGGTCAAGCTTTAACGCCGACGGTTGGCGACAAGCCGCCGGCGATTGGCAAAATCAGCGTATCGACACCATCAGCGCCGATCCTGACGATGCGCAACGCTTGTGGGCCGGCGGATCGAGCCGAGTGTTTCGCAGTGACGATGGTGGCAAAAACTGGCAGCCCCACGGCAAACCGCTAGCCGATCCCAATATTTTCATTCGCGGCATCGCCGTTACGCAGGCGGGCGCGGTGATGGTGCTTACCACTCATCGCGGTCTAATGCGCAGTAACGACGGCGGTGTCACTTGGGCAAAAATCGAAAGCGCGTTACCGCTGCATTTGGAACCGAGTCCGCTCGCTCAAGATGGCAGGGACCCGAATATCGTTTACGCCGGGTTTTCCCTGCGGCCTTACAGCGAGCCTTGGCGCACCGCGCAAGAAGTAGCGGAACAAATGCGTCGCGATCACGCGCGCAAACGCTATACCGCGATCGCCCTTGCGATCGGCGCTTTGTTCTTGGTGGGCGCCGCTGGAGTTGTTCTGCGCAAGCGAGCGGCGAACCAAGTTACTGGATGAGAGAGCGACATGCGACCAGTTGATCGGAGAGAAACAGCGTGACAACAACAACCCTACCAACGCCAACTGGACTGCGCATCGTTCACATCATGCTCGCCCTGGCGGTGATCGGCATCGGACTCATCGCCGCATGGCGCCTGACGCCGCCAGCCGCGGCGCGAGTGGTGGAATATCCGATGTTGGAAAAGAACGATATTCCCGCCGCCATAGCCGCAGGGAAGGATGGCAGCATCTGGTTCACCATCGATTTTTCCGATGCGATCGGGGTGTTCCGTAACGGCAAGATCGAGCGTATCGCAAAAGGGTCGCGCAACATGGATCCGATCGGCATCGCCGTGGACCACGCCGGCAATGCCTGGTACGCCGACGCCCCGGCGCTCAGCATCGGCCGTATTTCGCCGAACAACGAAATCAAAAATTTCCCCCTCGGTACACCGGTGGCGCGCTTACAGCGGCTCACCGTTGCGCCGGACGGTGCGATCTGGTTCGCCGAGGGATCGACTTTTAGCGTGACGCAGTTGAAGGACGATATTTTGGCCCGATATGAATTGCAGTCCGCGCGCGGCGCACCCTACGGTGTCGCGATCGCGCCGAATGGTTACGCCTGGGCCACGCTACAGCAGGCCGGGCAGATCGTGCGCATCGATCCGAAAAGCGGTAAGACCGATTGGTTCTGGGTGCCCACGCCCGCGAGCGCGCCCACGGACATCGCCGCCGATGCCAACGGCGATATTTGGTTCCTCGAGTTTCGCAGCAACAAGCTCGGCCGGATTCGTAACGAAACGTTTACCGAATATCCTATTCCGAGCGTATCGCGCATCGCTGGGCTGGCCGGTCTGACCACTGCGCGCGATGGCGCCGTGTGGTTTGCCATGGTGCGCGACGGTAGTCTAGGGCGATTTAAAGATGGGCAGTTCAAGTTTTTTCGCTTACCGCGATTCGGCGCGCGGCCCGTCGGCGTAGCGGCGGATCCGGCCGGGAATATTTGGTATGTCGACCTCACCGGATATCTGGGGAAGATCGCAACGATCGATGCGATGCGCTAACTCGGGAAGCTCTGATTTATTTCGAGTTCTAAGCGAGACAAGGCGCGAACAAAAAATATCGACGCAGCATATAGATAATATGTAAGGAGATATTTTTTGTTCGTAACGCCGTATCGCGACGAAATCGGAATAAATCAGAGCTTCCCTAAGCGAGATCGAAAAAATTGACGATTGCATGTCAGACCTGATAAAACCAAGGTTTGGACGCGCCGGAACATCACAACATGAGGGAAGATTGTTGGTGAATCGGATTTGCGAATGCTGATTTTTCCGCGTTATGCCAGATACGTCCTGGCGGCGCTCCTGTTGGTTTTGTTCCTGCTTTTCCTGGCGTCGCGGCTTGCGGCCGCACCGACGCTAATCGATACCGACGAACCCATCGATCTAGTTGACACCGGCAGATTGTATATCGCGGGCGATGCTGGCTTTCCGCAGGACGCCCAAGCTATCCCTAACTTGCTGGCGCGCCTCAAAGCCGCGGATAAAGTGAATCTGTTCGGCGGAAGCTATTGGCTCTATGCCGAGTTGCGGCAATCATCGCCGGTGACCGATTGGGTGCTCGATCCGAACAATACTTTGATCGATCGCGTCGAGGCGCGTGTCTACGCGCCGGATGGCTCGGTGCAGCGGGTGCTGACGGGCTACCGCCACGATCGTCAATACACGCTGCATTACGGTAAGCGGATCAGCTTACAAGCGAATATCGAGTATCGGGTGCTAATCAAGTTCTCCAGCCCCTATTTTGCATCGAGCCCACGCTTCGAAGTTTGCAGCGAGGCAAGCTATCGAGCCAAGGTCTCCCGCGACAATATCTTGATCATCGGTTGCTTAGGTGCGGTGGTATCGCTGGCCCTGTTCAATCTCATGTTGTTCGCCTCTACCCGCGATAAAAGTGCGCTTTACTACGCTTTGTATCTCGTTGCGTTCGGGCTGGGCTGGGCGTTTGTTTTTCACATTCCAGTGGAATTGTTCGGCTTGCGCAACCTGTCGTTGCACTACGTTCCGTTCTTCCTCACCCCGGTGGCCAGCGCGCTGTTCTGCATCGATTTCCTCAAGCTTCGAGAGAATTTTCCGCTGTTGGCAAAGCTTTGCGTCGCGGCGATCGTCCTGTCGCTGGCGCTGATACCGGTCAATTTCTTTGCGCAGCAATATGCCCATACCGTAGCGACCATCGTGATCGGCCTGTGGCTGCCGCTTGCCATCGTTTGCGCCATCGTCGCCTGGCGCAACGGCTATCGGCCGGCGCGATTTTTCGCCATCGCCTTCGTTGCGCTGCTCATACCCGGCGCGCTGATACTGCCGGCCAATCTCGGCTTGATGGACGACGTGGTGCGGAATTCGGAACTATTTACTTTGGTGGGCGGCACCATCGATGCGATATTGCTGGCATTCGCGCTGGCCGACAAAATCAAGCTGCTGGGTCAAGAAAAAGACAATTATTTAATGCGCCTCAACCACGCGCTCACGCTGGCCCACACGGATTCGATGACGGGTATCGGCAATCGTCATGCCTTCGATCAATTGTTCGATCAAGAACTCAAACTCTCGTTCATGGAAGACGACGCGAATCAGCCGATGTTGATTCTGGTGGACTTAGACGGACTCAAGCTCATTAACGATAAATATGGCCATGCCCGCGGCGATGAGTTGTTGCGCGCGTTTGCCCGCGCACTGCAGGAGTTTAAGATCGATCACGTCACCAGCTTTCGCCTCGGCGGCGACGAGTTCGCCATCTTCGCGCGTAAACACCATGAAGCGATCTTGCGCGACAAGCTCCAGGCGATTGAACGTTCCCTCGGCGCCCAGGGTTTCGCCGAATCCGGCGTGAGCTTCGGCGTCGCATTCGCCAGCGAAAGCAGCGCGGCGGCGGAAATGTTTAACGCCGCAGATCGTCGCATGTATGAGACCAAGACGCTAAAGCGAACGGGACGACATCCCGTCGTGCCGCTGTCTTAAGTCATCCTGTCATCCTGAACCCTTCGCTGCGCTCGAGGGTAAACTACGTGAAGGATCTGCTTTAAGGAGCTGGCTAGGCGTTATAGTGGTGGGTCCGTTGTGCTTGATCCTTACTTCTTAAAAATTTCCCTCGCCTTTGATCACCGCAGGATAACCGCTGATCGCCCGCGACGCCTGCATGCCGGCCATCGCCGCTGCTTCGACACAGCCGGCGTTAAGGCCGGTGTTGATCCAATCGCCCGTCAGATAAAGGTTCTTAAAACCGGAGCCGTTGGTGGCGAGGCGGTAGCGGCTGCTGCCGACGACCGATAGCACATAGCGTTCCGAGGGATCGATGTTGGCGCGCCAGAACTGGCTGTCGAAGCGTTGCTCGCCCGACCGCTCCGGCGGCGCAACCAGCCACGACCATTGGAACGAACTCTTGCTGCCGGCGTTCGGCCACAGCGCGTAAACTTGATGACTTAATTGGTTGAGTGCATCCTGCTTCACCCGCGTCGCGCAAGTTAGCGGAAAGCTATAGTCGGTAGGTGGCGGAAAATCCGACATCGGCATCGCGCTGCAAAAATATGAAACGTTTTTCGGCGTTAAGCTTGCCGGCCAGTCTTCCCGCGGCAGCAGTTGATCCATTGGCGCCCAGGTGTCGAACGGTTCGGTGAAGCCGCTCAACACCGGCTCTTGCCCATCCGCCGGCCAATTGCTCCAGCCTAATTGTTTTACGTCTTTGTTAAGCCACACTTGATAGGCTTCGGTCACGACCGTCTTGACCTTTTCCGATGTGGTTTTGAGAGCGGGACTTTGTGCCAGGAGTTTTGGGCAAAGATGAGGCAGCGAACCGATGGAGATACCGAATACGACTTGGTCGAAATCGATGCCGTGCTTGAGCGTGACAGTCGGCAGCGCTTTGCCGAATGTCTCTTGATATAACTTCGGCCAGTTACTCCAATGGGATTCGAGATTGACGTCGTTTGCCTGTATGAGTTTGGCTTCATCCGGCGTGATCTGTCCGTAGTTCGGCTCGCTCGGCCAGCAAGCGAGGCCCTTCACATCGACCAACGGATCGTAACCATCGTCAGCGCTCAATAGCGACACTTGTTTAGTCAAACGAATCTCGCCGACCGTATCGCCATCGGGAACCAGCTCTTCCACTTTGTGAAAAAATTTGAACTTGACGCCGCGTTGTTTCAATACCTGGTAAAGCGGCGTAAATACCGTGTCGCCCATCCCCGCTTGCATCTTCCACATCATGCCGCCTTGGTAGGCAAAAGCGACTTTGAGCATGCCGCGCAGCATGGTGCCGGCTTCGATATTGGGTTTGGCGTAGTCGCCGTTTTCGTAGGCGAATACCAAATCGTAGAAACCGCGTACCGGCGCCGAGTGGACGGTATAGGTCTGATTCGCACCGTGTTTGGCTAGCCAATCGTAGAAATCGATATCGTTGATGACATCAAAGCCTTGAGTGAGCACCCCATCCTCGATCATCCCGGCGAGCGAGGTGATGGCGAGGTCTAACTCGATGAACAGCCGGCGCAGATTGTCGTCCTTATCGAGTTGGTGAACGATTTCCTTCTCCAACCATTGTTTGATGCCGCGCAACGCGGCAAGCAACAACGCATGTTGTCCTTCCGCGTGTTGCTCGATGGCCTTAGGCAATTGCTTGACTACGGCTTCCAAGGTCGTAACCACCACGGCGACGTCGGTGGCGATCGCGTTGACTTCGCGCCGCGCGGCGCCGGCCAGGCGATGCAGCCAGTCGTCGTGTTTACCGGGCGGCGACACCGCAACGTCTTTTCCTAGGTGGCGTTCGCGCAGTTCGCCGAATAATTTCTTCACCCACTCGTAGATCGTGACGACGATCTCCCACAGGGTGATGGCTTCGCTGGCAGTTCCGGGCACGCCGGGTTTTAGCGGCGTATCTACCGGCCAAATCTTCCATTGGTTATCGAAGTATTCCGTGAGCGCAACGAAATGTTGCGGCTTGAACGCATCCTGCCAAGTCTGCAGCGGCGCACCGGGCGGGCGCTGCAGCAGGCCGTAGGCTTTTTGCATCGTCGCAAAGGCGTTTTCATAAAAGCCGAACCAGATGTGCAGCCCGTGTTCCTCAATGCGTTGGCCATACTCCGCATTGCGACCGCTCGCGCCTTTGCCGCCGAGCCGCCAACCCATTTGATAGAGCGTTATGTCGTAACGATTTTTCCAATCGGGCTGGTCGGAGAGATAAAACGCCGCCGTCATCGCGCTCACACCGCCGCCGAGAACAGCGATTTTCTTCGGGTGAATTTGCGAGTTATCGACCAGCTCCACGCCTTGGGTAACGCTAAAGTCGAAATTCACATGGAACGGAAGAATCGCCGCTTGCGCGCCGAGCTTGAGGCCCAGGGTTTCGTTCAATGGAAAGCTATCGAACTTGTGCAAGTTGCATTGATAGCGATAGCCGAGCAACTGCACGCTATGCACCGTGTCCACTCGTGCGGGTGCCGCGATGATGGCTTGGTACACCGCTTTGATACCGCTGCTGTCGGGAAACTGTTTCAGAAAAATCTGCTGCACTTGCGGCTTGAACATGAGCTTGGCGAACGCCGGAAGTTCCGCAACATCGAGGTCGAGTAGATCCGGTTCCGATTTTAGGATCGCAAACCCTTCCTCCAGTAAATTGAGAAAGCTCTTGAGCGGACGATGGGAACCGCTCTTGTCGGTCGCGGTGACCTCCAGCAAGGGATGCATTGCGAGTTCAGTCGCCGGTGCAAAGGGTTCAAAGCCTTTAGCGGCAAGCGTGAAGCGATCGGGGTCGCCGCCGCTTGCGGGCATGGTGTATTGGCATTCATATTTAGGATAGCCGTACAATTCACGGCCGTTAATGAGCGCCATGCAATCGTCGACCCAGATATGGCAGGGATAGGCGAAAATTTCCTTCAGCACAGGCCTGCCATTTTGTTGTTCCATCTGGGCCACCATGACCCAGGTGACGATATCGGTCTCCTCGCCCCAGCCCTTGGCGCGGTCGATCGGATTGGCGGATTGCGCATGATTGACGCGGGTAAAGGTCAGCATCACGTAAGGCGACAACGCTTTGAATTGCATGCGGCCATTGGCCACCTGGTTCAGCGTCTGGTCAATTGTGGCTTGTAGTTTATTCAGATCGCCTTTGACGAAGAACCCGTACATTTCCGAGTTCGTAAGCTGTAGTGGCGAATGCATCATCACATTGCCGCCTGAGTAAATATAATTCGGTCGTTCAGCCATGGTGCGAGATCTCCCTCTTAAATAATGGTCACGGTATCAACGTTTACGCACACCCGAACAGCGGAAGCTAGCCCTGTGATGGGCGTGGTTAAGCTGAGCGGGTGACCCACAGGGTCGTGCGAGTTGAGTACTCTTTGAGCGGTGAGATTGGAGATGGGTGAAATCTGTCCCCAACACCTCCATGCAGCGGAGGGATAAATTTTTTTTCTAGAATAACACGAGTCGGGCTGGGGGTTGGTCGTACTTGTTACTACTCGATACGCCTGAGCCGATAGACCGTAAACTTTTGATTCTCGTTTGCGGTTTCAATTTCTACACTGCCGCCATAGTGTTTGAGCAGGGTGTTGGTTGGATGATCGTAAAGCGTCTTGCGAAAGCGAATGTAATCGTCCGGATTGATGGTATCCGCGCTAGGTCGATCCTGTTCAAAATTCTCCAGCGCAAACTTGAATAGATTTGGCAACGTGAAAAGCAAATCGCCATCGCGCAGCGACACCAGGCCCTTGGCCTGAAGGACTTTGGCCGTGGCGCTGTCGTCACCGCTCAGCAGGCGACGAAAAAGATCGTGAACTAAATATTGATACAGTGCTTCCATTTAATCAGCGGGCAAGCGATGCCGTGGCCGCTCGCTTCCGCGCTTCCTGCTTATGCCCCGACAACCATCCCACCGTGGCGGCGCCGATCGCAATGGCAATTGCAAGTGCGGCCACCTGGGTGAGTCTTTGAGTAGGCGAAGCAGGCGTTCAGTCACAACGTCAGCGCTAAAGCCACATGCCTTGAGAGGCAATACTGGTGCGCGTCACCGGGCATGCATTGCTGCGAGCCAGTATCCATGCGGCTCCTGGCGTGGCCTTATTTATGGCGCGGAGATCTTCTGCAAAATCTGCGTTGTCAATGCACGCGAAACTTCGCCGCGCCGCATCTCATAAATCGGCGTGAAAAATACGCGGTGCGCCATGGTCTCGTGATAAACGGCTTGCAGATCTTCGGGTGTGAGATAGTCGCGTCCTTCCAGCCACGCTTTCACCCGCGCGGTGCGCATCAGCATGCTCATGCCGCGCGGGCTGGCGCCCGCTTGAATCAGTTCTTTCATATTAACGCCGCTGATGCTGATGCCATAGTCGATGGGGGAGCGAGTGGCTTGCCATAGATCCAGCGCATATTTCTGTAACGTCTCGCTCGCCCTAATACTGTCTTGTATGATGGCGCCGACGCTGTTCAATTCGGTGTAAGGAATCATGCCGAGCGCGACACGCTCGATCAAGCGATCGACGTCATGATAGGCGGTGTCGAACATCAAGGCTTTTTGGGTTTCGATATTCACCGGCGTTTCGATTAACAGCTCCATGGAGAATCGATCGCGCGCCGCCGCGGATATCTCGAACGTCTCATCCTTTTCCACGCGGTTGCGATCGGCGAACACGATCATGTGGGGGAATCGATACTCGCGATTAAAGGCGTTAGCGCTGCGTTCGGCCATGACGCGCAACAATAACGAATGAACTTGCGGCCGCGCGCGATTGATTTCGTTAAAGAAGAAAATCGACAAGGCATCGCCATGCTTCAGCACCGGGCCGGGATCGACGCGCGGTTTGCCGTCTTCGTTGATATAGGTGTAGTAAACCAAATCGTTGGGCATCAGATCGACCGTGCCTTCAACGCGCTCGAATGCGCCGCCGATGGCGCGGGCAAAAGCGCGCAGCACCGTGGTTTTGCCGACGCCGACGTCACCTTCAAGCAGCACGTGACCGCGGGCAAACACCGCGATATTGATATGATGTATCACGTGATCTTGGCCGATCACTGCCTTTTTTATTTCCGTTTCCACCGCTAGAGCGCGGCTGCGCCAATCTTGTAACAGCGCGTCGTCTCGATTCATGGATTCGCTTTCTTGTTGTGGCGCAATTTATGACACTGTTTCAGCGTGATCATCGGTATCGTCGTGATAGTATTACGCAAGCTCTGATTGAGTCCGATTTCGTCGCAATCCTGCGTTACTCCTGGAAAATTGTTCCTTACATATCAGCATTATGCTGCGTCACAATTTTTCACTCGCGCCTTGTCTTGCTTAGAACTCGAACTTAATCAAAGCTTCCGAATCAAGGTTTTGAAAATGCTCCCGATTCTACACCATCCCTCTACCCAGACCCCGGCAACTGCTAGTTTTGACGTGACCTGCCGGAACTGTAGCCGTCTGGCGGATTTTCGTATCTCGGTGCTGGAAAAGTATCCAAATTATTGGTGCCGACCGGTTCCGCCGTTCGGCGTCGCCGCGCCAAGCCTGTTGCTGGTCGGCCTCGCGCCAGGCATGCATGGCGCGAACCGGACGGGGCGGCCTTTTACCGGCGACCACGCCGGCATCTTGCTCTACAGCACGTTACATCGTTACGGTTTTGCAACTGCCCCGGTATCAACTGCCGCCGACGATGGCCTGGAATTAGTCGGCTGCCGCATCACCAACGCAGTGAAATGTCTGCCGCCGGAGAACAAACCGACGCCGAAGGAGATCAAAACCTGTAATGAGTATTTAAAAGCTGAGTTGATATTGCAACCACCAATGAGCATTGTGCTCTCGCTAGGACGGATCGCCCACGATGCGGTCCTGATGGCGCTAGGCTTGAAAGCCAGCGCAGCGCGATTTGCTCACGGTGCACGCCATGTTTTGCCAAACGATTTATTTCTATTCGATAGTTATCATTGCAGTCGCTACAACACGCAAACTAAACGTCTCACCGAAGCGATGTTTCACCAAGTGTTCGAAGCGATTCGTAGCGAACTTCAACGTCACTGATGTCCGATTCCAGCAGCCCTCCATTCGATAGTAAGACTTTTCTTACGACACTGCCGGGCTTACCCGGCGTGTACCGCATGCTGAACGCATCCGGCGAAGTGCTCTACGTCGGCAAGGCGCGCGACTTAAAAAAGCGCGTCACTTCCTATTTTCAAAAGAGCGATCTTGGGCCGCGCATCCAGGTGATGGTGCAGCAGATCGCGCAGATCGAGACCACCGTCACGCGTTCGGAAGCCGAGGCGTTGCTGCTGGAAAATAATCTTATCAAGTCGCTGGCCCCACGCTATAACATTCTATTCCGCGACGATAAAAGCTATCCCTACATCATGTTTACCGGCCACGAATTTTCGCAGATTCGGTTTTATCGCGGCGTGTTCGATCAGCGCAACCAATATTTCGGTCCCTTTCCCACCGCGTGGGCGGTACGCGAGACCATACAAATCCTGCAGAAAGTGTTTCGGCTGCGTTCGTGCGAAGACTCGGTGTTCAGTAACCGCTCGCGGCCCTGTTTGTTACATCAAATCAAACGCTGTTCCGCGCCTTGCGTAGGCGCGATCGAGCGCGAAGATTATCGGCGCGATATCGCGAATGCGATTTTGTTTTTGCAAGGTAAAGAGAACGAGGTCATCGCTGACCTGTCGGAGCGTATGACGGTGGCGGCGGGTAATTTAGAGTTCGAGACGGCCGCGGTGTTTCGCGACCAGATAAGCACCTTGCAGCGAGTGTTGACCAAACAATTCGTTGCCAACGATAACAGTGCTCGGGACGCGGACATCATCGCTTGCTACGCCGAAGCGGGGCAGGTGTGTGTTAACCTAGCGATGATCCGTGCGGGGCGCCATTTAGGAGACAAAACTTTTTTTCCGCAGAACGCCAACGATGCCGACACCGTTGCCGTGTTGGAAGCTTTCATCGGTCAACACTATGCCGAACGCATGGTGCCGCCGCTCATTATCGTGAATCAAGAATTAGATAGCGACAGCCTGTCGGCTTTGCTGGTCGAGCAATGCAATCATCCGGTGCAAATTCTCACGCGCCCAACCGGCGAGCGGCGCAATTGGCTGACCATGGCGGTTTCCAACGCGAAACTCGCGCTGGCCCAGAAACTCGCTAACGAAGCCGCGCAGGAAACGCGCATCGCCGCACTGCAAGCAGCCCTTGACTTGCCGAGTGGGTTACAGCGCATCGAATGCTTCGATATCAGTCACACCATGGGTGAAGCGACGGTGGGATCCTGCGTGGTGTTCGACCATGGCAAGATGCAATCGAGCGAATATCGCCGCTTCAATATTACCGGCATCACGCCGGGAGATGACTACGCCGCGATGCGCGATGTGCTGCAACGCCGCTACCGCAAAATCGCGGAAGGCGAGGGCGCCTTACCGGACCTGATCCTGATCGACGGTGGCAAAGGCCAAATCAGCGCGGCGCAAGAAGCGTTTAATGAACTGGGTATCGTCGATGCAAACATGGTGGGCGTAGCAAAAGGCGAAGAGCGCAAAGCCGGGCTCGAAGTATTGATCTTCACCGATGGCCGCGCCCCAGTGGCCCTGGGCCGTGATCATCCCGCATTACATTTGATTCAGCAGATTCGCGACGAAGCCCATCGCTTCGCCATTACCGGCCATCGCGGCCGCCGGGCCAAGGCCCGCGTCCAGTCCAGGCTTGAGGACATCACCGGGATCGGCGCAAAACGCCGACAAAAATTACTGGCGCAATTCGGCGGCATCAAAGGCGTGATGTCGGCGAGCATCGACGATCTCGCGTTGATCGAAGGTATCAGCCGATCACTCGCTGAAAAAATTTATCGCGAATTACATTAATCCGATATGCCGGTTAACTTACCAAATCTTCTCACCTGGTTTCGTATTCTGCTGATCCCGCTATTCGTAGCGGTGCTGTATCTGCCGAGTAACTGGCTCACTCAGCACCAGGCCAATGCGACAGCGATGTGGATTTTTATTTTCGCCGCGTTGACCGATTGGCTTGACGGTTATCTGGCTCGTCGCTTGAATCAAACTTCGGCGTTCGGCGCGTTCCTCGATCCCGTCGCCGATAAACTTATGGTCGCCGCGGCCTTGATCGTGTTGGTCGAGTTGAACCGCGTGTCAGCAATCGTCGCGTTGATTATCATCGGGCGTGAGATCACGATTTCCGCGTTGCGCGAATGGATGGCGAATGTCGGCCGCAGCAAGAGCGTGGCCGTCTCCATGATCGGGAAAATCAAAACCGCAACGCAGATGACGGCGATACCGTTTTTGCTATATCACGATCGCATACATATCGGACCCGGTATCGATGTCCAGTGGATCGGTTCGATTTTGATTTGGGTCGCCGCCGCGCTGACGCTATGGTCGATGATCTACTACCTGCGCATGGCGCTGCCCCACGCGACTAAAGCAGATGGCAGTGTTTGACACTAAACCATTGTTAACGTTAGAATTACAGATTATTCGATGCGGGAATAGCTCAGTGGTAGAGCACAACCTTGCCAAGGTTGGGGTCGCGAGTTCGAGCCTCGTTTCCCGCTCCAAGTTTCCAGGGAAAGCCATAACCGCTTTCCCTTTTTAGTTTTAACCTGGGTCGCGCGCTCGCGCGGCCTCACCCCAAGGCGGGGTGGCAGAGTGGTCATGCAGCGGCCTGCAAAGCCGTCTACGCCGGTTCGATTCCGACCCCCGCCTCCATATAAATCAAACACTTAAATAAATATCACATCGCGAGCTTTGCATCAAAAGGTGCTAAAAGTCGCCAAGAATCGCATGCAGCGGCCAAGCAGGGGTGGCCTGCCACCCGGGTAGCGGCATGCTTGCCGTTGACGTTTGGAGGTTTTGCTATACCACCAATCGTGACAATTCCAATCGCGTATCATAGCGATATCACGACAACGTAACGGTCGATGGCATTACCAGGTCAAGCGTAAGCATATACTCGCCCAGCCGATTTATATTTCTTTCGAAGATAAAATCCACCGCAAAGCTGGCGGGGAAGAAGATTACCTTGTCGTTTACACCGGCGGCGCCAGCGGACATCGACCTCATCAATAGTTATCTGCCCAAACCGCATGCGGACGGGACGCCGATTCAGCCGAGTGAGCTCCCTACCAGCTTGCCGGGGTACCAGATCACGACGTGAGTTTTTTTCGAATTCCGTTCGATCGACGAAGAATCCGCGATCCATGTCGCGCTCTAAATCGTGCGCCCATCGCTGTGCTTGTGCTTTGGTATCAAAAGATCGGGTTTGATTTGGGAATCCTTTGCGACGGATTTTGACCCGCCAATACTCGCCGCGTTTTTCAAGAGTGGGCATGATGCGAACACTCCTCAAATTGCCAGCCGTCGAAAGGCTTACATAAAATCTCGCTGTCCCAAAATTGTCCCACGATTTTGGCCGTTTTAGCGCGTAGTCTTAGCCAAATATTATCTTTTTCGATTGAAAAGTTTTTCGCATTGATTTTCAGGACGCAAGTCGGTCGCTAATCGTCAAGGCGCTGGAGAAATCGTTTTGCTATGTCCACACAATCCAAAAACGTCGGCTGATATTTCCAGGTGTCGATTTCGCCAAACTGCATAGTCAGAATTTTATGTCGCGACTTAAGTTGTTCAAGGAACGAGTCTCGATAGCGAACGATAAATTGAGCAGCAGTTTGAAGCGCCTTGGGTTCGCGCTCGACAATCAATGCTAAATCGAATAGATCGCGTGCCGTGACGGCATTCCCGCGATGCCACATCTTTTTTGCAATAATCTCCACCGAGGTTTCGACGTTGATTGAATGTCCATCGATTTGCCAAGTCTCAAAGCCTGGCTTGGTGAGATTAGGTGACGCAACAAAATCAATTTCTCCTTCCGAGCGTACCAGTTTTACGTGATTAGCAGTTTCGACATAATCGCGGGAAATTTTTTCCGCGGTGGGACTAAGCCGAGGGGTGACATATCCGAGCGCCTGTGGATCGCGAAAGAAGATATCAATATGCCCAAACTTTTCGCGTGCACTGTAATTCATGAGACCAGCGCTCAAGATGTTGCCACATCTGTTTAGCGGAAATCTTGGAACCACGCGCCGTATCTTCAACAACTTGAACGATAAGAGGCAGCGGCGCTTCATCTAGTAACTGAGCGACATGCGGTTCGAAACCTTTTGGCAACTCTCCGGATTGAAGCGCATTGGACAGAACACCGGGATCAAAGGATTTTCGAAAACTTACGCTGGAGGTGATCGCCGCCATTCGTAGACCATTGTTTGACTTTCGAATAGGTTCCGGATTGAGTCGCACGCCAATCAAACCTAGCAGAACCTCGAGCTTGGCGATACCGAGGTCTTTGATAGTTCCATTTTCAAGTTGATTAATCGTCGCCCTGGATAGATCAGCGAATTTCGCAAGCCGCAATTGGGATAATCCCAAGGCTCTACGGCGCAAATGAATCAACTGCCCAATTTCATTAATTTGCATATACCTCTTTCGGACCTATGGTCACAAATTCCGAAGTTTTATTCTACTACGCATTACGAATAATGTCAAAAATATATGACATTTATTTAGGTAGAAAAGTCTGCACGCGCGGCATTCACAGAAAAAAAATAGTGATGTGCGCGAGAGAAGATTCGTCGCCTCGAACAAGACGCAACTAAGGTCATTGTCCAACTCCTAGGGTTCGAAAGAAAAACACAATCAAGCGTTCTTAACGAATGTCGGCCTCGGGCTCCGACCACATCGCGATCACGCTCTACTTCCCGTGTATTGAGTTCCGGCTCATCGCTCTCGCTTTGGCTGTGCGACATCCCCAAACATGTCCAGCTCGATCCCGCGTAGCCACAAATTCGCAGGCGAGCGATGCATTTTCGCGTGCCAAAAAACATTAATTAAACCTGGTAAACCCCCGGCTATGCCGGGGGACTCCGCAAGGTTTGACCTATCAGTCGGTCGCATTGATTCTCTGATCTCGACCAAGAGACAGGAGAATCAACATGCGAGAGTACGAAAGTTTGAGTCATACCAAATGGGATTGCAAATACCACGTGGTGTTTATTCCGAAGAAGCGTAAGAAAGTGATCTTTGGTGGGATCCGGAAATACCTGGGCAAGATGCTGCACGAGTTAGCGGTACAGAAGGGATGCCAAATTGTGGAAGGGCATCTGATGTCAGATCACATCCACATGTGCATCAGCATCCCACCGAAGTACTCCGTATCGAACGTAGTGGGTTACATCAAGGGCAAGAGCGCGATTGGGATAGCACGGCACTTTCTGGGCAAGAGCCGCAACTTCAGTGGCGAGAATTTTTGGGCGAGAGGATATTTTGTCTCCACGGTCGGGTTAGACGAAGCGATGGTGAGAGCGTATATCCGAGAACAAGAGCAGGAGGACGAACGGTATGAGCAACTCAAACTCGGCGTGTAGGACAGCCGCCTTTAGGCGGCTCCAGCACTGTGCCCCTTCGAGGGGCTAACAAAACTAAGCCCCCGGCTTTGCCGGGGGTCATTTAACTGAAACCTCCGGAAGACGCACCGGATGAGGAAAGTAGGTCAGTCCGAACAGCTCAACGAGATGTTGCGCGAGCCGCTCGGGGACAGTTGCGACTAAATCCGAGCTTTGCGGAATGTGGCCGACACCGACGAAGTATGCGAAAACTTCTTAAGAATTTCTGCTCAGACCGGCCATCGTTTAAGTCAAGGCTTGCCCATACCGCCGAGTTTTCGAGTAGGTAGGCGTCGATTATTGTTGGCTAGCGAAGTTGCGATATGGATAAATCAATCGGCGGGAATTGCAGACGAAATCAACAGCTCGGAACAATTGAATCGTTGACGGCGCGGGCGATCTCGTGAAAAACACCCCCGGCTAGCATAATCGATTTGGGCTACCGCGGAAGCCGAATTACGGAGCTATCCTAATTTCTTTATTAGATCTTCTGTCCGAAGATGAGTGTATCGTTTAAGCATTTGTAGTGTCTTGTGCCCTGTAATACTTGCGGTTTCAATCGCGAGCATGACGGTTGGAAGTAGAATGGATTTCTGGCGTCAGCGCGCGCGCCAACCAACCGATGCGCTTCATCGGCAACGAGGCGTCTGCTGCGAGACTTCGGAGAAGGCGGACGTCGAACGAGCTTAACTGGATTCTCCGGCAATTGAATTCCCCATTCTCGCCGCGCGGTTTCAATGATGTGGCTGAGGTGGTTGAGTTCCTTTATAACAGTGCCCGAAGAGACTTGTTTCAGCCGTTGATCGCGGTATGCAGCGATATGCTTGCTTGATAGCGCCGCAACCTTGATTTCTCCAATCGGCCGTAACATCATCGCATTTAGGCGTGAGGATTCCGGGCCTGCGCCGCGCTTAGTAGGAGTGACCTCCCGTACGTAGCGTTCGATGAGATCACGACGTGAGTTTTTTTCGGATTCCGTTCGATCGACGAAGAATCCGCGATCCATGTCGCGCTCTAAATCGTGCGCCCATCGCTGTGCTTGTGCTTTGGTATCAAAAGATCGGGTTTGATTTGGGAATCCTTTGCGACGGATTTTGACCCGCCAATACTCGCCGCGTTTTTCAAGAGTGGGCATGATGCGAACACTCCTCAAATTGCCAGCCGTCGAAAGGCTTACATAGAATCTCACTGTCCCAAAAATGGATTTTTCGTGTAACAGAGGCGCATGGACGCGCCTAGGTTTTGATTTTTTTGGTGGGCGGTACTGGGATCGAACCAGTGGCCCCTGCCGTGTGAAGGCAGTGCTCTACCGCTGAGCTAACCGCCCATTGTTATAATTATAATTCAACTCGGTGAGCTCATGATCCAACTGTTCTTTATCTTCTTTATCGCATTGCTGATTTGGTTTTGGCACGACACGATGCAAGCTCGCGAACAGGCGATCGTTGTGGGTAAACGCCATTGCCAAAACGATGGTTTGCAGTTACTCGACGAGACCGTGTCGCTGAGTTCGATGAAGTTGCGCCGCAACGGTGAAGGTCAGGTAACGTTTCGCCGGGTGTATGAGTTCGAGTTCAGCGACAACGGCGATAATCGGCGGCTTGGCAGCATCACATTGTTGGGACGTCATATGGAGTCGATTCAGCTTGAGCCTTATTTGATGCAGTGACATCGGACGCTCATCTCGTTGTAAAATCCTAAGACACAATGTTCGCCGGGCCAACCGCCGAGCTTATTAATCCAATATCAACTATTTCAACCCAGGGGGGCTTCATGTGGCAACAGGACTATGATCCGTTAAATAATTCTTTATTGTCCGCCGCTTGTGCCGCCCTGCCGGTGGTCGTGATGCTCGGTGGTTTGGGGTTTTTTCATTTAAAGGCTCACATCGCTGCCATTGCTGGCTTAGTGGTTTCCCTGTTCGTCGCCATTGTGGTTTTCGGTATGCCCTCGGCGATGGCGCTGAAGACGGCTTTTGCGGGTGGCTTGTTCGGGTTGCTGCCCATCGGCTGGATCATCCTGAACATCATCTTTTTGTACAAGCTGACCAGCGAAGCGGGGTTGTTTAAGATTTTGCAGGAAAGCATCGCGGGTATCAGTACGGATCGACGCATACAACTCTTGCTGGTTGCGTTTTCCTTCGGCGCATTCTTCGAAGGCGCTGCAGGCTTCGGTACACCGGTCGCGGTGACGGGCGCGGTGCTGATCGGCTTGGGTTTCTCGCCCCTCGCGGCGTCGGGATTATCGCTCATCGCCAACACCGCGCCGGTGGCCTACGGCGCACTGGGTACGCCGATATTGACCCTCGCCAAGGTCACCGGTTTAGATGTGATGGACCTCAGCGCCATGGTGGGAAGGCAACTGCCGCTGTTTTCCTTAATCGTGCCGTTCTGGCTAATTTGGGCATTCGTTGGGTTCAAAAACATGATGCAAATCTGGCCTGCGGTATTGGTTGCCGGCGTGTTTTTCGCCGTTCCGCAGTTCCTCGTATCGAATTACATCGGGCCGGAGTTGGTGGACGTGATCGCGGCGATTGTCTCAATGGCCGCGCTGACTTTGTTCCTGAAAGTATGGAAACCGAGCCGGGTATGGACTTCGGTGACGCGCGAAGGAGAGACCGTATCGGCGGCTGACGCCGAGAAGAACCGTGTTCACCACGGCTATACTTCAGGCGAGGTGATGCGCGCGTGGATGCCCTGGGTGATTTTGAGCGTGGTGGTGTTTATGTGGGGTACGTCGACCATCAAAAATTTCCTCAACGGCGAGTATCCGAATCCTGAGAAAGGGCAACCGCCCATCACCACCAGCTACAGTGCAATCACCAAGATGGATTTCCCTATTCCCGGGCTGACCGAGCAGATACAGCGCATGCCGCCGGTGGCGCCGAAGGACGCCAAGCCGGAGAAAATTTCTTACACGTTTAACTGGCTCTCTGCCACAGGTACCGGCATTCTGATCGCGTCCATCATCGCCGGCATTGTCATGGGCATTCCGTTTGGAAAGATGATGCGAACCTACGGGCAGACGATTTATACCATTCGTTATTCGCTGCTCACGATTGTGGCGATGCTGGCGCTCGGATTTGTGACGCGCTATTCGGGTGTGGATGTCACCTTGGGGCTCGCGTTCGCGGCGACCGGGGTGTTCTATCCTTTCTTCGGCACGCTGCTCGGCTGGCTGGGCGTCGCGCTGACGGGCTCGGACACGGCATCGAATGTGTTATTCGGCGGGTTGCAAAAAACCACCTCCGAGCAACTGGGCCTCAGTCCCATCTTGATGGGTGCGGCCAATAGCTCCGGTGGCGTCATGGGCAAGATGATCGACGCGCAAAGCATCGTCGTCGCCTCGACTGCGACCAACTGGTTCGGCCACGAGGGCGATATTCTGCGCTACGTGTTCTTTCACTCCGTCGCGCTGGCTTGCTTGGTCGGCTTATTCGTAACGTTACAAGCCTATGTGCCGCCGTTTACCCATATGGTGATTTGGCCGAAGTAGGGCAAGGTCGAAATTTAAGACAAGAAAACGCCTGGTTATGTGCTAACTGTTCCATCGACTTACCAATCAATGGCCGACGGCGCCAAGCAGCGCAGTCGGCCTCGTTTCTTCAACATACGTATTAGAGATGGTGAACGTCTGGACGGCAGAGCTGGCGCGAAGCTCCAGCCCCATTCGTTCTGCGCGGTTAGGGAATCGGCATCAACAAGGTCATCGGGTGCAGCGGCGACTGCGCGAAACCATATTTAAGATAAAAGGCCTTTGCATCGGCAGATATGGCGTGACACAGCAATGCGCGAACACCGATCTCCTTAGCAACCCCAGCGGTTCGCAGAACTGCATCTTTAAGCAAGCCACGGCCAATGCCTTGGCTTGCCCAATCCGCATGTACGGCAAGTCTGCCGAGAACAACGATTGGAATGGGATCGGGCATATCGCGCCGGACTATTCCCGGTGCGCTGTCACGGGCGACAGAACCAGCGCTTAGGCAGTAGTAGCCGATTACCACGTCGCCGTCGCAAACAACAAACGTTCGCGAAGCGCCATCGAGTTGATTTTTGTGGGCCCGTTGTTTAAGCCAGGTCTCGAGGCTAGGCTCGATACACCGAAAGGAATCGAGTCGATGATTCTCGGCGAGCGCTGTGGGGGCGAGCAACGGGTGCTCGACCTATTTGTCCCAGGGGCTGCGTGAGGCCAGCAACTTTGCCAAACCTTTATTCTGAGCGATTGGACGATCCAGTAATTCAAGAAATCGCTTAAAGCGCCGTTGGTCCAACACAAAAACGTTTTGGTCGACCAACACTTCTTGTGCTTTCTGGCAAGCGGCTTCCAGCATAAACTCGGTACGGGTCTTGCCTTGCGATTCAGCCGCCCGATCAATCAACTCACGCTGGGTGTGCGGGCACGCAAGTTGATCGTTATTTGCTGGGTCTGGGTAGTTGTTGGCATAGGTTAACTTCAATGAAATGATAAGAATATATTGTTGTGTATACGATGTCAATACAATCATACTCATCGATCAGTGCTTTAACGGGGGGTAAGAAGCAATTCGTGATTTGCTGCGAGCCAAAGGCTATGAGTTCTCGCCGCTGCTGACTTTCTCACTCGGGAAAGCCATCTGTGTCCTTGCACATTAAGTTGGTTTTCTGCGAGCATAGCGACTACGATCTCAAGCGGCGGAGGAATCGTTTTGCCAAAAGCACGTGCAGCGCTCGCCAAGCTCACTCGTCCACACCTCCATGCGGCGGTTAAGCGCGTGCGCCTGTTCAAGCTGCTCGATCGGTGGAAACAACATTCGATTGTTTGGGTAAGCGGCCCGCCTGGCGCAGGCAAGACGACTCTCGTCGCGAGCTATCTCGAAGTCCGCAAGACGAAGAATTTCTGGTATCAAGTCGATGAAGGAGATCTCGATTCTGCAAGTTTGTTCTACTATCTTGCTGAGCTTGCCAAGCAATCGGCGAGCAGCAAGCGTGCTGCATTACCTTATCTTAGTCCCGACTACTTACCAGATCTTTGTGGATTTGCTCGACGCTATTTCCGCGAATTGTTTCAACGTCTTGGCGAGAATACCGTATTAGTGCTCGACAATTGCCAGGACGCTGCGTCCGATACATTTCATTTGATTCTACGGCAAGCCGGCGAAGAAGTTCCTCCTGGGAGTTGCTTAATCGCACAGTCCAGAGCCACTGTTCCCACAGAATTATTGCGTCAGTTCACTAACAAACAATTACAAGCCCTCGGCTGGGAGGAGCTCAAACTAACCGATGTTGAGGCGAACGCGATTGTGAAACTAAATACCAAGCGCAGAGAAGCAGAGGCAGTTGCCTTAAACAAGCAGTGTGATGGTTGGATCGGTGGTTTAGTACTACTTCTGGCACAGCATGAAAATGGTCATCGCGGTAAACAAACGAAAGCGTTCGAATCCAAAGAGGCGTTGTTCAACTACTTCGCTGAGGAAGTGCTCTCGCGTGCCGCGCCAATGGATCGAAAACTGTTATTGCGCACTTCGTTGTTCCCTCACATTACTGTGCCAATGGCTATAGAGATCACCCAAGACCAAGGCGCAGGTGAAATACTCGGCGCTTTGTATAAAAAACAGTATTTCATTGAGCGCAAAGTCGAAGGCGAATTGACCTATCAATACCACGATCTGTTCAGAGAATTCTTGCTCGCGCGCCTTAGTTCCGAATATGAGCCGGTGCAACTCACTGCGCTGCGCCAGCGCGCAGCAGTTATTTTAGAACTCACGGGACGGTGGCACGAGGCAGTGGAGCTTTTCATGCAAGCGCAAGACTGGCCGAATGGTGCAAAGTTGATTCGCACGCACGCGGAAATGCTGCTTGGTCACGGACGCTGGCAGACGCTGAACGACTGGTTTAAGAATGTTCCTGAGCACGTCATCGACGATGACCCATGGCTCTTGTTTTGGTACGCCAGCGCGCAGATCCCCGTTGATCCCGCAGCGGCGTACTTGTCGATAAAACGAGCCCACGCCGCCTTTGTAGAGACACAAGATAACGTTGGTCAATTCTACGCGCTCAGCAAGGCCATCATGCTGTCATACACGCTGGGCGTGTCCTTCGCGGTGTTCGATGAGTGGTTTCCAAAATTAGAACTTCAACTCGCTCGATTGACTCAATATCCATCAATTGACGCCGGGGCACAGGCTTGGACCGCTTACCTAATGATGATTAACCTTAGAGTCGGGCGGGGTAACCTAATGGAGTTGGGCGAACACTGGTTGACCAAACGGTTTCAATCGAATGAACTGGGGCAAGGACTAAGGTTGATGGTCGGTGACCAGTTGCTGCATCAAGCTATTTGGCCCGTTCAGCTAGAGCTCGGGCAGTCGATCCATTTTAAGCTGAAACGCTTAGCGGAGGCAGGTGACGCACCGCCCGAGCTTCGGTACCACGCGACAAAGGATCTCGGCTATTGGCACTACTTCAACGCGGAATATGCAGAGTCGTTGGTGTTCTTCGACCGCGCCGGCCAACTGGCGACACAATACGGTATGGAAGCGCAATATATCTTTACGCAATGCTATCAGGTATTGGCGCGTTGCGGCCTCGGTGATGTACACGGAGCTACGGCGATCATGAAAGAAATCGCAGCTCGACCTCTACATGGCGACGTGTTCTCAAACAGCGCGGTGAACTGGGCATCGGGTGTACTGGAAGCAACAAGTGGTAACCATGCTAATGCGTATGATCGGGCTACAAAAGCTGCGTCTGAAGCGCGTGCCGCAGGGTTTACGTTGCTAGAGATCGTCACTGAAATGTTGGCAGCCGTATACGCTGTTGATCTCAATCGTACGGATGAAGCGACCTCTATCGTCCGTCACGTGCGAGAGTTATCGCGAGATACGATGTGGCGCTTCCCTCATTGTTTGCTCGGCGCGATCGAGGCTGAGATTCATTTGCGCCAAGGCGATAAGGATTTAGCGCTTGATGCGCTACAAGAAACACTGCGACTAGCACAAAATCCTAGAATGGCGGCGTTCTTGGTGTCGGCAAAGCACTGGTTGCCGCGACAGCTTGTGCTAGCTCTGGAGACTGGTATCGAAGTAGAAACGACGCGTCAGTTGATCGGTCGCTTTGACGTTGAACCCATCGATGCCACAAGCGAATCCTGGCCGTGGCGAATTAGGGTCTACACACTGGGCCGCTTTCAGATCTTGCATAACGGGCAAGCAATCATATTTTCGGCGAAGGTACCGAGAAAAATCTTAGCGCTGCTAAAAGCCGTGATTGCCTATGGCCCTGGCCCAGTGGCCGAACGGGACCTTATCGAAGCCCTTTGGCCTAACGTTGACGGCGACGCTGGCTACGAGTCCCTCAAGGTAGCAACACGTCGGCTGCGCAAGCTGCTAGGGGAGGAAAATGCTATTCACCTTAAGGAGGGCGGTATCAGCTTAAATGCGAACCTTTGTTGGGTCGATGCGTTTGCGTTTGATGAGTCAGCTAATCGAGCGATTGCTCGGGAACTACCGTCGGACACAAGCGCTTGCCTTAAACTGTACCGTGGAAACTTTCTGCCTAGCGAGCAGGACCAGTCTTGGTCTTTAGTCATGCGTGAAAGATTACGCCGCCGGTTTGTACATTTGGTCGTCGAGCGAGGGAAGGAATTCGAAAAGCGCGCGGACTATGAAACCGCGAGGCAATGCTATGCACATGGTCTAGACGCCGATCAACTGGTTGAGGAGCTCTATCAGGGCCTGATGCGCTGCCATCTCGCGGAAGCCAAACATGCCGAGGGAATAGAAACTTACCGTCGCCTGCGCAATATTCTCTCAGTAATACTTAGTGTGGCTCCCAACCAACAAAGCCAGCGCTTGTTTCAAGCCTTGCAGCGGACGGCACGGAGCGATCGCGGTCGCTGCTAAGTACTTTTATCTCCCGCTCAATCGACGTCCGCCGCCTCCATTTTTTGATTTGTCCCCGATTTGTCCCCTCACTACTGTTAGTGTCGGTGTTGATCGGGAAGCGAGATTTGTATGCGCGGAGTGGATGTTTATGTTGTCCGTATCTATCGGCGTACAGCACGCGACTCGAGTATGCTTGCGGGAGTTGTTGAGATAATCAACGGCGGTCATCGGCAAAGCTTCAAGTCACTGGATGAACTTTGTGCCATCTTACAGCGAAGCCACGCGTCATGCCAAGGTCTCGTAATCTCAACCTCTTCAGGCAAAAGTAAAGGCTAAATTAAACTGAAGGAGAAAAGCATGAAGAGATTAATCATCTTGGGTTTTGTCGCGGCTGGAAGCAGTTTTGGCATTTATGCCGTAAATGCCGCAGAGTTGGTCGCGGTGTCTGGAATCATCACCTTCGAATCGGCCGCTAGCGACGTACCGCTAAACCAAGGTGCACCTAAAGATGCGCCAATATTCCTGAGTTCATGGCGCGGGAAAGTGAAAGAGACCAGCAAAACCGGATTGTTCGATGGCTGCAGCGTGAACGACTCAGCGTTAGGAGAGATGGTCGCAGGCAGACTAGTTCTGACCGGCGGAGGTCGATTTGAGAAGGCTGGTGACAATTGGTATTACAACTGGGAAGGTTCTTGCGACACCGTGAATGCCGGGAGTAAATCAGAAACGACGAAATGCAGCGGCAGTTGGCGAACTGTCAACGGAACGGGTCGTTTTGCCAATATTGGTGGCAACGGAACCTGGCGGTCCACGCCACGGGCAGATGGCACCGAGGCAAACGAATGGGACGGAACTATTGTTAGACAGTGATCTTTGACCTATCCCGGATTATGGGCGCGTGACTCGCGCCCGTGCCAAAACCTGTTTGGGCTGCAACTAAAATTCCGTTTCCCCGACGTAAAATAGTTATTTGGTTTTGGTCGGCCCTGATCGGCCATGGCTAAATTGTGGAATAGTGATTGAGGGCGGTGGATAACTTGAAAAAGCAATGGGCACTATTGCCATTAGTCGTTGGGTTGCTAGTCACCCACTTGGTTTACGCTGAAAATAAGAGATATGGTCCGGGCGTCACCGACTCTGAAATCAAAATCGGCCAGACCATGCCCTACACCGGCCCAGCATCCGCGTTTGCGACTTGTGGCATTTCGCACCAGCGATTCTTCAAGTCGATCAACGACGCGGGAGGCATCAACGGGCGCAAGATCAAGCTCATTAGCCTCGATGATGCGATGACCCCCCCTAAGACCGTCGAGCAAGTGCGGCGACTAGTCGAGCGGGACAACGTCCTGCTCTTGTTCGGCGTGCTTGGACCGGGCGCGCTGTCAATTCTAAATTACGTCGACAGGAACAAAGTGCCCTTCTTGTTTCCCTCTGGTGCAGCGAGGAAGTTTCATCAGCCGGATAAGCATCCTTGGACGATGGGTTGGTTGCCTCCTTTCGAGTTCGAAGGCCGGATGTTTGCGAGATACATTCTTCAAGTGCGCCCGAACGCAAAGATCGGCATTCTGTGGGAAGACAACGACATGGGCCGGGAAGAGCTGGACGGCATCAAAATAGAGCTGGGAGTTCGAGCGCCTAAAATGATCGTGGCCGAAGTGAGTTACCTACTGACCGACCCTACCATAAATTCCCAGGTAATCGCGATAAAAGGCGCAGGTGCCGACACGGTCATTAGCATTGCGTCACCAAAATTCGCGGCTCAGGCAATTCGAAAAATCCACGATATGGATTGGCATCCGCTTCATCTCCTCGCTTATCAAGGTGCTGGGATTAACACGTTGGAAATAGCTGGATTAGAAAAATCGAAAGGACTGATCTCTGCTTACTTCGCTAAAACCGTTACGGATCCAGTCATGCGCAATGACGAAGACGTGAAGAAGTACTACGCGTGGAAAGCAAAATACTATCCGGAGGGCAATATCAATGATGGCTGTATTGACTACGGTTACACACAAGCGCATCTGCTGGTTCAGGTGTTGAAACAATGCGGTGATGATCTGACTCGGGAGAACGTCATGCGTCAAGCTCAAAGTCTACGCGACGTTCAACTACCGCTTTTGGTTCCTGGTATAACAATTAATACTGGTCCAACCGACTATCGGCCGATTGAAGCGATGCAGTTTCAGCGGTTCGACGGGCTCCAGTGGATTTTCTTTGGCGATTTAATAACTGAAAAGTAGTTGTCAGGTGGCCGTATGCTTTCGGTCGGTGGTGACTCGCGGAAAATGATCATCGTGCCAGAGATAAGTATTGTCTGGAGTTAGGCCAATACATCGTTTTCTTTGGCGAGGTTGAAACTACCGTGGAAGTAGCTGTGAATGAAAGTGTTTCAAAGACTTAATCAACGGAGCTGGACCGCTAAGTTAACGGTTGTTTACGAAGCGACTAAACGGCTGGGCTAGCTGTTGGGATTCAGCAGGGGCGCTGCTTTTGCGATGGCGGCGCGAACTCCTTAGCGAGTGCGAGCTTGATGTCTAAGATTGCAGTTCAAGGATCATGAAGCCGTGGATCCAGCGTAATTGAAAAGAAACTCTCGCCTGTAGTTTAGCATTGCCAGCGACCGCATGGATACTGGCCGTTAGCAATGCATGGCTGGAGAGGCGCACGGGTATTGCCTATCAGGCCATCGTCGCTGCAATTAGTTTCCGTCATGACTATGACCAAAGATCTGACTCAATCGCTGCACGAATGGATCGGTTTCTTTATCGCCTATATCGGAAAACTCGATCAATCTAAAATTCTGCAACTCTTGAACGCTGGTTGGCTTAAACGCGCTATCGTCTTGTGTAGTTAGCTCCAGCAGTCTAAGCGTGACAGTTTTCTCCGGATATTCCGAACGTATTAGTCCCGGTAGCTTTTCTTCCGTCAACCAAACGATCTCGGTATCCGCACGATCCGTCTTCATTCGATAACTTTTAGCAGTACGCGAGAGAACACTCGTCGTTCCCTCTGGTTCGAGCTTGGCGAAGGAGGCGGGATCGATAAATGACTCCAGCCGCTCCCAGTTCGGTAAGTTATCCATCACGCGCAGGTCACCCGGCAAGTACTCGATCGCAGCGCGTTCGCCGAATGCAATCTTGTATAGCGTCAAGCTACCGTTGCCGTCGCGTTCCCAAACTTCTCCGATATCGCCCGAGCGAAACTCCACGCGATTCCGGTCACGGAAAAATAAGCGTTCAATCCGCTGTGGCGCTTGTTTCTCGTCGAGAAATTCGGTGATCTGCTCGTAGCGCGCGGCGATGTTTGCAAGGCCCTTCTCCTGCGCCGAAACATGGGTCGAGAAAATCGCTATGGTCACCAGGGCGAGACGTATCGATTGAAACATAAGTCCTCCAAAATGGAAAAAGGAGACATGGATTCCCATGCCTCCGATGTGAGTTGCATGTGTGATGAACTAGAAGCCCAGTGCTTCACGCATGACGTGATAGATCACGTTCTGTTCCATGGTGCCGTGGAACAAATGCGCTTTTGGACCACCCGCGTAGATAGCGACGTCTTCCCCCGCGTGGGTTTCGGCGGACAATGGAATCGCCGCTTCTTGCATGAAGTTAATTCCGGTTGTATCGATCGAGGTCAGGTTTGGACGTCCTGCGGTTATGCCGGTATAGGAACTTGGAGAATGCGGATGGGTTTTAGCGCCTTCCGCTTGGGCGCTGGATGCACCGCTGTAGCCGGGGCCGTTAGCATAACCCAACGTGGTAAAGGGGAGGTTAAGCATATCCAGCGCCGGTTCAGTTTGGTTCGGATAAACCACTTTGCCGAGGATAGGATTGCCGCGCTTGGGATAACCGGCGATGGTGAAGACATGGCTATGATCGGCGGTGACGATGATTAACGTATCTTTAAGGTCGACTTTCTGCATCGCGGTTTTGACCGCATTGGACAGCGCGATGGTATCGGTCAATGCGCGGTAAGCATTACCGGCATGATGGGCATGATCGATCCGGCCGCCCTCGACCATTAAGAAAAAGCCATTCGAATTTTTCTTGAGGACATCGATTGCCTTGCCGGTCATATCCGCAAGCGAGGGTTCGCCGGCCGGGTCTGTTGCGCGATCGGCTTCCCACTGCATGTGGGAGCGTTCGAACAAGCCGAGCAAGTGATTCGTGGTCGCAGGATTAATGGCGTCAAACTGTGCTTTGTTCCAAACGTATGCCGCATTCGGATATTTACCAGTCCATTCAACGTGCAAATTGCGGCCATCGGTGCGACCGCCGTTGCGCGTAGGATATTCCGGGTCGGGCGTTTGATTGTTATAAAACTGCGTGCGTCCACCGCCTAAAACAACCTCCAAACCGTTGCCGATATTGTTGTCGAGTAACTGCGCGGCGATATCTTTAACCGTCGCCCCGGCGGGCAGGTTCCCGTTGCTTTCCCAATCGCGAACCGCGGTATGGGCATAACAAGCAGCCGGTGTCGCGTGCGTAACGCGCGCCGTGGCGATAACGCCGGTGGACATGCCGCGCCGTTCCGCTTGCTCAAGAATCGTGGTGAGCTTGTGCGCCTCGATCACACCGGCATTCACTTCGTTGTCCGGCGTTAAGTGGTCGACGGAAAGATAACCGTCGTTCGATTTCACTCCGGTTACCATGGCGGTCATCGTCGGTGCGGAGTCCGATGTTTGTTGATTGACACTATAGGTTTTCGATAAGGCGAGATGGGGAAGCTTCTCGAACGCCAGCGCATTCTCTTCCCCGCTTTTTCCACTTAACTGGCCTTCCAAAATACGCGCCGCGGTAACCGTGGAAACACCCATCCCATCGCCGATGAATAGAATGACATTCTTTGCTCGGCGTACATTTGGATAAAGTCTTTTGGCGTCTTGCACCGCCTTCTGGCCGGCGTTATACCAATCCGTGGGCGATTGCGCCGCGGCTATGCCGGGCAGCAGCAGGACCGTGCACAGGGCAACGGAAATTCGCTTCAGTTTGAACGCATACTTCATAGAATTTTCTCCAGTGGGAATCGTTTAGATAGGGTGGGAATGCGTGCGCGACCGAATCGCTCGAAGAGCGAGTAGACCGATACCGAATACACTCAATGTGACGGGCGCCGAGACCGGCATGGCAGCGTCGACAGTAACGCTTACATTGTCGATGCCTTGAATCAGAAAATCTTGGTTGTTCACTTGCGCGAAGCGTAGTTGATACGCGCCACCGACGCTGGTAACAGCGGATAAGTCGAACGAGTACGATTTATAGGGATTAGCCGGAGTTAGCGGCCCATCGACATCGAGATAATACGAGGCCAACGTGTTCGCGCTAAATGGATCAGCGCCTACGTCCAGTAGATCCACCCGCGCATGTTGATTTGCGTCAAAACTGCCGCCCGTGGTGTGATCCAAACCGCTGGGATCGACGATAAAGGGCGCGCCGCTTGCGACGAACATGTCGAAGCGCAACGTCGCTGCGCTACCCGCATCGGTAGAGAAATTTTGAATGAGTGCCGTTGCTCCGAGTGCGCCGTCGGCGATAGCGTAATAACTTCCCGATGAGGGTCCGACGGTCGTGAAGCCGCTGGCCGGCGAAGCGTTGGTGCTGTCGACCAACAGCGCGCTCCCTCCTTGTTCGAAAAATCGACCATCCACTTAAATCGCCAGTTTCGAAACCGCCGTTGGTCAGTAGTTCGACGGGGGCAGCGTGGGTTGTGGGAACTTCGACAAACAAACAGATTCCCAATGCAGCAAACGCGGTTATGGCCTGCCGAGTCTTACGTTTATTCAAGTTTTTCTCCTATCGATTAATTAGAAGCGCATGATAGGGAGGCTTTGTGACAAACTTATTTCCGCTAAAATATCGATCAGATTCGATTTCGAGATTTCATCCCATGACCACCGCACTGATAACTCACGGCGCCTGCAAGCTGCACGATATGGGTTCCGGCCACCCGGAATCACCGCAGCGTTTAGCGGCGATCAAAGACCGCTTGATCGCGTCGGGAATCGATGGGCTGCTGCAACATCACGAAGCACCGCTGGTGTCTCGTGAAGCGCTGCTGCGGGTGCATACGAAAGATTACATCGATAGCATCGAAGCCAAAGCACCGCGCAGCGGCCTCATTCAACTCGATCCCGACACGGCTATGAATCCCCACAGCCTGGAGGCCGCACGCCGTGCGGCGGGCGCCGCGGTTCACGGCGTCGACTTAGTGATGGCAGGCAAGGCGCAGAACGCGTTTTGCGCCGTGCGTCCACCAGGCCATCATGCGCTGTCGAATCGTTCCATGGGATTCTGCATTTTCAACAACGTTGCCGTTGCGGCGGCGCACGCGCGAGCCGTACACGGAATCAAGCGCGTAGTCATACTCGATTTCGATGTACACCACGGTAACGGCACGGAAGAAATTTTTGCCGACGAACCGAATGTGATGCTGTGCTCCACGTTCCAGCATCCTTACTATCCTTATCAGGGCGCGGACACGGTTAGCGATCACATTATTAACACACCGCTGGCGGCGAATGCCGGCGGCAAAGAATTTCGTGAGGCGGTCGAGCGCGATTGGATACCCAACATCAACCGGTTTCAGCCAGAGTTAATTTTGATTTCCGCGGGTTTCGATGCTCACAAAGAAGATCCGCTTGCCTATTTGAAGTTAACGGAAGCGGACTACAGTTGGGTGACCGCCGAAATCGTTAAGTTGGCGAATCGGTTTTCCAAGGGACGCGTCGTATCGATGCTGGAGGGAGGCTACCATCTCGATGCATTGGGTCGCAGCGTGACCGAACACATACGAGTGCTGTTAGGCGCGGGAGCATAATTACACTCGTACGCGGGCGGCTAAATAGTGCAGGCAATGCCCTGAGAGCCGCACCAGTATTGGCTCTCAGGCCGGTTTATTCACTATTTAGAGCGCGTAAATACCTTTTGCCATTTCACCGAATCGGTGCGCATTAACGTTTCCAATTCCTTTACCGGCGTGCCGATGACTTCGACACCTAAGTTCGCAAGTTTGTCTTGCACACTTTTTTCTTTCAAGATCGCGACAATTTCCCGATTGAGTTTGTCGACAATGGCCGTCGGTGTTTTAGCGGGCGCGAAAAATCCGAACCACGCGGCGGAATCGTAGCCGGTTAATCCCGCTTCCGCCATGGTCGGCAAGTTAGGTAGCAATTTACTGCGCTTACCGGTTGTGATGGCGAGCGCGCGCATGTTGCCCGCCTTGATGTGGGGCAGGGCGGAGGCAATGGGGTCCAAGATGATTTGCACTTGTCCGGAAATGAGATCGGTTTCCGCCGGGCCGCTGCCTTTGTAGGGAATGTGGATCAATTCGATTTGCGCCATGCTTTGCAACAGCTCGGCCGCGAGATGCAACGAGGTGCCATTTCCCGCCGAGGCATAGGCTAACGTTCCGGGTTTCGCTTTAGCAAGCGCGATCAACTCTTTGAGCGATTTCGCCGCGACGTCATTGTTCACGGCGAGTACGTTCGGTACCCGCACCGCGAGCGTGATCGGTGCGAAGTCTTTAAGCGGATTGTAGGGAAGCTTGTCCTGTAGATAGCCGTTGGTGACCAAACTCATCCCCGCGATCATGATGCTGTAGCCATCGGGTGTTGCTCTGGCGATCAAGTCATGGGCGATATTCCCGCCGGCGCCCGGCCGGTTCTCAACGAGCACGGTCTGGCCAAATTTTGCAGTGAGCTTGGTGGCGATAATGCGCGCGGTGATGTCGGAACCGCCGCCGGGTGAGTAAGGCACGATGATTTTGATGGTTTTGCTGGGGTAGGTGTCGGCCGACGCCATCGGACTGAAAGCAAGAAACGTAATAACGAGATATGCTATGCAACGCTCGCCAATCGTCGCTGCGGTTCAGCACCAACCATGCCATTCCCGCGAAGGCGGAAATCCATGTTGCATTTAACGGTGATGGATGGTCATTCTTCGAAACGTCGGCCTTCTGACTCGTTTGACCGTTCCTCGAAACTTCGGCCTTCGGCCTCGTTTTCCCGCTTTCGGGGGAATGACGAATAATTAAGACTGTCATTTCTCTTGTTTCACTTTTGTTCGTTGCGCCAAAAACTCACCCATTTTTTGTTGCGGCAAGCCGGTCCCATATGCAAACGTATTCGCCTTGATCGCCGCGGCAATAGCGCTATCGAAATCCATTTGTGTGGTCTCGCACAAGCGCCGTTTGGTTAACGCTACCGCGAGCGGCGGCTGCGCCGCGATACTCTCGGCGATTTTAGTTGCGATCTCGACCACTTCCGCGCGCGGCGCCAGACGCGAGAGGAGCGCCCAGTCGTAGGCCTCTTGGCCGCTGATCAATTTGCCGGTCAATGACAGTTCGACATTTCTGCCGCGTGGCAAATAAAGGTTCATGAAATAGGAACCGATAATGCTCGCTAATCCCGCCCGCACTTCCGGCTGGCCGATGCGCATGTCGGCATAACCAACCCGCGCGTCACACAGCAAGCCGATTTGAAATCCCGCGCCGGCGGCTACGCCATTGAATGCAGCGACGATGGGTTTTTCGAACTCTCTTAAGGTTTGGAATAGGGCACGTTGGTGAGTGAGCCAAGTGGTCACATCGGCTTGACTAAACGCGGCTGCTTCTTCCAAATCTTGACCGGAGCTAAACGCGCGATCCCCCACGCCGGTGATTACCGCAGCGCGAACGCTAGGATCGGTTCCCAATGCGTTAATCGCTCCGATTAACGCATCGCGCATTGCGTTATTGATGGCGTTCATCGCCTCGGGCCGATTGAGCGTGAGCAGAGCAATGCCGGACGAAGAAATTTCTTTAAGTAGTATGGTTTCAGCCATAAGTCTCGCCGAGGACGATGGCGCCCTGAGATTTGAGAGTTTGTAACTTCATGGCATCGTAGCCGCAGAGCTTAGTCAGCACTTCCGCCGTGTCGGCGCCGAGCTTCGGCGGATAGCGCAACGGCGCGGCGCCGTCGTATTTAAACGGGTTACCGAGGAATTGCATCATCGCGCCGCTCGCGGGATGAGGCAGGTTTTCGACCATGTGCCGAATCGAGGCCAGCGGCTGCGCGAGGGCATCGGCGACGTTGTTTACCGGGCCGACGGGAACCCGCGCTCGTTCCAGCCGGGCAACCGCATCGCTACGAGGGAACTTGGCGAAGATGTCAGTGAGCAGTTGCGCCAGCGCGGCTACGTTTTTGATGCGCAATTCGCTCGTGGTGAAACGCGCATCGGAAGCGAGTTCCGGCGCGTCGATCGCTTTGCAAAACGGTTGCCAGAATTGTTCAGTCGTGGCGGAAATCGCGACATATTGCTTCGTCGGCACAGCGAAACACTTCGCTGGGCGCCACCATGGGATGGCGCGATCCCGACGCTTCCGGGATATTCCCGGTGATGAAATAATTCTGCGCCTGCCAAGTGAGCATGGCGAGTTGGCAATCGAGCAGCGAGATTTGGATCTTTTTTCCCGTGCCGGTTTTGAGTGAGTGAATCACTCCGGCGAGGATCGCGTTGCCGAGGTACAGACCCGCAGCCAGATCGGCAACTTGATAGCCGACGCGGTTAGGCTTTCCATTAGCCTCGCCGGTAATGCTCATCACGCCACTCAAGGCCTGGGCGATGATGTCGAACGACGGTTGCGTTGCGTACGGAGCTTCGTCGTGCAGACCGATCAACTGGCCGACGACGATGCGCGGGTTGATTTTCTCCAGCGACGCGAAATCGATGCCGAGGCGCTTCGGCACGTCGGGCGCGAAACCATACATAACCACATCGCACTTGCGCACCAAATCGTAAAACACTTCGCGGCCTTGAACGGATTTAAGGTTGATGACGACGCTTTTTTTGCCGCGATTAATGGACAGAAAAAACGAAGAATCTCCTTCGAAGTAGTGGGGTGGATAAGCACGCGCTTGGTCGCCATCGGGCGATTCGACCTTGATGATCTCCGCGCCCAACTCGGCGAGAACCTGGCTCGCGAACGGGCCGCCTAGTACCCAGGTTAGATCGAGAACGCGCAGT
Source organism: uncultured Pseudomonadota bacterium (assembly GCA_963714525.1). Classification (GTDB taxonomy): domain Bacteria; phylum Pseudomonadota; class Gammaproteobacteria; order Burkholderiales; family JALYOK01; genus JALYOK01. The sequence goes on from CAVQPB010000004.1 coordinate 158,771, forward strand.
GATGACAACACGCGGTAGTTCCTCCTTTGTAGTTCGAACCGTATTGTAGAATAGGATCGAACCTTAGGGAGCAACCGTGTTTAATATTCCCATCATCGACCTGGTCGCGTTGTTGTGGTTTTTCGTGTTATGGGCGGGATACACCCTGTTCGCCGAGCGTCGCGCCACCAAACTTCACAGTCTGGTCGTGGCCATGCGGCGCTACCGGCGCCAATGGTTTTCTTATATGTTGACGCGCGACAATCGCATAGGCGACATCGCCGCGCTGAATAGTCTGTTCACCAACGCGACATTCTTCGCGTCGACGTCGATCCTGATCTTGGGCGGCCTGGTGGCCTTGCTCGGCACCACGCAGACCGCGATGGATGTGGTGTCCGATCTGCCGTTTACGCGCAAGGAGTCCGAACTGGTGTGGCGCATCAAGATTATTCTGTTGATATTGGTGTTTGTGTACGCGTTCTTTAAATTCACGTGGTGCCAACGGCAATTCAATTTTTGCATTATCTTGGTCGGTGCGGCGCCGCCGCCGACGAATGAGCCGGAACAGCACGCGGCGTTTATCGATATGATCACCAATGTCGCCAGTTTTTCTGCCGAGAACCTGAACGACGGTTTGCGTGCCTATTACTTTTCCATGGCGGCATTGACGTGGTTTTTACATCCATGGCTTTTTTTGATGGCGACTGCGCTGGTGGTTTACATTTTGTATCAACGCGAATTCCACTCGCGTACGTTGTACGCGCTCACGGGTAGACACGCGAACTAAACGCGGGTCAAGAACGAGATCCATCTGAATGATCTAGGCTGTTGAGCCAGGAACCGCACAGATCTTAGCTCGTGGCAATGCATGTCTGGAGAGGCGCGCTGCTATTGGCTTCCGGGACGGCGCTAACGAACCGATGTTCACAAGTTGATGGATACGCTACCGTCTCGTGCTGCATTCAAAGATAGCTTGCATGGCTCGCTTAAACGTCATCGGGGCGCTAGAGCGAAGGCCAACGCGCTATCGGCGCCACTGACGATCGCTTCGCTGAATGAAGAGGCGTGCGGCAGGTGGTGCTCCGCGAAAAATCGGGCTGTGGCAATTTTGGCTTGATAGAATTCCACTTCGCTATTTTCGGCGTCTAGTTCTCTCTTCGCTATCAGCGCCGATTTGGCAAGTTGATATCCACCAAGCACAATTCCCCACAGCTTGAGATAAGGTACAGCTCCTGCCGCCGCGGCGCGCACATCTTTGTCATAGCTTGCCAACAGCCAATCGGTCGCGCGGGTTAGCGCGGTCAATCCTTTATCCAACTGCCCGCTGATCGAGATCAATGCCGAATGTTGTTCTTTCGCTAGCGACGCGTTGAAGCCCCGCATTTCGTCGATGAGGGATATCGCGGTCATGCCTTTCTCGCCGGCTAACTTACGGCCGATGAGGTCATTGGCTTGAATGCCGGTAGTACCCTCGTAAATGGTGGTGATGCGTGCATCGCGATAGTGCTGTGCCGCGCCGGTTTCCTCGATGAAGCCCATGCCGCCGTGAACTTGCACGCCAAGCGAGGCAACCTCGATCGACTGCTCGGTGCACCAACCCTTGACGATGGGCGTAATGAAATCTACCCGCGCTTGATGCTTGAATCGCTCTTCGCGATCGGGGTGTTGGTGCGACATATCGAGCGAGAAAGACGCCATGATGGCCATCGCCCGCATCGCTTCGGTTTGCGCGCGCATGCTCATCAGCATTCTACTCACATCGGGGTGTTGTGCGATCGCGACACGCTCGCCGCCACGCACGGCGATGTCGCGGCCTTGCACACGCTCCCGCGCGTAAACAAGCGCACGCTGATAGGCGCGTTCGGCGATACCGATGCCCTCGATTCCCACTTCCAGGCGTGCCGAGTTCATCATCGTGAACATGTATTGCAATCCGCGATTTTCTTCCCCGAACAAATAGCCGACCGCGCCTTCCTTATCGCCAAAGGACAGCACAGCAGTGGGGCTGCCATTGATTCCCAATTTGTGTTCGATGGAGACGCATCTGACGTCATTGCGCGCGCCGAGAGAGCCGTCCGCGTTCACCAAAAACTTCGGCACGATGAACATCGATATGCCTTTGACACCTTCCGGCGCGTCGGGCGTACGCGCGAGCACCAGGTGAATAATGTTGTCAGTCCAGTCGTGCTCGCCGTAGGTGATAAAAATTTTCGTGCCGTGTAGGCGGTAGTGATCGCCTTGCGGGATCGCGCGCGTGCGCACCGCTGCGAGGTCCGATCCGGCTTGCGGCTCCGTTAAATTCATTGTGCCCATCCACTCGCCGCTGATGAGCTTAGCCAGATACAAGCGTCTTTGCTCATCGGTGCCGTGCTTGGTCAATGCCAACACGGCGCTGAGGGTCAGCATGGGGCCTAAGAAAAACGCCATGTTGGCGCCGTTCCAAATTTCCGATACCGGATGCGCAAGAACATGCGGTAAACCTTGTCCGCCATACATCGGATCGCCTTGCAATGCCGGCCACCCCGCTTCGATAAATTGCCGGTACGCGTCCTTCGTGCCAGGCGGTGTGGTCACGGCGCCGTCATTCCATTTACAACCGATTTTGTCGCCAACAGCATTTAACGGACTAATAACTTTTGTGGCGAACTTGCCTGCTTCGTCAAGCACGGCGTCGACTAGTTCAGCGGTGACTTCACCTTTGCCAGGCAGCGCTGTGATGTCGTCCAGACCACAGAGCTCCTTGATAACAAATTGCAAATCGCGAATAGGGGCGGCGTATTCGGCCATATTGATCCTTTGGATATTTTCGTAGGGTGCGCAGTGCGCACGCTGTCGCGATTTCTGTTTGGTGCGCGTTGCACACCCTACCGGGTACGCTAGGGCGGGTCCTACCCGCCGCATTTCTTACCGTTGATTGGCGGGTCGGAACCCGCCCTACATGTTTCGTTACATGCTGCGCCGATACTGGCCGCCGACGGCAAACAGTGCTTGTGTAATCTGCCCTAAAGAACACACTCGCACCGCATCCATCAGCACTTCGAATACATTGGCGTTATCGATCACAGCTTGTTGCAGCCGCTTAAGCATCGCACTGCTCGCACCTTGGTTTTTGGCGTGAAACTCACCCAGCCTGCTGAGTTGGGATTGCTTTTCTTCCTCAGTGGAACGCGCTAACTCGAGCGATTGTGGAACGGTATCGCCCTTCGGATTGAGGAAGGTATTCACGCCGATTATCGGATAGGAACCGTCGTGCTTCTTGTGCTCGTAGTAAAGCGACTCTTCTTGGATTTTGCCGCGTTGGTAGCCGAGCTCCATGGCGCCGAGCACTCCGCCACGCTCGCTGATGGCTTCAAACTCCTTGAGCACCGCCTCTTCCACGAGTTCGGTTAGTTCATCGATGATGAAGCTGCCTTGATTCGGATTCTCGTTCTTCGCCAAACCCCACTCGCGATTGATGATCAACTGGATCGCCATCGCGCGGCGCACACTTTCCTCGGTCGGCGTGGTGATTGCTTCATCGTAAGCGTTGGTATGCAGGCTGTTGGCGTTATCGTAAGTAGCGATCAGCGCCTGCAATGTGGTGCGGATATCGTTGAAGTCGATTTCCTGGGCGTGCAGCGAGCGCCCGGAAGTTTGACAGTGATACTTGAGCTTCTGTGAGCGTTCGTTGGCGCCGTACTTGTTGCGCATCGCCACGGCCCAGATACGGCGCGCCACGCGGCCGATCACGGTGTACTCCGGATCCATGCCGTTGCTGAAAAAGAACGACAGATTAGGTGCGAAATCGTCGATGTGCATGCCACGCGCGAGATAGCCTTCCACGAAGGTGAAGCCGTTTGCCAGCGTGAAGGCGAGTTGACTGATTGGATTGGCGCCCGCTTCAGCGATGTGATAGCCGGAGATCGACACTGAGTAGAAATTACGGATATTGTGATGGATAAAGTAATCCTGTATGTCGCCCATCACTTTCAGGCTGAACTCCGTCGAGTAGATGCAGGTGTTTTGGCCTTGATCTTCCTTCAGGATATCCGCCTGCACCGTGCCACGCACGGTAGCTAACGTCCAAGCCTTGATCTTCTGCGCCTCATCGCTCGTGGCATCACGGCCATTGTCCTTGCGGAACTTATCCAACTGCTGGTCGATGGCCGTGTTCATAAACATTGCGAGCAGGGTCGGCGCCGGCCCGTTAATGGTCATGGAGACGGAGTTGTTCGGCGCCGTGAGATCAAATCCGCCATAGAGCACCTTCATGTCTTCCAGGGTAGCGATGGAAACGCCGGAATTGCCCACCTTGCCGTAGATGTCGGGACGAAGGTCGGGATCGAAGCCATATAGCGTCACCGAATCGAACGCCGTGGACAGCCGCTTGGCCGGCATGTCGGCGGCCAGCAAATGAAAGCGCTTATTGGTGCGGAACGGATCGCCTTCGCCGGCGAACATGCGGGTGGGATCCTCGTTCTCGCGCTTGAAGGCAAACACGCCGCCGGTGAACGGGAACGAACCGGGCACGTTCTCCAGCAGCAGCCATTTAAGCTGCTCTCCATGGTCCTCGTAGTGGGGCAACGCCACTTTGCGTATCGGTGTGCCGGACAGCGATTGACTGGTCAGCTTACTGCGGATCTCTTTATCGCGAATCTTCACCACATACTCGTCGCCGCTGTAAGCTTTTTGCAGATCGGGCCACTGATCGAGGAGCTTGCGGCTTTCATTGGTGAGGCGTTCTTCACGGCTGCGCGCCAAGACAGGCAAATTGGCGTTATCTTCCTGGCATTCGCTGCTTAACATATCTTTCGCGGCGAGCAATTGTTGGCGCTCGCGCGCCACCTTAGATTGCTCCCCGGCATGACGTTTGTAACCGCGCACTGTGTCAGAGATTTCGGCGAGATAGCGCGTGCGTGCCGGCGGCACAATCGGCGTTTGATTGGTGGAGTGTCGCGTGTTCGGTACAGGCAACTGCGATGCGCCGGGCTTTAATCCTTTCTCTTCAAGCTTGCGCAATAGTGAGTGGTAGAGCGCGGTGACGCCGTCGTCGTTGAAGCGCGCCGCCATGGTGCCGAACACCGGCATTTCCTCGGGCCGCTTGGAGAAATCACTCTTGTTGCGCTGAAATTGTTTGCTCACATCGCGCAGCGCATCCTGCGCGCCTTTGCGGTCGAATTTGTTGATCGCGACGAAGTCGGCAAAATCCAGCATGTCGATTTTTTCGAGCTGGCTGGCGGCGCCGTACTCGGGCGTCATGACATAAAGCGAGACATCGACGTGAGGCACGATGGCTGCGTCGCCTTGACCGATACCGGAGGTTTCCACGACGATCAAGTCGTAGCCCGCGCATTTGCAAGCTGCGATGACTTCCGGCAAACAGGGCGCAATCTCCACACCGCCGCCCTTGGTGGCGAGAGAGCGCATGAAAATACCCTCGCCTTCGATGGCGTTCATGCGTATGCGGTCGCCGAGCAGCGCCCCGCCGGTTTTGCGTCGGGTCGGATCGACAGCGATGATGGCAATCTTCAGCCGATCATCTAGGTCGAGCCGGAAACGGCGGATCAATTCATCGGTTAACGAAGACTTGCCAGAGCCGCCCGTGCCCGTGACACCCAATACCGGGACAGACTTCTTGTCGGCGGCGCCGCTCATCACTTGCTGGCGCACGCTTTCCGGCAACGAGCCCGCCTCCAAGCCCGTGATCAGTCGCGCAAGAGCGCGCTGGTCACCGGCAACAACCGCCGCCAGATCCCCCGGCGCTTTCGCCGCGAGATCATCCCGGGAGCGGGCGATCATGTCATCGATCATGCCGACAAGGCCCATGCGCGCGCCGTCTTCGGGCGAATAGATGCGCTCGACGCCGTAAGACTGCAGTTCGTTGATTTCCGAGCCGATGATCACGCCGCCGCCACCGCCGAACACCTTGATGTTCTCGCCGCCGCGTTCCTTTAAGAGATCGATCATGTATTTAAAGAACTCGACGTGACCGCCTTGGTAGGAACTCACCGCCACGCCGTGAACGTCCTCCTGCACGGCGGCGTTGACTACTTCTTGCACCGAGCGGTTGTGACCCAAATGAATGACTTCCGCCCCAGATTGCTGAAGAATACGGCGCATGATGTTGATCGATGCGTCATGGCCGTCGAACAGGCTGGCCGCGGTGACGAAGCGGATTTGTCCTGTGTTCGAGACGGCACTATCGGTGGGACGATGGCTAAGGTCAGTCATGGTATTTCCTTTTGCGCAAGCTTTGATTCAGTGGTGAACGCGGCAACCCCCGAGCGAGGATTTCGGCGGGTATATTTTAGGCCCAATAATACTCGGTGAAGCGGCGCTAGCGCAACGCAGGCCCACGGCGCCGTTCAAGCCGCGATTTCCGCACGCGGCTGGCCGGTACGAAAACTTTGTAGCAGCGCTTCGCGTTCCGCTTTTGCCGCGTCCATACTTTTTAGCTTCACGTGCCCGAAGCCGCGTATACGCTCCGGCAGGCTGGCAAGGGCAACGGCGGTATCGTAGGTGTTCGTCGACAGAGCAGGGAGGATCTGCTCCAGCATCGCTTCGTAATCAGTGATCAACTGGAGTTCGAGTTTTCGTTCTTCGGTGCGGCCGAAGATATCGAGGGCGGTGCCGCGCAGCCCTTTGAATTTTGCCAGCAGGCGAAATGCGTGTTTCATCCACGCGCCATATTGGGCTTTGACGAGATTCCCTTGCGCATCGCGCTTCGCTAGAAGCGGTGGCGCAAGATGGAACTTAACGGTGAGGTTGCCTTCGAAGGCGTCGGCGAGTCGCTTCTCGAATTCGCCGTCGGTATACAGCCGTGCAACTTCGTATTCGTCTTTGTACGCCATGAGCTTGGAAAGATTCTTGGCGACGGCCTTCGCCAGCGCATCGCCCTTGCCGAGCCGGGACTCAGCCGCGCGCACTTTTTCGACGCGATCTTCGAAGCGTTTGGCATACGCGGCATTCTGATATTGCGTAAGGAAGGCGGCGCGTCTACGCACCAACGCCTCCAAACTCTGCGGCATCTGCACTATTACCGGGCGCGCCGGTGATGCCGTGCGCTCGACACTAGCTTCATCCACCGCGTAACGGCGGCCCCATAGTAAGGCCTGCTTGTTCGCTTCGATGGCGACGCCGTTCAATTCGATGGCGCGCAGCAGCGATACTTCCCCTAGTGGGATCAGTCCCTTTTGGAATGCGAAGCCGAGCATGAACAAATTGCTGGCGATGGAATCCCCAAGTAAGCTGGTGGCAAGCCGGGTGGCGTCGAGGAAATGCGCGCGTCCACCGACCGACTCGTCGATCAGCGCGTGGATCGATTGCTCCGGGAAACTCCAGTCTGGATTCTGCGCGAATGGCCCCGGCGGCTGTTGGTGTGTATTGATTACCACCACGGTGCGTCCCGGGCGGGTTTTGCTGATCGCGTCGTGGGCGCCGGCCGTCAGCATGTCGCAGCCCAAAATCAAATCAGCTTCGCCGGTGGCGATGCGCTGCGCGTGGATATCATCCGGGCTTGCGGCGATGCGCACGTGCGACGTCACGGAGCCGTTTTTCTGCGACATGCCGGTCATATCCAGCGCCGACGTGCCTTTACCTTCGAGGTGCGCAGCCATGCCGAGCAGGGCGCCGATGGTGATCACGCCGGTGCCGCCGATGCCGGTAATTAAAATATTGTACGGCGCTGCTTCGAGCTTCGGCGGCTGCGGCGGCGTCAGCGCTGCAAAGTCGTCCTTGGCGACCGATTGCGCTTGCTTGGATTTGCGCGGCTTGCCGCCTTCAACGGAAACAAAGCTCGGGCAAAAGCCTTTAATGCAAGAATAGTCCTGGTTACAAGAGGATTGATCGATCGTGCGTTTGCGGCCGAACTCTGTTTCTAATGGCAGGATCGAGGTGCAGTTCGATTGCACGCCGCAATCACCGCAACCTTCGCATACCGCTTCGTTGATGAACACACGCTGTAGTGGTTGCGGAAGTTCGCCCTTCTTGCGGCGCCGGCGTTTTTCGGCGGCGCAGGTTTGATCGTATATCAACACCGAGGCACCGGGCACTTCGCGTAGTTCGCGCTGCACGGAGTCCAGATCGCGGCGATCGTGCAGTGTCACTTGCGTGGGTAGTTGTGAACGGTCGGTGTAGCGGGATAGATCTTCGGTGACCAGCGCGATGCGCTTTACGCCTTCGGCCGCCATTTGCTGCGCGATCATGGCAACTGAGATCGTTCCATCAACCGGTTGTCCGCCGGTCATCGCGACGGCGTCGTTGTAGAGAATTTTATATGTGATGTTGACCTTCGCCGCGATCGCCGCGCGAATTGCCAGCGACCCGGAATGGAAATAAGTGCCGTCGCCGAGATTCGAGAATACATGCGAGCGTTCAGAGAAGGCCGCTTGCCCGATCCATGGCGTACCTTCGCCACCCATCTGCGTCGTCGTTTTGTTGTACTCCGGGTAGATCGACGTCGCCATGACGTGGCAGCCGATGCCCGCGAGCGCGATGCTACCTTCTGGTGTTTTGGTCGAAGTGTTGTGTGGGCAGCCGGAACAATAGTATGCCGGGCGCGGCGGCGTATTGACGGCTTTTTTCAGCACCGCTTCCTTCGCGTCGAGAAAAGCCAGGCGCGCTTTGATGGCGTCGCTCTGGTGGAAGCGAGCGATACGCGATGCGATCACGCGGGCGATCTGGGCGATGGAAAAATCCGCTTTCGCCGGCAGCAGCCATTCACCGCGCGGATGCACCCATTCGCCCTGATCGTCGAACTTGCCGATGACGCGCGGGCGCACGTCCGTATGCCAGTTATAGAGCTGCTCCTTAAGCTGGTATTCGACCATCTGGCGCTTTTCCTCCACGACCAGAATTTCTTCCAGCCCCTTGGAGAATTCGCGCACGCCGTCCGGCTCGAGCGGCCAAGGCATGGAAACCTTGAACACGCGGATGCCGATTTCTTCGGCGCGTTGCTTATTGATGCCTAATTCATCTAGCGCTTCGAGGACGTCCATATAGGACTTGCCGGACGCGATAATGCCTAAGCGCGCGTTCGGTGAATCTATGGTGGTATGGTTGATTTTGTTGAGCCGCGCGTACGCCATCGCCGCGTAGATCTTGTAGTCCTGCATCAAGGCTTCTTGTTTGCGCGCTTGCAGCCCGAGCGGGTCGCTTAACAGGCGGGCATTGAGGCCGCCCTCCGGCATCACGAAGTCCGTTGGATTGAGCGTCTTGATGCGAAACGGGTCGGCTTCGATCGAAGCGGAGGATTCCACCGTATCGGCAAGCGCCTTGAACCCAATGGCACAACCGGAAAAGCGCGACATCGCCCAGCCGTGTAAGCCCAGCTCGATATATTCCGCGACGTTGCAGGGATACAGCACCGGTATCATCGACGCGGCGAACAAATGATCGCTTTGATGGGGCAAAGTCGATGAGTACGCGCCGTGATCGTCGCCCGCCACCAGCAACACGCCGCCGTTTTTCGCCGTGCCCGAGAAATTCATGTGCTTGAACACGTCGCCGCAGCGATCTACGCCCGGACCCTTGCCGTACCACAGCGCGAACACGCCATCGTATTTGGCTTTGCCGATTAGATCGACTTGCTGCGTGCCCCACACCGCGGTCGCGGCAAGTTCTTCATTGACGCCGGGCTGAAATTTAACGTGATGAGCTTCGAGGTGTTTCTTGGCTTTCCAAAGCGCTTCGTCCAAGCCGCCGAGCGGCGAGCCGCGATAGCCCGAAATAAAACCCGCGGTGTTAAGCCCCGCGGCGAGGTCACGGCGCCGTTGCACCAGGGTAAGGCGCACCAGTGCTTGTATGCCGGTCAAATAAACGCGATCGGCGTCGCTAACATACTTGTCGTCTAGCGTGACAGCTTGCATGTCTAACTCCTGTAGGAATCGGAACGAAAGACAATCGCCGTGGGTATGGCGACATCTCGCAACCGAAATCTTATCAGCGGGTCCTAAGAAAAGGTTCCTTAATTTTCTACATCGCAGCAGGTTTATTAGAATATTTTTCTGAGTTTATTGATATTGGCAGAATAAATCCTCAAAAATCAGAAACGACGAACTCAACTATCTCGACGCCGACTCCATCCCCAGGCTGAGGACATGAGCCGTGATATTAGAGATTCAACGCGAGAATTAGCAGAATATAATAGAAAATAATAGTCGTGGAGAAATTCGAAATGGCCAATCCAGCACCGTCTGCAATCGACCATCTCACCCTCGATAGTATTCGCGTAACAGCGGTGTCGGTGCCGATGCGCCGCCGTCGAATCGACGTTAACTGCTGCCCAATGCATCAAACCGCATTCACTACGCGGCGATAGCCTGCATTCGCGGACACATAACAATCCCGCAAAAAGTCGAAGCCCGGCTAAAACAAGGCGCTTGATTGCGGCAGGGAAATACTCCCGGTGTTATGGGAATCGTTGCCCTCTGAAAAAGAAAGAGGGAGGACGGATAGCGATTGACTGCTGCGCACACCATGTATGATAAAAAGCCTATAATTGCATCAATAGTATGAACTTCCTATTTTTTGGAGACTTAACCATGGGCACCACCCGAAAAACCATCACCGTCACGGATCAGCAAGATCAATGGATCAAAGCGCAAATCGACGCCGGTGACTTCACCAATGACAGCGAATATATCCGCGACTTGATCCGGCGCGACCAAGACAACGCCAAATTTCAAGCCCTCAAAACCGCCATTGAGGAAGGATTGAACAGCGCCGACAGCGGCCGCACTATTCCGCAGATCATGAAGGAAGTCGAATCCAGGCTGCGTGCGGATGGCCGCCTATAAACTCTCATCAAAAGCCGACGGCGATCTTGCTGGCATTTTCGAATACACGATTCTGAATTTCGGATTGGAGCAGGCGAAGGCGTATCTTCTGGGCTTACACGAACACTTCTCCGCGCTTGCAGAACATCCGATGCAAGGACGTAGCGCGCACGAGTTCGCACCAAACTTGCGGCGCCTTGAATACCAATCGCATATTGTGTTTTATGTGCCAAAGAAGCCGGGTGTTCGGATCGTTCGCGTCTTGCATCAGAGCATGAACATCAAAAGACATTTGTAACGTCGGGGAAATCGACCTTGCCGAACTGCATATTCCGTTTCAATTTGGACACCTATTCCGATTGAACGCGAACACTCACTTGGCTCCGATTTGATCCACGATTCCGGCGACATGGACAGCATGACGGCGAGATGAACGAAACGCCGCCGTCGACTCGACGTTAACGGATATGCACCATGTCTTAAAAGTCGTCGCTTAGTTTTCGCGATGCGATCGGCGTGAGCGGCCATGAGCCGCCGTACAGCGGGATGATACTGCGGACGTTCGGGAATGTCGTGTCCCGGCACTTCGAGTTAATTTATCGAAATGCGGTTATTCGGGACTGGAGGTGTTACCACATGCCACTTAAATGGTTTGCACCGAAAAATGCGCAGTCAGAATCCCATCAAACCATTTGTAAAAATAGAGGGTCCGTCAGGGCTTTTTTCGCCTCGGCAAATTGAATGTCTCGGCGACGGACATTACCTTTCCGCAGTCTTTCGCGTCGTAACCAGGTAACTGGTTCACACGGGTTGCAAATTCACGGCTTTGCATAATTGCGAGTACTTGCTCCATGGACTTCAGTTTCAGTCGTTCCGTGCTGCAGGCCAAAAAATACCGTTCCGTTACAATGGGAATGAAATCCAAACCGAAGCGCCGCGCGCCTGTTTCTATCCCGAATCCGACGTCGGCCATGCCGCTGGCGACGTGCGCTGCGATCGCGGCGTGCGTGTATTCACTGACTTCATAGCCATTAATCGCATGGTTATCGATTCCGTCTCGTTTCAACAACAAATCCAACAGCAATCGCGTCCCTGAACCCGGCTGGCGATTAATGAAGCGCACGTTTTTTCGACACAAATCCCTGAGGCCAGACAATCGTTTGGGATTCTTCGGCGGCAACATCAAACCCTGTTGCCGCGTGGCCAAGTTGATAAGCTTCAAGCCCGGCGACTGCAACCACGCCGAATACTGTTTCAAGGCCGCCGTCTGCAAATGACCTACCGGCAAATGAAATCCCGCCACGTCGCATTCATTTTGCCCGAGCGATGCGAGCGCCTCTTGGCTGCCAACGTATTTGAGTTCCACCGGAATCGCTTGCTCCACCAAGGTTTCGCGCAGGGCTTCGACGGCGAATCCGTGGCTCGCGTGCATGCGAAGTATGCCAGTCGTATGCGATAGCACACGCTCTAGTTCGATCTCTAATTCGGATGCGAGTGTGTCGAGTATCGGAGAAAGTCGAGCGTTAATGCGTTTGTTCGCCCAAAGTAATTTCTCGCCCAGTGCAGTCAGTGTTGCGCCGCGACCGCGCTCCAAATCGGCAACGGGAGATTGAAACATGCGAGTCGCCTCTTGCATCACACCCCAGCCGTGACGATAAGACACACCGATATGCCGGCAAGCGGCGGCAAGGTTACCGAGTTCGTTAATCGACTCGCATAACTTTAGTAAATCGGGTAATGGCTTCGGCAACTCGCCGGGCCGCTCCAACTCCCATTGCGGGTTAATTCGGACTTTATACATTATGCAAATAATATCATATTGCGAGGACGTGATTCCAATGCTAGCTTACGCCTACCTTCAAACTTCAACGATAAAATATGTAATTTTTTACATATTACTCCGTAAATAAACTGTGGATACAGATAAGGCAATTACTGCTGATGAACTAAAGGCACTTTGCGTCGACCTACTGAATCAGCCCGGGCCCTTGTTACTCATTTTGCATCGAGTCCAGGAAAAACTCGGTTTTGTTCCACCGAGTTTAGTCCCGATAATCGCAAAGGGATTAAATTTGTCGCGCGCTGAGGTGCACGGCGTGATGAGCTTCTACCACGATTTTCGCGATCACAGACCCGGTAAGCATGTCGTCAAAGTTTGTCAGGCCGAAGCGTGCCAGGCCATGGGCGCGGAACGACTTACCGAACATATTCAATCCAAGCTCGGCATCGATATGCATTCGCACCGACAAGAATGGCGACTTTACGCTGGAGCCAACTTATTGTCTTCGGCAATTGCGCGCTTTCTCCCGCAATCATGATCGACGGTGCGCTGTGCGGCCGGGTGACACCGCAACGTTTCGATGCAACTTGCAAAGAGCTAGTGGAAATCGAATGACAACAACAATATTCGTACCGCGCGATTCGGCGGCATTGTCCGTCGGTGCGGATCAAGTTGCCGCGAGCTTGATCACTGAAGCCGCGCGTCTGGGCAAAGAGATCAAGATCGTGCGCAACGGCTCGCGCGGATTGTTTTGGTTGGAACCCATGATCGAGGTAGCGACGCCAAAAGGCCGCATCGCTTATGGTCCGGTCACGCCTGATGACGTAGCAAGTTTGTTTGCAGCGAATTTTTTGCATGGCGGGGCGCACCCTTTGTGCCATGGCGTGACCGAAGAAATCCCTTATCTCAAAAAACAAGAAAGGCTGACCTTCGCGCGCGTTGGCATTACCGATCCGCTTTCGCTTGATGACTATCTTGTTCATGACGGTTATCACGGATTGACGAACGCGCTCGCAAATGGACGGCGCGAGCAGTGGTCGACGCCGTGACGACATCGGGTCTGCGCGGTCGCGGCGGCGCAGCGTTTCCGACCGGCATCAAATGGAAAACGGTGCTCAACACCCAGCGGCGCCCAGAAGTACATCGTCTGCAACGCGGACGAAGGCGATTCCGGCACATTCTCCGATCGCATGATTATGGAAGACGATCCGTTCGTGCTGATCGAAGGCATGACGATTGCCGGCATCGCGACCGGTGCGACGCAAGGCTACATCTACCTGCGCTCGGAATATCCCTACGCCTATCAAGTGATCAACGACGCGATCGCCACGGCGAACGCGAAAGGCTATCTGGGCGAAAACGTACTCGGCAGCGGCAAAGCCTTTCATTTAGAAGTTCGGCTCGGTGCCGGCGCTTATATCTGTGGCGAAGAAACCGCGATGTTGGAGAGCCTGGAAGGCAAACGCGGCATCGTGCGCTTTAAGCCCCCGATTCCCGCGATTCAAGGTTTGTTCGGCAAGCCGACTGTCATCAACAACGTGATCTCGTTTGCATCGGTGCCGGTCATTCTGGACAAAGGTGCGGAGCTTCTACAAAAACTTCGGTATGGGTCGCTCGCGCGGCACGTTGCCATTTCAGCTTGACAGGCAATATCAAACACGGCGGTTTGGTCGAGAAAGCCTTCGGTTTGACGTTGCGCGAATTGCTGTACGACTACGGCGGCGGCTCGGCTAGCGGCCGGCCGATACGCGCGGTGCAAGTCGGCGGACCGCTTGGCGCGTATCTGCCCGAATCGCAATTCGATGTTCCGCTCGACTACGAAGCCTACGTCGGCGATTTCTGCGATGATCGGCCATGGTGGCGTTGTCGTGTTTGACGACACGGTCGACATGGCGAAAATGGCGCGTTACGCGATGGAATTTTGCGCCATCGAATCTTGTGGTAAATGCACGCCTTGCCGCATCGGCTCCACGCGCGGCGTCGAAGTGGTCGACAAAATTATCGCCGATCAAAATCGAGCCGGCAAATATCCAAGTATTGCGAGACTTGTGCGACACGATGATCAATGGCTCGTTGTGCGCGCTGGGCGGCATGGCGCCGTTCCCGGTTCTGAGTGCGCTGAATCATTTCCCCGAAGATTTCGGCATTGCAAAGACAAAGTATCGCCGCGTGACAACGCATCAGACATATTAATTTCAGGAGATCGACGATGTTATCCAAATTCGACACAGATCACGGCACCCCGGAACGCAACAGCGCGAAATCCGTAACCCTGCAAATTGACGGCATGACGGTCACCGTACCGGCCGGCACATCGATGATGCGCGCGGCGTCTGGCGCCGGTGTGAAAGTGCCCAAATTGTGCGCGACCGACAGTATCGAACCATTCGGCTCGTGCCGCTTATGCTTGGTCGAGATCGAAGGTCGCAAAGGCTATCCCGCATCCTGCACGACCAACTGCGAAGACGGCATGGTGGTACGCACGCCAATCGAGCAAGCTTGCCGATATTCGCCGCGGCGTGATGGAACTTTACATTTCCGATCATCCGCTCGATTGCTTGACCTGTTCCGCCAACGGCAACTGCGAGTTGCAGGACATGGCGGGCGTGGTGGGCTTGCGCGAAGTGCGTTACGGCTACGAGGGCAAGAATCACATTAAGGCAACCAAAGACGAATCGAATCCCTATTTCACCTACGATCCGAGCAAGTGCATCGTCTGCAGCCGCTGTGTGCGCGCTTGCGAAGAACTCCAAGGCACGTTCGCGCTGACGATCGGTGCCCGCGGTTTTGAGTCGCGCGTGGTAGCCGGTATGCAAGAGACCTTTCTCGATTCCGAATGCGTGTCCTGCGGCGCTTGCATTCAAGCTTGCCCGACCGCGACGCTTGTCGGAAAAATCCATCATCGAAATGGGCCAGCCCGATCACAGCACGATTACAACTTGCGCCTATTGCGGCGTCGGCTGTTCGTTCCGCGCCGAAATGCAAGGCAATCGCGTGGTTCGCATGGTGCCGAATAAAGACGGTCACGCCAATCACGGTCACTCTTGCGTGAAAGGCCGTTTCGCCTGGGGTTATGCGACCCATGCGGATCGGATCAAGAAGCCGATGATCCGCGAGAAGATTTCCGATCCATGGCGCGAAGTATCATGGGACGAAGCGATCGGCATATGCCGCGGATAAATTTAAGGATATTCAAACGAAATACGGCAAAGAATCCGTCGGCGGCATCACGTCGTCGCGCTGTACCAATGAAGAAACTTATTTGGTGCAAAAATTTGTCCGCGCCGTGTTCGGCAACAACAACGTCGACACCTGCGCGCGCGTGTGCCATTCGCCGACGGGCTACGGATTGAAGACCACGCTCGGCGAATCGGCCGGCACGCAGGATTTCGATTCGGTGCGAACAGCGATGTGATCGTTGTCATTGGTGCGAATCCGACCGATGGCCATCCGGTATTCGCTTCGCAAATGAAGAAACGCCTGCGCGAAGGCGCAAAACTGATCGTCGTCGATCCGCGCACCATTGACTTGGTTCGCACGCCGCACGTGCAGGCCGATTACCATCTGCAGTTGCGCCCCGGCACCAACGTTGCGGTCATCAACGCGCTCGCCCACGTCATCGTCACCGAAGGATTGGTCAACGAAGCGTTTGTGAAAGAGCGTTGCGAGTCGGCCGAATTTGAGAAATGGCGCGAGTTTGTGTCGCGCGAGTACAACTCGCCGGAAGCGATGGAAGCCGATTAGCGGCGTGCCCGCAGACATCGTCCGCGCTGCGGCGCGACTATTCGCCACCGGCGGCAATGGCGCGATTTATTACGGTCTTGGCGTCACCGAGCACAGCCAGGGTTCCACCATGGTGATGGGCATCGCGAATCTTGCGATGGCCACCGGCAACATCGGCCGCGTCGGCGTCGGCGTCAATCCGCTGCGCGGGCAAAATAATGTGCAAGGTGCGTGCGACATGGGCTCGTTCCCGCATGAGTTGCCGGGTTATCGCCACATCTCAGATGTCAGCGACGCGCACGTTGTTTGAAAACGAATGGAATGTGAAGTTGCTCGACGAGCCCGGCTTGCGCATTCCGAACATGTTCGAAGCGGCGCTGGACGGCAGCTTCAAAGGCTTGTACGTGCAAGGCGAAGACATCGTGCAATCCGATCCGAACACGCAGCACGTCACGGCGGCGATGAAGAATCTCGAATGCCTAGTCGTCCAAGATTTGTTCTTGAACGAGACCGCCAAGTTCGCGCACGTGTTTTTGCCGGGTTCTTCTTTCCTGGAAAAAAACGGCACGTTTACCAATGCGGAGCGACGCATTTCGCCGGTGCGTAAAGTCATGCCGGCGCTGGCGGGTAAAGAGGATTGGGAAGTCACGGTTGCGCTTGTCGAACGCCATGGGTTACCCGATGGATTACAAGCATCCGTCGCAAATCATGGAGGAGATCGCGCGCTTACACCAACGTTCACCGGCGTCTCTTACGCAAAAATCGACAAGCTCGGCAGCATTCAATGGCCATGTAACGCGCCCATCCAGAAGGCACGCCCACGATGCATATCGACAGTTCGTGCGCGGCAAGGGGAAATTTGTCGTCACCGAATATGTGCCGACCGATGAGAAAGTCACGCGCAAATTCCCGCTGATATTGACGACCGGCCGTATCTTGTCGCAATACAACGTCGGCGCGCAAACGCGCCGCACGGCGAACAAGGTCTGGCATCACGAAGATCGCGTCGAAGATTCATCCGCATGATGCGGAAGAGCGCGGCATCAAAGAAGACGATTGGGTCGGCATTTCCAGCCGCGCCGGCGAAACCGTACTGCGAGCGCGCATTACCACGCGCGTCCAACCTGGCATTGTTTACACAACATTCCATTTCCCGGAGTCCGGCGCGAACGTGATCACAACGGATAATTCCGATTGGGCGACCAACTGCCCGGAGTACAAAGTGACTGCGGTACAGGTCACGCGCGTGTCGCAGCCTTCCGAATGGCAGCGCAAGTACGCAGTTTTCGGAACGCAGACTGATTTGCTCAAGCAGCGTGCTGCTGCAGGACTAAGGAGCGTGGCGAAAGTCGCTTATGCAGGTTTGAAGTACGCACAGTCGATTTGCCGGCGAGCGCTGGAATGTCGACGGCATGACTCCCGTCAAAGACGATATCGCCGAAGAAACGCCGGTTGCGCTGGCTATACAACGGTACTGCCGTTCGTCGTAATGATGGCATCACCGCAAGATCTGACGGATTTCGCTTTAGGATTTAGCTTGAGCGAAGGCATTGTCGAAGTCGTCGAGCGAAATACTTGATATCAACATTGCCAAGAGCCCGGAAGGAATCGAAGTCAATCTTGTAATCGCCGCCACACGTTTTGCTGCGTTGGAAAAAAAGCAGCGCAATCTGACCGGCCGCACCGGATGCGGACTATGCGGCGCGCAAAACCTCGCCCAAGCGATTCGTCATCCGCAAACCGTGCCTAACCAAGTGGCCATTTCCCATGCAATTGTGGAACGCGCTGTTAAATCGCTCGATAAATTTCAACCCCTAAACGTGGCGACAGGCTCGGTGCACGCTGCTGCGTGGGTGGATTTGGAGGGCGTCATTCAACTGGCCCGCGAGGATGTTGGTCGGCACAATGCCCTTGATAAATTAATCGGTGCAATGTTTTCTCATGGCGCGCCGTTGAATGAAGGATGGCTATTATTGACTAGCCGTGCCAGCTACGAAATGGTACAGAAAGCCGCAACGGTTGGAATCGAAATAGTTGCCGCCATTTCTGCTCCAACTGCACTCGCAATTCGTCTTGCCCGCGAAACCGGTGTAACGTTGATTGCGTTCGCTCGCGATAGCCGTCACACGATTTACGCGAACCCTGAACGATTAACGCAACATGCGGAGGCATTGGTAGCATGAGCAACACCGAGCACCTGGTGAAGATGGCGAATCAAATCGAATCATTTTTTCGATCGGAGATTGACCGCAACGTCGCCGTGGACAATATTTCCAGTCACATTAAGCGTTTCTGGGATCCGAGGATGCGTAAGGCAATTATTAATCATGTACATTCCGGCGGACATGGCTTGGGAGAGTTGTCACTCGAGGCCATCAAGTTTTTAGCGTCGAGCACGAAAGGCTACTAAATGCTCGACGCCAACGAAAGTCGTCCCCCGCTGCCGCCATTCACGCGTGAAACAGCGACACAGAAAGTGCGTATGGCTGAAGATGGCTGGAATTCCCGCGACCCGGCTCGAGTGTCACTTGTTTACACCATCGATAGCCAATGGCGAAATCGCGCCGAGTTCTCGGTGGGTCGAGAAAAAATCGTACAGTTTTTGACGCGTAAATGGGCGAAAGAACTCGACTACCGATTAATTAAGGAACTATGGTCATTCGACGAATCGCGAATCGCAGTACGCTTTGCCTACGAGTGGCACGACGATTCCGGGAATTGGTATCGTTCCTACGGCAACGAGAATTAGGAATTTAACGAAAATGGATTGATGATACGGCGCTACGCAAGCATCAACGATTTGCCAATCAAGGACTCGGATCGAAAATTTCATTGGCCCCTCGGACGGCGGCCAGACGATCATCCTGGGTTGAGCGAATTAGGGCTATAAGCCCTAGGCGAGCGAACGCGTCAACTTAAACCAAACACCTTGATATAGATTGCCGTGGTCAATAGCGCGATCACGGTCAAGATTGAATGGCGGCATTCGGCGTTGGATTTTCAGAGGTACGTCAACTTTAGGGCGCGGTTTTATGTTGCCTCTGAATGTCGCATT